>CAZAVU010000012.1:69069-76576 GCA_964488805.1 uncultured Odoribacter sp. | reverse complement strand
TTACCCAACTTGACGAAAGCACCGCGCACGAAATTGTAGTTCATCTGAAAAATCACGACCGGCTTGAAGAAAACACTGCATTTCTGGCCAAAAAATACAACAACCTGTTGGTGCAAAGCTGGAAACAAATGGCTCCTGAACTGGGACTCCTCAACGAATACGGCAATATTTACATTTATTTCTTTATCATCATCATCTTGTTAGCTCTGGGATTTGGCATCGTTAACACCATGCTGATGGCCGTGATGGAACGCGTGAAGGAAATCGGGATGCTGATGGCCGTGGGCATGAGCAAGTTCCGCGTATTCTGGATGCTGATGCTCGAAACGGTTCTGCTGACGCTCACCGGCGGGTTTGTCGGCATTCTTCTCGGAATATTGGTTACGCTGGCAACAAAAAAAACCGGCATCGACTTGTCGTTTTATGCCAAAGGACTGGAAGACATGGGCTACAGCGCACTCGTTTATCCGGAAGTGGAATTTGAAATGGTTTTTGTGATTGTAATGCTCGTTCTGGTCACCGGCCTCATCGCCTCGGTTTATCCGGCCCGCAAAGCGCTGAAGTATAAACCGGCCGAAGCGATCAGGATTGACATGTAACAAATCTCCATATTCAGGTATGGAAAGTTTCAATGAATGGTTGCAATCACCCGTCTTAGTATTCTTTAACTTTTTTATTGACGAATTAACTAGCCTAAACTCTGTTATTTTTTGATATTTGCTCCCGAAGACGACTAATTTTTCTGATAAAAAAATTAAGGTAAATTTGCCTCTGACAACATCACCTGTAAAATACTGATTTTAATCGCAATAACGGCATTTTACAGCTCAACAACAGGACTTGGTAAAAATTTATGACGCACAACAACAATTCCGTTCAACCGAACCAATACATCCATCCGAAACAATGGCTGACTGCGGGCATTCACCTCGCAGGATGGGTGATGTTGTTTGCTATTTTCCTGTGGATGGATGACCAGTCGTTGCCAGGAACCGGACTACTGCTTGCCTTTGGCATCTTCCTTTTTTATCTTAACTACTTCTTTCTGACTCCGGTTTATATTTTACATAAAAAGCATGGCGCGTTTTTAGCTGCTGTCCTGATCATTGCCTTTTTATTCTCTGTGATTGCCAGTTTACCAATCCACAAAATCTCAGTCCAAAGTTCCGCAATTCAGCATTTTCGGGAAACGATTCTTTTGATGACCGCAGTCATCTCGTTCTCTTCATTAATCAGGGTTCTCCGGCAATCAAGAGATACAGAACATCAGGATCAACAGCTTAAAAGCAAAGAGCAGGAAGCGGAACTGACAAATTTGAGGCAACAGGTAAATCCGCATTTTTTGTTCAACGCACTGAATAACATCCATTCGCTGGCTCACCGAAAATCGGACCAGACCTCCGAAGCCATTGCAAGGCTATCCTCCATTCTGCGCTATATGCTTCGTGAAAATCCACGACAGGAAATCCCGCTTTCACACGAAATCGCCCTGATCGAAGACTATATCAGCCTTCAGAAATTATGGACCAAAAATTCAGTCTCAGTTAATTTTGTAGCTGAAAACATATCCGAAGAGCACTGCATCGAACCGTTTATCCTGAACCCTTTGGTTGAGAATGCCTTCAAACATGGCTCAGCCGCTGGCGAAAAATCAGTCATTTCCATTCATTTGCGTATGGAAACGAACTGGCTGAATGTGCTTATAAACAATCCGGTTTTCCCCGATAATTCAGAAAAGAAAGAAAGTATGGGAATTGGCATGAACAACGTGATCCGAAGATTGGAATTGTGCTATCCCGGAAACTACCGACTAGAAAGTGCCCGAAAGGGAAAACAATACGAACTAAATCTTTCAATGAAACTCAGAACCAATGAACTGCATTGCAATTGACGACGAACCCCTGGCCCTTGATCTTTTAAAGGATTACATTGAAAAGATTCCATTCCTGAAGTTGGAAAAAACATTTACCAATCCAATCGAAGGACTTGGTTATCTTCAGAAAAACAAGGTCGATGTGATTTTTCTGGATGTCGAGCTTCCCCATGTAAGCGGAATTGAATTCGTCAAATGCCTGCAGTCGAAGCCACAGATCATATTCACCACCGCCCATGAAAAATATGCACTGGTTGGCTACGACCTGGAAATTACCGATTTCCTGCTTAAACCAATCATGTTCGATCGTTTCCTGAAGGCGGTAAACAAAGCCTACAACCAGAATACGGGTTTCGCCAAAACAGAACGGGCAACAGGCATCCCCGAAAAAGAAAACCAGCCCGATTTCATCATGGTAAAAACCGGCTACAACACCATAAAGGTCAATTTAAACGACATCCTTTATATCGAAGGGCTGAAAGATTACATCAAAATCCACATGCCGGGTAAAACCATTTTAACGCTCAACAGCCTGAAAAAACTTCAGGAGATCTTGCCGGCCAACCGTTTTGTGAGGGTTCACCGTTCGTTTATTGTGGCGTTGCAAAAAATCGACTCCATTCAGCGCAGCCGCATTGTAATCGGGAAAGCATTTGTTCCGGTGGGCGAAAACTACAAAAGTGCTTTCAAGGAAATGCTGGCATCAATTAATTTGTAGCACAACCGGGATACCGGAAATTAAAAAAGCGTCTGGAAATTAATCCAAACGCTTTGAATATTGTGGCAAACATCAATAAGTTGCAGTTATTCAGCAGGTGGCACTTGCCTTACTTTACTTCCGGGATAAACTTTCAGCGCTTCTTCCAGAATTTTCAATGCCATAGCCAGATCTTCCTTTTTCAAGACATAGGCAAGACGGACTTCATCTTTCCCGTAGCCCGGAGTGGTGTAAAAACCGGAAGCCGGAGCCATAAAAATGGTCTGATTTTCATATTCAAAATCACTCAGCAACCAGGCGCAAAACTCGTCGGTATCGTCAACCGGAAGGCGGGCAACCGTATAAAAAGCCCCCATCGGGATCGGCGAATAAACGCCATTGATCCGGTTCAGCCCGTCGATCAGGAATTTGCGGCGCTCAACATATTCATCGTAAGTGTCGAGCATGTACTCATGATTATTTTCGAGTGATGCTTCAGCTGCAATCTGCCCGATAAGTGGTGGGCTTAACCTGGCCTGACAGAATTTCATCACATTTCTTTTCAGGGCCTTATTCTTGGTAATCAGGGCTCCAACGCGGATGCCGCATTCGCTGTACCGTTTCGAAACCGAATCGATAAGCACCACATTCTGCTCGATTCCTTTCAGGTGAAAAGCCGAAATATACGGGGCTCCCGTATAGCAAAATTCGCGGTACACTTCGTCAGAGAACAAATACAGATCGTATTTTTTGATCAAATCGCGAATTTGGGTCATTTCACTGCGGGTGTACAAATAACCGGTTGGGTTATTCGGGTTACAGATCATGATTCCCTTGGTACGCGGGGTGATCAGTTTTTCAAATTCCTGAATCGGCGGAAGGGCAAATCCCTCTTCAATTCTCGATGGGATAGATTTGATAACCGCTCCGGCCAGAATGGCAAAAGCGGTGTAATTGGCATAAGCCGGTTCAGGAACGATGATTTCATCGCCCGGATCAAGACAGGCCAAAAAGGCAAAAGTAACCGCTTCCGAACCTCCGGAAGTGATGATAATATCTTCAGCCGCAACGTCGATTTTAAACGTATGGTAGTACGCCGCCAGCTTCTCACGCAATGATCTGATTCCTTCACTTGGAGAATACTCCAGGATCTTACGATCAATGTTCCGGATAGCTTCCAGCGCATTATCCGGAGTTGGCAAGTCAGGCTGCCCAATGTTCAGGTGATACACTTTCCGCCCCATTTCCTTGGCTTTATCGGCCAAAGGAACCAGTTTCCGAATAGGCGAATCCGGCATCAAATTACCACGTTCCGATGTTTTTGGCATGTTGTAAAAAAAATAATGTCGATAAGCCGACAAATATACGATTATCAATCTTAAATTAAAGCGTCAGGTTTTGGTTTAATGTGAAATCTTAACAACTCAATAACTTTTAAATTAAAAGACATTCGCCCCAATTTCTACAATATTATTTAAAACCTGTATGACAGATTTTCCCAGTTAAACACAATTCCTTGTTTTTTATCATGTTTTCCGAAAACCTTAACACCTAATTTTGAACCAAAGAAACAATAAAATTCATAAAACAATGCTAATCGGAGTTCCAAAAGAAATTAAAAACAACGAAAATAGAGTTGCGTTAACTCCTGCAGGCGCAGCCGAGTTGGTAAAATGTGGTCATACCGTTTATTTGCAAGCGACGGCCGGTTTAGGAAGTGGTTTTAGTGATGATGATTACATTAAAGCCGGAGCCAAAGTTCTTCCAACGATCGAAGAAGTGTATGCCATTGCAGATATGATCATCAAAGTAAAAGAGCCTATTGAATCGGAATACAAGCTGATCAAGGAAGGACAGATCCTGTATACCTACTTCCACTTTGCTTCGTGCGAGCCTTTGACAAAGGCCATGATTGCAAGCAAAGCCGTATGTCTGGCATACGAAACCGTTGAACTGCCCGATCATTCGTTGCCGTTGCTGGTCCCGATGTCGGAAGTTGCCGGACGGATGTCGATCCAGGAAGGCGCCAAATATCTTGAAAAAACATTCGGCGGCTATGGGGTATTGCTGGGTGGCGTTCCCGGCGTTCCACCTGCGAAAGTGCTGATTATTGGTGGAGGTATCGTAGGTACCGAAGCTGCTAAAATGGCCGGAGGTCTGGGCGCCGATGTCACCATCGTCGATTTAAGCCTGAAACGTCTGCGTCATCTCGACGACATCATGCCGAAAAATGTAAAAACCCTGATGAGCAACGAGTATAACATCCGCGAAATGGTTCGCACCCACGATTTAATCATTGGCGCCGTGCTTATTCCTGGAGCTATTACTCCCAAACTGGTTACCCGCGACATGATCCCAACCATGAAACCCGGCACTGTTTTGGTCGACGTAGCCGTTGATCAGGGCGGTTGTTTCGAAACCACTGTGCCCACTACGCACGATCACCCGACGTTTGTAATCGACAATGTGATCCACTATTGCGTTGCCAACATGCCGGGCGCTGTCCCACGCACTTCAACTCTGGCATTGACAAATGCCACGCTGCCATATGCCATACAAATAGCCAACAAGGGGTGGAAAAAGGCTTGTGTGGAAAGTGAACCTTTAAAGAAAGGGTTGAACGTAGTCGATGGAAAGGTCGTTTACAAAGGCGTTGCTGAAGCCTTTGACCTTCCTTATCACGATGTTCATACAGTACTTTAATCCTGAAAGAAACCCCGGTAAAACGGGGTTTTGTTTTTTAAGAATTCGAAAAGCCGGAGCTAATGACTCCGGCTTTTCTATATCACACAACCGACTTCTTGAGGAAAGGGATCCGATCTTTTTAGAAAGATCGGATCCCTTATTTTCGTCTGTATGTTTTCTTCCATTAAAAAGCATATTTTTCCTATTTTTGCAGCTTTGTTAAAACGCAAAACAGTAAATACTCAATAAAATACCAAGAAATGGAAATCCCAAGTAAGTACAACCCTGCCGAAGTTGAAGACAAATGGTACAAATACTGGATGGAAAACAAGTTTTTTCATTCTGAACCTGATGAAAGAGAACCTTACACCATTGTCATTCCTCCGCCAAACGTCACGGGTGTGCTGCACATGGGGCACATGCTCAACAATACCATTCAGGATATTTTAACCCGCCGTGCCCGCATGTTGGGCAAGAATGCCTGCTGGGTGCCGGGAACCGACCATGCTTCGATTGCTACCGAAGCCAAAGTGGTGGGAAAACTGAAAGATCAGGGCATTTCGAAGTTCGATTTGAGCCGTGACGAATTCCTGGGTCATGCCTGGGAATGGACACACAAACATGGCGGAATCATCCTCGAACAGTTGAAAAAACTGGGCGCCTCGTGTGACTGGGATCGCACGGCTTTCACCATGGACGAGCCTCGAAGCGTTTCGGTAATCAACGTTTTTGTCGATTTGTACAACAAAGGATTGATTTACCGTGGTGTGCGCATGGTAAACTGGGACCCGGCAGCCAAAACGGCTTTGTCCGACGAAGAAGTAATTTTTAAGGAAGTACAGTCGAAACTGTATTACCTGAAATATAAAATTGACGAAGAAGCCCCCTTCAACTCCCCCCAAGGGGGAGAGAAGAAACCCCACTATCAAACGGCAAGAGATTCTTCCTATCATTTATTGAAAGAACTGGCCGAAGAAAGAAAGAAACAATCGACAGATACTGAAATTATTCTTTGGGAATGTTTGAGTGGGAAAAAATTAGAAGGATATAAATTCAGGAGGCAACATATTATCGACGAGTTTATTGTTGATTTTGTTTGCCTGAAAGAAAATCTTATTGTAGAAATTGATGGCGGATATCACAGCAAACCAGAAATTCAGGAGGCTGACAAACTACGGACCGAAATCTTGGAAAGTCTAGGCTACCGTGTAATTCGCTTTGCCAACGAAGAAGTTCTAGGCAATATAGACCTAGTGCTCGAAAGCATATTAAAGGCACTCCAAACTCCCCCTTCGGGGGATGGGGGGCTTTATGTCACCATCGCAACAACCCGTCCTGAAACGATTTTGGGCGATACGGCCGTTTGCGTAAACCCGAACGATCCGCGCTTTACGCACCTGAAAGGCAAACGCGTTTTGGTTCCGCTGATCAATCGTTCAATCCCGATCATCGAAGACGAATACGTGGATATGGAATTCGGTACCGGATGTTTGAAGATTACGCCTGCTCATGACGTGAACGACTACGAAATCGGGCTGCGTTTCAACCTGCCGAGCATCGACATTTTCAACGACGACGGCACTTTGAGCGAAAAAGCTGGTTTGTTTGTGGGCGAAGACCGCATGGTTGTGCGCGAAAAGATTATGCCTGAACTGGAAGCCGCCGGAAATGTGGCCAAAGTGGAAGATTATACCAATAAAGTAGGTTTCTCCGAACGTACACACGTGCCAATTGAGCCCAAATTGTCGGCTCAATGGTTCCTGAAAATGGAAGAACTGGTGAAGCCGGCTTTGGCCAATGTGATGGACGACACGATCATGTTCCACCCGCCAAAATTCAAAAATATTTACCGTCACTGGATGGAAAACATCAAGGACTGGTGTATCAGCCGCCAGTTGTGGTGGGGTCACCGCATTCCGGTGTATTACCTGGCTGACGGTGGTTTCGTAGTTGCTGAAACCGACGAAAAAGCGCTGGCTCTGGCGAAAGAAAAAACCGGAAATGCCACGTTGACAATGGCCGACCTGCATCAGGATGAAGATGTTCTGGACACCTGGTTCTCAAGCTGGTTGTGGCCAATCTCGGTTTTCGACGGTGTTCGCGATCCTGAAAACAAGGAAATTCAATATTATTACCCAACCAACGATCTGGTGACTGCTCCGGATATCATTTTCTTCTGGGTGGCCCGAATGATTATCACCGGTTACGAATACCGCGATCAGTTCCCGTTCAAAAATGTCTATTTCACGGGG
>CAZAVU010000012.1:45755-69059 GCA_964488805.1 uncultured Odoribacter sp. | reverse complement strand
TGCCACTTATGGCGCCGACGGTGTTCGCGTGGGCATGTTGCTTTGCTCGCCTGCCGGTGGCGATTTGCTGTTCGACGAAAGTTTGCCACAGCAGGGCGCTAGTTTCGTAACCAAAATCTGGAACTCGTTCCGTTTGGTGAACGGCTGGGAAGTGGACAACAAAATCCCGCAGCCCGAACACTCAAAACTGGCTATTGCCTGGTTCCGCGAAAAGTTCAGCCAGATTGTGGAACAAACCGACGATCATTTCGACAAATTCCGAATCTCGGATGCGCTGATGAGTGTTTATACCACCGTTCGCGACGAGTTCTCGGGCTGGTTGCTCGAAATGGTGAAACCTGCCTACCAGCAACCCATCGACGGCAAAACATACGAAGAGCTGATCGACATTTTCGACGATGTGCTGCGCTTCCTGCATCCGTTTATGCCGTTTGTTTCCGAAGAAATATGGCAGTTGCTGAAAGAGCGCAAACAGGGTGAAAGTATCATGATTTCGGCCTGGCCAAAATCGACCGGCTACGACGAAGACATGATCAGCCGCTTCGAAGATGTAAAAGAAGCTATTGCCGGATTGCGCACGATTCGAACCAAAAACAACATTCCGAATAAAGATTGTTTGGAATTAACAGTAATTCCTGGAGATAAAGGATATGATGTTAAATTTAATCCAATATTGGAAAAAATGGGGAATCTATCATTGCGTATCTTTCCAGCAGAAGGGGCTAAAGCATTCTGGGCAATGGGGGGATCAAATTCTCCTCAGGTTAATCTAGATATATTTTTTGAGCAAATGAAGCAGACAGCCTCTTTTGTAGTAAAATCAACCACTTTCTATGTTCCTCTTGGCGCAACCATTGATGTGGAAGAAGAGCTGAAAAAACTTCAGGCTGAACTGGATTACACCAAAGGTTTCCTTGCTTCGGTAATGAAAAAACTAAGCAACGAGCGCTTTGTAAGCAGCGCCCCCGAAGCTGTTGTGGCTACCGAACGCGCCAAACAAGCCGATGCCGAAGCCAAAATCAAAGTGCTGGAAGACCAGATTGCAAGCTTGAAATAATATATCATCATCTGATAAAAACAAAAAGACTGTCCATCCCAGACAGTCTTTTTGTTTTTATCAATTCAGGCATAGATTTTGAGTAACTTTCAGCAAACAAAATCGTCTTACCATTCAAACTACCGATTGCTATGAAAACCAGATTTCCGATCAGATTTCCATTCTTCCGAATGTTTTTACTACTTGTTTTTCTGTTCTCTGCCATTCAGTGCCGCATGGATGAGGACATGAATTACCGAATCGTGATAGATAACAACTGTGACTTCGCCTTAAAGGTGTATTACGACAATCAGAACATTGAAACTCATGAAGACGGGTGGGAGGACTACAAGGTGATTGGCTCGGTTTCGGTAGTTTTGCCTTACGAAGAAAAAGAGATTTATTCGAAATACACTTCGGTCTGGATTGAACCAGTTGACCAGGATCAATTTAAATCACGAAAATTCAGGAGCGTGAACGACGGTAGCTGGCGCAAGCTGGTCGAAGTATTTGAATCGGATTTTGAACTGAAATAGAAATAAGAACGGCCAGCATCCCCAACGCTGGCCGTTCTTATTTCTACTTATCGTTTGATTTTTTAAAAGGGAAAGCTTCAGAATCGACCCTCGATTGGCTAAGAATTTCGAGCATCTCTTTAACTATTTCAGGATGTTGGGCTACGACATTCTTTTCTTCCCCAACATCGGTGGTCAGGTTATAAAGTTCGGTGGTCGTTTTCTCCGGAATAAAAACCTGATACCTGACCAATTTCCAATCGCCCATACGTAAAGCCTGCCGGCCGTTCATTTCATGGAACTCCCAGTATAATGTTTTATGTTGCTGTTGGATGCCTTTACCTGTAAGGCAAGAGTAGAATGAAATCCCTTCAATATTTTTGGGTGCCTGAACTCCTGCAATTTCGGCCAGCGTTGGCATCACATCCCAAAAGGCCGAAACATGATCACTCACCGACCCGGCTTTGATTGTACCCGGCCAGCAGGCAATCATCGGTTCTCGGATTCCACCTTCATATAAATCGCGTTTGTAGCCCTTCAGAGGACCATTACTGTCGAAATAATCAGGATCAGCCCCGCCTTCGAGATGAGGCCCATTGTCTGACGAAAAGATGATAATGGTATTTTTATCCAATCCCAACTCTTTCAGTTTTGCAACCACTTCGCCGACCTGTTTATCGAGCAAAGTCACCATCGCCGCAAAAGCTGCATGTGATTCCTTCTGGGTACCGTACGCCCCTTTCCTGAAGTTGGGAGAACCCGGATCTGCTCCTTTAAACTCTTTTTCGGGCAAATATTTTCCCCGGAATTCGTTCAGGTTTTCCTCGGGCAACAACAATTCAGCATGAGGAATAGTGGTTGGGTAAAACAGGAAGAATGGTTTTCCCGTCCGTTTGGGATTATTCTTTTCTATAAACCCGAGAGCCTGTTCGTGAATCAGCTTTGGTGCATATTCGTTAAACTGATTCCCTGAATTTCCTTTCAGGAAAACCGTTTGATCGTTGTGCCATAAATATTCAGGGAAGTAATTGTGTGCCAGGGATTGGCAATTAAATCCAAAGAATTCATCAAATCCCTGTTTATTCGGATCGCCTTCGGTACCAATGAACCCAAGCCCCCACTTACCAAAGGCTCCGGTAGAGTATCCGGCTTGTTTTAACATCTCGGCAACAGTAAAAGAACTTGCAGGAATCGGATACTGACCTTCGGGGTTCCATCCTTTATTGCCCCTGATAGGAGTATGCCCGGTATCCTGACCAGTCATTAATGAAGAACGGGACGGAGCACAAACAGCGCACCCTGCATAGTGCCGGGTAAAAAGCATGCCGTCTTTTGCCAACTGATCGATATGAGGGGTTTTGAATTTTTTCTGTCCATAACAGCTTAAGTCGCCGTATCCCAGGTCATCAGCCAAAATGTATACGATATTAGGTTTGAGCGTGGGTTTCGGTCCGGCAACGGCCAAATTTCCCATTGAAAAGGCAGAAGAAACAGCTATCCCGGTAAAAATAAATTTATTCAGTTCCATCCGTCAATATTTTTTGAATGATATCTTAACAATACAATTGAGAGTTCTTCAAAATTAGCTAATTAATACCGGCTCTTTATCCCTAACGTCTATCTTTTAGAAGTAAATCAGTCACAAAAACGGCCCGCTTTGTTAAAAGAAGTTAAAAACCCACAAATCGAAAAGAAACCCATAAATCAGGCTAAGGGTATTTTTGCTGTCAACTGTTATATAAATGTATTGCGGAATTTTTTTTCATAAGTTTGTTTTGGTTTTTTGACATTAGACGTTCTGTCTGACTTAAAAAACTATAAAGGGCATGGGGTGAGATCCAATGCCCTTTTTGTTTCCCCCCAAATATCAAGTAAAACAAAAATCGAGGGCGGCATTTGTTCAACATGAATTTATAATGTTTTTCTGAGGATTTTCCCTTAAATTTCGAACATGGAACTGGTTTTATTAAAAGATATAGCCATCATTTTTGCCTTCGCAACCGGAGTCAATTACATCTTCACGAAAATGAAGATCCCGACCATCATCGGGTATTTACTTACCGGCATTCTCGCGGGCCCATATTTATTGGGCATTATTCGTTCTCCGCACGAGATTGAACTCATGGCCGAAATCGGCATCATCTTATTGATGTTTACCATTGGACTGGAATTCTCGCTCCATCATCTCATCAAAATCAGGCATATTGTTTTCTTCGGAGGGTTTATCCAACTGATATTTACCGCGGGGATAACCATGCTGTTTGCGCGCATGTATTCCATGTCGTGGGATGCCGCACTATTCACGGGCTTTCTCACTGCTTTGAGCAGCACCGCACTGACACTGAAAATCTTGCAAGATCGTGGGGAAATAACTTCAAACTACGGACGAACAGTGGTGGGGATTCTCATTTTCCAGGATATCATCCTGATTCCACTCATGCTACTGACTCCAATGCTAAGCAACACCAACGCCAACATTGGACAAGAACTACTCTCTTTGGGAATAAAAACACTTGGCATCCTGGCATTGGTCTATGTAGGTAACCGCTGGTTAATGCCAAAGGTGCTCCATCTGATTGCCCTGACCAAGAACCAGGAGCTTTTCTTGATGAGCATTATGCTGATTTGCCTGACCGTAGCTTTGTTAACCTCCGAACTGGGGATGTCGCTCGCTTTTGGAGCCTTCCTGGGCGGATTGATGATTTCCAGATCGGAATACAGCATGAACGCATTCAGCCACCTGATCCCCTTTAAAGACACCTTCACCAGCTTCTTTTTCGTATCCATTGGCATGTTACTCAACCTGAACTTTGTTGCCGACCATGTAACTTTAATATTTTCAACCGTTTTGCTGGTGATTGCTATCAAAACCCTGGTTGCCGGGGGAACTGCATTCTTGCTTGGACATACGTTCCGGGGAACTGTTGTCACAGGATTTGCACTGGCTCAGATTGGTGAGTTCTCTTTTATTCTGGCCAAAACCGGTCAGGAATACCGGATCCTCTCCGACTACTTTTATCAGCTTTTTCTGGCTGTGACCATTGTTTCGATGGCAATATCCCCGTTTCTGATCCTGATTGGCAAGCCAGCGGCCAACCTGATGCTGAAACTCCCAATTCCCAGGTTCCTGATTAACGGGCTATTTCCCCTTCCTGAAATTGATGTACCCACAATGCAAAACCACCTGGTGCTGATCGGAAAAGATTCCCGCTCGCTGAACCTGTCCAAGATGGCCAGTCACCTGAAGCTCCCTTATATTTCAATCATTTTTGACCCGGCTGAAGTTCGGAAACGCCAGTTGAAAGGAGAAATGGCCATTTATGGCGATGCGCTAAACATTCCCATTCTCAAAAAAGCGCACATTGAACTGGCCGAGATCGTGGTCATCAGTATTGGCGATGCCATTACCGCCCTGGGTATCATCGAACGAGTCAGAAACTTAAACAAACGGGCTTTCATCATCGTCCGATCGAAATACGTTTCCGACATCGAGGACTTATATCAAATGGGGGCTGATCAGGTTATCCCTGAGGAATTTGAAACAGCTATCGATTTATTTGAGCGGGTACTGAAAAAGATGCTGATCCCGAAAGGCGAAATTGAAGAAGCGGTTTCGCACATCAGGGATTATAATTACGGCATATTCCGCGAAAAAGAAGAAAATAACAAGTTTAGCCTGAGTGATGAAATTCCAGACATTGACATCGTTGCCATAAAAGCGGCAGACTACCCCATATTCCCTGAAAATTCCCTGAAAGAAATTCATCTGCGCAGAATGTTTGGACTCTCCGTGGTTGCCGTCAGACGAGGGGATAAAATCCATGAAAACCCGGCAGGAAGCTTTGTCTTTGAAGCCGGCGACATTCTTTACATACTTGGAAGACCCGAAAAGATTGCCCTTCTGAATCGTGAAGACTCCTAAAAAATCAAAAGCCGTTCAGGCAAACACCCAAACGGTTTTGTATTCAATTATTTGATCTTATTTTTTCCGAATAAAAATCTGAACCGGAACACCTGCAAAATTAAAGTTTTCCCTGATTTTATTTTCCAAGTAACGACGGTAAGGCTCTTTGATGTATTGCGGAAGATTGGCAAAAAAAGCAAAGCTCGGCGTTTTGCTTGGCAACTGGGTGACATATTTGATTTTCACAAACTTCCCCTTAACCGATGGCGGCGGATAAGCCTCTATGGCCTTGAGCATTACATCATTCAACTCCGAAGTTTTCACCTTCTTCGTCCGGTTTTCATACACTTCGACGGCTGTTTCGAGCGCTTTCAGGATTCGTTGTTTGGTCAGCGCAGAGATAAAGAGGATTGGAACATCCACAAACGGAGCAATCCGTTCCTTGATAGCCTTGGCAAAAGTATTGGTACTCGAATTGTCCTTCTCAACCAGGTCCCACTTGTTGACCAGAATAACCAGCCCCTTTCGGTTCCGTTCGATCAGGTGGAAGATGGAAACATCCTGAGCTTCCATACCACGGGTGGCGTCGAGAATCAGCATACAAACGTCAGAGTCTTCGATAGTCCTGATCGAGCGCATGGTTGAATAAAACTCGACATCTTCCTTTACTTTGGTGCGTTTGCGCAAGCCAGCCGTATCGACCAGGTAAAAATCGTGTCCAAACTTGTTATAGCGGGTGTGGACAGCATCACGGGTGGTTCCGGCAATATCAGTGACAATGTTCCGGTCTTCGCCGGTCAGTGCATTGACAAACGACGATTTCCCCACATTGGGGCGACCGATAATGGCAAAGCGCGGAACATTTTCTTCGTTTTCTTCCGGCTCTTCATGTGGAAATTCGGCCACGATATCATCAAGCAATTCCCCGGTTCCACTGCCGGTCATCGACGAGATGCAATACAATTCTCCCAGACCAAGTGAATAAAACTCATGCGAATCGATAATCCGCATGTTGTTGTCGACCTTGTTAACGGCCACGAATACCTTTTTGGTCGAACGACGCAGCACCTCAGCCACTTCTTCATCCATATCGGTCACGCCGTTTTCCACGTCAACCACAAACAATATCACATCGGCTTCCTCGATGGCAATCATCACCTGTTTGCGAATTTCTTCTTCAAAAATATCTTCCGAGTTCACAGCATATCCGCCGGTATCAATAACCGAAAAATCAATCCCGTTCCAGATCCCTTTCCCATACTGACGGTCGCGGGTTACCCCCGACATCTCGTCAACTATGGCTTTCCTCGACTCGGTGATTCGGTTAAAAAGGGTCGATTTGCCAACATTTGGCCGTCCTACTATCGCTACAATATTGCTCATTTATTTCTCTCTTTCTGCCCTACAAACGGGATTTTAATATAATTGCTTTCTGTTTATCTGTGCGGGTTTCGCGTTGTGGTAACTCGCAACACGTATCCCGCAACTTTTTTTGCTGTTTGCTGAGACTGCGACTGAATACTGGCTATTCCATATCATATCCAAAACCTCGCAGCGAGCGGTCTTTCTCGCGCCAGTCCTTGTTTACTTTTACATACAACTGAAGAAAGACTTTCTTCTGGAAAAACTCCTCCATATCGATTCGTGCTTCAGTTCCTACTTTTTTTAGCGCTTTCCCCTGATGACCAATAATAATTCCTTTCTGACTATCGCGGTTCACATGGATGACGCACATCAGGTTCAGTATATTTTCTTCTTCTTTAAACTGTTCAACTTCTACCTCTACGGAGTATGGGATTTCCTTCTCGTAGGTCAGCAAGATCTTTTCACGGATGATTTCGCTCACGAAAAAGCGTTCGTTGCGATCGGTCAGTTCATCTTTCGGGAAATAAGCCGGACCTTCGGGCAACAGTTCAAGGATACGGTCGAAAATCTGGGCCACTCCGAATTTTTCGGTGGCCGAAATGGCATAAACACTGGCCAATGGGAGTTGTTCTTTCCAGTAGTTGTATAGTTCCAATACCTTTTCCTGCGTCGACAGATCGATTTTGTTGATCAGCACAATCACGGCAGCTTCCGAGCTTTTGATACGTTCAACGTATTCTTCGTTTTTCCCCGGACGCTCAACCACATCGGTCACATACAGAATCACATCGGCGTCAATCAATGCTGTGTTTACAAACTTCATCATGGTTTCCTGTAGCTTGTAATTGGGCTGCAGAATTCCGGGCGTATCGGAATAAACGATCTGAAAATCATCGCCATTGACAATGCCTTTGATGCGGTGCCGGGTAGTCTGCATTTTTGAGGTAATGATCGACAACCGCTCGCCCACCAACACGTTCATGATAGTCGATTTCCCGACGTTAGGATTTCCGATGATGTTTACAAATCCGGATTTGTGTGCCATTTATTTCTGTATGAAGGTTTTAAAATTCGGCGCAAAGATAATCATTTAATTAGTTTATTGACAAAACCTTCGAAACCGGGAAAATGAATTAACAAAGCGAGAGCGGAAACCATAAAATCAAAAAAAATGTGCAGTCAAAGGCAAAACATTCGCCAGAATATATTCCTGAACAATGAGCTGACAGTATAGGTTTGTTTCCTGAAAAAAAGAAGTAAATTCACCTTTGGAAATCCGTTGCAATACAAAACAAACAACGCCATGTCAAAAGATCTGTTTATCTATTACCTGTGGTCCATGCTTATTCCAATCCCTACTCTGGTCTGGATCTTCGAAAATAAATCGGGAAACCTTCCTTTGATATTGCTGATCATCTACTGCCTGGTTTACAGGCCAATTCTGGACAGCTACCGATTGATCCGAAAAGATGTTATCCGCAAAAAAGACATCTGGAAAATATTCCTTGGATACGGCTATGTAAAATGGTTCAGGGAATTATACCTCGAAGATTAAGCCGGGGAAGTCGCTGAAACAAGTTCCTTTCCCAGTCCGCAAAGATCCAGAAGATTTATCTCTTTCCCCTGTTCTCCCATTCGTCGCGGTCGAACTCCGAATTTATGGCATAATCGATCCGGGTGGCTTCCACCACGTCTTTCAAAATATTGAGCGACCTGAAATTGATGATGATTTCCTCCGCCTTTTTGTAAGTCAGGTGGGCAATCCGGGCATATTTGCTTACCGAGATTTTCTCGTGATTTTCGAGGTAATCGAGCAGCACCTTTTCGTCTTCCGAATAATTGATCAGGATTCCCTCTTTGCTTTTCTGGCGTTTCCAAACCTCAATCATGATTTTGCTGGCCAGCCTGTTTTCGTCGTCTTTCCTGAAATAGGCCCACCATTTTCCTTCCTCGTCGCGGGCAAAATGAGGTTTTTCAGCACTCGGTTCAACCATTACTTCCAGCACAGTTTTTCCTTCAACCGTATGTTGGCAGGTGGTAAAATCGACAGGTGGTTTCGAGTAGATTTTGGCTGCCGATTCAACCATGTAATATTCTTCTTCGGAGCGAACCCCGGCAATACGGCCATTATCCTTGACCCCAATCAGCAACCGGCCACCATCGGTATTGGCAAAAGCCACCAGCGACCGGGCAATTTTTCGCGAGTCGCTGATGCAGTATTTGAAATCCTGGGTCTGATGCTCGCCTTGCTGGATGAGTTTATTGATATAGTTGCTTCCCATAAATCGAACTTTTCAAATGGAACGCTCTGCAAAAGGTCCGTCCTTCTGCTTCCGACTGTAAAAAACAACGTTCCAAACAGATTTACCTTCAGTTAATTTTTGATTATTCTGCTGTTTCCGATTCGTCAAGTTCCTGAAGGGTATCTTTCAGCTTGCCCAAATAACGTCCGTATAGTTTATTGAAGCCCCAACGCAACAGAAAAAAGGTAAGTGCAACCATCGGGATCAGGACCAGCAGACCAACGCCAACCACCGATAAAATTTTGGAAATGCCCAGTGTTTCGGGTCCGCCCTGGGTTCCCCCGGTTTGCAATTGCACCCCCATGTAAAGCCCGGCCGAAAAACTAACGACAATGTTAATCAACAAAATAACAACCGCGAGATAAAAAAGCCTCCGGTAGGTTTTCAGGGTATTGATGATTCCCGAAAGCAAGTCTTTCAGTTGGGTGTCGGGCGAAAAACTCCGCTTGATCCGCAAGTACCGTAGGACAAAAAACAGGTAAGTAGTTAAAATCACGACATAGGAAACCACATCCAGCGGGATCAGCCAGCCGGGATATTCGAGAGGTTTTTGAATAAGTAAATTCGCAAGGTAAAGATCATCCAGAATGACATAGGCGATAAAAGCCAAAATCACCACCATCCCGATGCGGATGTTGCGGTCAATCCGGTCGACCAGGGTTTGAGTCCGGTTTTTCAGCAACTCATAAATGGTTTCCTTTCCTAGTCGATGTCTATCCACCTCCTGAGAAGAATATACCTTCCACGCCGATTTCAAATCCTTTAAATCCATCTATTCTTCTATATTCATTAACGACTTCAACTTTTTACGAATACGGTTCATCTTCACCCTCACATAATTCTGGGTAATACCAGTAATCTCGGCTATTTCTTCATATTTTTTATCTTCAAGGAACAGCAGGACGATCGATTTCTCGATGCCAGTCAAGTGCGACACAGCCTTGTGCAGCATCCGGATCTGTTCTTCCACCCCTGTATCGTAGAGCTCTTCCACAAGCGGCAGTTGCTCGTACGAAACGCCCGACTTTTCAGGCTGTTTTTTATCCTTCTTGAAGCTTGTAATCGCGGTATTCAGGGCCACCCGGTACATCCAGGTCGTAAATTTCGACTCGGATCTGAACGATGGATACGATTTCCACAACTGCATCAGGATTTCCTGGAACAAATCACGACGGTCTTCTTCCAGATCGCAATAAATGGAACAAACCTTGTGAATAATTCCCTGGTTTTCGGTAATGATTTGTAGAAATTCCTTTTCCAACGTGATTCGGGTAATTAGTCTGCGAAACTGTGATTCATTACATCAACTCATCTTCAAAAAATTAATTTCGCTGGGGGTCAGAAACCGGTAACGACCACGGGGCAGATCCTTTTTAGTCAGGCCTGCAAAAACTACACGATCGAGCTTTTCAACCTGGTATCCGAGATGATTGAAAATACGGCGCACAATCCGGTTTTTCCCCGAATGAATTTCGATTCCCACCTGCCGGCCATCACGCTGATCGATCATTTGGATGTCGTCGGCAGCAATAAAACCATCTTCAAGTTCAATGCCTTTCATGATTTTTTCGGCGTCTTCAGCCAGAAAATCCTTATCGAGCTGAACGTGGTACACTTTTTCTTTTTCGTAACTGGGATGTGTCAGTTTCTTGGCCAGTTCGCCATCGTTAGTAAACAACAGCACGCCTGTGGTTTGCATATCGAGCCTTCCGACCGGATAAATGCGCTCGGGACAGGCATTTTCAATCAGTTGCATCACGGTGCGGGTGGCATGTGGATCATCGAGCGTGGTTACGAATCCGCGGGGCTTATTAAGCAAAAGATATACTTTTCGCTCAGGGTTCAGGCGTTTGCCATCGAAACAAACCTCGTCACTGATCGACACTTTATGCCCCAGCTCGGTAACCACTTCGCCGTTCACGGTCACCAGGCCATCTTTGATGAGTTGGTCGGCATCACGGCGCGAGCAGACCCCTGAATTGGAAATGTATTTATTCAGACGAATTAGCCCGTCGGAAACCTGTTCGGGCTGGGGCTGATTCTTCTTGATTACAACGATTTTCTTCTTTGAAGATTCTTTCAACGTTATTCTGATTTTCCGGATTAATGATCTAATTTTTCATTCAGGATTTGCAACCAAAAGACCAGACATGCGCCTATTTGATTATCCTAAAATTAGTTGGGCAAATGTCGTAAAAAATAATGAAGTTTGTTCAATGACCGTCTTCCTTGTACAATTTATATTGGGTCTTAATCATATCGCGGACATCGTACTCGGTCTTCACCTGGCTCAGCAATCCCTTGCCATTGATATACATCATGAAGAAATCGGCCTGTAACTCATTCATCCCGGTCAGTTCCATCACCAGTTCCTTGTTATAGAACTGCGACAAGGTTTCCCATTGTTTCTCGGTGACAATGGCTTTACGGGTTTCGCGTTTATCACGCTCACTCTTGCTGAGATGATATTGCAAAAAACTGGCAGGGCTGACTACCGCGGCCAATACCGAAGGTTTCTTATTGTAGGCATCGCCCCGTAACTGCGGATCGATATCCAATTTCTTGCCCATTGGAACACCATCCAGATTTACCTTTTTCCGTTCACCCTTCACATTAACCTCCGGAATGGCAAACCGGATCGGCTTGGCATAAAGGATCAACGTATTCATTTCGTTGTAATTGAGCGGAATATGCACAGTCACCTTTGAAAATCCAAGAGAAGAAATGGCCAGACTGTCAACATTCAGCATATCCATGGTAAAACGCCCCTGATCGTCGGCCGTCACACCACTGTGAGTGCGAAAATTCAGGATATAGGCAAACGGCACGGGAGTTTCGTCGTCCAGGTTCAGCACTTGTCCTTTCAGCTTGACAGGCATCGGGTCTACCTCCTCCACCTCTTGTGCAAAAAGCCTGACCGAACATAAAAACAAGACCAGAAAAATGAATTGCTTACTGTGTTTCATTGAGTTATCCGTTCCTTGAGGCAAAAGTACAAAAATACGTTCAATAACAAGGACGTTCTAACAATCCTTAACGGCTTTTAACAGAAGTAAACAACCCATCAAAAGCAATAAACTGGCACCCGGAAGAATCATCCGCAAAGTTTTACTGCAAGATTTCGAACGAATTGCCTATCTTAACAGGATTGAATCGAACAATAGCTTTCCCAACTAAAAAAATCTTTCTATGAAAACAACCTCGTTCGAACGGACAAAGAAGCTGATACTTTGGGCAATTCTGTCGGCAGTGATTGCAGCTACGGGATACGGTGTGTATTACATCAATTCGTTGCTTCCGGTAATTACCGGCTATCCGGCAAAATATCTGTGTTCGGCAGTTTTCGTCTCAAACCGGCAGCAAGCCGAAGTTGAAGCACGGGACCTTCATTTTTCATTTATTAAGTATGTCCGAAACCAGGTCAATTTTCAGGATTCGAGTGTAACCAGTTCGTTTTTATGGCGCAAATCGAAAGCCATATACCGAATAGGTTTTGGGACCACTTTGCTAAGAAATGCTGATGAAACAGAGTTAAGAAAAATCAAATTCCCGATGTGCCGGCAAACCTGCAACCAGGACACCATACCATGGCCTTTGGGAAACATCCTTCCCCGCGACACGACTAGTATGGATCACAAAAAACTGGAACAAATCACCAGCCGGCTGATGAACAATGACGGTTATCGCGGCCATGCTTTTGCGTTTATGGTAGTTCACAAAGGCATTCCGGTTGCCGAAGCCTATCAGCCGCAGTTCAATGCCCAAACCCGTTTCCTGGGCTGGTCGATGGCGAAAAGCTTCACAAACACGCTGGCCGGAATTATGGTCGGCGAAGGCAAATGGGACATCAACAAACCGGTCAATCTTCCGGATTGGCAAAATGACGAGCGAAAAAACATCACCATCAATCATCTGCTGCAAATGCAAAGCGGATTACGCTGGAATGAAGATTATGGCAACCGGTCGGATGTAACCGTAATGTTGTACTGCAAAAATGATTTTGCCCGATTTGCCGAGGATCAGCCAGCCGAACATCCTGCCGGAACGCGCTGGTATTATTCTTCAGGATCGGTCAACCTGGTGAATTACCTGATGCGGCAAACAATCGGGAATGATCAGGATTATTACCGGTTTGCTTTTGAAAAACTGTTTTGCAAAATTGGCATGACCGATGCGGTTCTGGAAGTTGACGCTTCGGGTACCCAGGTCGGATCATCGTACATTTATGCAACGGCCCGCGATTATGCCCGCTACGGATTGCTATACCTTCAGGATGGCATTTTCAACGGAGAACGAATTTTACCCGAAGGCTGGGTCAAATACACAACTTCGCCGGCAACCGGCAGCAACGGCGAATACGGTTCTCTTTTCTGGCTCAACCGATCGAAGAAATACCCGTCAGCGCCCGAAGACATGTACTCGTGCGAAGGACACGACGGCCAAGGAATATTTATCATTCCATCACGTGAACTGGTTGTTGTCATTCTGGGGTATTCGCCAAAACCTGACCACTCAATGAATTTCGACCAACTTTTGAAAGACATTTTCGAATCGATAAAACCATGTTAATCCAATATAAATCCTGATGTCCGATTCGGATTTATTAACAAATTTGCATTCCTTCCCAAACCAAATTCTTTTACTTTTGCGGCAAACTGATATTTCAGACCAGTTAATCTTTATTTTGCGAGCCTAAATTCTAAACCAAATAAATCAGTGATCCCATGAAGTTACGATTATTGTTTGCCGTATTGTTGTTTATCGGTGCTCAACAATTATACAGTCAGGAAAATTACAAGACGGTTTCAACCTCAGATTCAACCAAAATTTACCAGGGAGGGCTGAAATACGAAGTAAAAACCTTTACCCAAAAGTTTAAAGCCCAAAAGCCCAAAAAAGTAATCATGATGATTGGCGACGGAATGGGAGTCGCTCATGTTTTTGCAGGCCTGACAGCCAACGGGGGACACCTGTTTCTCGAAAACTTCAAACAGGTCGGATTCTCGAAAACCCAATCATCCAACAAATACATCACCGACTCGGCTGCCGGAGGAACCGCTCTTTCATCCGGATATAAAACATACAACGGGGCTATTGGTGTGAACAAGGACACTGTCGCTGTAAAAACAATCCTTGAAATGGCTGAAGACAAGGGAATGTCAACCGGGCTGGTTTCTACTTCAGCAATTACCCATGCAACACCGGCTTCGTACATTGCCCACTGTGACAATCGCGCAACATACGAAGAAATTGCCGCCGATTTTCTAAAAACCGACATCGATGTTTTTATCGGCGGGGGTTATAAGCATTTCGCAGAAAGAAAAGACAAAAGAGACCTAACCAAAGAACTTCAGCAGAAAGATTATCAGGTACTCCGCAACATGAATGAAATTGCGCAGGTAAAATCGGGCAAGCTGGCCGGATTAACTGCCAATGAGCACAACGAACCCTATCCGAAACGAAAAATGGACCTGCCCCTGGCAACCCAAACCGCGTTGAACATCCTTAATCAGAATAAAAAGGGCTTTTTTATCATGGTTGAAGGTTCTGAAATAGACTGGGGAGGCCACCAGAACAACACCATCTATGTGGTAAACGAAATGCTCGATTTTGACCGAGCCATAGGAAAAGCACTTGAATTCGCGGCCAATGACGGAGAAACGCTCATTGTCGTCACTGCGGATCATGAAACAGGTGGAATGGCAATTGTTAACGGAGATATGCAGACCGGGATGGTCAAGGCCGCATTTCCAACCGGTGGTCATACCGGAACGATGGTGCCGGTGTTTGCCTATGGCCCCGGCGCTGAAAATTTCACCGGGATCATGGAAAATACCGACATCCCAAAAAAAATCATGAATCTGCTTGGGTTCTAAACGATCCAAGCTACTTTTCATGAAAGGACGAAGGATGAACAATCAAGTTCATTCTTCGTCCTTTCATTTTAATAACAAAATCTTCCACTTCCCGGACCTTCAACCTTGCCGATTATTTTTCCGAAGCAAAACATTTTATAGTTTTGCCGCACAATTCTTGACAAATGGAAATTTTGACTGTCTTTCTTTTGGCTATTGGCCTATCCTTTGATTCTTTCGCAGTATCGGTTTGCAGCGGATTAACACTTCCGCACATCCGTTTCATTCAGGCTGCAAAAATCGCCATATTTCTGGCACTGTTTCAGTCGGTCATGCCTCTGATCGGCTGGCTGGTGGGCAATAGTATCAAATCATTGATCGAACCCATCGACCACTGGATTGCATTCGGATTGCTTACTATTATTGGCGGGAAAATGATCATCGAAAGCTTTATCAGTTCCGAATCGCGCGAGATAAAAAACCCATTGCACCTTAAAGTTATCCTGGTGCTTTCGCTGGCTACAAGTATCGATGCGCTTGCGGTTGGCTTTAGTTTTGCCACCATGCTCGAAAAAATCCTGATTGCGGTAATTATCATTGGAGCTGTTACCTTCATCGCATCCATGCTGGGCATACTGCTGGGCAAGAAGACCGGCCCCAAGATCAACCGATACGCCGAAATTCTTGGAGGACTGATTCTTATATTCATCGGGACAAAAATAATGATTGAACACCTGATGAATCCGGGCATATAAACTGAAATCAAAAACAAGTGCGAACAGATCATAAAAAAATATGATCTTATTCATTTTCTTGAAAAAAAATTATCTTTACTGCTATTAAAACATCGCAAGTGCGAACTAAAAGCTATTGTGCATGAATACGCTAGGGATAATCATGTCAAACTACACTATTTCACCGCTTTTCATACTTCTTTTAGTTGGCGGATTAATAGGGATTATTACCTTCTCGTTCCTCCTTCGCTACAGAAAAAATCCGGGCGTTAAATTTTGGCTTATCTGGCAACTTGCGTCTTCAATATGGGCTTTCACGTATGCTTTCGAATATTCGGCCAACCACATTGAAACAAAAATCCTTTGGTCGAAATTTTCTTACTTCGGAATTGTTTATTGTCCCGTTTCTTTTCTGCTTTTTTCACTGGCATTTTTTGGCAGCCACTGGTTATTGCAAAAAAAATACTTAATCATCCTGTTTTCGGTAGCCACATTTTTCATTTTACCGCCATTCACCAACGATCTTCACCACCTTCACTGGATAAGCTATTCCGTTGATCCTGTATCTCATGCCACCGACTACGTTTACGGCCCGCTTTTCTGGATATTTGCCGCCCTCACCTACATCACCCTGACAACCGGGATCGTTAACATTTTCAGGAGTTACTTCAAGCTTTCTGATTTTTTCAAACAACAAGCCGGCATATTATTCTTTGCATCGCTGTTGCCGCTAACCGGCAATATAATCTATATTTTCCAGATCAATCCGATTCCCGGATTTGACTGGACTCCCTTTTCATTCCTACTCACCGGGATACTGATTGCCATTAGCATCTCTCAATTCCGGTTGTTCGACCTTGTTCCTTTTGCCCGAAACCAACTGATTGACATTCTCCCGGAAGCCATCATGGTTATTGACAAATCGTTGCGGATTGCAGACTACAATCCTGTCATGAAGAGAATTATCAATTCGCAGGAAAAAGAACTGAATGGGTTATTCATCGAGAAAGTTATTCCTGCGAGAAAAGAGCTCATTGAAAAAATAACAAAGCAAGACAATTACCAGACCCAGATTTCGAAAGAAATCGATGGAGAGATCCGGTACTTCAATTTACTGTCCACGTCTCTGCGTGACAACTATAAAAACCCTAATGGCTGGCTGATTTTGATGAATGACATTACCCAACATGTCCAATCTGAAGAAAAAATCAAGGAAGCCAATATTAGACTGACCACTGAGATCAGTGAAAAAGAGAAACTGATTGTTGACCTCGACGCCTTTTCGCATACTGTTGCGCACGATTTAAAAAACATGCTTGGAGCCATTGTTTCGGCCAGCAGCCTGATCAAGTCGGGCATCGACAGCCTATCCAAAGACGATTTGCTCGAGATCAACGAACTCATCAACCTTTCGGCCACCAAAACCATGTATGTCACCAGCGAACTGCTCGTCATGGCTTCAGTAAGGCAGCAGGAAATAAAGCCCGTAGCGGTAAACATGCAAAAAGTGGTTCGCGAGTCAATTTTCCGGCTAAAAAACATGATTAATGACGCCAACGCGCTGCTCGATATCCCGGAATCATGGCCCGATGCTTTGGGCTACGAAGCCTGGCTCGAAGAGGTTTGGATCAACTACATCAGCAACGCCCTAAAATATGGAGGAACACCCCCGGTAATAAAACTGGGAAGTGAGGCTCTCCCCGACCATCGTGTAAAATTTTGGATCAAAGATAACGGCAAGGGTCTTTCACCGGAGGAAATGTCCATGCTGTTCAATAAGTTTACCCGTTTAGACATGCTTCGGGCCGAAGGTCACGGGCTGGGACTTTCAATTGTCAAACGGATCATTGAAAAACTAAACGGAGAAGTTGGCATCGAAAGCAACAATATCCCAGGCGAAGGCTCCACGTTCTATTTTATTCTTTCCCAACCAGACCAGACAGGGGAAAACTAAATCCAGCCAATCAATCTTTCCCAAACATCCGAATATTGGGCACAAAACAATAAAACTTGCCCGGAAACCTATTTTAAAATTTCCAGGCAAGCTTTGTTAAATGATTTCACCCCCGTTGACGTGTTAATCGAACTGACGTTTCATGAACCAACGGTCCCAAAGATTAAAGCTACAGTTCAGTTTTACAAACTTCTCCTCAACCAGATAAGACTTTTTAGTTCCTCTCATGCCCAGTTCCAATGAGAAGTTCGCATAACTACGATCTTTCCGGATTGGCACCCCAAGTCCTAACGACAAGGCTCGTTCGTGAATCTGCTGATTATAAAGAGTTAAATAACCAGAATCAAAGCGATATCCCAACCGATACCGCATAGCCTGGCGAAAAACTGTTGGATCGTTTTTGGGAGAATATTCGATACCTCCACGATAGCTATTATTTGTGCTAAGTTTATTCGAGTTAATTTTCAAAGTGGCATCTTTCCAGTTGCACTGTCTGAAATCAACGGTTGCAACCCACTTGGGACCATACAAAAAGCTGACGCCAATACCTGCATCCAAAGGCAATTTCATTGAATTGGATGACTTTGCATCACTTGCAATGATTTCAGACGAACTTTCATACGATTTGGTAATGGTTGTCGAAATATCCGAATTCAACTGACTACTCAGACCTGCGACACCCCCAATCATAACTGTTGACTTTGAAGAAACCGGGATGCTGATCTGAGTACCAAGATCAAAATAAGCTCCAGAATAAGTAATGTTGTCCTCTTCTGAAATGACATAAGTGGTAGACGAAACGCTAAGGCTTTGCTCAATAGTCTGTGTTACGCTTCCCCATATATATCCCCCTTTTGCACCCAGCGAAATATTTTTGGATAGCTTCCAGGCCAACAAAGCAGCAGCTTCACTCAATCCGCCGGAACCTCCCGAAACAGATTGGTACTTTTTCAATGTTCCGTCAAGCGATTTCACCGAGTAAATGTTATACCCCACACTACTTTTGGGATTTATCGACAATCCTCCAAAAAACCGTTTACTGATCGGGAAACCCATCTGTATCCAGCTCAAGTTTCCATTGGTAACATCAACGCTTTTATCCGAGTTGGCCAAATTGGTGTACTTGTAATGAACCCCCATATCAAAAAGGAAATTCTTCGGAGCAATAGCCGTCAATGAGGCCGGGTTTGCCGTATTTAAAAACAAACTCGACTGCAGGGCAATACCGGTTTGTCCCATCGCCACATTTCGTCCGCCTGCATTCATTTCAAGTTCGCCGATCCCAAATCCCGAATATGGAGAATTGGTGCTGTTTTGGGCAAAAAGGGTAATTCCAGAAAACGTTATTAATAATGAGAAAAATATTTTTTTTAGGCTCATACCTGTTTCTTTCTTTAATGGTGGTAATAATATACATTCATTTTAGGTGCATATTTCCCTGAATTTGCCCCGTACAAAATAACCTGTTCCACAGTTTTCTTGGTTTTTGTCGATCCGTAACCAATAAAAAGAGAATGGTCTGTTTCTGAAAGTTGTTTCAATTCTGAATTTATAAAACTGGTAATATCGATGTCATAACATGCAAGTCCATCAGCATCCTTATCAATTGTCAAACGCCCCAGCGCATAGTCGCTACTACTTCCGGGCAACAAAATCTGAGAGGTCAGCACATTTTTGCGATCGGCGCTATATACATATAAAGAGTCGGGCAAACTTGCTGCTTTGTTATAGGTACCTTTAACCGGATACAGCCGCAAAGTTGCAGCAATAAAACCTGAATTTTCGCCAACAAGTTTTAAATTAAGAAGGTATGGAAATTTAAATTTCGAGAAAACCTGAATTCCTGATTGAACCAACATCTTATTGTCAGTGAGCTTTGTACTTTTTTCATCCTTCGTGTCCGAAATACCATCGATCAACGTGTTGGTCGAATTTCCAGAGATCTGATTGAAATAAATTCCATCAGTATAGAAAGAAAACTTATAATACTGGTCGCGCAAATCATTCGGATTAGGGCTCAGATGGTAATACAATCTAATTTCGGGCATCGATGCAGAAGATGTGCTGGATGTTGAAGAAGATGTAGAGGAAGTGCCAGTCGACTCTGATTTGTTATGAACACTAAATCCAATAACTGCTCCTTTTGCATCATTCTGTGATTTGAGAACTAACCCGTGAAAAAATTCGACAAATAAACTACTTGAGGTGATCGAGTCATTTTTGTCTTTGATCTTCTGAGCAAGTACAGCCCCCAGTTTATCGGAGAGTTTTATTCTGACTTCGTTTTTATGTGACTTTGGCCTAGGTTTTAAGTTTATCGAGCCAAGAGGAGTCTCATCATAAGAAAAATAATCAGTTGTATACAGATTGTTGTCCTTATCCAAATTCATTTTCTCTGATATCCTGTGAACACTCAATGTTTGGGTAACAGTCGTATCTCCAGAATAATAAGTATCATAATTCAAGATCATGACCAACGAATCATAGACGAATTCAGTTTCAGTGATATCGTCATCAAATTTCATTTCGAAGTAGGCATTTGAACTTTTATAGCCGGAGTATGAATTATAATTACTTCCCCACAAAAGTCTCCCTGAAGAATTAGAATAAATTGAATCGAACTTAACTACCGAAGTTCTAATCGACACGGTATCAAGCATGACCACGGCACTATTGTCTTTGATAAAATTCTCACCCACCACGAAGTCCTCTATGGAAGATATGGTACATGAAACGGTCAAAATCGCAAGCAAGAAACTCAGAATTTGAAATGTTTTCATTTAGTTTTCATTGTTATAAATGTAAAAACGGAAGAACGCACCCTTGAAGTATCAGAAAAAATGTTAAAATATCTTCATTGGTCACATTTCCTTCCAATCATGGCTTTACTTTTTTTAGCGAATGTAGGCGGGAATCTTAATTTCAGGAACTAAAATATACCTAATACCTAAAATTCTCGATATAAACTTATACTGACATCCGTTGCTTTTACTTTAAAAAACTGAATATGAATAATTAAAGACAAAACGAATTTCAGGATTCATCCTTAAAAGTATAGATAAACCATATTCATCTATAAATTAACCTTATCCGTCGATTAATAATCTTCGTCTGAATGAATTTACTTTTTATCCTCTGTGAAGGCACGTAGTTTTGAGATTCAAATTTGTAAAATAGATAAGCTATGAAAACGTTGTGGACAATAGTTTTAGGATTGTTCCTCTTCCTGGTCGGATGTAATAATAACAGCGACGACCCGCTTGGAAACTGGGTAAAAGAAAATGATTTCGAGGGGTTGGCCCGCAGTTCGGCAGTTAGCTTTGTTATTGGTGATAAAGCTTATGTTGGACTTGGTTACAACAGCGAAGACGATAATGAATATTTGACTGATTTTTGGAGTTTTAGTCCTGCTTCCGGACAATGGACTAAATTAGCACCATTCCCTGGCAAAGGACGGACTGATGCTGTGGCTTTCTCTGTTAACGGGAAAGGTTATGTAGGCACAGGTTTCGATGGAGATTATTATCTGAAAGATATATGGGAATATAACCCATCTACAAACACATGGACTCAGAAAGATGATTTCCTCGGTGGAACTCGTAGATATGCAGTTGGCTTTGCCCTTAAAAATTATGGATACATTGGAACCGGTAAGGATGGAGACAATCTTGCTGCAAGAAATGATTTTTTCCGCTTTAATCCTGCCGCAGCTTCAGGTCAACAATGGGAAAAAGTTGCTAGTATTGCAGGCGCAAAACGGACAGAAGCTACCGCTTTTACCTATAAAGACAAAGCATACGTTTGTACCGGCGTTAGCAATAGTCTTACACAAACTGACATGTATGAATATGACCCAACCGCTAATACATGGACTAAAAAAATCGATTTGAATGACGACAGCGACTGGTCGATTGTCCGTAAAAATGCCTGTTCATTTGTTTTAGACAATAAGGCTTATATATGTCTTGGTGAAAATTCAAGCACATTGAGCACTGTTTGGGAATACGACTTTGCAAAAGACACCTGGACTGAAAAAACCAAATTCGAAGGTTCTTCCAGAACGAAGGCAGTCGGATTTACTGTTGGAGACAAAGCTTATATAGCCACCGGACAAACTGGAAGCTATTACCTGGATGATGTTTGGCAATTCAAACCATTCGAAGAATACAACGACGAAGACTAGTACCGAATTTCAAATACAAATATTGAAGAAAGAAAGCTGTCCATAACCTGGGCAGCTTTTTTTATGCCCTAACGGAACCTTCAGCATCAGATAAAACATTCTCACCAAACCTATTTAACATCTTTTGTTTTGATGAAATAATATTTAACTTGCCGGCTATCAAATACTGACTTCTTTGCTGATCGATGAACATACGCTCATCGCAGATATAGAATCTGTCGTCTATCAGAAAAATGCCAGGATAAAAACAACAGAACGACCAACAAAAAATATTAGAGGATATGAAACTCAGGATAACGATCTGCTTTATTGCAGTGTTTTTTTATTGCCAAAACCTTCATGCTCAGATTGGAAATGAAATCAAATCATTTGTCGACAGCACCGAAGTGTTAATTAATAACGGACGAAAAATGCTGGTTCAGAAAGTTCTGGATGGGAATTACGATAAAGCCCGCGAAATATATCATTACCTACGACAGGAAACAACCGATGGAAAATTTGCCGCATTTTCTTATACCGAAGAGCTTTATCTGGATTTCTTAATCTCAGACTGGAACCAATGGATTGAAAAAGCCGAAGGATTTTCCAAATACTCGAAAGTGGGATGCTATCAGGATACCTATCAGATAGAAAGCATCTTATATAATGAAATCAGTAAAAAAGGAGACTTTTTTACTTCACTGATTCCAACTCTGGATGTCGATGCCGAGGCTAAAAGAGTTATGGAAATTTATATCTACTTGCTAAAAACCGGAAAGCGGGATGAGAATTACAGCAAGTTAGTCAAGGCCTATCACACCGAGTATAAAGAATCCCGGTTCAACGATTTTTTCGACAGATATCTGCCTAAAGGATTGGTAAAAGCATCCTGGTCGTGGACAATGGGAGCCTGCGAACTGATCCCTGGAGGGAACTTATCCGATCATTTTTCTTCAAACATCGGCTTTTCAATGGCAATGGATGTCAATGTCGGGAAAATTTATACTTCCTTAAACATCGATGCCGGCGGCCTTAACCTGAAAACCCCATTTTCGGCAACCACGTCAAATGAAACCTGGAATTTCGAGAAAGGTGAGCAGTTCCGCTATTTCCAGGGAGGAGTTTCCGTTGGATATTTTATAACCAGGAACAACCGATGCCACCTGGCTCCGTTCGTTTCTATCGGAGGCGTGGAACTGGAAAGCGACAGGTACGAATCGGATGACGATGACAAAGAATTTAAAATCATCAACGCTTTTTCCTGTGGACCTGGACTCCACACCGAGATAAAACTGAAACAGCTCAAACTAGGTCAATCGATTTATGGCAACGAGAATGGATCTGGTTATTTTAGCCTAAAACTGGATCTTGGCTATAACTTCATAACAAAAGCCAGGATCGATGATTTTAAAGGTAATGTCACCTATTTCAACTTCGGACTGGTTTGGGGTATAGGAAATTTCTAGAGAAGACTAC
>CAZAVU010000012.1:0-45655 GCA_964488805.1 uncultured Odoribacter sp. | reverse complement strand
TCCCTGTTGGAAAACACCTTATACAACTCAAACCAAACAATACTGGAAAAGCCCAGAGCTACACAAACAAGGGTTTCGTTCAGGCTGATCTGTTCGAACTGAAATAAGTCCAACAGGAAAGGCACATTCAGCACCAGAGCAAGAAAAAACACTGCCCCACCAACAACCCATTTCACGGTTTTATTTGGCGTTGCAATGATATGGAAGATATTCCGTGTCCACGAACGATTCGAAAGGATAACGGCAATATTGGCAGCAATCAGGGTGGTAAAAGCTAACGCACGATCCTCAGGTTCGGAGTAGCCCATCTTCAGGCCAAAGAAATACACGACAAAAACAATGGCCAGAATTCCAAGCCCCTGCGAACAGCTCAGCCAGATTTTTCCGGCACCAAAAAACGGCACATTCATGTCGCGCGGAGGACGGTTCATCACGTTCTTTTCTTCCTCCTCGGCCTCAAAAATGATGGAGCAGGCCGGATCAATAATCAATTCAAGGAATACGATATGCACCGGCCACAACAGTAACGGCAGGTCTTTAAAAAACACGGGGATGAGCGACAGGCCGGCAATAGGCACATGGATGGCAAAAATGTACCCCAGCGCTTTTTGCAGGTTGTCGAAAATGCGGCGTCCCATTTTAACCGCACCAACAATCGATGAGAAATTATCGTCCATCAGCACAAGCGACGAAGCCTCGCGGGCCACATCGGTCCCCTTCTCTCCCATCGCAATACCAATATTGGCGGCTTTCAGGGCAGGTGCATCGTTCACCCCGTCGCCGGTCATGGCAACTATTTCATTATTTCGTTTCAACGCGTTCACAATCTTCAGTTTCTGCTCCGGAATCACGCGGGCAAAAACATTTACTTCTTTAATCCGTTCGCTGAGTTCTTCCTCGCTCATCTGCTGCAAATCGGCTCCGGTGATAGACACCGTATGATTTTTCAGTCCAATCTCGCGAGCAATGTTCATGGCGGTCACCGGATAGTCACCGGTAATCATGATCACCCGGATTCCGGCCTTATAACACTCGCTAACAGCCAGAGGTACCGTTTCGCGGATCGGATCGGACAAACCAATCAGCCCCACCAGCTCAAAATCAAAATCATGCTGAATCAGGGGAAGTGTTCCGTTCCCAACAATGGCTTTGGCAACACCCAGCACCCGTAATCCCTGAGAAGCCAGTTCGGCAACGGCTTTAGCCATCAAAGTCTTCCGTTCTTCCGGCAGGTGGCATAAATCAAAAATAGCTTCCGGAGCGCCTTTGGCCGCGATAGTTTGACGCGTTTGCTGAACATCGGTAAAAACACGCGACATAGCCAGTAAATCTTTCGACAACGGATATTCCTTCACCATCTGCCAGTCGACATGAATATGGTCGGTATTCTTCAGGTACACTTCGCCCATGTTGGTAATGGCGCGTTCCATCGGGTCAAACGGATTAGTCTGGCTCGACAAAATGCCGTATTCAATAATCTCGTGGAATTCCTCAGGAAATTGAGTCTGATGATCGACTTCAAAAAAATCGGAACCGTTGAATAAACGGGTAACGGTCATTTTGTTCTGTGTTAGCGTTCCGGTCTTGTCGGTACATAAAACGGTGGCAGAACCCAGCGTTTCGACGGCAGCCGGCTTGCGGGTCAGCACATTTTTCTTTGACATTCGCCATGCGCCCAAAGCCATAAAAATAGTGAGCACCACCGGAAATTCTTCGGGCAACATGGCCATCGCCAAAGTGATCCCAGCCAGAAAACCATGAAGTAAACTTCCACGGGTAAGTGTAAAAACCAGAATCACCACCACACAGAGCAAGATTCCGAAGATAGCCAACCGCTTGACCAAAACCGACATTTCACTTTTCAGCCGGGTATCTTCTTCTTTAACCGAATCGAGCGCTTTGCCGATCTTACCGATTTCAGTATTCTGCCCAATGGCAGTTACCTGAACAATGCCATTTCCCTGCACAATCATCGAGCCTGAATACACAAAAGGCAGGTCGTCGCCTCCGGGAAGAATATTCTGATCAGTACCGTTCCACTCGGTCTTGCGAACCGGCACTGATTCTCCGGTCAGCATCGACTCGTCAGCCATCAGGTTTACCGAATAAAGTACGGTGGCATCAGCAGGCACACGGTCGCCCTCCTGCAAAACCACCAGATCGCCGGTCACCACCTCACGACCGGCAATACGTTTTTCAACGCCCTCCCGGATTACCAATGCCCTCGGACTGGCCAGATCCTTCAAAGCATCCAGCGCCCTTTCCGTTTTCTTCTCCTGATAGAATTCAATGCCCATAATCACAAAAACGAATCCCAGCAGCATCAAACCTTCCTGAATATCACCCAAAACCAGATACAAAGTTCCGCAGGCCACCAGCAGCAGAAACATGGGTTCCTTTACAACCCCCCAGGCCAAAGCCAATATGTTTTTGGGCTTCGACGAAGGCAGCTCATTCAGCCCTTCGAGCCGTTGTTTTTCCAAAACTTGTTCCTGGGTCAGGCCCCGGTACTTTTCTGATTTTAAATCGACAGTCATGATAATTTGATTAGAACATTCTAACTAATAGCATAAATTTTTAAGGTTTGCGAAAAACCTTTTCAAGCAACATGGAAAGCAGTCCAGCCTCCGTAGCATCCAGTTTCTGAATAATCAGCTCAGCCATCTGCTTATGTGCAAAATCGTGGGTGTGATTGATCAGTTTTCCCTTTACGGTCAGGTGCAGGTGCGCGCTGCGACGGTCTTCATCCGACTGCACCCTGTAGATAAAATCCTTCTCAATAAGCTTATCAATAGCCACTTTAACGGTAGGTTTTGTCAAGTGCATTTCAGCGGCAAGCTCGGTCATGTTTGGGTTTCCCAACTGGCTGATGGTCTCCAGGTAGTTCATTTGCGTCAACGTCAGTTCCTTGAAATCGAATTGATCCTTGGCCGCTTCTTCCAAGTGACCAATCTCACGCGAAAGTTTTGCTATGACTTCAACCAGCTTTTCCATAGAACAAATATAGTTAGAGTTTTCTAACTAATAAACAATCGCATTAAATTTATGCGCGAACACGGGCTGAACTTATTTTACAAATCCAAAACCTGTAAACTGTAACTGTAATACTAAACTTGTTGTTTTCCTGAAAATGAAAACTGCAACTAATCTCCATTTCGTTCTCACGGCCCCATGCCCCTTGCTTCATGCCCTATGAGCTCTGCCCAACATTTCGTATCTTCGCTAACGATGAAAAGCTTTTCGGAAATATTACAAAACGCCGACTTTACCCTCGAAGAACTGGTGGTGCTTCTCGAAGCGGAAGGCAGCAACCGACAGCAATTGTTCCAGCGAGCCCGGGAAATCAAGATCAAGACCGTTGGAAACAAGGTATATTTTCGCGGGCTGGTTGAATTTTCGAACATCTGTGCCAAAGACTGTCTTTACTGCGGCATCCGCAAGAGCAACGAGAAAGGGGTTCGTTACAATGCCACCGATCACGAAATTCTGGAAGCCTGTCGCTTTGCCTGGCAAAACCGTTTCGGTTCGGTCGTATTGCAATCCGGAGAATTAAGTTCTCCGGCCTTTGTCGAACGGGTTGATTCACTGCTCAGGCAAATCAAAAGCTTGTCGAACGGCGAACTGGGGATTACCCTTTCGTGCGGCGAACAAAGTCTGGCAACTTACAGCAGATGGCGCGAAAGCGGGGCACACCGCTATCTACTCCGTATCGAAAGCTCGAACCCGGAATTGTACCGAAAGATCCATCCGAACAACGATCTTCACCGCTACGAGCGCCGACTTCAGGCTTTAAAAGATTTGAGAACTGCCGGTTATCAGGTCGGAACCGGAGTTATGATCGGCTTGCCTTTCCAAACGATGAGCGATCTGGCCAACGACCTGTTATTCCTCAAAGAAATAGATGTGGACATGGTTGGAATGGGACCGTACATTGAGCATGAAGACACTCCGCTTTACGAATTTCGCGACCAGCTAAAAACCAGACAAGAGCGTTTTGACCTGTCGCTGAAGATGATCGCTGCACTTCGGTTGCTAATGCCTGATATCAATATTGCTGCCGCCACCGCTTTGCAGGCCATCGACCCTGCCGGACGCGAAAAAGCGCTTACCATCGGCGCCAACGTCATCATGCCCAATCTTACCCCAACGAAATACAGAAAAGAATACCAGCTTTACGAAGACAAACCTTGTCTGGACGAAGATGCCGAATTGTGCCGCACTTGTCTGGAAGCCCGGATCGAAATTGCAGGCTGCGAAATTGCCTACGACGAATGGGGCGACTCGAAGCATTTCTCAAAAAACAGGCAATAACCCGTTCTGTTCTGGTATATTTTTAAGCCAAAGCAGAAGCATTAGATAAATATTTCCTATTTTTATTTCCCTCAAACCTAAACACTAAACCAACAATGAATCCAACCAGAAGAGATTTTCTTAAGTCGGCATCCGTACTTTCAGTAGGTGCATTTTTCATTCCAAACCTGATGAGTTGTTCTCCGACAAACCGTTTGAATATTGCGGTCATTGGCGTGGGCGGACAAGGGAAATCCAATTGGAGCAAACTGATTAATCAGAAAAATCCCAAGTGGAACGAAAATATCGTTGCCTTGTGTGATGTTGACGACAAACGTGCCGCAGAAGCCTTTCGGGTAATGCCAAAAGCCAAACGCTTCAAAGATTACAGGGTCATGTTCGATCAGATGCACAAGGAAATCGATGCGGTAATGGTCTGCACCCCCGACCATTCTCATTTTCCGGCAGCTATGGCAGCCATGCAGCTCGGCAAACATGTAATCGTTGAAAAGCCATTGGCGCACAACATCTGGCAGTTGCGCACCCTGCAGAAAGCAGCTAAACATTACAACGTAATCACCCAAATGGCCAACCAGGGACATGCCACAAACGGAATCCGCCTGATAAAAGAATGGTACGAAGCCGGACTCCTAGGCAATGTGACCGAAGTGATTGCCTGGTTCGATGGACCAGATTTTGGACCCGGGAAGTACTTTAACAAACCTGATAGTTTTCCACCTGTAGAACAACCCATTCCGGAGTATTTCGACTGGAATTTGTGGGTAGGGTCTGCCGCTTTCCGTCCGTACAACGGAATATACCACCCCAAGACATGGCGCGGATGGTTCGATTTTGGAAATGGAGAGCTTGGCGACTGGTGTTGCCACACCTTGGATGCACCTTTCTGGTCACTCGATTTGGGCATGCCCAATGTAGTTGAAGCCGAATTTAAATCACCGGTTCCCGACAATGGATTCGTTTCTGACCAAGCCATTATTCGCTGGGACTTTCCTGCCCGTGGCAACAAAACTCCGGTAACGATGCGTTGGTACGAAGGCAAACTGAAACCGGAAATCCGTCCGGAGTGGAACATGGAAAAATTGCCTGGAAGCGGTATGATTATGGTTGGCGACAAACAATGCCTGATGACAGGCGGACGCCCAAATGAACCGCGTCTTTTAATGAAAGATGAGGAGTGGAAAGAATTCCTGAAGAATCCACCGGCACAAACAATTCCGCGTACTTTTGACGAAAACCCGCAAAGGGAATGGGTTGAAGCCATTAAAAACGGAACGGTATGCGGTTCGAATTTCGATTACGCCACCCAATTGGTAGAGATGTCGCTCACGGGAGTTCTGGCTCAACGATTCAACACACGTATTGAGTATGATGCTGCCAATATGAAAGTTAGGAATCATCCGGAGTTGGATACTTACATTAAAGAACCGATGCGCGAAGGATTTTCATATGGAGAAAACCTTTGGTAGAAATGGATTGACTTCAACAACGAATAGTCATTACAATCGAAAAGAGCCCTGTCAGATATTCAAAACTGACAGGGCTCTTTTTTATGCTTTTTTAAATCTCTGCTATTTGTCAAACCGGATACCCAGCGTCAGGCCAATCCATCCTTTTGAGGTGTGGTTATCACCAACATGCGAATAGATATCGTACGGAGCAAACGTGCTTTCAAAGGTATGACCAAAACTCTGCTTGTTCTCAGCAATGTTTAAATTGAGGCTCGGGCCGCCAAAGACGCTTAACTTCTGACCAATCCGTTTACTATACAGCACTCGTATCTGCTGAAAGTTATTGTAATTGTCGGTCCAGATTTCAGCTTCATTGACATGGAAGATCAGGTATTCCAGGTTCATCGATTGCTTTTCCGTTTTGATCAGGTGAGTGCCGATTCCCCCACCAAAGGCCCACTTGTAGTTTTCTGCAAGGAACTGCGTGCCGATACTGAAAATGCCATAAACCGGCCTTATCCCCACTTTACCTACAGCCTGCAGGTTCAACCCTTCGCTCACCGAGGCTTCAAAAGCTTTATAAACGCCTTGTTTTGACGACTGTCCCCAAGTATAGCTGCTCAGCAAACAGGCAAGCAACAGAACTGATAATTTTAATGTCTTCATACGTTTTCAATATTGATTTTCACCTTCATATTTCCATCTCCAAAATCGATTGTTACTGCTGCAATTTTAACGATTTCTGAAGAAACTTCGAGTACAGATAACATTCTGTTTATTTCTAAAAACGAATTTTAGCAAAAAATCACACAATCCTTTTCCCGTGAAGTTCTGCTACGCCAGTATAACTGGCTATCTGTTCCCTGTTTTCAGGGAGCACTTTGCCCGCGGCAATGATCTTTATTCTTCGCCCCGGGAACTCCTGCATCTGTTTTAGCACTTCGCGTCCATCCCAGGCGGTATCCATTCCGCCGGAAGTCAAAACACGCGTGACTCCATCTATGGCATTGAGTTCCCGGAATGATTTCAGTATATCCGTGGAATAATCAATGGCCTTGTGAAAGGTCACGTCCAGTGGAGAAGCCAACCGGGCAAGCCTCCGGGTATTGTCCACATCAATTTTGCCATCAGCGGTAAGCAACCCGAAAACCACTCCCGCAACGCCTGCCTGTTTAAAGAAACCGATTTCCTGTTCCATTTGCCTGATCTCAGCTTCCGAATAGACAAAGTTCCCGCCCCGCGGCCGAACCATAGCCATTACCGGAATAGATAATTGCCGGACACATTGCTGTGTCAATTCATGTGATGGAGTTAATCCATCCTGATCCAGGGCAGAGCAAAGCTCAATGCGGCTGGCGCCACGCTGTTCGGCAGAAAGAGCCTCTTTCAGCGTCTCCACACAGGCTTCGAAAATAAGAGAATGGTCGGTTGTCATGTTAAAAAAGTGTTTTTTTGAAGGGATTGTGTTTAACTTCATGTTCGAGCAGCCATTTCTTCCGCCAGATACCTCCGGCATAACCGGTGAGTTTGTTTCCGGCACCAATCACCCGGTGGCAGGGAACAACAATGGCAATCGGATTTCGCCCGTTGGCTGTTCCAACCGCCCTGACCACTTTGACATCGCCCAGTCTGACTGCCAGTTCCTGATAGGAGATGGTTTCTCCATAAGGGATTTTCAGTAACTCAGCCCATACCTTTTGCTGAAACCCGGTTCCTTCAGGATTGAGAGGCAAATCAAAAGCAATTGCCTTCCCTGAAAAATAGTCTTCGAGTTGTAACCGGCATTGTTCCAGAACGTCGCAAGGATTTTGTTCCGGAATAACATTTTCCGAAAACTTTATTCCGGTAATTGACTGTCCATCCGATTCCAGGATCAGGATACCCAAGGGACTATTAAATGACGTTTGATAAAGCATGGCTCAAAAATAAGAAAGTCCGGTGAAGGCCGGACTCCCTTGATTAAAATCTTTGTCGGGGCGTGTATTTGGTATGCAGCAAATGATGCGACTGTTCACTCAGCGGTTTCCCCAGAAAATCTTTGTAAATCTTAATGATTTCCGGATTCAGATGAGATTTGCGCAGAGGCATTCCGGCATCTTCGGCATAAATTGCTTCGGCTCGTTTCCGGCGAATTTCAGGACTGGTTGGAATCGGCTGACCACCACCGCCCAGGCAACCGCCGGGACAAGCCATAAACTCAATGAAATGATAGCTGGACTTGCCCGACCGAATTGAATCCATGACTTTCTTAGCATTCACCAGACCATGAGCAATGGCACATTTCAGTTCAACACCTTCCAAGAAAGCCCATTCCTTCAATGGATTTTCAATTTTTATAGACGTTTCTTTCACCCCGTCCATCCCGCGCACCGAAGTAATATTCAGATTTTCAAACGGCACATCACGTCCGGTAACCAGTTCGTAAGCCGTACGCAAAGCAGCTTCCATCACTCCGCCGGTAGCTCCAAAGATAACGCCGGCTCCGGTCGATTCACCCATCAGCCGGTCGTGGTGCATATCTTCCAGTTTCATAAAATCGATGCCTGCCTGCTTGATCATGATGGCCAGTTCGCGGGTGGTCAGCACGTAATCGACATCGCGGTAACCGCTATCGTGCATTTCGGGCCGGTTGGCCTCAAACTTTTTAGCGGTGCATGGCATGATCGAAACCGAAACAATCTTTTCCGGATCGAGATTGCGGGCTTTGGCATAATAGGTTTTCACCAGGGCTCCAAACATTTGCTGCGGCGATTTGCAGGTTGACAGGTTATCCAGATATTCAGGATACATGTGCTCGATATACTTGATCCAACCGGGAGAACAGGAGGTTGCCATCGGCAGTTTCACCTCCGGATCATGATCGACCAAGGCCCGTTTCAGGCGGGAGAGTAATTCGGTACCTTCCTCCATGATAGTCAGGTCGGCTGTAAAATCGGTATCCATCACCGCATCGAAGCCCAGGCGCTTTAATGCAGCCACCATTTTACCGGTTACCCGGGTACCCGGTTCAAACCCAAGTTCTTCGCCCAGTCCCACACGAACTGCCGGAGCTGTTTGCACAACCACATGTTTGGTTTTATCGCCAATGGCATCCCACACTTCTTCGATGTAATTTTTTTCAACCAGCGCCCCGGTTGGGCAGTGGTTGATACATTGCCCGCAATTGGTGCAAACCACATCGTTCATCGTCTTTTCAAAGAATGTGGTAATCTTCATCCGGTCACCTTTATGAGCAACCGTCAGGGCATTCACGCCCTGCAATTCGGCACAGGTCCGCACGCACCGCTGACAACGCACACATTTGCTGTCGTCTTTGATAATCGAAGGCGAAAACATGTCGATGGTGTAGTTTTTAAAGGGTACCAGCCGGATAAAATCCTGAGTCATTATTTTATATTCTGAAGCCAGTTCCTGCAATTCGCAGTTGCCGTTTTTGTAACAGCGGGTACAGTCGGCATTGTGTTCCGAAAGCAGCAATTCGATAATATGCTTTCTTGAATTTCTGACCTTCAGGGAATTCGTCAGAATTTCCATTCCCTCTTCGCAAGGAGTGGCACAGGCAGCGGCCAGTCTTTTCTGACCGGCAATTTCAATCACACAAACCCTGCAATTCCCCGCCACACACAAGTCTTTATGGTAACACAAGGTAGGAATGATCACCCCAGTCTGGCGGGCCGCCTCCAGAATGGTAGTCCCGGTGGCAACTTCAACGCTCACGCCATTGATTGATATCTTGATAGTTTTGGACATAACTGATGATGTTTTCACGGTTAGTAAATCATTTCTTCCCTGAAGTTTTCGACAATCGAAGCAAACGAATTGGCCACCGATTGACCCAATCCGCATTTGGCGGTATATTGCATGGTTTCAGCCAGTCGCAGTAACTTATCCAGATATTGGGCATTCTTTTCTCCCCGTTTTACAGCCTTGATTCCGCTCAGCAACTGCTGACAGCCGACCCGGCAAGGAGTGCATTGACCGCACGATTCTTCATGGAAGAACTCCAGGTAATTGTCAAGCACATTGAACATCGACCGCGAACTATTGAAAAGCATCATCGAACCGCCGGTGGGCAACGATATTCCGGTAAGTCGTCCCTGAAATCCGATGGCCGTTTCACCGAATCGTTTGCGCGGAACCAAAAACCCGGAAGCTCCGCCAACCTGAACAGCTTTGGTATCTCCGTCGCCGAACTCATCGACAAAATCAGACAGACTCATGCCGAGTTCCAATTCGTAAATACCTGGTTTTGGGGTATCTCCGGAAACCGAGAAAAGTTTTGAACCGCGCGAATACTGAACGCCCAAATCATAAAAACGTTTGGCTCCGTATTTAAAAATGGTGAAGGCATGAGCAAGCGTTTCTACATTGTTGATAACGGTAGGCTTTCCCATATACCCGTAAACGGAAGGATATGGAGGTTTATTCCGGGGCTCACCGCGTTTGCCTTCCATCGATTCGAACAGGGCAGTTTCCTCGCCACAAATGTAAGCGCCGCTTCCCATAAAGACCCGGATTGTAAAGTCGAGCTTTATCTCTCTGCAATAATATTCAAACTCGCCAATAGCCTTTTCCAATTCGGGACGGAGGAAAAAATATTCGCCACGGAGATAGATATAACCTTCCTTTGCTCCTATTACATGACCGCAAACGGCCATTGCTGTCAACACCTTGAACGGAACCATTGATAAAATCTCCCGATCCTTGAACGTTCCTGGCTCGCCCTCGTCGGCATTGCAAATCACATATTTAACCTCGCTTTCAGCTTCCGCCGATATTTTCCATTTTAAACCGGTAGGAAATCCTGCCCCTCCCCGCCCTTTCAGTTCAGAGCTGATTAGTTCATTGATCAGTTCCTGGGGAGCACGGCTAATGCTTTTACTCAGCACCTCCTCCCAGTCGTTTTCATTTTTAAAAATGAAATCGGCCCTTTTTAGTTGATAATTAATTGTCATTGAAGCCCCCTTCCTTTTTCTTGTTCAGGTAGTTGCTTAATATTTCACGAACTTTCTCGGGAGTCAGCTCGGTATAAACATCATTGTTGATCAGCATTGCCGGCGCTTTATGGCAAAATCCCAGGCAATTGGTCTGCAACAGCGAAAAGTAACCGTCGGGAGTGGTTTCCCCCACGCTGATTTTCAGCATATCTTCGATGGTTAGCAAAATCTGGTTTTTCCCTTTCATCGAACAAGTGATGGTTTTGCAGACACGAATGATGTATCGGCCCATTTTTTTATGTTCCAAAAAAGAGTAAAACGTGGCCGTTCCATAAACTTCGGAGGCTGGCAAATCTAATTCCCGCGCAATCTCGGTCATCGAATATTCCGACAGGTATTTTTCCTGTTCGACGACCCCCTGAAGAATCGGCAGCAGGTTATGCCTTTCCCGGCCATGCTGATCGGCTAGTTTTTTGATGAGTTCTGAAATCGGATTCATATAAATATGAGTTTGTTAGTTGTATCTTATCGGTAAAAATTCTTCAAAGTGGAGTACTGAAGGATTGCATCTATCAATAATAATTTACAAAAGAAATTCCGGGGAATGGTTTAATCGATCATCAGCAGAGAACCGCAAAAGCAGCCAGATCATTTCATTCATCAATCTGTTTTCCAAACCGGAAAGAGACTCAGAAAGAAGTTCTATTTGTATAAATTTAGGGAAGTCAAAACAGATAAACTATGGATTTAACTCAGAAAATTACCTTAAGCACCTGTTATGCGACATATTTAGCCTATTGAACAATTGGCTTCGACCAACAGCCCGTTTCGCAAACCGCTATTCTATCCGGGACATGTAAACATCTATTCAAAGATAGATTCAATAAAAAATACAAGTTTCCGGATCCTTCACCGGCTTTACAACGACAAAAACGAAATGGTGGCTGATGCTCACGACATCATTGTTTTTTATGATTTTCGGGAAAACACCAAGCTTGCGTTTCCGGATGAAATCAGGAGAAAAATTGAGCATTTGGAAAATACAAGCTTCAAAAAAAATTAAACCAACCACCTAATTCCCAATAATTTTCAGCAGCAGATCAAACGCCGGCGCAGCCATTTCTCCATGGTCAAAGCCATCCAGTTCATAAAGCGTGGTTTGTTTGTGCCCGGCAACCTTCATCATTCGGCACATATAGGCGTTTTCTTCATAGCGCCCCAGCATCTCCAGTTCACGGTCACCGGTAATTAAATACAGTGGAGGTGCATCGGCCCGAACATGAAAAAGAGGAGCAAACTCATCAATCACGGGTTGTGTGTCTTTTATGCCACGTTCTTTGCGGATTTCAAAATGGGTAATCATTTGTCCACTAAAAGGAACCAATTTCTGAATCAAATTGGCATCAATTCCATAAGCCGCCAGGTAATGTTTATCAAGTCCAACCATGCTGGTGAGATAACCTCCGGCTGAATGCCCCGAAACAATAATTTTCTTCGGGTCGCCACCGTATTTCCCAATATTTCGGAATACCCAGGCAACAGCAGCCGCAGCGTCGTCGATATATGCCGGACATTTCACCTTGCGACTAAGCCGGTAATTCACCGCGACAACCGCCAGTTTATGATTTTTCAGTCGTTCCGGGACTGACTTGCTCCCTCCGGTTAATCCCCCGCCATGGAACCAAACTACGGTAGTAAAACTATCTACATTTTCCGGAAAGTAAATATCCAGTTTGCAGCGCTCCTTCATGTAATCGTCGAGGTTTTCGCCCGAACGATACGGAAGATCGGGTTCAGTTTTATAAGTTACTGTTTGGGGTTGGGCCGATAAAGTAAAAACGACACAAAAAAGTAAAAGAAAGATACGGTTCACAGGTTCTATTTTAGTCAAGGTTAAAGGTAAGATATTTAGCCTGACACAATAAAGGGATCCGATCTTTTAAAAAGATCGGATCCCTCATGCTCACAATTTCAATTATGAAAGACCTTTACGCCGATTTTGCTTCAGAAGCACAGCCTTCCTTGTATTCGGCAATAATGTTTTTAACCATCTGAGGTGAAACTCGTCCGTAAACTTTTTCACCGACCATTACCACTGGGGCCAGACCACACGCGCCCACGCAACGCAGACAATTGAGCGAAAACTTGCCGTCGGCAGTGCTTTGCCCAACTTCAATACCCAACTGTCGTTGAAATTCGGACAGTACCTGCTCAGAACCACGCACATAGCAGGCGGTTCCCATGCAAATCGAAATAGGGAATTCACCCATAGGGATCATGGTAAAAAATGAATAGAAAGTAACCACGCCATACACTTTGGCAACCGAGATGTTCAGTTCTTTGGCAATTACTTCCTGAACTTCAGCAGGTAAATACCCCAATTTACCCTGAACCTGGTGAAGAACATTGATCAATTCACTTCCCTGGTTCCCAAAATTGGCACAGACTTCCTTTATCAGTCCGATGGTTTTTTCTGAAAGTTTTATTCCTGGCATATTATTAGATTTTCGATTTGAACAAAAATTAAAATCTGATTGGGTAGAGACGTTGCACGCAACGTCTCTACAACCTAGCTACGATCGAAATACCTGGTGTGCAACAAATGGTGCGACTTCTCACTCATCGGCTTTTCCAGGAATTCTTCGTAAAGTTTAATGATATAGGGGTTCTCGTGCGACTTTCGGATCGTTTTGCTGTGATCTTCGGAATAGATGGCCCGCTGACGCTTTTTCAGGACTTCGGCATCGCCATGATGATACGGCTGACCGCCACCGCCAATACATCCGCCCGGACACGACATGATTTCAATGGCATGAAACTCGCTGTTTCCGGCCTGAATTTCTTCGAGCAGCTTACGGGCATTACCCAAACCATGAGCAATCCCGATTTTGATCGGGGTTCCGTTGAAGTCAATTGTTGCTTTGCGCAAACCGTCCATTCCGCGCAGCTCCTCGAAATCAACCCTAGGCAAAGCTTTGCCGGTAAAAATTTCATACGCTGTGCGCACGGCAGCTTCAATGACCCCGCCTGTAGTTCCAAAAATTACGGCAGCTCCGGTTGACTCACCTAACGGATGATCAAAATCTTCATTCGGCAACGACTTGAAATCAATGTTCCCCAGATTGATCAAATGAGCCAATTCGCGCGTAGTTAAAGCATAATCCACATCAGGATTACCATTGACCGAAAACTCTGGTCGGCTGCTTTCATATTTTTTGGCCACGCACGGCATGATGGAAACTACCACCAGGTTCTCGCGCTTCACCTTCAACTTTTCGGCAAAATAGGTCTTTGCTATGGAACCGAACATTTGCTGGGGAGAACGGGCTGTCGACGGGATATCCTTCAATTCCGGGAAATGATGTTCGAAGAATTTCACCCAGGCCGGACAGCAGGAGGTCAGGATCGGAAGCTTGACAGTCTTATCACCGGCCATAAAAGCCGAAAGCCGGTTCAGCAATTCGGTACCTTCTTCCATGATAGTCAGGTCGGCTGCAAAGTCAGTATCAAAAACATGATCGAAGCCCAGACGGCGCAGGGCAGCAACCATTTTACCAGTCACCAGCGTACCGGCAGGCAACCCGAACTCTTCGCCCAAGGCTGCCCGAACTGCAGGAGCTGTCTGAACAATTACCGTTTTATTCGGATCAGAAAGGGCGCGGATTACAGCTCCGGTTTGATCCACTTCGGTAAGCGCCCCTGTTGGGCAAACGGCCACGCACTGTCCGCAGTATGTACAAACCGAGTGATCGAGGTTCATTTCGAACGCTGGAGCCACTACCGCCTGAAACCCACGATTAACAGCCGAAAGAACGCCAACGGTCTGCACATCGTTGCACATGGTTTCGCAGCGGCGACACATGATGCACTTGTTTATTTCACGGATGATAGCCGGCGAAGTATCTTCGCGATAGGTCGATTGCTCGCCCTGGTAATGAATCTGGCGGATTCCGAGGTGATGGGCCATATTCTGCAATTCGCAGTTCCCCGATTTGGCACAGATCAGGCAATCGGCCGGATGATCCGACAATATCAACTCGACCACCGTTCGACGGGCATTCACCACCCTGATTGTATGCGTACTAACTTCCATCCCTTCGGTGGCTTCGGTACAGCAAGCCGGGGCCAGGTTACGGCGCCCTTTGATCTCGACCACGCAAACCCGGCAACCTCCGGGCTTATTCTCAATATCGAGGTCATCCAACTTCATGTAGCATAACGTCGGAATATCAATTCCGATGCTGGATGCAGCTTTCAGCACAGTAGTTCCCTTACGGACTACAACTGGTTTATTATCTATGGTGAGGTTTATCATTTCCATAACAGAGTCATTTTATCCGATTAATACAGCATCAAACTTACACTTCTCGAAACACACGCCGCATTTGATGCAAAGCGCCTGATCGATGTAATGCGGCGACCGCTTTTCGCCTGAAATGGCACCAACCGGGCAATTCCTGAAACAAAGCGTGCAGCCTGTACATTTGTCGGCATCGATCGAATAGTGGACCAAAGCCTTGCACTGACCTGCCGGACAGGACGATGAGTTGACATGCGCCAGATACTCGTCGTAAAAATTGTCAAGCGTTGAAAGTACCGGGTTCGGCGATGTTTGCCCCAGGCCGCAAAGCGAAGTATCTTTTATTACAGAACCAAGCATCCGAAGCCGGTCGAGATCTTCGGGTTTGCCTTTGCCTTCGGTGATTTTTTCGAGAATTTCGTGGAGCCGTTTATTTCCGATCCGGCAAGGAGCGCACTTCCCGCACGATTCATCCAGCGTGAAACCGAGGTAAAATTTGGCGATGGCAACCATGCAATCCGAATCGTCGAGAACGATCATTCCGCCCGACCCCATCATCGAACCGGCAGCCAGCAGGTTGTCGTAATCGATAGGCGTATCGAGAAACGATTTGGTCAGGCAGCCTCCCGAAGGTCCACCGGTTTGCACGGCTTTGAATTCGCGCCCATCCTTTATTCCGCCGCCAATATCATAAATAACTTCACGAAGGGTGATTCCCATCGGAACTTCAATCAGTCCCACATTGTTAATCTTTCCGGCCAGGGCAAACACTTTGGTTCCTTTCGAATTAGCCGTACCAATTGAAGCAAACCATTCCGGGCCTTTGCTGATGATCACGGGGATGTTGGCAAAAGTTTCCACGTTGTTTACATTGGTTGGTTTGCCGTTGTATCCTTTCACAGCCGGGAACGGAGGTTTCACGGTAGGTTCGCCACGTTTGCCTTCCATCGAATGAATCAGCGCAGTTTCCTCGCCACACACGAAAGCTCCTGCCCCGTAACGGATTTCGACATCAAAATTGAAGCCTGTTCCCATAATGTCTGTACCGAGCAACCCATATTCGCGGGCCTGCCCGATGGCAATCTTCAGGCGTTCGATAGCCAGCGGATATTCGGCCCGGATGTACACCAAACCTTTGTCGGCGCCGATACAATATCCGCAGATAGCCATAGCTTCAATTACCGAATGCGGGTCGCCTTCCAGGATCGAACGGTCCATAAATGCGCCGGGATCGCCTTCATCGGCATTGCAAACCACGTATTTTTGATCGCCGACCGATTTACTGGCAATTTCCCATTTCAGTCCGGTTGGGAAACCACCGCCGCCCCGTCCGCGAAGGCCGGAGTCTTTCACCATCTGGATAACCTGTTCCGGAGTTTTCTCGGTCAGGCAGGTTCCCAGTGCGGCATATCCATCGCGGCCAATGTATTCTTCAATATTCTCGGGATTGATGAACCCGCAGTTGCGAAGTGCAATTCGAATCTGTTTTTTATAAAATTCCATTCCTTTTGAATCGCCAACCGATTCTTTGGTTTCCGGATCCTTATACAACAAGCGATGTACTTTCCGTCCTTTAATGATGTGTTCGTCAACAATTTCGGTTACATCTTCAGGAGTAACCTGGGTGTAAAAAGTATTATCGGGCAAGATCTTAACGATAGGTCCCTTTTCACAAAAACCGAAACAGCCGGTCATGATCACCTGAATGTCGTCGACCAGTCCATACTCATTGAGCCTGTTCGTGAAATTGGCCTTGATCAGCTCGCTTTGTGAAGCCTTGCATCCGGTACCACCGCAAACAAGGATGTGCATATTAAATTCGGCCATAATTGTCCGTTTGATTATTGGTTATCGATTGATGAATAGTTCACAGGAATGATTCCATCGACCATCTGATTGAGTTTGATGTGTTTTTCGATGATTTCGAGGGCCTTGGTTTTATTCACGTAGCCATATACCACCGGGGCCTGTCCGGGAATGGTTAGTTCGATGGTAGGTTCGGCATAACAATAGCCCATGCATCCGGTCTGGGTTACAACGGCATCGATGCCCTGGTGGTCGAGTTCTTCAATCAGGCAGCTCATGGTTTCCTTCGCTCCAGAAGCAATGCCGCAGGTAGCCATCGAAACTTTAATCTGAATCAGGTCTTCCGGATTGTCGCCTTTCTCTCTCAGTCGGATCTTCGACTGCACTTCTGACTGAAGCTTTTTTAGGTCGGCCAGGGATTTGATTTTATTCATAGTTAGTCAGCTTAATTAAGGTTGAACAATAGGATGTTGTTATTAAATTTCAGTACTTTAATTGAGATAATCACTAAGTTTTGTCAATTATTCACAAATTTTGATCTGTGCTAAATTTTCCTGAATCATCTCTCTCAGAAATCCCCGGATTTCAGGATTTGTAATCGGAACATTTTCAAGCGTTTGCTTAATCTCCCGCGTATCCAGCACAAATTCTCCGTATGGTGTTTGATGTTTAATGACATAGTCGATAGGCTCCGGGCTGCAGATCAGAATCAGCAAGGTTCCTGTCAGGTCGCCCATGACGGGGCGGTCGATATGGTTCAGGCCAAACACGGCAGTCACCCGGGTCCCTTGGCCTTTTTCTGATTCAAGGGTGAAAGAACCTCCGGTCATTTCGGCATTTTGCTTGAAAAGTGAAAGTCCAAGCCCCACTTTGCGCGTGGTTCGGGAGGTGTAGAAAGGATCGATGGCGCGGCGCAGTTCGTCTTCTCCCATGCCGCAACCGTCGTCAGCGATAGATATAATTAACTGATTTTCATTTGGTTTTTCAACAATTCCGATACTGATCAGCTTGGCTTTTGCGCGGATCGAATTCTGAACAATATCGAGAATATGCATCGAAAGATCTTTCATGAGATAAGGACTGAGGGACCGAATGATATACTGCTTGTTAAATTATATTTTTAAGCTATTCTACTGATAACCTTTTGTTATGGAATCCAAACTTTTCGTCCTTCTTTCCCCTCCAGTGCTTTCCTTATCTCTCCGAAAGAAGGACTCTCCATTTCAAAAACTGTATATGTTCTGCCCAGATCATCAGGATAATGGGCATCCGAAAATTTCACCAAAGTGATTTCAGGGCTGATCAGGAAACGTTCACGAACAGCTTTTTCCTGGGCGCCTTTTGAAATCTGAAGTGCATCGACCCTCAATGTGGGCGGCAAAAAAAACAGTTGACTGAACAAGCTGTTCCGTGGACGATCGATGTGCGCCGGGATAAAAATCCCAGATAAGTCGTGCACCTTCTGCTCCACCTCGTCAATACTGACATCCAGCGCTGCCCCCAGATAATTTTCGATACTCTCGACAATAATCTCGGACTCATCCACCACAACCTGATGCCCGAAAATTTCGGGATCATAGGGGATCTCGGTCAAGTGCCGGTCAAGATATTCCTGAAACACAGCCAGCGCATCAAAATCTTCAAACAAGCCCAGGCAATGAACTTCTTCACGCGTGGTGGTTTCGCACCCCGGAATGACGGTTAGCCCCGACTGACGGCCCAATTTCCAGACCAGTTCACATTGTTTGGTACTGTTGTGATCAGTAATCCCAATGATATCAAGTCCGCGCGAGCAGGCCAGCGACACAATTTGTGCAGGACTCATTTCCAGATCGCCACACGGCGACAAAAGTGTGTGGATATGAAGATCAGTCCTGTAAGCGTTCATCCCTACTGATTGAGAAGTTGATATAGTTTTCCTGCCATTTCAAATGTCGACAAGTCAGTTCCCAGCACGGGAATATTCTCGTCGTCAGAATACCGCACGGTATTTTCGAGTGGCTGAAGGTTATTCACCAGAATGACTGCGGCCAGTTCCTTCAACGAGGCAATTGCCAATACATTTTGATGTACCTGAAGGGTTATCCAGGCCTGTCCTTCCTGCGCATTCCCCATTACATCACTCAACAAATCAGAAACATATCCTCCGGATATTTCGCGATCCAGACCTTTCCGGCCCGAAAAAACGGTCAATCCCAATTTTTCTACAATTTCAGAAACCTTCATTTCGTCGTCCTCTTTTATTACAGTCAGCTTTAAATCTATCGGTTCCCCACTTTTTCTCCACATTAAGGAACGCTTTTTTAGCATTGATCCGGCCTTCGTCTTGCCACAGTTGCTGCAGGAAGATGCAGTCGGACATTTTTGCTTTGTTATTTACCATATCTTCAGCCAGGGCATGACAATTGGGGGCCCCGCAGGCGCCACAATCAATGCCCGGCAGGAAGCACACAATCCGCTGTGCCCGGTTCATTTTTTCCATCACCTTCGAACGGTCTTTCCCAAAAATGAAATGGGGTTTCGGCACAATGGGATCAAGGATCAGTTTTTCTTTCAAATTGCTGGTATTTACCTTGATCGTATCAGCAGAAATATCTTTGGCCAAAGGATAACGTTTGGCCCGGCGTTCAAGCCTTTCAACCGTCATAAACCGGTTCCCCGTAAGCAAAATACCGCCGGCGCAACTCTGGTCGCAGGCCCGCATCTCAATAAAATCGATGCCGTGCACCTGATCGTTTTCGAGCCTTTCCAGGAAACGCACCGCATTGTTAATGCCGTCGATGGCAATGCTTCGCGCCCCAAAATGGCACGATTCGCCGCGGGTAAGGCACCACAGCATCCCCTCATTCGTCAGGTTTTCACGCTGCCGGGAATTGTCATCCACCTCTTTGTCCGAAATCACTTTCATCACCTCGTTATACAACTGGTTCATGTTGACAATTCCATCGACAATTGATTCGCGCTCGCCAACCGGACTTTTCACCGCAGCAATCTTGGCAATGCAAGGCGTGGCATAAAACAATCCTATTTCTTCCCGCTTTGCTCCTTCCTGCATCAGTTGCTCAATAGCAAAGTGTGCGGCCAGATTATGAGGCGCTTTCCGAAGAATCAGATTTTCGGTCAGAGAAGGATAGCGACCTTGGATAAGCCGGACAATCGCCGGACAATAAATGGAGATGGCCGGTTTTGGCATTTCTTTATCGGCCAGCACCTCTTTTATTGAGTTAATCAAGATGCTCATGGGTTGTTCGACCTCAAAAACATGGGTAAACCCAACTTTCTTCAGTCCATCATAAATCTGGTCTTCGCTGTACTTTTCGGGGAACTGGCCAATCATGACCGATGGAAACAGAATAACGCGATATTTAAACCCTTTGATTTTAGCCAGATCATCCTGTTCGACATAAAAAGCCTTGGTTGGGCAGACCCGGTGGCATTGACCACAGTCAACGCAACGTTCGTAATCGATTACTGCCAGACCTTTGATTACCCGGATTGCTTCTGTCGGGCACGCTTTCATACAGTGCGTGCAACCGATACATTTCGCAGCATCAACCCTAAGAGCATGATATTTAGGTAACTCACTCATGAGAAATAATTTACCATGATCACCTTTGTTCCTTTACCTACCTCCGTTTCAATCTGTAATTCGTCGGTATTCTTTTTAATGTTGGGCAAACCCATCCCGGCTCCAAAGCCCATTTCCCTTACAGCTTTGCTGGCTGTCGAGAAACCGGGTTGCATGGCCTGTTCAACGTCCGGAATTCCGGGACCTTCATCGCTTACCTGAATACAGATCTTATTTTCATCTATTTCCACTTCAATAATTCCCTTGTAAGCATGGGCCACCACGTTGACCTCGGCTTCATACAAGGCAATCACAATATTTTTAATCGTCTTTCCCTCAACCCCCAACTGTTTCAGGACTTTCTTCACTTCGCTCGACGGATATCCGGCCTGAGTAAAATCGCCTCCTTGTATGGGAAAAGTTAGTTTCATCGAGCCTCCCCCATTCCCCCTCCAAAAGAGGGGGCTAAAAAACCGATATTCGAATATTTCCTAATTTCTTGTTTCATGTCCCTTTTGTTCTATTCTGGATATTAAAGCAAAAAACTCTGCCGCTACACCAAATCCCCTCCTTCAGAGGGGTTAGGGGAGGCTTCAATAAATTGGCTTCAGCCCCGCCTGGAACAACAAGCCGCTCGACTTGAAAAGCGAATAGGAAGATTCGAGGATACACATCCCGTTTTCCCTGGCCAGATCAATCATCTGCGGCGTGGCTTTTTTGTTGCGGACAAACACAATAGCACGGATGTCGGCCATCTCGGCTGTGCGGATTGCCTGAAGGTTAACCAATCCGGTAATCAATATAAACCTGTCTGTATCAAGAGTCAGCACATCACTCATTAAGTCGGAGCTGTAACCCATTTCCACCTCTTCGTCCAATCTTTCAGCACCACACGATATCGTTGCATTTAAAACAGCGGCGATCTCTTTAAGCTTCATTTTATCTATTAAGGGGGTTTGCAGCAAATTTCAGAAAAAAATAACTAAAATGCGACGATTGGCACTGTTTTAAAATGTTATTTAAAATGGTTTTAGGTAAGAATGCCGGAGCTAAACGCAGATTGCAGCCCCAGACATTTCTGAAACAGAAAAATAAAATTGAAAAATCACGAATGGTTTCGTAAATTAAGTTCGAAATTCGAACGCTATGATTTACGAAGAAAAATCTTTCAACCAGGAATTCATTGACGATCCCGAACTGCATCAGAAAATTATTGATGCCTTGCCAATACCCATTTTCTACCGCGATCTTCACGGCATTTACAAGGCCTGCAACCTGGCGCAGGAAAAACTGCTGGGCCTGCCCAAATCGCAGATCATCGGAAAAACGGTTTTCGACATTCAGCCATACGAGATTGCCGAAATCTATGCCAAACGCGATCAGGAACTGTTGGACAGCCCCGGCGACCAAATTTACGAAGCCAAGTTTCGCGACGCCACGGGAACCCTGCACGACGTGGTTTTCAACAAAGCGGTAATCCGCAACAATCAGGGAGAAATCACTGGGATTGTGGGTTCCATTTTCGACATTACCGAACGAAAAAAAGCCGAACGAAAACTGGAAAAAGCCCGCGAAGCCACCGTTATCGCCTCGGCCATGATGCATAAAATCAGGGCTGGCATCATTATCGTCGACAGCGAATTCAAAGTCATTGACTCAAACGAGGCCTTTGCACGGCTCTTCGGGACAGAAACAGAAGAACTATACGAAACAATCCCCGGATTGCATGGTGCCGACCTGAAAGAACTCGTTCCGGATATAATCTTCAAAATGTTCTCTACGACCATGATCTCAGGTGAAAACACGATCGAACGCGACCTGAAAATACAGAATAAACTGCTACACGTTTCGGTGATCACCATTTATAAACACAGGGTGGTGGGCGCTTTACTCCGTGACATGTCGGCTCCGGTACTGGTCCGCGAAGAGATTATCAGCCGCGCCCAACGGGTAAACCGGCAAAACCTGGAAACAGTGCAAAAGATCGCTTTCCTGCTGGGCGAGAACGCCTCGCAAACCGAAGAACTCCTGAACTCAATCATTGAATCGTATAAATACGGAGAAGACGATAATTAGGGATTGAAGGACTGAGGGATTGAAGGATTGATGTTACTTTACACATAGGCTAAAACCGCATCAAATGGCTGATTATTACATAGAGGTAGACGTACAGCAACTTAAACGACACGGGCAAGTTGTTTGCGGCGATGTTTTCCATTCGCGACAAATCAAGGCCGAAGGCCGCACCATCCTGGTCCTTTCCGACGGAATCGGGCATGGGGTAAAAGCCAATGTTTTAGCCACCCTCACCGCTTCCATGGCCCTCAACTACACTTCGTTCCACACCAAACCCGAAGTGGCCGCCAACATTTTCATGCGGGCTTTACCCAAAAGTCTCGACGGGAAAGAAAGTTATGCCACCTTTACCATCATCGAAATCGAAGAAACCGGTCAGGTGCGGATTATCAATTACGACAACCCGCGCTCAATCATTTTCAGGAGAGGACAGATTTTTAATCCGAAAGAATACCAGATCCCGATCAGGGGCGAGGAAAATGCAAAAAAACTCCTGCGGATCCGGGAATTCATCCCCACACTGGAAGACCGGATTATTTTCATGACCGACGGGATCGTCCAGTCGGGCCTGGGCAGTACCCGTTTCCCTATGGGATGGGGCCTCGAAAATATCGAGAAATTTGCAGAAAGCCAGATATCGCGCGAGTTTGAAATATCGGCCACCAAACTGGCCCGTAAAATCCTGAACCAGGCCTCGATGAACGACGCCTTCGAAATACGCGACGATGCCAGTTGCGGCGTGGTTTATTTCAGGCAACCCCGGGAATTCATGCTGATTACCGGACCTCCTTTTTACAAAATAAAAGACGCCGATTTTGTACAAAAGATCAAGGATTTCCCCGGAAAGAAAATCATCTGCGGCGGGACAACTGCCGAAATCATTGCCCGCGAATTAGAACTTGACATTGACATTCAACACCGCTTTTCGGAACAAACATTGCCGCCGGCCGCCAAAATGGAAGGGTTTGAAATCGTCACCGAAGGAATCATCACCTTAGGAAGAGTTGAAGAGATTCTGGAAAACTACACCAGCGACATGCGTTTAGGTGACAGCCCACCCGAAGAAGTGGTCAAACTGCTTACCCAGCACGACATTATCCATATTATCGTCGGGACCCGCATCAACTGGGCGCACCAGGACCCCGACCAACCGGTTGAACTCGAAATCCGGAAATTTGTGGTCAAACGCATTGCCCGCATACTCGAAAACCGCCTGTTCAAAAAAGTGACCATCGAACTAGTGTAAATGACACTTTCCCCCAGAAAGTAATACAAAAAAGTTCCGGCAAACATATAGTTGTTTAGTTTTGCTGTTGTTTAATAGCCATATTGATGAAAAAAGTTTTGATTCTATTTCTGGCAGTTTTTCTTCTGGGTGATTCAATATATTCGTTTCTGCAATATTATTATATCCCGCTTGATGGTGACATTTCTGCCGGAGTTGTTCCCTCAGCTCATGTCCAACAACTGCTCGACGATCCTTTGGGGTTCCATACACTGAGCACCGGAGAAAAGCATGTTAATCCCAACCGCTTTTTCGCACATCTTTTCTTTATGGAATACATGCAAAAAGTTCCGCTCTGGCTTCAATATTTAACAGATCCGATCACTTCTGTTTATCTCTCATGTGCCTTAATAAAGATCTTTATTCATCTCTTGTTTATTTTTATCTTATCATCTTTGATTTCAAGAACAAGAAACATACTGAATGAAAGGTTTCTGATTTCAGCCTCCTTAATCGCACCCTTGATCCAGGCTAACGGATACTGGGGACACATGGGAATAAACGACAAATCGACCACCTACACCTTTTTCTACGCTCTTCCGATAGTTCTCTTAATGCTTTTTATGAAACCTCTTTACGAAACCGTTTTTCAACAAGAAGACCAAAGGATCAGCCCGTTAAAATCTATTTTTCTTTTTATTCCATCAATAATATTACCCCTAAGCGGCCCTCTTATTCCCGGAGTCGTTCTGATAGTGGCCGGATTAATTGGCACCAACTATCTACTGGAATTCATTAATCATCAGGATAGAAACTGGCATTCTGCACTTCGGACAATCCCTGCCAAAATTTACATTTATCTAATCCCAATCGGCTTAATTAGCCTGTACTCCTTATTTCTTGGACGGTTTGATTCCAATTATGAAGGAGAAATGCTCCCTCTCTCTGACAGATACCTGAAGTTACCCTTGGGAATATATTATCAGGTCACCCAGTCATTAGGGATTCCTGTGCTACTAATAATTATTGGAGTAAATCTATATCTGATAAAAACGAAGTTTTATGGATCGGAAGGGATACGGATTATCAGAACGCTAAAGTGGATCGGAATATTCACTGCAATCTATTTACTTTTGCTTCCTATGGGAGGATACCGCCCCTATCGGCCAAACATTCTCCGCTATGATACTTTTCTGCCTGTCACCATTGCACTTCTGTATTTCTACGGAATATCTTCTTTCTTTTTGGTTCAAAACCTAAGGTTACAAAGCCGGAATATTTATATAATGGGGCTATTGATGTTACTTGCCATCTACATAAATTCAGACCAAATCGAAACAGAAGAATATCGCTGCGAACGTCAAGCATTAGAGTATCTGGCCCAATCCTCCCAAGAAGTAACAGCACTGCCGAATTCATGTCATGTAATGTCATGGGATTTCTTCTCCGACCCTCGGCGCTCGGAGTTGAATGCAGAGATTCTTAAATTTTGGAAAATCACATCAGCGAAGAGGTTATATTATTATCAGGAGGCAGGGGATAACGCATTTAACGTTTGTCCTGATATCCAACCTAAGTAAAATCTATGCTAATTATCCGCATGGCCCGGGCGTAAAAAAGGCGGCAAAAATAAAATTTGTAACTTTGGAAGCTCTGAATCCAAACGAAATCGGAATTAAATCACATAAAAACAACATACTATGGCATTAATTAACGAAAATTACTTAAAACTTCAGGCGGGGTATCTGTTCCCCGAAATTGGCAGAAGAGTCCGCGAATTTGCAGCCGCCAACCCGGATAAGAAAGTAATCCGCATGGGCATCGGCGATGTTACACAACCCTTGGTCCCGGCAGTGGTAAAAGCTTTCCACGAAGGGGTTGACGAAATGGCTAACGCCGAAACTTTTAAAGGGTACGGACCGGAACAGGGCTACGATTTCCTGCGCGAAGCCATCGCCCTGAACGATTACCAAAGCCGTGGCGTCGACATTTCAGCTGAAGATATTTTCGTTTCCGACGGCTCAAAATGCGACACCGGCAACATCCAGGAAGTGTTTGGCGCTGCCAACAAAATAGCCATCTGCGACCCGGTTTACCCGGTATATGCCGACACCACCGTCATGTCGGGCAAAACGGGCAACATCCAGCAAAACGGTTATTTCGAGGGAATTATTTACATGCCCTGCAACGAAGCCAATGGCTTTATCCCGGAATTGCCGACCGAACGTCCTGACCTGATTTTCCTGTGCTTTCCGAACAATCCAACCGGCACTGTTGCTACAAAAGAAGAACTAACCAAGTGGGTTAACTACGCACGCGAGAACAAGTGCGTCATCCTCTATGATGCGGCCTACGAAGCTTTCATCACCGACGAATCGATCCCTCATTCGATTTTCGAAATTGAAGGAGCCAAAGAAGTGGCCCTGGAATTCCGCAGCTTCTCGAAAACTGCCGGATTCACCGGAACACGTTGTGCATTCACGGTTATTCCTTCCGAATTAAAAGCTTACGACAGAAAAGGCGTTGCCCATCCGGTAAAACCATTGTGGAACCGCCGTCACACCACCAAATTCAACGGCGTTTCGTACCCGGTGCAGAAAGCTGCCGCAGCCATTTATACCGAAGAAGGAAAGAAACAGGTAAAGGAAGTGATTGCCTACTACCTCGAAAATGCCCGCATCATGTGCCAAAGCCTGAAATCAAGCGGATTTGAAGTTTTTGGCGGAGTAAATGCACCGTACGTATGGGTAAAAACTCCAAACAACATGAAATCGTGGGATTTCTTCGACAAATTGTTAACCGAAGCCAACGTGGTTGGGACTCCGGGTTCGGGCTTCGGTCCTTCGGGCGAAGGTTATTTCCGTTTTTCAGCCTTTGCCGACCGTGACAACGTGCTGGAAGCCATGGACCGGATCAAAAATCTGAAATAATTATCTTCGATTATAATTAAAGTCAGGGTTTCACTTTGCGTGAAGCCCTGACTTGTTTTTGGAGGGTAACGAATCAAGGATCAATAAAAATTCTCTTAAATCAAAAAAAGTCACCGAAAGGGGATTCGGTGACTTTAATACTTGATCAATCCTGTTTCTTGCGAAACCATCACATACCGTCAGGATAAACTAATTTAGATGCTGTTCTTGTTTAATTCTTTTCATGAAAAAGATTGCGCTATGTGTTTCTGGAACCAAAACTAGCCAATAAGTCCCGACACGAAAATTAATTTCTGTAAACGACCAGTTTTTGCAGGTAAACAGTTTGGCAGGAACCGGGAAAATTAATTTTCAACAACCATCCCCGTTGCTGGTATGCCGGAGTTCACCAAACTTGTCAGTCAGCAAAACACACCTCTCTCAAAACCGATTAACACACTTTTTTATTCAGATTGATGTTTTAAAAGATTTATAAGTGTATTTTATACCGTTATATTTGCAACATTACTTTTAACGAAACCCAAACTGAAAATGAAGCAAAAACTCGCCTTTCTTCTGATGTGCCTGTTGCTGGCCACTACTGTGCAAATGGAGGCACAAACCAAAACAATGGTCGTGAAGGCCGGCACTCCGATTGCCCCGATACAGCCTACCATGTGGGGATTGTTTTTTGAAGACATCAATTTTGCTGCCGACGGCGGAATCTATGCCGAATTAGTCAAAAACCGTTCGTTCGAGTTCTACAAACCCCTCATGGGCTGGAAGAAATTCGGGGAAGACTATTCCGGTCAATTTCAGATCATCAACAGTGGGAATGAGAACAACCCGCGATTTTTACGGATCGAATCGCCCCAGGGAAAAGAAATCGGACTAACCAACGAAGGTTTCCGGGGAATGGGTGTCGTGGCCGGAGAGAACTACGAATTTTCAGTGCTCGCCCGTCAGGAACAAGGCTTATCGTCGCTGAAAGTCGAATTACTCGATTCGACCGGAATGGTAATCGGGAAAACCGAAATAAATAAATTTTCAGGAGAATGGAAAAAATACGAAGCTCAGTTTGCCTGCTCCGCCACCCACGCAAAAGCGAAACTTCGGATCACTCTTACCGGGAAAGGGGTTCTCGACATCGATATGGTTTCGCTTTTTCCTGAACACACCTGGAAAAACCGCAAGAACGGGCTACGGGCCGACCTGGTGCAAAAGCTCGCCGACCTGAAACCAGGCTTCCTGCGTTTCCCCGGAGGGTGCATCGTTGAAGGGCACGAACTGGAAACGCGCTACCAGTGGAAGAAAACAGTGGGCGACGTCAACAACCGGAAGCTCATCGTCAATCGCTGGAATACGGAATTTTCGTACCGGAATGCCCCTGATTATTTTCAGTCGTACGGTTTGGGATTTTATGAATACTTTTTGCTGTCTGAAGACATCGGCGCCGAACCGCTTCCTATCCTGAACTGCGGGATGGCCTGCGAATACAACTCGGCAGAATTGGCTCCCCTGGATAAACTCGATCCATACATTCAGGACATTCTCGATCTGATAGAATTTGCCAATGGAGCAACCTCAACGAAATGGGGAAAACTACGTGCCGAAATGGGGCACCCCGCGCCCTTCAACCTGAAAATGGTTGGAGTTGGCAATGAACAATGGGGAACTCAATATATCGACCGGCTGAAAATATTCCTGAAAGTGTTGAAAGAAAAACATCCTGAAATCACATTTGTCGGAGGCTCTGGCCCATCCCCCGACGGCAAAGATTTCGACTACCTGTGGGAACAAATGCGCGAGCTGGATGTGAAGATGGTGGATGAGCATTATTACCGCAGCCCGGAATGGTTCCTTCAAAATACCACCCGGTATGATTCGTACGACCGGAATGGACCAAAAGTGTTTGCAGGCGAATATGCCGCACATGACAAAGAAGGGAAAGACCCCGAATCGCGCAACACCTGGAAAAGCGCGCTGGCCGAAGCAGCCCTGATGACCGGCCTGGAACGCAATGCCGATGTAGTCTATATGGCATCATACGCTCCGCTGTTCGGGAACGTGAATGCCTGGCAGTGGCGCCCCGACCTGATCTGGTTCAACAACCTCGAATCGGTAGCCACTCCTAATTATTACGTCCAGAAACTCTTCTCGGTCAACAAAGGCACTGATATTGTTTCGGCTCTGACCGACGGCAAACCCCTTACCGGCCAGGATAGCCTGTACGCCAGCGCCTGCATCGACTCAAGAACTTCGGAACTGATTATAAAAATGGTTAATGTGGCGAAGAAACCGGCAAAACTGAACGTGGCTGTGGAAGGACGAAAACTTTCGGCTAAAACAATCGGCCTTCAGGTATTGAGCAGTACAGATCCGGGAATTTACAACCATCTTGGCAAACCCGAAGCACTGGTTCCGGTTGAGCGTACACAACCAATTACCGGCGGGAAAATTTCATTCAGTCTCGATGCCTGTTCGCTTACAGTAGCGCGTATTCCCTTAAAAAAGTAGATTTATGAATCTGATATTTTGCATTGGATAAAATTGCGCCTGCATTTTTTTTGAAGATCTTATTAAAACACAAATTACAATTCTTACCTTGCAGTCAGAAAACCGTTTCCGTTAACGGAAGTACAACCAATACATTTCCAAAACGATACGAAGCGGCAAAACGATCGAGTAATATCATTTTTTTAAACCTGCTAACTAAGAATGACCATGAAAAAACAAGACGAATCTTCGCGGCGTTTGTTTCTGAAACAAGCTGCAGCCTTGTCGGCCATGTCGATTTTCCCAACAATCATGACCAAAGCCATGTCGGGTGTTTATGCTCCGTCTGCCGGACTGGCCGGCGCCAACGAACGGGTAAACCTGGCCTGCTGCGGAATTGGCAACCAGGGTGGGTCTGACATTAAATCACTGTACAGCAGTGGACTGTGCAACATCGTAGCCCTTTGCGATACCGATATGGGTGCGCCGCACACACAGGAAACGCTGAAGAACTTCCCCAATGTACCTCGATTCCAGGATTTCCGGAAAATGTTCGACAAAATGGCAAACCAAATTGATGCCGTTTTAATCGGAACGCCCGACCACTCGCATTTCCCCATTACCATGCTGGCGATGTCGCTGGGAAAGGCCGTTTATGTTGAAAAACCGATGGCCCGCACATTCAACGAAGTTGAATTGATGATAAAAGCCGCCAAGAAGTATAAAGTTGTAACCCAAATGGGTAACCAGGGACATTCCGAAGCCAACTATTTCCAGTTTAAAGCCTGGACTGAAGCAGGAATCATTAAAGATGTGACTGCCATCACAGCCCACATGAACTCGGCCCGCCGCTGGCACGGATGGGATACCAAAATCACCAAATTCCCCGATGCTCAGCCAATTCCTGAAACACTCGACTGGGAAACCTGGCTGATGGCCGTTCAACATCACGACTTCAACAAGGACTTCGTCAACGGACAATGGCGCTGTTGGTACGACTTTGGAATGGGAGCACTGGGCGACTGGGGGGCACACATCATCGACACCGCCCACCAATTCCTGAACCTGGGTTTGCCTTACGAAGTTGACCCGATAAAACTTGAAGGGCACAATGCTTTCTTCTTCCCGCAGTCTTCAACACTTTCCTTCAAATTCCCCAAACGCGGGAACATGCCTCCATGCGATATTACCTGGTACGACGGGGTGAACAATGTTCCTCAGGTTCCTGAAGGATACGGTGTTTCTGAACTTGACCCGAATATTCCGCCAACCAGTGTGGGGAAAATACAACCGGCCAAGTTGAATCCCGGAAAGATTATCTACAGCAAAGACCTGATTTTCAAAGGAGGTTCACACGGAAGCACTTTGTCGATTATCCCTGCTGAAAAAGCCAAGGAAATGGCATCGAAACTGCCGGAAGTTCCTCAAAGTCCCTCGAACCACTACGCCAATTTCCTGAAAGCTTGCAAGGGCGAAGAAAAAACACGCTCGCCGTTTGAAATTGCCGGACCATTGAGCCAGGTATTCAACCTGGGAGTTTTGGCCCAAAAACTGAATACAAAACTGGAGTTTGACCGTGATAAAAAGAAAATCACCAATAACAAACTTGCCAATGAATTACTGGTTGGAGCTCCGCCACGCAAAGGATGGGAACAATTCTACAAACTGTAAAATAAGTCTCACCCCATAAAAGCTGAGGCCGGTTACAAAGTCAAATGAAGTACTTTGCGACCGGCCTCTTTTCAAAATATTCCTCGAATTACATTCTTTCGAAGGCTCCGCACTTGAACCCGGGCTCGTCGCGCTGATCGTAGCGGTTCATCAGACATTGCAGGTTTGCTTCCCAATTTTCGATATTGTGCTTTTTACAAATTGCACAAAGGCTGCGCATTGGAACCGACCCTGGATCAACCTTATTCCCGTCGTCATCATAAAATCCATCTATTTCTTCAAAATCCAGTTCGTCACCACCACGAAGTTTTAGATTGATCTGATCTTTCGCATAATCTTCCAGATACTGTTGTTTGAAATGGATCCAATTTCGCCGAAACGCCGAATTGTCGATAATATGCTTAAAATTTACCGACGGATTTTTGTGGCTTATCGCCACCATAAGTTGCTGCCGAAGGTTTTGATCGGGTACTGATTCTATGAAATCTTCCATAATTCGGTACACTTCGTTCGAATCCATGGGATCAATGCGGATGCTGCGTTCCCAAACCCGATGTTTCAACACAATCATTTCATTGGCATTCCCCGATATTGCTTCATATTCTTCCGGGTCTTCCATTAATTTGCGTGGAACTTCTTCCATTTCAAGCGTGTCGGCATTGACAAAACAAACCATGCCAAAACCGATCGATCCGGCAATTTTGCTGATTAATTCATTCTGGTACAATTCATTCATAGGAGGTGTGATTAAGTCGTTGTTTTTCAAAGAAGCACTTCAGGAGACGTAATCCTGTCGACGAATGAAAATTACGGAATTTAATTGAGATTATAATCGCAAGGGGGTCGCACTTTTCGGGAACCAAGCCAACAAGGCCCGTTTACTTCATTTTCAGTAGTTCCTGCACAAAGGCAGCATCGGGTTTGTCAACAAACTGTCCCTTATTGAGATACATCTCGATTGAAAAATCCGGACGGTGAATCAAACTGCGGATGAGATCATCGGGGGAAGTTGTGTAACGTCCGGCAATTTTCTTGGTTTGCCAGTCAACAAAGTCGTAGCTCAGGCTAACCAACTCCGAACACACCACGCGGTCGGGCGACTGTGTATCGAAATTAAAATCATACTCCTTGCCCAATTGTTTCCGCAACAGAATACGGATATCCTGCTTCTGTTTCTCGGTCAGGTTAACAGGCCTGATAACCAGATAGATTTCACCTTCAGCAAAATCTTCGGTTGAACAAACCCGCACCCCGGAGCGAGGCGCTTCAATCATCAGATCGTTGCCCAGGCAGATTCCCACGTGACCAAAATATCCAGGGATAAACCGTTCAGTAAGATGGGTCAACGATTTCAACAGAACGATGTCGAATTCCTGAAGGTGCGACTTCAGGAGCATCGCATTGGTTTTCTTGTCGATACGGCCATGAAACGGACCAACAAGCCGGCCAAACAACATACTTAAATAGAATACCGTTTTGTATTGACCCGCATTCCACTTGTCAACTCCTTTCGACAAAATGAACCCGACCTTGGTTCTGACCGCCTTTGGATCTTTTTCGTGTTCAACCAGATAACGGCGATTGTGCCTATCCGACCATAAAAATTGCTGCGTTTGGGTCAGGGTATTCGCAGGAATGCCATAAGCAGGCTCGCCCCGGTTAATCGTCCGCCTGATGAATTTACTTCGCTGAAATATCATTTTGTAGTTCAGGGCCGATTCGAGCAGCGCTTGCTTGCTTTGCCGGCGGACCGAATCATTGGGTGCTTGCTGAAAAAGACGGTGATAAAGGGTATCAACCTGATACTGGTCGTGCAGGTTTGCAAACAAAAGATTAAAGGTTCGGGCCGGAATGGGCTTCGAATCATTCAGGTCGGTAATCATCTCCTCCGAAAGGGAAAAAGCAGCTGCATTAAGATCCCGTTTTTTCTGGGCAAGAGTCCCCAGCATCGTTTTAACCGAATCGGGCGAAGAATAGCACCCATTTTCCGGATTGTCAAATTTACCCCAATATCCGTAGCGATAGGTCTGGCAGGATGTAAACAAGAAGCACCCAGCTAAAAACATAAAAAACGAATATCTGACGTCCGATCCTGAAGGTTTTCCCATGCCTCAAATATAGGATCTTCATCAAATAAAAATATCCGCATAAATACGGATATTAAACAGTTAGCTAATTTAATGGCTACATGGCAGGAAAACTCCAGTGCCATGCAGCCATCATTCAATATTTTCCTTCCTGAAGCAGCTTTCTGAATCCCGGCAGCTCCGATTATTCAAAAATATTGTTGAGCAATCCGCCACTAGATTCTTTCCGGCTGTTGGGGCCAAAACTACTGAGTTGAGCGACTAGCTTACGGATTGGCATGGATTGCAGCCATACTTTGCCGGTTCCGCGCAAGGTTGCCAGGAACAAACCTTCTCCGCCAAAAACCATTGAGCGCAACCCTCCGGCCTGCTGAATGTCGAAATCGATGGATTCTTCGAAAGCTACCACACAACCGGTATCAACCCGAAGCACTTCGTTGTTCAACTGACGTTCGATAACCGTTCCTCCGGCGTGGATAAATGCCTTACCGTCGCCCTGAAGTTGCTGGAGGATAAATCCTTCGCCGCCAAAAAAACCGGCGCCCAGCTTCCGGTTAAAACGCATGCTAATTTTGGTTCCCAACGCGGCACACAAAAAAGCATCTTTTTGTACGATCAGGCTACCCCGGTAGTCGGGCAAATTTACAGGGACGATGGTTCCCGGGTATGGAGCCGAAAAAGCCACATGTTTTTTGCCCCAGCCCTGGTTGGTGAAATGAGTGACAAACAGCGACTCGCCGGTGATCAGGCGTGATCCTGCGGAAAGAAGTTTATCGAAGAAACCGGCATTGGGATTTGATCCGTCGCCAAACCTGGTTTCAAAACTAATTCCGTCTTCCATGTACAACATGGCTCCAGCTTCAGCAATTACTGTTTCTCCCGGATCGAGCTCAACTTCAACCATTTGAACATCGTGACCCACAATCTTGTAATCGATTTCGTGTGATTGCATAAATGATGTTTTTTGAAAATTTATCGTTTTTTTTGAATGTTTCCGCCAAAGTTATTCATTACCGAAATAACGATCACTGATTTTCGATCAATCGTACAATTTTACCGGCAAATTATTATCCGTCTATTTCCAGGGCCATTTCACACAGTCTTTAATTTCAGAAAAAAGCACATAGTCGGCTTTCCCTTTCATTGTAAGTGTTTTAACATTTAAACCCGGGAAATATGCAAGCGCTTCAGCTAATGTTTTTCCTGAAACCGACACATCATCGACCAGCAAAATCCGTTTCCCCTGAAGGGAAGGCATTTCAGGCATATTCAGGACGACCGGCTTCTCGTGCCGTGGAGCATTGTTTTCGTCGCGGTAGTTCAATGTAATAATCTTCAGTTCGCAGCCCAGATGAAAGGCAACCACACTGGCCGGAACAACCCCTCCGGTACCAATCCCGATTACCAGATCGGTTTCGGGAAGCGACATCGACCACAATCGGGCCGATATTTCAGGAAAAGAAACAGGAACCATAATCTGTATAAGTATCAAACGCAGGACATTCCTTTTGAAATGACCCGCATTTGTTTCATGAATAGCTTGTATTTATTCCCGGAAACGAAGGATGAGAAGATTTATCATTCCCAGCAAAAGAATACCCGGAATAGCAATCGCTGTGCCGGTCAGCCATTGGGGAAACGGATGAGCATAGTTCCCAATCACCGACAATCCAAAGGCTGTGATCAATGAACCGATCAGGAAAGCGACAGGAGCGGCAACGTAACGAAGTCCTTTCATTCCCTTTAAGAAATTCAGCACCAGGACAAACAGAACAACCTCAAACCCAAGCACGACAACCATTTCGGGAGCAGGACGCCCAATAATCAAATAGTTGAACAAGGGTGCAAAAATACCTGCAAAAATGGCTACATGAGGTTTGTATACAAAAGCGGCAAACATTGGTGCTATAAAGACAGGCAGCAAAACGGCGCCGGCAAGATGTCCGTTAATATTGGGAAGAAGATGAACTAAAATGGGTAAAACCATAGTTGCTGCCAGAATCATTAAGGTTTGTGCAATCTGATATCTGGCCGAAAGCTGAAGAATCGCTAAGTTTTTCATGTTAAAATTAGTTTTTGAGTCAAGCAAATATACTTTAAAAAGATAAATGCCAATTCCCGAATACATCATCCAGGTATACTTTGTGTTCAACCAACATCAATAACATTCCCAGACTTAATGGGGAGAAAGGGATAATGCTGACATATAGCTACCTGTGCCTGAAAACTGGTACAGTGGGAAGGGACAACCTGATCAACATTTCGCGATTTCATCCAGCCGATGGTTTGCCGGGTCACCCAATCATCGTTCTGAAGGTGAAAACCGCCGATAACCAGGTGGACTTTACTGATACCGGTCACATGCATGGCGTATGAGGTCATGTTGCAAATGCCTGAATGAGCGCAGCCCGAAACCACGACCAGCCCTTTTGTCGTGACAATGGCCAACCCTGAGTCGTCCAACACAAAATCATCGGTACCGTCGTGCTTCCGAAAAGCCGTTTTTTTGCTTTCAAAGTCGTTAAGTCTGGGGATTTCACCCAGGAAATACATCTGCTTTGAGAGTTGCACCGGTTCGCGGCTAGCCACCACATCAAACTGCGACCTGATTTCGTCTTCGGTCCATTTAATTCCAAGTTCGGTATGATTTGATTTCCGGTATCGTTTCAGGAATGTGTCCGGGTGACAAACCAACCTTCGACCTTTGAAAAGCATAAGTCCACCAGTATGGTCGTCGTGACCGTGACTCAGCACAACCGTACCAATCGATTGAAGATCAACATTCAGGATTTTGGCATTATAACCGATCACCTCCGACGAGCCAACATCGAACAAAACCGTCGTATCAGCTTCAACAAGGAATGAAAGTCCATGTTCGGCAAGACACCAGCGTCCGGCAACATTGTCGTTAAGAACGGTTATTTTCAGGGAAGCGAGTTGGTTCATAAAGCGGTATTTCGATAAAAAAAGTGGTTCCCTGATCAGAAGTTTCGTACCAGATTTTCCCGTCAAGGTTGGTTATGATGTTGCGGACAATGGACAATCCAAGCCCCATTCCGCTGGTTTTTGTCGTAAAGTTGGGCTCGAAAAGCCGTTCCTGAACTTCGTCACTAATTCCTGAACCATTGTCGCTGATAGCAACATGAGCGGTTGTGTCATTTTTCGCAACGCGAATCTGGATTTCGCCATGCCTGTCGGAAGGAATTGACTGTATCCCGTTTCTAACCAGATTAATAAACGCCCTGGAAATCTGTTCCTTGTCGGCAAGAATAAGAATTTCGGCAAGCCCGTTCAGTTGCAAATTGAAATGGACGTTTTTGCTCGTTTCATACAGCGAACACACATTCCGAAGCGACTCAACAAGATTGAAAACTTCATTTTTCGCCCGGGGGATCTGTGCAAAATTTGAAAATTCAGTGGCAATTCCCGAAAGGGTATCAATTTGTTCGATCAGGTTGCGAGTGACCCGTTCAAAGAATTCGTCGTAATGCTCTTTACCTTCAGCCTTGGCCCGCTGCAAATACTGGATATTGAGCTTCATCGGGGTCAATGGATTTTTAATTTCATGAGCAACCTGTTTGGCCATTTCACGCCAGGCCGACTCGCGCTCTGACCGGGCCAATAATTCTGCGCTTTCGGCCAGCTCGTCAACTTTGTGGTTGTACTCTTTTACCAAAGCCCCGATTTCATCTTCTGCCTGATAATTAATCTGTTCACTCTTTTTCCCGAGCTGGATTCCTTTTAACTTTTCGCGAATCTGGCTTAATGGCAACGTAATCTTGTTCGAAAGGACAACGGCTACCATCACGCTGGTCAGGAACAAAATCAGGTACAGGTTGATAAAAGCTACAATAAAGGTCGAGATACCCTGCTTGAGCTCGTCCTCCCGGGTAAAATACGGCAGGTTCAGGTATCCCAGGTAGTCGCCTCCGTTATTCAAGATTGGTTCATAAACCGACAGATAGGAAAGCGTACCGATTTTCTCGGGTTGCAAATAATTGAGCCGGTATTTTTCCGACAGTTCGTAAAAAGCGACCGAATTCATCTTCTCGGAAGTAATGCCTTTCCTGAAAATTTCAGGTCGCGACGAGGCGATCAGCTCTCCATGCGTATCGTAAATATTGATGTCGGTCCTGAAAATATTGGAAAGTTTGTACAGCTCATTAAAAAGCCAGGCCTGCAAATCGGGTGTTATCCGGTTAACCGAAATCAGCCGGTTTTCAATTTCTTCCGAAACCGATTTAATTTTCTCGTGAAGGTCAGACTGATGCTTGTTGCGGTATTCGCGGATGTTGTAGTAAATCGTTCCGGCAGCAACAAAAAGCATCGATATTAATACGATCGATATGATGGCGGCCTGTATCCGGAACCGCAAATCATGCGGAAAAACAAACTTGCGGAAGTTGGACATTGCGATCAGGGCAATGAACAGGACAAACACAAAATAGAACACAAAAATGTAGGGAAACGAAATCAGGTAATCGACAAACCGGAGCGCCCGGTTGCTGACAATGATGTAGTTTTTATCGCTAAAGTGGTAAATAACATGATTGTAACCATCCCACTTCCTGATCTCGAACTCGGGGCCTGATTTTCCCAGGTTATAAGCCCCCAAATAAAAGTTGTAGGAGTACGCTCCCGACTGGCAAACCATTTCGTCGTCAAAATACTTGGCATACGAAAGGTATTTATATCGGAATGGCTTTATCAGGTTGTGATCCATCAGCAATTCCGGGAAGCCGATTCCTTCGGAAACCGTCTTCGAATTCATTTCAACGAAAATTGAAATTCCATTCCGGTTTTGAGGCAAAGGAGAAACGAGTTTTCCCAGATAGGTAACTTTCCCGTTCATGTTGTTCATGAAATAGAAACTGCTGCCGGGAACCTTGATCCCCGATTTGCTGATCATTTTATCGAAGAACGGATAGCACGGCTCCGACACATTCTCGGGCTGAATCAGCACGCTATCGGTAGAGTTGCAATACCAGTACTGGATGTCGTATTTCCGAAAATAGCCATTAAAATAAGTCCGGTTCAGGTAACTCTCCAGCTCTTTGTAGGGCTGTATAAGCAAGTATGGAACGATGGAATCGGTGTTGAACTGGGTTTGCAGGTTGGCCAGGAAAACTTCGGCCACCGGATCCTGCTCCGAACTCAGGTTAACGGCCATCAGCTTTTGAACCTGAATGTCGCGCTGTTTGACAGTCTGATAAATCACCGACAGACTGGCAATCGAAAAAAGTGAGATGATCAGAATGGCGTGAGAAAGTGAAAATGTATTGATATGCAACTTTTTCAACTGGCTCTGAAGCACATTTACCGAGAAAAAGAGCGCCAGTAAATAGAATTCGCCCGACTGAAAAACAACACAAAGCAAGATGGAAACAGGCAGCGCCACCCGGTGAAACCTCAGAAACGCCGATTTATTGATGTACTTCTCGGTTCGCTCGATAATCCGGTGATTGATCAGAAAGACAGAGAAAAACAAGGCTGCAATGGCCAGATAACTGCAAAGACTGTACTGATCGATATCGGTAATGCGGTTTAACTTGTATGAAATATTGCTGTTGCGGATAAGCGTTCCAATCAGCCAGCCGATTACCTGATAGAGCACCCCGACAAAAACAAAAGAAGAAACGACCTTTTGCTTTTTATATTTGCCTTGAAGTGAATACTTTCGGACAAAAACCAGGCTCCAGAAAAAAAACAGCGAACAGATCAGCAAAAAATCGCCCAACGAGGGCAGCCCCCTGGACACCGCAAAATACTTGGCACTAAAGATATCGGTATGATCGAGGATAGCCGGAATCCCCAGAAGAATGTGAATCCAGTAAATAACCACCAGAACGATCAAAAGCGCCGGCATAACAACCATAAAGTTATTGCCCCGGTAATTAGCGATGGTACGATAAATAGCGATCAGCAGAAATACAAAACCCAACAAAAACATGAACGCCGGAAAATAAAGCTGCGACGCATTGAACATGGCAGATCCCGCAGGCATAACCGAAAACAGATACTGTTTGGTGATGTCGTATATTTCGTAGGCATTTTTATTTTCCCCGGTAATAATCTTAAATCCGGGAGGAAGTTTAAACGGGGGTATGAACGAATTCTGGAGAAACTGGTTTTCGTACGAGTAATTGTTTTTGATATGAATCAGCCCAATCAGCTGATAATTACCCACAATACGCATCTGAGCCTCGAAGATTCCGTTGGGAAGAACCAAAAGAATATTCCGGCTCGAAAATTTAGCGGTTAAATAGGGGAATGCGAAGTGGTTGCTTGACCAATAGACCATCTTCTGGTCTTTGAAAATGATGAACCCAAAACCATCTTCCTCAAAAAGTTTATTCAGATACGAAAACGTCGAAGCATAATCTTCGGCAAACAAACTGTTTGAAACCTTCTTTTCAATCCCATTCAGATAATCCGACAGTTGCAATTCCTGTTCATTCAGGGTGTTCTGAAATGTTTCGACAAGTTTCTTTTCCGGATGATGATACAGAAGGCTGTGTTCCAGAATAAATGCCGTTGCAAAGAACAGAATGGAAAGAGCAGCGAATATGTACTTTCTGAAATTCTTCATGCTGCAAAATAGTCATTTTAAAATTAACTCGTGATTCACAACCGGTACAGCAACATCAGAAAACACCAGATTATTGCCTGGGTTATTGATGGTGATAAGGCTCTCCCTTGAGGATAGTCATCGCCCGGTAGAGTTGTTCCGCCACAATCAGCCGGACCATCTGGTGAGAGAAGGTCATCTTCGAAAGGCTAATTTTACCGGTTGCCCGGGCATAAACACCTGACGAAAATCCGTACGGACCTCCGATAACCAAAACCAACCGTTTTAAACCAGCAATCATTTTCTTCTCCAAAAAACGTGCAAATTCTACCGACGAAAATTCCGTCCCATGTTCATCCAGCAAAAAAAGTTCGTCCGCAGAAGCTAATTGCTGCAAGATCAGTTCTCCTTCCTTTTCTTTTTGTTGTTCTTCGCTTAGGTTTTTTACGTTCTTAATGTCGGGTATCACTTTCATTTCGAACGGGATATAATGAGGAATTCTTTTCAGAAATATTTCGATCCCTTTTTGCAAATATGCTTCATCAGTTTTCCCGATAACCAGCAGGCAAATCTTCATATCAGTAATGTTTTGCTTGAAATTCCCTGCATCCAGCCCCATCGGCTTTTTCTGCGAAGGCGTTACTCCTGTAACCGATGGAACATCTGAACAGTTTCACTTTTCAGGTTTGCGATTTTTGTTACCTTTACAAAGGTATTTGTTTAAATAAAAGATTGCACGATTTTTGGTGTGAATCATGCTGAGAGTAGTTCAAACAAAAAATTAACAACAATGAAACGGCCATGTTGGCTCATGACATCCCCGGAAGGATGACAACAAATTTTAACAACATGGAGTTCCACACTACCTTTTAAAAACAAATTTATAGTATGAAAAACTTGAAATTGAAGCTGGCGCTCTTATTGTTTGGTTTTTTTGCTCTGACAACTGTTTCTTTTGCCCAGATTCCAGACGAGATTGTGGTCAGTATTCAGAATGGGGATGATGCAACCCTGGCATCGTTCTTTAACGAGAATGTTGAGTTGGTCGTTCTGACCCATGACGATGTTTACAGCAAATCGCAGGCAAAACAGATAGTTGCTGAGTTTTTCAAATCAAACAAACCCAAGCAATTCAATATCATCCATCAGGGAGGAAAGGATGGCGCCCGTTATGCCATCGGAAGCCTGGTTACGGCAAACGGAACGTTCAGGGTTTATTTTTTGCTCAAAAACAAGAACAACAACGCTTATATTCATCAACTTAGAATTGAAAAACAGGGTTAATGTCTGGAAGGCTATCAAAAAGACTGATTTTTACATGGAAAAGGATTCTGGTTAAAGCCAAAAGAGTCACATTCCCGGGATTCGACGGGATGGCTCTCTATGATGTGATGGTCTTTTTCTGGAGAAGTATCGTCGACGGGGCATTGTCAACCCGGGCCTCAGCCATCGCTTTCAGCTTCTTCATGGCCTTGTTTCCTGCGATTATCTTCATTTTCACTCTCATCCCCTACATCCCGATCAAAAATTTTCAGACCGAATTATTCCTGCTAATCAAGGACATGGTTCCGGCCAATGCCTTTATGGCTATCGAAGAGACCGTGAAGGATATTTTAACCCAGCCCCGGGGAGACTTGCTTTCATTGGGGTTTTTCATGGCCCTGATTTTCTCAACCAATGGGATTGCTTCCCTGATGGTGGCTTTCGATGCCTCGCTGCACAGTTTTGAACGCCGAACCTGGTTGAGCCAGCGCCTGATAGCCCTTTTACTGCTGGCTATCCATTCGGTTCTGATAGCCATTGCCATTGCCCTGATCACCTACGGACAAGGTTTTATCAATTATCTGGTCGCCAGAGGTTTTCTTCGGGTGAACTTCACATTCTACACACTAACGGTAGGAAAATGGGTGATAATCCTTTTCCTGTTTTTCATGGCCAATTCATTTTTGTACTACCTGGCTCCAGCCAAGAAAACCAAATGGCGCTTTATTTCGGCCGGAAGTACGCTGGCTACAGGCTTGTGCGTATTGACGTTTATCGGTTTTTCGTACTACATCAACAACTTTGGGCAATACAACAAACTGTACGGATCGATTGGAACCTTGCTGGTGATCATGCTTCTGATGTATCTTATTTCAATGATTCTGCTGGTTGGTTTCGAGTTAAATGCCAGCATCAACGAAGCAGTCAAACAAAAGTATAGAAATCAGGGGGGCAAACCATAACCGTACAGGCTGTTATTCCTTCCCCATCCTGAATAAAATTTCCTTTTCTTCTTTGGAAAGCGAGTCGTAACCCGATTTGCTGATTTTATCAAGAATTTCATTCATCCGCGCTTTTTCCTGATTCTTCAGACGGTTGTATTCGATCTCATCAGACGGCTTGCGATACGAAACTTTCACCTTCGGCTTTGAGGAAAAAGGATTTTTCATGCCGGAAAAAACGGAGGTCGTCTTCTTCCCGGAATCTGGTCTTTTCCTGGCCTGAAGAACATATATAATTCCCCAGAATGCACCACCCAAATGGGCCAGATTACCGCCGGCGTTGGACGATGAAATGCCGATTACATACATCAGCACCGAAAAAAGCGCAAGGTATTTCATCTTTACCGGCCCGATAAACATGAGGTGAATGGTATGATTGGGCGCATGAACAGCCAGAGCTGCTACAATGGCAATCACCGATGCCGACGCTCCCAGCAGCCTTGAATCGACAACGATCTCCGAAAAAACAGGAAATGAATTGTACCCGGCCACATAAAACAAACCACCGGCAATCCCGCCCATCAGATACAACGAAACCAGTTTCCGTTCATCAAAATAGATCAGGAAGATTTGGCCCATCCAGTAAAGCCAGAGCAGGTTAAAAAGAATATGCAAAAAATCAAAATGCAGGAACATGTAGGTCAACAGCGTCCACGGACGACTGGCCAACATGCCAAAATCGGCGGGAAGAGCCAGCCAGTTCAGAAACGGGAATTCAAGGCCACCCAAAAAATAAAACACATTGATCACCCGAATAACCACGAATACCCCCAGATTGATGTATATCAAGCGGGTCAGGGCCGATCCCCTCCGAAAAGATTCTTTTATTTCGTCCAGCAGATTCATTCAACTCAAAATTATAAGTAAAAAAGACAAATGAAGGTAATCAAATTCAATCCTTCCGTCATTCTGTCCTTCAATCCATCAGGTCTTTCCGTTAATAAAAGTTCTTCGTTCTACTGTTCCAGTATTTGATCATGATAAAGCCAAAGAGCATCCCTCCCAGATGGGCAAAATGGGCGATATTGTCTCCAGGATTTGCTATCCCGCTGAAAAGTTCGATAGCGCCATACCCCAACACAAAATATTTGGCTTTAATCGGAATGGGCGGGAACAACAACATCAATTGGGTGTTTGGGAAAAGCATCCCAAAGCCCAGAAGAATACCAAACACAGCGCCTGAGGCTCCAACGGTTGGCATGTTCAGGATCAGATTCAGCTTTCCGGCGAGCGGATCCGTGAAATTCTGTCCTTGGCTCAATATTCCTGCCCCCTGGTTCACGACCATCTGGACTGTCTCAGGCAACATTCTTCCGGCAGTATATTGAAATTCCACATAATTCACAAACGAATGAAGCGCGGCAGCGCCCAGGCCGGTCACAAAATAGTAAACAAAAAAACGTTTGGGTCCCCAAACACTTTCCAACACCCGGCCAAACATCCAGAGAGCGAACATATTGAACACCAGATGCAATAAATTGCCATGCATAAACAAGTGTGTCACAAGCTGGTAAGGCCTGAATTCGGGCGATCCAAAATAGTGCAGTCCTAAAGTTTTGTATAGGTCAATCCCTTTCAGCTCAAGCACATAAGTTACAAACAACATGATGGCGTTGATGATGATCAGGTTCTTGACAACCGGTGGAATGGCGTTAAAGCCGGGTCTGAAATTGTGCATTATCTTCTGTTTTTATTTTCAACTATTACAAATCAAAGCAACTGATTGTTCATCTGGCTCAAAATCAAGAATCGCACCAACCTGGAATTTGCAATCTGAAGGTGGAATCGTCCCTGCCAAAGTAATCATTTTCTGCCTGGTTTTATTCGATCGGTCAAAATGTCATTTCAGCAACTTTTCAAAATCGTCCAGCGGCATGATCGAGAGCACCTTTTTCCCATTGGGCGAAAAATTGGGAGTTTGACAAGCAAACAGGCTATCGATCAATTCATTGATTTCGCCAGGTTTCAGGGACTGTCCATAAGGGATTGCCGATGCTTTGGCCAACGAAACGGCCACGGTTTCGCGGGCTTTTTCCCTAAGGTTCACCGGCGAATTTTTATATTCTTCCAGCAAACTTTCAATGATTTCAATGGGCGATGATGTATTTAGCACTCCGGGCGTCCCGTTGACAATGAAACTGTTTTTGCCAAATTCACGGATGTCGAAGCCCAGCGCTTTCAGGTCGGGCAGGATGCTGGCAAGCAAAGTAGCATCCGAAGCATTCAGTTCGAAGGTTTCGGGAAAAAGCTGTTGCTGACTGGCAACTTCGTTATTTTCGAGAACCTGCATCAGCCGTTCGTACAAAATACGTTCGTGCGCCCGTTTCTGATCAATCACCATCAACCCCGATTTTACCGGAGTGAGAATGTATTTATTTTTAAACTGAACCGAACTTTTCAGTGTCTGCTGTTCCTCGATCCTGAACTGGCCCTGTTCTTCGTCGGGCAATTCCTTCGGCAAACCGGAATCTGACTCCAGCCCTTTATACAACGTCTGCCAGTTGGCTGGATCCGGTCGTTCAGCATGTCTGGAGAATGAACTGCCGGAAGTTCCGGAGTAACTCCTGGACGGAGCCGCCATTTCAAATGGGTTGTAGGTTGGATCGACCTTTATCTCGGGAACACTAACCTGCGCAAAATTGTGCAGTGGCATTGGAATTTCCACGCTTCCGGCCTGGTCAAAATCAATCGACGGCACCACGTTGAATTTCCCAAGTGCTTCGCGCACCGATGCTTGTAAAATCTGCCAGATAGCCGATTCGTTCTCAAATTTGATTTCCGTTTTGGTCGGATGAATATTCACATCGATGTCTGCCGGATTGAGATCAAAATAGATGAAATACGACGGGACAGCATCGGGTGGCAGTATTTTTTCGTAGGCCTGCATCACTGCTTTGTGAAAAAACGGATGTTTCATATACCGGTTGTTCACAAAAAAGAACTGTTCGCCAAACGTTTTTCGTGCATATTGAGGCTGGCCGACGAATCCCGTGATCTTTGCCAGGGTTGTTTCGGTGTCGATGGGGATCAGGCTCTGGTTGATTTGTTTTCCAAAAATGGAAACAATGCGCACCCGTTTGTTGGCGGCTGCCAGTTCGTAAATGGCCGAGCCGTTATGATACAGCGAAATCGCAATCGAGGGATTGGCCAAGGCAACCCGCTGTATTTCGTTAATGATATGTTTTAATTCAGCCGGGTTCGACTTCAGGAATTTACGTCTGGCCGGAACATTGAAGAACAGGTTTTTAACCTGGAAATTCGTGCCGTTATCGCAACTGACCGGTTCCTGGGTAATGAGGGCCGACCCTGAAATGTGGATAAACGTTCCCAGATCCTGATCGTGTTCCCTGGTCCGAAGCTCCACATCGGCAATAGAGGCAACGGAAGCCAGCGCTTCGCCGCGAAACCCCATGGTACGAATGGCAAAAATATCGTTGACCGACCTGATTTTGGAGGTGGCATGACGTTCGAACGACATCCGGGCATCGGTATCCGACATGCCGCACCCGTTGTCGATGATCTGGATCAATGTACGCCCGGCGTCCTTGATGTTTACCTTTATTTGGGTTGCTCCGGCATCGATGGCATTTTCAACCAGTTCCTTGACTACGGAAGCGGGCCGCTGAATGACCTCGCCCGCGGCAATCTGGTTAGCAACCGAATCGGGAAGTAATTGGATGATATCTGCCACAGTTAATTCTTTGCTGTTTTTTTCAGAGAAAAATGTTCCGAAAGTACCACAATACCGGAACAATTCAGAAACTTAAATTTCAATAACAATTTGTTTGACTGGTGCAAAATTAACATTTCTGATAGACTTTCAAGCAAATTACCAGTCCCGGGAATGGATTTACCGGAAGTAATAAAATAGAAACGAGCTAAACTTTCACCTCCTGTTTTTTATCGTTTTCTTTAAAATGTATCTTTGTGAATCTTAAAAATTCAGATCATTGGCTACAACTCCCAAATATGTTGAAACCCCTTTGATG
>CAZAVU010000011.1:0-79920 GCA_964488805.1 uncultured Odoribacter sp. | reverse complement strand
CTGTTTGCTGCGTTACTTGCTGCACATCTTCGGGAGTTTGAACCAGGTTCCCAAAGGTTGTTGCCAAAGCGTCGGCCAGAGCCGTGTTCCGGCAAATAATCATGGTTGCATCTGTCTTGCCAAGACTTACCGATGGTCCAACCGTTCCTGCCGAAGTACAAACCCCGAGCGAAGATTCAAGCGCGGGGATTATAATCCCGATCTTCTCCGACAACGGAGAGTTTCCGGCAAAAACCGACATCAGTATATCCCGATCTATTTTCAGGAAAATGTCTCCGCCGTTCTCCACAACGATTTCCTGAATGGCAAACTTTTGCATCAGATAGCGTCCCACCGTATCCGAAAAAGCGCCTGCCACGGCTGCCATCGGACCAACCCCTGCCCGATCGGCCGCATCGGCCATCATTTTGACAATCTGAGGGGCATTCGATTTTACCTTGTGCGGAAGAAAGGTTTTCCCAAATACAGGATCGTTCAGCAGATAAGCTTCCATTTCAGTCCGCAGGTCAATCACTTTCGCCAGAGCGGTTTCCTTCATTTCCTCCCTGAAAGAACCCGGGTCAACGCCAATCCACAAATCAGTTTCCTTGTAATTCACCACAAACGACCGAAACCGTTGTTGCGAAAACTGGTTGCGGTATGTGCGCTGTTCAACCATTTTTTGTTTCGAAAATCAGTCCTTCAATCCTTCAGTCTATTCCCTGAAATCGATCTGGAATAAATTCAGCGGACAAGCCGGAACGCAAAGTTCACAAACGATACACTTTTCAGAGTCGAACTGAAGTTCCCATTTGACCGGGTCCATTTCCAGCGCACCGGCAAAGCAAACGGCGGTACAGTTGCCGCAATGGATGCATCGCGCCTGATTCCAGGTGATTTTTTTGTTTAAAGGTTCACAGCTTACCTGGTTTTCTTCCAGATAAGCAATCCCGTTTTTCAGATTGGTGGCTGTGCCCTCCATCTCAAGCACCAGACTACCGGTTTTTCCCGGCCGGACTTCAGCTTTCAGGATGTTGATCAGGATATCGAAATCCTTTACTAAATGGTAAGTCAACGGTTTATCCCCACTCTGCGGCGGAAATTTCAATATGTATCGTTTTTTCTGCATTTTCATAATTGTTCTCCTCCTTTAATTTCTTTAAGTGATTTCAAAGAGGCATTGGTTGGAAACATTTGAACCGGTTTGGTGATTTCAAATTCGCCGGCCATAATCGATTGCTTCAGCAAAGCTGCAATTTTACGGGCTTTACTAAGGCTCGAAACAGGCGCCGTCCGTATTTTTTTGCCCTGAACTTCAATTTCTCCTGAACGCAATTCGGCGTATGTTACTCGTCCCAATGCCGGAGAACCTTCAACACCGTAATCCATCACGGTTGTTTCAATTTGTTCGTTGCGGATCGAAACGTTTTTGGCAATTTCAGCATTCAGCACCGGAATCGGAATTCCAATACCGACAAACAAACTGACGCCGTATTTTTCGTAATAAGCGGCCTGCAAGAATTCAGACGACATTTCTTTCAGGTTCCCGATTACGGCCAGCGTTGCCGAGTTGCTTACCGGAACACCAAACTCATTTTTCGGTTTCGAAGTGTTGAACTGCGTTCCCGGCCAGACTACAAATCCCTGCGTTCCGCCCAAAAAGATACGGGTCCCGATGCCAATAGTCTTCATTTCCGGGTCGTTCAGTAGCGGACTCAGTTCGCCGGAAGTGGAATAGGTGGCATTGCGCAGGTTCGGCAGCAGGCATCCCATGTAGGTATATTTCATCTGCGAGGTCGAATTCACCGCTACATTGTAATTTTGGTACGCGTTGCGCGGGTTGAACAGGATCATCTCGTTCACCGTTTCCTTGTTGATGATGGTTTTGATGTGCCTCCGGGGATAGCAATCGGTGCCTTTTCCCCAGGCTTCGAGTTCAATATCTTTGCCGTCAACCAGATCCTGAATCACATGAGCACCGCCGTATTTGGGGTTTTCGGGATCGCAGGCCGTAGCACCGATATAGGTATCAACGGCAGCCAAACCTTCATAGGCCGGAACGCCGTTCAGCCTGATTTTTTCCATCCGGATGGGCGGATCGGCATGACCAAAATTGACAATAGCGCCCGATGAACACATAGCCCCGAAAGTTGCGGTAGTGACCACATCAACTTTTTCGGCGATTTCTTCAGGAGTGGCGGTCAGCGCCATTTGCGAAACCTCTTCGGCGGTCAGCACAACAGCTTCGCCCCGCCGTATTTTTTCATTGATTTCTTCGTATGTTTTTTGAATACTCATATCTGTTGGTTTTTGATGATCATAAATGAAAAATGCCTGCGTTCAGGAGGCAAAAATTCACCGGATGTTTTAATCTGAAATTTGCGCCAGTCAGCGCATACACATGTTCGAGAAGTGCATGAAGCTAAGGAAATACAGTTGTGCCAGTTTTTTCATGTGTCATGTTTAAATTATAATTCCGTTTCCGGCCGGGTATTGGCACCGTTTCCCTTTGCTGACGGATGGTTGCCAGAGTTTCATTGAGCCCGATCTCTCCGCTCTTCTTTATAATCAAACAATCTGATTGTTGAAGGATTATTTGATAATGAAGCAAAAGTAAGTTCAAAAAACCAAACTATCAAATAAAACCCGATTTTGTCCCGTGTTTTTAAATGAAAGTTGACAGTCGGAATATAGCCTGAGAAGGCTTTACTCGGAAGCAGAAAATACCAATCCGGTTGCAATAGTTACCATTTGCTTATCCTGATATGGGTTATAAATGTATGAAACAGTTACCGGGACTGATAACCGTGAAGAAAGCCGGAACTCCTTGCTGAAGGAAATTCCTGAATTAATTATGGCTGTTTTATCGGCGTAATATCCTTTGAAAGGGGTCATCCCGATAAAAGGTTCGGCATCGAGCCCCAAGACGGAGAAAGGATATTTGAGTTCGAGATAAGTTGAGTAAAACGGTTTGCCGGTATCTTCATTTTTGTCGCCAAGCAGAAAAGTCCCAACCATCCATTTCAGGCGTCCCTTTTCCACCGAATAGTTGTCGAATGAAAGTTCGAGCGAATGCCGGCTTTTGCCTTCCTGAAAGTTCAGGTACTGATTTTTCTCTCCCGGAACCGGATTGTAATAATTGAGCAAGGAGAGTTGAAAATCCCGGAATTGCCATGCTGGGATCAGGTCGATTTCCGAATAGCTGTTGTTGGTCGTAACCGATGCCCAGAAGTTGAAGCTAAACCGGCCTTCTGAAAAAGTTACCGAGGGTTCGATGGCTGGAGCTGTGCCCAGTTGGTCGCCGCGCCAGACATGCCGGCTCTGGATAATAACTTCGGCATCAGTGAGTTTTACCTGGCAGAAGGCCTTCAGGGAAAACAGCAGCAAAAAGTTCAGCAGTACAAGACGGAGCATACCATTTGTTTTTATTTCAAATCTAATCAATCGCGGCAATCCGAAGTTAAAAATCCATCGAAATAACGAAAGATGTGAAGCCCGTTACCGCAAAAAACCAGAAAAATAGTCTTAAATTGCTATAAAAAACTCAGACGTATGAAACGATTCGGTTTTGCTTTATTAGCCAGTTTGCTTATTTCACAAGCATTTGCACAGGGAGCTCAGAAAATTGCCGGAATCTGGTGGAATGCGGAAAAGACTTCGAAAATTGAGATTAAAGAAGAAAACGGAAAGTTCATCGGAACAGTCGTTTACATTGTTCCTGAGAAGTATGTGAATGGCCAGCCTCCGCGAGATTCCCGGAACCGTGATGCCAGCCTTCGGTCGAGATCAGGCCTGGGGGTGCAGGTTTTGACCGGATTGAAATACAAAACTTCGGGCAAATACTGGACAGGTGGTCGTATTTATGATCCAAACACTGGAAAAACCCATAATTGTTATGCGTGGTTCTCCAACGATCCCAATGCACTGAACCTGAAGGGCTACATTGTTGGTTTAAAGTGGCTGGGGAAATCTACAACCTGGACCCGAACAACCAGATAATCGGGCAGCAATACAAATCAGGGATTACTGGATGAATTTTCGAGAGCTGCATTCTTATTGCAGTTGTGCAGGGCAAGAGTCCTTCTGCTTTTGCATTGGCAAATGATCATTTCCTTTTTCCCATTTCGCTGAATAGCGCCCTGAAGCATTCGGACTGAGATTCTTTCTGTTTGTCACTTCCTTTTGCGTAGAACTCGTCGAGAAATTGTCCGGCGCCCGACCAGATGGTTTGTACCATTCCCCGGAAACGGGCTTTCATTTCAGGAGTTACCGAGGCCCGGCAGCGGAACATGTCTTGTGCTTGTCTGACCGCATTGCCCGTGTTTCGCCAGAGGCAGGTTACCACATTGAATCCTTTGGTGGCAAAATACGCGGCTGTCGGGTCGGGCCGGTCGTAATGCCAGTCGCAGATCATCACATCTTTCGCAATTAGATCGATAGCGCGGTGGGTGTTGTTCATGCTGGCTTCCCACATGCCTATCCCGGTTGTTTTGCCGTCGATCAGGCGGTCACCCCAAATCCAGAGTTGCCGGTTTTTCAGGGCCAGGTGATTGCGGATCAGGTTTACCTCGCCGGCAAACAGTTCGGCCTTGTCGCGGCCCGAGCAAAGCGGACACTTGTCGTCGCCCAGGTAGAAAACCTCGTCCATCCCGGCATGAAAAGCATCGGCTTCAAATACATCGCAAATCTCGTCAACCAGGTCAAAAACAATCCGGTGGACATCGGGATGAAGCGGGCAGTAGCTTTTGCAGTAAAGTCCGTCGGCATTGGGCCATACGTATTTTTCAGGCATTTTTACCTGCGGTGTTTCATCGAACTGCGGATAAACTTCCAGTAGTTTGTTGACTTTTTCGGCCCACGACTGATGCCCCAAAAGGTTGATCTGGGGAATAATCCGGATCTGGTTTCTGTGGCAAACGTTCACGATCTTTTTTACATCGTCTTTGGAAAGCGCCAACGGGTTTCTTAGTTCGGGATGACTTTCGTACTGGTAGTTGTAATCGATCCGCAGGATCAGCGTGTTTGCCTTGCGGGGAGCCAGTTCTTCGGAAATGAATTTGATAAACCGGTCTGCCTCATCAGAATTTGGTGAGCCAATGCAGAATCCCCTGACCGGAAGGGTATCGGCTACTGTTTCCTGCGAAAAGCCTGTCTTTCCGGCCAAAAGGATAACCAACGCTGTGAAAAGAAGTTGTAGTTTTGCCATTTGAAAAGCGTTTGGACGATTAATGTTCAGGCAATCAAGTTGGTGAAAAAAACGATAGGATACAAGGACATTCGCTTTGGAAGACAGTCTCCCAAAAAAAATACCGGGCTATCGGTGGTCCGATTTGCCCGGCATGTCTGTTTTCTGAACTTTAACCTGTTTAAGTCCTTCTGGCATTTGCGCCATCCGGCTTGTTTTCCTGTTGATTGAAACGTTAAGTTCCAGGTTGATGAACTTTCCGTTTTCTGTATAGCGTGTTAACCATTTCCCATTTCTCTTTTACTTGTTGGCAAAGCTACTGTCCAATCATGTGAAACGATGCAAAAAAGCTTCAATAAAACCAAAAGAATCTAAAATTCTGTTAAATCCGAATGTGATTCTTTAGGAAACTCATAGCTGGTGCAGAAGCCATAATCGTTAACACAGGTTAAAAATGGATGTGATAAAGGAAATACATGATTTGTTTAACACACCATTCGGAAATGTTTTCTAACTTCAACTGAATTTTAATGATGCAACAATGGTTAAGAAGAAAAAACTGAAAAATGCCAAATTGGTTGAGTCTTTCAACAAGCCCAAACTGAAAAGTGCCATCCTGAATATATTCTACGATCAGCCTGAACGAATTTTCAATTACAAGCAAATAGCGGAACAGCTCAAAATTAAAGATCCGGAAATTACCAAACTTGTTTTCGTTGTTCTGGAGGAGCTGACCGAGAACGAAAGCCTTCAATCGGTTCAACGCGGAAAATACAAGCTGAAATCGCGGGGAGGCACCGTTTGCGGAACTGTTGAGATTCAACCGCAGGGGTTCGGGTATGTGATTTCCGAAGAACTTGAGAAGCCCGTGCTGGTATCGAGCAAGAACCTGAACCATGCCATGGAAGGCGACAAGGTGAAGGTGAGCCTGTATGCGATGCGCAAAAAGCAACAACCCGAAGGCGAGGTAATTGAAATCGTGGAACGGGCCAAATCGACGTTTGTTGGTACGATTTCCCGATCGCGCAATTTTGCATTTTTCATTCCCACCGGAAAGGTCGGGTTCGACCTGTTTATCCCGAACGAAAAGCTGAACGGGGCAAAAGACGGGCAGAAAGCCATTGCCAGGATTACCGAATGGCCGCCGCGTGCCAAGAATCCGTTTGGTGAAATCCTGGAAGTGTTGGGCGATGTGGGCAATAACGATGCCGAAATGCACGCCATTCTAGCCGAATTTGACCTGCCTTTGCGATTCCCTGAGAATGTACTGAAAGCCGCAGAAAAAATTCCGGATGAGATTTCCAAGGAAGAAATCCTTCGTCGACGCGATATGCGCCAGGTAACTACCATCACCATCGACCCGCAGGATGCCAAGGATTTCGACGATGCCCTGTCCATTCGCAAACTCGACAACGGTTTTTGGGAAGTGGGCGTCCATATTGCCGATGTGTCGCATTACGTCAAACCGGGAACGATTCTCGATGAGGAGGCTTACGAACGCGGAACTTCGGTCTACCTGGTCGACCGGGTTGTCCCGATGCTTCCGGAGAAACTCTCGAACGGGGTATGTTCGTTGCGGCCCAATGAGGATAAGTTGTGCTTTTCGGCCATTTTCCAGATGGACGACGATGCTGAGCTGCGCCACCAATGGTTTGGCCGCACAGTGATTCATTCGGATATGCGTTTTGCTTACGAAGATGCCCAGGCGATCATCGAAACCGGGAAAGGCAAGTTAAAAGATGAGGTACTTACCCTGAACCGGCTGGCCGTGAAACTTCGGGAAAACCGCTTCAAGAAAGGTTCAATCGCATTTGATCGGGTTGAGGTGAAATTCGATATCGATGAAAACGGGAAGCCTCTTTCGGTATATTTTAAGGAAGCCAAAGAAAGTAACCAGCTTGTTGAAGAGTTTATGTTGCTGGCTAACCGGCGGGTGGCCGAATTCATTGGCAACTCACCCAATTACAAAACCCCGCCAACCTTTGTTTACCGTATCCACGACAAGCCCGATCCTGACAAATTGATGAATTTCAATCATTTTATCCAGAAGTTTGGGTATAGCCTGCAACTGGGCACGCCGGGACAGATTTCGAAATCGATGAACCAACTGATGGTTAATGTGAAGGGGAAAAACGAGCAGAATGTGGTTGAAACGCTCGCTATCCGCTCCATGGCCAAGGCGGCTTACTCGACCCGCAACATTGGTCACTATGGCCTTTCGTTCGAATATTACACCCATTTTACTTCACCCATACGGCGTTATCCCGATGTGATGGTTCACCGCCTGCTCGAACATTACCTGGCCGGTGGCCGAACCGTGAATGCCCCGAAGTGGGAAGACATGTGCAAGCACTCGTCCGACATGGAAAACAAGGCGGCCAATGCCGAACGGTCGTCGATCAAATACAAGCAGGTGGAGTTTATGCAGGATAAGATCGGGCAGGAGTTCCCCGGTGTAATTTCAGGAGTGACTGACTGGGGCATTTATGTTGAGCTCGAAAACAAATGCGAAGGAATGGTTTCGGTAAATTCCCTTGGCGACGATTTTTACATCTTCGACGAGAAAAACTATTGCCTGGTTGGCCGGCATACCCACCGGAAATATCAGTTGGGCGACGAGGTGCGAATCGAGATAATCAAGGCGAACCTGGAGAAAAAACAGCTCGATTTCCGGTTGGTTAAAGAGAAATTCAGGGGCAAATGACCGCCAATTTTTTCTTCGGATGAAAAAAAATCAGCGAAGATTATAATAATGTGAAAAATGTACAGTTTCTTTGCATTAACATGAGGGGAGCCTCATTTTTGTAAGTTAATGACTATTTGTTTATTGTCTGAAATAATATAGAGATTATGGCGATGAATCTTGAACCCGGGTCGAATAAAAAAGATGCAACCCGCGAAAACATCCTGAAAATTGCTCAGGAAATTTTCAGCAAATACGGCTATAAAAAAACCACCCTCGACGATATTGCAAACGCTGTTCGCAAAGGAAAAAGCTCGCTTTACTATTATTTTACCAGCAAGGAAGACCTTTTCCAGGCGGTTATCCAGAAAGAAGTTGATTTGCTTCGGAAGGAACTCGAAATTGTGGTGAACCGCAATACCGATCCTGTTGATAAGCTTCGCGATTATATCCTGACCAAACTGACCACCTACCGGGGCATGGCGAATTTCTACAATGCCCTCGAAAATGATGTGACGGCCATCGAGTTCATCGAAAACATCAAGCATCGTCACCAGCAGGAAGAAGTCAGGATGATTAAACGTATCCTGATCGAAGGGGTCCGCAAAAGCATTTTTGAGGTGTACGACCTGACCCTGGCTGCCACGGGGATCACCACGGCCATTAAGGGACTGGAGATGCCGCTGTCGGCCGGCGATTACAGCAAGGTGAACCTCGAACAGAGCGTCGATAATATTGTGAAGATTCTTTGTTACGGCGTGATGAAACGATAAATCAAAGTTGTTGTTCCTATAAAAACCCGATAAGCCGGATTAATCCCTGGTCTATCGGGTTTTGTTTTTAGAAACCGTTTCAGCCAAAAGGTAAAAGTGTCTGGCTAATCGTTAGAGTGACTTTCCCCAAAATAACTTGATATGATAAAATATTCGTTGATCTTTATTATCGTATTTGCATTCTGCCAGTGTTCAAGATTTCCGAATGAAAAGAAAGTTTACTATTTCTACAATGCAAAAGAACTGTTTAAAAAACATGAATATAAAACGAATACTCATTATTCTATTTTCATTCCTTATGTCTATGATTCTTTTGCTATAGGCCCTGGCGGTAGATCATATATATATATATATTAAAGCATTATACTGCCAAATTAAACATCCGCGATACTCTTTTTGTAAAGCATAAATCCGTACTCGACACGATTGATTATTTTGATTTAAAATGGGTAAAAGAAGAAAAGAATCTGGGAAAATTCTGGGGCCCTGTTAAGTACCGAGGTGGAGGCATTTATGACTCATTGCGAATTTATACCATTGAACCCATCGAAGGGACTGATTCTTTGATTTTCAGGAGAGTTCATCGTGACTTGTTTCAAGCTATTGATTAAATATATCGAAAAGGATATAACTTCGGAATGATGCCTTTAATTAACGTGGGTTTGATGTGATTATTTCTGATAATCAATATGAATAAATCCGGTTCTGAACATGCCCCCTTAATCCCCCTTCGACAAGCTCAGGAAACGCAAACAGGGAACTCTTGCGTAGCGAAAATTCTGATCACCTTCATTTTTTTGTACTGTTCCAAGAACTTTTCCTGACCTGCTCCCTTTTACCCAAAAATCCCCGCTCCAGAATCCAGTTATCATATTGGCAATTAGCAAATCCTCACCAGCTTCAGTTGCAATAGTTCATCTATGAACAAGACGGCATTCCCTTTTACCGGCAAACTGTTGAAATAAATTTTACAGTTTTTTACCAGTTCCATATTGACTCATGTTTTTAAATATCGTATCTTACGTTAACTAATTCTAAAAACTTATTCTTATGCAAAAATTTGAAAGCATTTACCTTCCGAGAATGCGCAACGACGAACATTTTCAATTCATGACCGATGTCGATGAGTTGATCACCACTTGCCAGATTTCGGAACTTGGAATAGCCAGGTTGTATACTGCTTTTAAAACAACCCTGATGGCCGAGGATGCAGCCCTGCGGATAGAGTTAGGAAGCCTGGCTTCGAAAAAAACGGAGGAATTAGACGTCCTGCGCAACAAAACCTGGAAGGCTATTTCCATGCGGGTTGATGCCACTTTGTTAAGCCCCATCGAGGATGAAGCGAACAGTGCCAGGGTTCTTCGGCGCTTGATTGATCTTTACGGGGACGTTCGAAGCAAGTCGTATAACGAAGAAAGCATGTCAATATCCAACCTGCTGAAAGATTTCGATCTGCCTGAAAACCTGAACCATATCAACAAAATTGGTTTGTCGGCCTGGATTGGCGAACTAAAAAATCAGAACGATCAGTTTCATGCCTTTTTCAACGAACGGAATGCTGAATTGACAGCCCGCGACAGCGGCAACCTGAAGTCTATCCGCTTGCAGATTGACCCGATTTACGAAGATATCATTGAAAAAATTAATGCTGCCATTGTTATGGAAGTGGCCAAGCCTATTGCTTTCGCTTTTATGAGCGAACTTAACGAGAGAATAAAATACTATAAAAATACTCTTCGCCAGTACACCAGCCCCAATAAGGAAGAAAAACCGGAGGTCAAGGTTTAATTTTTTGTTTGGAGGAGGATGTGCCGAAAGATTGTTGTAACGGGTTTTGGTTAATAAGTGTGCTCTTGGGCTGCAAGAAGTTGTTTCTTGCAGCCTTTTTTGTTGATGATCATAGGGTTACTTTTCAGCAACTATTTTCTCCGACGATTGCCTGATGATCAATCTGGTTTTTAACGTCACCTGAACAGAAGCCTCAGTTGGGTTTTCAATGCGGTTAAAAAACAGGCGGGCCGCTTCCTGACCAATTTCAAACGTTGGATGAGTAATGGAAGTCAGCGCCGGATCAACCACGGTGGAATGAAACTCATCGGTAAACCCAACCAAAGCCACATCCTCCGGAATGCGCAGCCCACGGCGTTTTATCTCTTTCATGGCTGCAAAGGCAACCGTATCGTTAATTCCAAAAATGGCATCCGGACGATCCGGTAAATCAAGTAGCCGCGCTGTAGCTTTAATGGCGTCTTTCGTGCTCAGGTTACATTTCTCAAGCAATTCGGGATGAAATTCCAGTCCGCAGCTTTTTAGCCCGGCGAGGTAGCCCTGGGTACGTTGTTGCGAAATATTCAGGTGATCAGGGCCGGCAATGTAGGCAATCCGGCGAAACCCGTTTTTATAGAAATGCCTGGTAATTTTTTTTGCTGCATCAACATTGTCAACCACCACCGACGGAACCTCATCGGTCCGGCACACCCGGTCAAAGAAAACCAGCGGAATCTGGTTATTGATCAGCCGGTCAAAATGCTCATAGGTTTTGGTCTCCTGGCTCAGGCAAACAATCAATCCCTCGACACGGGTTTTCATTAAATTTTCAACTGCCTTTATTTCTTTCTGAAGCGTTTCGTTCGAGGAAGCAATCAGGATGTAATACCCTTTTTGTTCAGCAATATCTTCAATTCCTGAGATGATCGACGAATAGAAGTGGGTGACCAGGTCGGGAACAATCACACCAATCATGCGGGTAGCCTGTTTGAGCAGGCCCATGGCCAGTGGGTTGGGCGTATAATTCATCTCCGAGGCCAGTTTCTGGATTCTCTGGGTCATCTCCGGACTGATATCGGGATGATTGTTGAGCGCCCTCGAAACTGTCGAAATCGAAACCCCGATCTCGCGCGCCAGATCCTTCAGCGAAATATGCCTCTTGCCTTTTTCCATGGTTTTTTCAAACAATGCAATTCCTTTCACAAAGCTAACAGAATATTCAGAATTATGCAGTGTTCAGTGATCTGTTGCAGGAGGAAGGATAGTTTCCATTCAACCCCTGTTACCTCAAATCAGTCCTTCAATCGATCAATCCTTCAGTCCTTAAAAATGTTCCGCAACATATTTTCGAAACGCAAACCTTTGCGCAAACCTTTGCGTTATTCTACTGAATTTGAACCTCTTGTCCAGCGTATTTTTTATGCCAATCTTTGCATTGAAAATCACAGATGAATGGTTGCTAATCGTTCATTGTCTGCATTTTTAATTTGAAAAAGCAAATTCATTGTTAAACTTTAAATCATAAAAAATGAAAAGAATTGTTGTAGCCGGAGCCGGTGGTTTCATTGGTGGCCATCTGGCAAAGAAACTGAAAGAAATGGGTAATGAAGTTCGTGCCGTCGATAAAAAACCGTTGAACCAATGGTACCAGGTTCACGAAGGAATCGACAACCTGGTTCTTGACCTGACTATTAAAGAAAACTGCTACACCGCGCTGAACGGGTATAACGAAGTGTTCAACCTGGCTGCCGACATGGGTGGAATGGGTTTCATCGAAACACACAAGGCCGAATGTATGTTGAGCGTTCTGATCAACACACACCTGCTGATGGCTGCCAAGGATCTGGGTATCGACCGTTTCTTCTATGCTTCTTCAGCCTGCGTTTACAACGGCGAAAAACAACAAGATGTACACAATCCGGGGCTGAAAGAATCGGATGCTTATCCTGCTCAATCGGAAGACGGTTACGGATGGGAAAAACTGTTTTCAGAAAGAATGTGCCGCCATTTCCGCGAAGATTATGGAATTAATACCCGCGTGGCCCGTTTCCACAACGTTTACGGACCTCACGGAACCTGGGACGGTGGCCGCGAAAAAGCCCCTGCTGCCATGTGCCGCAAAGTGCTGGAAGCCGAATTGTACGGAAAAGATGAAATCAACATCTGGGGCGACGGCGAACAAACCCGTAGTTTCATGTACATTACCGATTGCGTTGAAGGTATCCTGAAAATCATGTACAGCGACATCCTTGAGCCAATCAACCTGGGAAGCAGCGAAATGGTTTCGATCAATCAACTGGTTGACATTGTTGAAAACATTGCCGGCATTAAACTGAAACGAACCTACGATCTGGGCGCTCCCAAAGGCGTGCGCGGCCGTAACAGCGACAACACCCTCATTCTCGAATTGCTCAAATGGGAACCAAGTTTGCCACTTGCAAAAGGAATGAAAGAAACCTACGACTGGATTCGCACCCAAATGGTTAGCGGAGGAATTAAGTAACACCGAACATTTGTTTATTGAAGGATATAATCATGAATGTTTTCCAATAGCTGGTAGCCAGTCGCTGGCCGCTAGCTGCTGGCTACTGGCAAAACATTGCATACTATTCAAATTACTTTATGAGCGATAAAAAAGTATTGGTCAGCGGATGCTATGACCTTCTTCATGCCGGGCACGTGGCTTTTTTCAAAACAGCCTCGCAATACGGAAAGCTTTATGTGAGTGTTGGCCAGGACGAAAACCTCTTCAGGCTGAAGGGTAAAAAACCATATTTCTCGCAGGAGGAACGGGTTTATATGGTCGGCGCCGTAAAATACGTGACCGAAGCATTTGTTTCGTCAGGTATGGGCATGCTCGATTTTGAGGAGGACATGAAACGCATCAAACCCGACTATTTTGTGGTGAATCCGGATGGCTACACCGACGGAAAAAAACGGATTTGCGACGAAAACAATGTCGAACTGATTGTTCTGGAACGGATTCCGGAAGAAGGCTTGCCGGCCCGGTCGAGTTCGCAGTCGAAGAAAGACCTGAAATTTCCGTACCGCGTGTGTCTGGCCGGAGGCTGGATGGATCAGCCGTGGGTGTCGGAGGTTTATCCCGGATCGTGCGTGGTGGCTCAAATCTGGCCCGACCACGATTTCAACGACCGTTCGGGAATGGCGACCAGTTCGCGCAAAATCGCAATGGAACTCTGGGGCGGAAAGCTGCCCGAAGGCGATCCGGTGCGCAACGCCAAACTGCTTTTTGGAGCAGAAAATCCTCCCGGATGCGAATATGTCTCCGGCTCACAGGACCAGATTGGGTTGCTGGTGCCCGGCGCCAACCGTTTGGATTACGACGGAAAATACTGGCCATGCCACATCGAATCGACCACCGATGCCGAAACCTGCGAATGGCTGTCACGCGTGCTGCATCTGGTTCCGCTGGCTCCCCGTCCTGAAGGGTACAATCCGCTGGTCGAAAAATACCTCACGGTTGAAAATGTAAAACAGTTGGGACATGCCGGCGATTTATGCTGGGAAGGAATCGTTCAGCGCGATGTGAAAAGACTGGGCGAAGGCATGAAACAAACTTTCCTGATGTGGAAAAAAATGTTGCCCTACACGGTTCCCGATTGGGTTGCCGAAGAGCTTGAAACCAACTGGTTCCCCAATTATCCGGGCGCCATACCTTCGGGAAGCGGCGGTGGTTACGTGATTGTTGCCTCCGAAACCAAAATCCCGGGAGCATTGAAAATCAAAGTAAAATATTAAAAAAAGTTCAGAGTGCTCTAAAGTTTGGAGTGCCTAAAGTTAAGTGAAAGGCAGTATGTTTTTATTCTAGGCACTCCGAACTCTAGGCACTTTAGGCACTTTTATTTACTTTGCCACTTTTTAAAACTATACGCTATGAACAACAACTATTGTCTGATTATGGCCGGAGGTTCGGGAACACGATTCTGGCCCCGCAGCCGCAAAGCAAAACCCAAACAATTTCTGACCATCTTCGGAAACGAATCGCTGATTCAGGCGACCATCAGTCGTTTTGCCCATTTTATTCCTGAAGAAAGTATTTTCATTGTTTCAAATAAAGGACAGAAAGAGGTACTGGAAGAACAAACTTCACGACTTCCGAAGGAAAACCTGATTTATGAACCGGTAGGAAAAAACACGCTTCCGGCCATCGGATTGGCTGCATTGTTCATTGCTAAAAACGATCCGGACGGAATGATGGTGGTATCGCCAGCCGATCACCTGACTCAAAACGACGCCCTTTTTCAGGAAACCATTGAATCGGCAGCCAAAATAGCCAATGAAAAAAACGGGATTGTCACCATTGGGATTACCCCAAATTCGCCGGCCACAGGTTACGGGTACATCGAAATTGCCGACGAAATCAAAATCGGACAAACCATCAAATCGTTTGCCGTTAACCGTTTTGTCGAGAAGCCAAACCTCGAAACAGCACAAGCCTATATTACTTCAGGAAAATTTTTCTGGAATGCCGGGATCTTCGTGTTCAAAGTTTCGGTTTTCCTTGAAGCCGTTCAGAAATACGCCCCAAAATTGTATGCTGACCTGCTGAAAATTGCAGAAACCATCGGAACTGATAGCTATGAAGAGGTTCTGGATAAAATCTACAACCAGGTTGACGCCATTTCGATTGACTATGGCATCATGGAAAAGGCCGATAACGTTTACCTGGTTCAGGGCGATTTTGTTTGGAACGACTTGGGTAGCTGGGAAGAAGTTTACAAATACGATCCGCAGAAAGACGAAACCCAGAATACCGCCTCGGGCGAAGTGATTTTTGTTGATTCAAAAAATTCGTACGTATCGGCTCCGAACAGTTTGGTCGCCGTTGTTGGTCTCGACGATGTAATTGTCGTTCAGGAAGGCGATACCATTTTAGTTTGCAAACGCGACCGTGCCGAAGACATCAAAGCCGTCGTGGGCGAAATTACCAAACGGAAGCTGGAGCAATACCTGTAATAAAGCCTCCCCTAAATCCCCTCCAAGGAGGGGACTTTGAGAAACTACAAATTCTTAGCACAGAAGTTTAATAAAATGATTTTGCTAGAAATTACTTACAAGTAAAAAACATAAAATTTAACTAAATGCCAATTCTTTAAGCCCCCTCTTGAGGAGGGGGTTTGGGGGAGGCTCCTAAACCTATGAAATCGAATCTATTCAAGAACCTCGGACTAATGAGCCTGTTTGTGGCAGCTCTGTCTATTCCCGTTTTGGCCCAACCTCAAAAAGGTCTGCCAGCCAAGTTTACTACCTCCGACGAGTCGTTCAAACAGTACCAGTATCCCGAGTGGTTCCGCGATGCCAAATTCGGAATCTGGGCGCATTGGGGGCCACAGGCTGTCCCGCGCGAAGGCGATTGGTATGCCCGAAACATGTACATTCAAGATGGGAAATGGGAATCGCGGCAATACGAAGATCATCTGAAAAAATACGGACATCCCTCGAAATTTGGATACAAAGACATCATTCCACTCTGGAAAGCCGAACGCTGGGACCCGGAAAAACTGATGGCTTTGTATAAAAAAGTGGGCGCCAAATACTTTGTCAGTATGGGAACTCACCACGACAACTTCTTCCTGTGGAATTCGAAACTTCACAAATGGAATTCGGTAAACATGGGCCCGAAAAAGGATGTGGTTGGACTTTGGCAACAAGCAGCAAAAAAAGAAGGACTGCGTTTTGGAGTTTCCGAACACCTGGGTGCCAGCTATACCTGGTTCCAGGCTGCCCACGGAGCCGACAAAACCGGACCAATGGCCAGAGTTCCTTATGATGGAAACGACGAACAATATGCCGATTTGTACCACAAAAAAACGGCACCCGACGACAAAGAATGGCTAACCAATGACCCGGAAAACCAGAAAGACTGGCTGGCTAAAATCACCGAACTCATCGACATGTATCATCCCGATTTATTGTATTCCGACAGCGAACTGCCTTTCGGCGAAGTTGGACGCACCATGCTGGCCCATTATTACAATCAGGATATGCAGAAAAACGGCGGGAAACTCGAAGCCGTTTACAACTGCAAATTGCGCCCCTCGGAAGGTCGATGGGTGCAGGATGTGGAGCGCGGCGCGCTGGATTCAATCAGCCCGTTCCCCTGGCAGACCGACACGTCGATTGGCGACTGGTTTTACCGCACCGGTCAGAAGTACATGACCGGAACCGAAGTGATTCAGATGCTGGTGGATATTGTCAGCAAAAACGGCAACCTGCTCCTCAACGTGGTTCAGACTCCGGAAGGCGACCTTGAGCCGGATGTTATCAAGATCCTCGACGAAATTGCAGCCTGGACTCCTGTGAACGGCGAAGCTATTTATGGCACCCGTCCATGGGAAATTTATGGCGAAGGTCCGTCAACTTCAAAAAACCAAGCCAAAGGACAATTTGGCGGTGTAAAAGATGTCCGTCCCTACGAATCGACAGATATCCGCTTTACCACCAAAGGCGAAACGCTTTACGCTTTCTGCATGAATAAACCGACTTCAGACATTAAAATCTCGTCGCTCGGCAAAAATTCGAAAGTGAGCAACAAAACCATTGCTTCAGTAAAAATGCTGGGCAGCAAAGAAAAACTGAAATGGACCCAGCAAGGCGATGCGCTGGTAATCGCCAAACCAACTCAATTGCCCGATTGGCAGGTTGCGACCTTCAAAATTGAGTTTAAAAAGTAACTCATTTACAATGCACTACGAAATAAGCAAGCCCGGCCACTCTGCCGGGTTTTTGCTTTCGGGGAATTCATTGCTGTAAACATCAGAACAAAAAATGAACAAGTATCAGAAAAGGCTTTCTTAATCCAATCAAAATATATTTTTTTGGGCAGTCAAAAAAACAATACTTATGAAGACTCCCAAACAAATCTGGCAAAAATGGTCGATTGCTGTTAAAGTGATACCTTTATTGGCTATCGTCGCAATTTTAAAATTCCTGTCGCACAGCTACGGGTTCGAGATTATGGAATTAAACGCGCTGTTCACCAGCCTGGTGGCCGGCACCATCTTTCTGATCGGGTTTCTGATCAGCGGGGTACTTTCCGATTACAAGGAAAGCGAGAAAATTCCCAGCGAACTTGCCGCCTCGCTCAAAACACTGTCCGACGATGCCTACACCATCTATAAAAGTAAGAATTCGCCTGCGGCCCTTCAGTTTCTGAAATCGCAGAAAGCGTTTCTTGGTTCGTTGTTCAACTGGTTCTACAAGAAGGAAAAAACACATGCGATGCTGGCCAAAATCAGCCAGATGAACGATTTCTTCATTGCCCTGGATCAGGAAGGTATTCAACCTGCCTACATCGTGCGGATGAAGAATGAGCAAGCCAACATCCGTAAGATGATTATGCGGATTGATACCATCCGTGACACCGACTTTGTTGGTTCGGCCTACGCCATTGTCGAAGCCATGGGCTTTTTAACCGCCCTCGGTCTGATCATGATCAAAATCGAGCCTTTTTACGCCTCGCTCTTTTTTACCTTGCTGGTTACTTTCCTGATCTCGTACATGATTTTCCTGATTATCGATCTGGATGATCCGTTTGATTATGCCACCAACGGCGAGAGCGGCACCGAAGTCCCGTTAAAACCCATCCACGACCTTGAGCCAATCCTGGAAGAATGGACCCTGATTAAATGATTAGCCCAATAAACCGGGCTACCCCACCGATATTTTGACTGTTGAATTTCCCAACTTTGCACCGAACAGGGGAATCTGCTTTCCATTTGGTTCCCCTGACAGTTGAACTCTCAAAAAACATTAGCGGACCATCCGGGATTTATTTTACCGCCTCGCCTCAGTTTGTTCTCAAGTAATTGTAGTAACTTTACAGTCAGCAAAATAGCAGCTAATTTTTGATTGTTTCCGGCCTCATGAGGAGGCCGCTGAACATTATTCAAAGCCCCAAGGATAACAGCGTTGGCCATGAAACAATTTTCAGCTATCGGCAGTTGGGTTACGCGGCTGGTTTTTCATCAGAATGACACGCCGGAACTTATTATCCGAAAAAAATTCTTTCTGATTACCAACCTTATTGCCATCTTTTTCATATCCTGCCTTACTGGTTTATCTTACATTCTTGATTTAAATAGTTTTGCCCGCTATATGTTGATGTTGCTGGCGTGCAGTGTGGCCCAGGCAATCCTGCTGTTAATCGTCCGCAGATGGACAAGATGGTTTGTCTATTCCGTTTTCAGCCTCTACGTGGTTTTGATTTTCTATATCATTATCCGGCTGGGTGGTTTGGCAAATTCGGCAGGACTTTTAATGGCAGCCTATTTTTTCCTGCTTACCTCTCAATGGATGGAAGATGCGAAGCTGCTTGTATTAATTGGGGCAATGTTTGTTGTTGGCGTGGTGGTTGCCGGAATATTGTATCCTCACCTGACGGTTGATGCAAGTTTATCCGGCTGGAAGAACAACCTGTTTTTTGCAATAAACTTCGCGTGGATTGGGCTATTGCTGGCAGTGGCGCTTTATTATACCATTGTAAAAAGCGAAAATGCAGCTAAACAACGGGCGGAACAATTACAGGAACTCGATCTTCTGAAGTCGAAACTTTACGCCAACATTGCCCATGAATTTCGCACCCCATTAACATTGATCAGGGGAAATGCCGGGGAGATTGGCGAACTTCACGGCGGTGAAACTTTTGACCGAGCAACCAGCATCGTGCAAAATTCGGATAAAATTTTATTCCTGGTTAACCAGATGCTGAACCTTTCCAAAATAGAAGAAGGCGGGGTGCCGGTTCATTATGCGCAAGGCGATTTGGTCACTTTTGTCAGGTCGGTGGTGAGTTCTTTTCAAGGGTTTGCCGATTCACGAAAAATCGGGCTGCACTTCCATCCGTTATGCTCCCAATTGATGATGGACATTGAGCCGGAGAAGCTGGAAGAGACGTTGTCGAACTTGCTATCGAACGCCATTAAATATACGCCCGAAGGCGGCGATGTCTTTGTTTCGGTTCGGGTACCAATAGGAAAAGAGCAGCAAACCGAAATCAGCGTTCGCGATACGGGAATAGGCATTCCTGAAGACCAACTGGATAAAATATTCATTCGTTTTTACCGGGTTGAAGACAAGCATTATTCCTATCAGGAAGGCTCGGGCATCGGGCTTACCCTGGTCAGCGAATACCTTAAACTGATGAAAGGTTCAATACGGGTAAGCAGCAAGCCTGGCGCAGGTTCCGAATTCATCATCACACTTCCGGTTACCCGAAACGCAGCAATTGAAGATATTGTTCCGGTGAAGGGCAACTATATCCGTAAGGATGAGGCTCACATTTTTCAGGCTGGAAAAATTGAAAATCTCCCCGATCATCCCCGGTTGCTGATTATTGAGGACAACCGGGAACTGACCGGATATCTCACCGGGTTGCTGGGATGCGAATATCAGATTCTCACGGCAGAAGATGGCATCCAGGGCATTGATCAAGCCATCGAACATATACCGGACATCATTTTGAGTGATGTGATGATGCCGGGAAAAGACGGTTACCAGGTATGCAAAGCCTTGAAGAACGATTTTCGAACCAACCACATCCCGATAGTTCTACTGACTGCCAGGGCCGATGCCGATTCACGTATTACCGGATTGGAGCACGGTGCTGACGCTTACCTGACCAAACCCTTCGACAAAAAGGAACTGGCCGTTTGCCTGCATAACCTGTTTGTTCAAAGGGAGAAACTGCGACTGAAATACCAGTCAGGCCTTTACGAAAAACATCCTGAAGAAAACATCGGCGGACTATGTGAACAGTTCCTGAACAGCGTGATTAAACTGCTGGATCAGAATTACCGCAACGAAACGTTTGGTATTGACGACCTGTACTCAGGGCTTGGCATCAGCCGGGTACAACTTCACCGGAAACTTACCGCCCTTACCGGGCAATCCGCAGCGAATTTCATCCGAAATTTCAGGCTGACGAAGGCCCGCAAACTGTTGCTGGAAGCCGACAAAAACATATCGGAAATCGCTTATGAAGTAGGCTTTTCCGATCCGAATTACTTTACCCGGGTATTTACTCAGGAATACGGAATGACACCCACTGAAATAAGAAGGTCAATCACATAAACTGATATTCTTTTAAAGGTATTGATATGGTACTGACCCCCCAAATAGATGGTTGGCTTAGCCGGTTGCTTTGGCACGAAAGTGATACGCCGGAAACACTTGACCAGAAAGTTTACATGGTGGGTAACATGATAATCCCGGCAATTATCATCACTCTCGACCTTATCCTGATTTTAATTTTAAAGGCATCTCATCTTATTTTATTAATCAGTCCTCTGGTGTTATCGATGATCATCACAGCCAGCTTACTGCTGGTGATAAAACGAGGGATAAAATGGTTTCTCTATTTTTATTACGGTGGGTATATTGTGATCTGCTGTTTTATTGTTGCAGAATTGGGCGGACTTCCAAATTCGTGCGGAGTTTGGGGTGGAGCCTTTATTTGTTTCATGCATGCTCTGGCGGTGAAAAACAGACGAATGCTGGTGGTTAATGCGCTGATCTACTGTACTTGTCTTCTGGTATTAGTAATTGTGTTTCCATATCTTACTCCTGCAAATGGATGGACTCCCAGAAACAACAATATCTTTTTCACCATTAACGAAATATGGATGTGTTTGTATTTGGTCAAATCATTTTACGACGCCATTGTTATCAAAACCAATGAAGCTACAAAGAAAGCCCTGCACTTGCAGGAACTCGACCTGTTAAAATCGAAACTTTACGCCAATATCGCCCATGAATTCCGCACTCCGTTAACCCTGATCAAAGGAAATGCCGAGCAGATTGGCGAACATCATGGCGGCGAAACAAACGAAAGGGCAGCCTGCATCATCCAAAACTCAAATAAGATCTTATTCCTGATCAACCAAATGCTGAACCTTTCAAAAATAGAAGAAGGACACGTTTCCATGAATTATGTCCAGAGCGATTTGGTAGGCTACATTCAGTTTATTCTGAGTTCTTTTCAGGGCTATGCTGAATCCCGAAAAATTGGATTGCATTACCAGCCCCAATGCCCACAACTGATGATGGATATTGAAGCCGAGAAGCTGGAAGAATCCTTGTCAAACCTGTTGTCGAACGCCATTAAATATACGCCCGAAGGCGGCGATGTCTTTGTTACGGTGCAGGAATTAAATCCGGAAGGCAATTCCAGGCAGGTTGAAATCAGTGTTCGCGATACAGGAATAGGCATTCCGGAAGACCAACTGGATAAAATATTCATTCGTTTTTACCGTGTTGAGGGCAAGCGTTATTCCTACCAGGAAGGCACGGGTATCGGGCTCACCCTGGTCAGCGAATACCTGAAACTGATGAAAGGTTCGATCAGTGTAAGCAGCAGTCCTGACGTTGGTTCCGAGTTCATTATCACGCTCCCGGTTACCCGAAATGCAGAAATTAAGGATCTTGTTCCGGTTAAAGAACCCTATACGCAAAAAGAGGAGATACACGTTTTGCAACCGGGCAAAACCGACTGTGCCCCCAACCGTCCCTGCCTGCTGATTATCGAGGACAATCAGGAACTGACCGGATATCTCACCGGCTTGCTGGCAGGCGAATATCATATTTTTACAGCAGGAAACGGCATTCAGGGCATTGAACAGGCCATCGAACATATCCCGGACATCATTTTGAGCGATGTGATGATGCCGGGCAAAGATGGCTACCAGGTTTGCAAAGCGTTAAAAAACGATTTTCGCACCAACCACATCCCGATTGTATTGCTGACAGCCAGGGCTGATACAGATTCGCGCATCACCGGATTGGAGCATGGTGCAGACGCTTACCTGACCAAACCTTTCGACAAAAAAGAACTGACCGTTTGCCTGCACAACCTGTTTGTTCAACGGGAAATGCTGCGGCTCAAATTCCGTGCGGCCCTTGTCGGGAGAGATCCTGAAGAAAAAGAACCCGGTTTAAACGAGAAGTTTTTGACCAAAGTAATCAACCATCTTGAAAAGAATTACGAGAACGACAGGTATGGAATAAACAGTCTTTACACCGACATGGGGATCAGCCGGGTACAACTTCACCGCAAACTTATTGCGATAACCGGCCAGTCTGCTTCAAACTTTATTCGAAACTTCAGGCTGCAGAAAGCCTGCAGGCTGCTGCTCGAAACCGACAAAAATGTAACCGATATCGCATACGAAGTTGGTTTTGCCGATGCCAACTATTTCAGCAAAGCTTTCACTCTTGAATATGGTTTAAAGGCCACCGAACTGCGAAAATCATTCCGGTAAGACATTGAAACAATACTGCTAGCATTGAAACATTAAGGAAGCAATACTCCAATGTAGAAGATTTAATTTTGAATAACAGAAAACTGAAAAATCAAAATTAGAAAAGGAGGATGCTATGAAAACTAAATGCTTGTTTTTAACTGCAATGACATTTCTGCTTCTTTTTGTTGGATGTAAAAACGATGAATTCAATGAGCAAGAATCAGAGACATATCTGAAATCAGCCCACCCTCATCTGAAAATTGCTTTAATAGGAGGATTAAGTTATCTTGATCCTTCACTTATGGTTGATTGTTTAAATCCGGAATCAGATTTTATGCAGGTTTTATCAACCGAAAATGTAACTGAAGAACTCTGCAAACCGATTGTAGATCAGGCATTATTTCAAATAACAGATGAAAAACCTGACATTCTGCTCATTACAGGTTTATTATCCTATAAGGGAGAGAAAATCAGCCACGAAGTAGTGGCAGAAATTCTAAAAAACATTTCAAAAAAAGGAATTAAAGTTTTCGTGATACCTGGTAACGTGGATATAAATAATTCTGCAGCAAAAGCATATCAGGGAAATGGTTCTTCACCTACGCCAACTGTTACAGAAGAAGAATTTGAAAAATTATATGAAGATTTTGGCTTCAAGGATGCAATTTCAAGAGATCCCAATTCAATGAGCTATCTTACTGAGGCCTTCAATAAATTATGGATATTAGGGATAGATGCCCGGGTATATCCAGTCAAGAGCAGAGGGCTGATAAAGCCGGAAACAATGAATTGGATCAAATACTGGTTAGATATTGCCAACAAAAGAAATATTACCGTATTGGCGCTTTGCCAGAACGAAGTGACAGAACCGTGGGCTGAAGCTGCAATCTGGGGGCCGGCCTATGTCATTCAGGATCATGAAAACGCTGAAAATGAACTTACTGATGCTGGTTTAAGGATTATTTTTGGTGCTTATGCCAATGACATTACCATGTATTCAAAAGAAGGGAACGCTCTACATAATATTTGTGCGGAATGTTTACCATCCCCACCTCACTCCTATCGAATGATTACTATGGACCCGAATTTTATGAAGATTGAAACGCGTTATATTACTGACATAGATGCAACAATTCCCGGTGGAGTTAGTTTATTGGACTATTCAAATGCCCGTTATTTGGAGAGAATATCAAACAGACTTACACCCATGTTTGTAAAACCGCCTTTTAATGTTCCAAGAGGAGATGTATTAACACCAGGAACAGCAGATTATTATGGCTTATATTTTGCTAAAGCTCTCCTTGCCTTTTATACGGGTGATGAACAAATTCCTCCGGAACAAGAAGAAGTTTTAAGGGAATGGCCCGAACTGACTAGGCACATTATCAAAAATATTTATACAGATTTACCACCCGAAGATGTGCAGTTGACCATTGATCTGCGGAAGAAACCGAAAGAAAGATAACCATAAATCTGTTGTTGATTTTGTTGGTGAAGGGAGGTGATGAGCCTCCCTTCTTTTATTTAATGCTTCAAATACTTAAATCTTCAGCCCCTCAATATCCGGATGAAGTTACAAAGACAGAAAACAGGTTATTATAATTACCATTTATCTTGTTTAATAGCGCCTTTAAAATTCAAAGGGTACATTTTAGAAAAAACACTCAAAGTTGGAATTGCAGGAACAAAGTTTTTCACCCTCTTTTTGTTTATGATTATGACGTTGCCAAAATAATTGAAACATGACTGCTAGCATTGAAACATTAAGGAAGCAACCCAATGTTGTTTCGTGGGTAATTTTGAGCAGTATTTTAACTTTTTAATTCTCAGAGCCATGAAAAAGATTCTCAATTTCATTGCAGTGTTGCTGCTGCTTTTTGTTGGTTCAGGATGTAATAAGGACACTTTTTTCACCGAAGAACCAGATGTGAGCCTCAAATCTGCCGAAATGAAGACCATTCCGATTAAGGCAGACATGTATGCTGTTGTTTCTGAAGATCGGGATGGTATTGCTTATGCAGGAAATCTTGGCGGTACCATTTCCCATTTAGGAAAATTAATTCTTGAAAAGAGTACTTTTTTAAGGACCAGTTTCGAATTTCGGGAAGGACCCTCTGTTTACTGGGAAATGTACGGTGATGTAGCCGCCAGCAATGGCGACCTGATGCATTACACTTTATGGGGTCAACTAAACCTGGCTACAAACGAATATCAAAGTACGGTAACCTATAATGGCGGTACAGGGAGATTTGAAAATGTAACAGGTTATCTCGACCTCACCGGATATGTGGATCAAGTCAGTAGAAATCTGATCATGAAAGGTGACGGGATGATCACCAATGTTGGCAGCACGAAGAAATAAACTGATTGAAAAGGAGGTCATTAAGGTCTCCTTTTTTTTCAGATTCACCTGTTAAACGTTCAGAATGCTGAGGAATATAATTCCGGAGATTTTCGGGGCATTAAAAAAATAAAGACTATGAAAAAGAAATTTACCTTTTCGAAGGGAATCAGGAACAGTCTTATTGTTTTCTTCTTAGGGATAATCCTGATTACTGGTGGCTGCTATACTATTGAATATATTATTCAGCCAAACGTTGTTAATCCTAAAAGTGCCTTTAATGTTAAAATCGCTCTTAAACCTACCGAAGAAAATACGGAAGATTATGAATTAGGATATGGAATTTTGGGAATTTTGTTACCGGAAGATTGGACTGTAAAAGACTCGATAAGATATTCAGTAAGTGGAAATGGATCTGATCAGGTAGGTGTTTTTTGTTTTAATACTAGAGTTATTTCGTTCCTTAATAGTTATGCCACTCAGCCACCATCCGGATATCGTTGGTGGGGGGCAGAATCACATGAGATGATAAATCTGGCTAATTTCAAAACTGCGGTCGTTAATCTAACCATCTTAACCAATGAGAAAACAGGGGACTTTAAAACAAAATATGTGTTTGGAGATAATAGTGTTTGGAATAAAAAGAAGAATGAAGATCCATACGGTATTGTTACTGAAAGCGGTTTTATTCCAATTACTGTTGATCTAGCGCAATCTACAGCAAATAACTGGAAAAATGAGGAGTGGAAAGTTTATCCTAATCCCTCGGACGGACAGATTTACATCCGGCAAGCAAGTTTAACGGATGGGATTGTGATGAAGATTTACGATTTGAATGGGAGACTTCAAAAATCAGAAGTTCTCCATAAAAATTTGAATCACATCGATTTAAATATCTTGTCAAAAGGAACTTATATTATTTCTTTGGAGAAACATGGTGAAATCAAAACAAAACGGTTGATTATTCAATGATCAAATATGTTATGGCAATTTCTGCAAAAGGTATAGCTTTTCTGCAAGAAGTGATCGACCTGGCATTGTGGGATCCGGTATCCGATTGGTAAAAAATACGAACTGAATCAAAAGAAGATCCTGAATTACACCATTGGAGGAAGAATCAGGAATTGAATATTGCAGGTTTACGCACCAGCAACGCACTTCATAGAGGATGAAAATGAAAAAGGAGGCCAAATTGACCTCCTTTTTTGCTCCCCAGGTAGGACTTGAACCTACGACCTACGGATTAACAGTCCGCCGCTCTAACCAACTGAGCTACTAGGGAATTTGTGTGTTGTTGTAAGAACGTTTGCTTTTCAAAAGCGATGCAAAAATAATAGCTTTTCCGAAAAGAAAAAATATTTTTGCAAAAAAAAATTACTCATGAAACCATTTACCGGCGCACCAAACAACAAGAAATCGGTCCTCGGAATTGGCAATGCACTTGTCGATGTCCTGATCAATATCCCGGATGACTCTGTATTACAAAAATTTGGACTTCCCAAAGGAAGCATGACTTTGGTCGACTCGGTCCTCTCTGCCGAAATAAAAAAAGAAACAAAAAATAACGAGAGAAACATCCAAACCGGGGGGTCAGCAGCCAATACGGTCCACGGAATCGCGAAACTTGGAGGACCGTGTGGCTACCTTGGCAAGATTTCCGACGATGAAATGGGGCGTTTTTTCCTCGACGACTTCAAAAAAAATAACATCAGCCCCCACCTTTTCTACAGTCCAACCGGAACCGGACATGCCACAGCCTTGATCAGCAACGACTCGGAACGAACATTCGGAACTTATCTGGGCGCTGCAATGGAACTTACCGCCGAAGAAATGGTTCCTGAAATTTTCCGCAACTATGGGTTTCTGCATATCGAAGGATACCTGGTTCAAAACCACGCGCTCATCGAGGCTGCCATGAAAACAGCCAAAGAGAACGGGTTGCTGGTTTCGATCGACATGGCCAGCTTCAACATCGTCGAAGCAAATATCGAGTTCCTTCACCGCATCATCCGGGAATATGTCGACATCGTTTTTGCCAACGAAGAAGAAGCGCTGGCTCTGACTGGCAGGCAATCCGAAGAAGCGCTGGACGAAATTGCCCAAATGTGCAGTATTGCAATTGTTAAACTAGGAGCCCGGGGCTCGCTTATCAAATCCGAAAACGAAGTTATCCGGATCGATGCCATCCCGGCCCAAAGTATTGACACTACCGGGGCTGGCGATATTTATGCTTCCGGATTTCTGTATGCCCTGGCCCGAAACCTCGACCTGCAGGTGGCCGGTCAAATCGGGTCGCTGCTCGCCGCTAAAGTTGTTGAAGTTATGGGCGCCAAAATACCTGATGAAACATGGAGCCAACTTCTCCCTCAAATTGAACAACTTATTCAGAAGAGCGAATGCCGGTAACTGACTTTAAAATTAAAGTTATAATGTTTCATTTTTATCAGGGACAACTCTGTTTTCGGGTAGAAAAACATACTTTTGTAAGCCTAAAGAAAAAATAATCAGCAAACAACATAAAGCATGAAACGACTTAAAATAAAAGAAATCCTGAAAGGAGAACTGATTGGACAACAAGTGGTTGTAAAAGGTTGGGTAAGAACAAAAAGAGGAAGTAAAAACGTTAATTTTATCGCGTTAAACGATGGTTCGACCATCCACAATCTTCAGGTTGTTGCTGATGTTGAAAAGTTTGGGGAAGATTTACTGAAAGACATTAATACAAGCACTTCACTCGGGATCACCGGTGACCTTGTTGCTTCGCAGGGAAGCGGTCAGTCCGTGGAGTTAAATGCTACCTCAATTGAAATTTACGGGAAAGCCGATCCTGACAAATACCCGATTCAGCCCAAAAAACACAGTCTCGAATTTTTACGCGACAATGCTCATTTGCGGTTCCGCACCGCCACGTTCAGCGCCGTGTTCCGTATTCGTCATGCCATGGCTTTTGCCATTCACAACTACTTCAACAGCAACGGCTTTGTATACCTGCATACGCCAATCATCACCGGATCAGACGCTGAAGGTGCCGGACAAATGTTCCGCGTCACCACCCTTGATGCACAGAATCCACCTCTGACGGAAGAAGGAAAAATCGATTTCGCCCAGGACTTTTTCGGGAAATCGACCAACCTGACAGTATCAGGCCAGTTGGAGGGCGAACTCGGAGCCACTGCTCTTGGCGAAATCTATACTTTTGGGCCGACGTTCCGTGCCGAAAATTCGAACACCACCCGTCACCTGGCAGAATTCTGGATGATTGAACCGGAAATGGCATTCTACGAACTTCAGGACAACATGGACCTGGCCGAAGATTTCCTGAAAAGCCTCATCAAATATGCTTTGGATAATTGCATGGACGATTTGGAATTCCTGAGCAAACGTCTTCAGGAGGAAGAAAAAAACAAACCTGTCGATGAACGCTCGATGGAACTGGTTGAGAAGCTGCGTTTCGTTCTCGAAAACGACTTTGTCCGGCTGCCCTATACCGAAGCAATCGAGATCCTGAAAAACTCAAACCCATATAAAAAAGGGAAATTCCAGTTCCCGGTTGACTGGGGAACTGATTTGCAGAGCGAACACGAACGCTATCTGGTTGAAAAACATTTCAAAAAGCCGGTTATCCTGATTAACTATCCAAAAGATATCAAAGCTTTTTACATGAAACAGAACGACGATGGCAAGACAGTGGCTGCCATGGATGTACTGTTCCCTGGCATTGGCGAGATCATTGGAGGTTCACAGCGTGAAGCTGATTACGACAAGCTCGTGAAACGCATGGACGAAATGAGTGTTCCAGTGTCGGAAATGCAATGGTATCTGGATACCCGTCGTTTTGGATCGGTGCCGCACAGTGGTTTCGGACTTGGATTCGAACGTTTTATCCTGTTTGTTACTGGTATGGGCAATATCCGCGACGTGATTGCCTTCCCAAGAACACCGAAGAATGCCGAATTCTAAGAAACTTATTCATTTTCAAATAGTTTTCCTGCATAACAGGAAAACTATTTGAAAACTCCATCCTTGATTTATTTCAAAATCAGTTTTGCTTGATACAAACTATTAATCAACTTATTTCGGATTTCGACCTTCAAAAGGCAGATTCAAAATAAATTGATTAACCAGGAACAGCAACTCTGCCGATCAGAAAAAACCGATTCTTTACTTATATTTTTCAAATCAACTAACAATCAACAACATACATTCTCTTTTTGCGTAAAGGAAGCATTCGGGAATAAAGGATTCTTCCGAACATTAAAAGACTTTGTTTGCGACAGATAAACCTCTGGAGCACAAGCAATACTGCGAAATAAGGTCTGGTATCTAATCCCCGAAAAATAAATTGGAACTATTAAACTGATACATGAAGCTGGAAATTGTAAATAAAAGGATTGTGCTTTCCCTTGCATTAATGGTATTGATGGCATTGGGGGGTAAAGCTCAGTCAAACCTAAGCTTCTATTCATTTGATGACCAATTCAATTCGTCCACGTTCAACCCGGCATTTCTAACTTCTCAGAAAAAAACAACCTTTAGTGTATTTCCATTAGGAGGAACAGAAGTTGGATATAATAATCAACAGGTAATAAGGCAGATGATTACAAAATTTCTATCCGGGGGAATCAACAACGATGATTACCGCGACGTACTCCAAAGTATGGTCAAACATTCATCCTTCAATCAGGATATCTCCACCACATTATTGACCTATACCTTTCGGTCAAAATTAGGTTATTTTAATTTTCGGGTTAAAGAGGTAGAAACCTTTGCTGTTGATGCCAGCGGAAGAGTTTCCAATTTCATCATTCAGCCTGATGTTCAGAGTGTGCCACTAAATATCGAACAAAAACTTCCGGCGCAGGCCATGCACTATCGCGAATACAGTATCGGGTATGCGTTACGTAACCGGCGAAACAATCTTTCGGCAGGCATCCGGGCAAAAGCTTATTTCGGTAAAGCGTCTTTCTTCTCCGAGTTTGCCGGGTCAATTTCCAGTAATTATGCACTTACAACCGGAGGCAAGGTATATATGTCGATCCCTGAAGGACAGACATTTAGTGGTGATGGAACATTAACCAGCCAATCCTTCTTCAATGGCTCAAAAACAATAACGTATTTGCTGAATATTGGGAACCCCGGGATCGGCCTCGACCTTGGAATCCGCTACCGGGTTAATCCATACCTGACCTTCTCGGCCAGTATTGTTGATCTGGGTAAAATAAGCTGGAAAACCAACCTGAATTCAAAGAATTTTGACGGAGAATACCAGCTTCCGGCATCCAGTTTTACTCAGAGTACCGTCGACGGAATTGAAGTTATTACGAAAAATCCGGGAACTCCCTCCTATGCCGAGGATATCGACGATATGTTCGAGCTGAAACCCGATTCCTCAGCCTTTGCCAGGCCATTGCCCGTTAAAGTGTATGCCGGATTGAAATATCAGCTAACCCCATCTCTTTCGATCAGTATGACCGACAGGTACATCGGTATAAAAGATTTGAGTTATAATAGTTTTGCAATCACGGCAAACTTCGATGTCAACAAAAAACTGGCCATCAGCACAGGGTATTCAATCATTGGGAACTCATTCAACAACATTCCTTTGTGCATGTTATTCAGGCGCGATTTCGGCCAGATTTATATGGGCACTGACAATCTAATGGCCTTTGTCCTGCCCTCAATGTCAGATTTTGCAAGTTTATCCTTCGGGACCTGCTTTTACCTTTTCAGAAAAAGAAACCTGTACAAAGACACCTCCGACGAATATCCGTTCTACAGACCCAAAAGAATAAAAAGACAACATAAAAACGGACTGATGCTAAAAAGTTTTCCCGAATTTTGATTCTGGGGCACAAGTTATTACCCGTTTTTACTTCCTAAGCGCATCAAATAATTCACTAAATTTATATTGCTTTCAGGTTCATAATGAGGCCTTTTGATATTCCACACCAAATCTCAATCATCAAACATGAAAAAGGAGATGAGATGCAATCGGTTAGGAGGACTGCTGATATTCATGTCAGTATGGGTTTCATTGTGCAATGCCCAGTCGAACCTGGTTTTTTACCACACCAACGACCAGTTCAACGCCTCCGGTTTTAACCCTGCATTTCTAAACTCTCAGAAAAGATTCGTTTTTAGCGCCCTGCCGCTTTCCGGTTTTAGCGTGAGCTACAACAACCAACAAGTTGTAACCAATATGGTAAATAAAATCTCCAACGGGAAACAAACCAACGACGATTTCAGAGAAGTGTTCAACAGCATGGTCAGGCTCAAACTATTCTATCAGAAAATGGAAACTCCATTATTAATACTGGGGTATCACAACCCGAATATCGGTTCGTTTAATTTTCGGGTCAAAGAAAATTTCCAGTTAATCACCGATCTGAAAGGCCATTTTTCTGAATTTCTGACCAATGCTTCATTTCTCTCGGTACCGCTCAACCAACCACAGGAATTCCCTGTTTTAGCCTTGCATTACCGCGAATTCAGCCTGGGGTTTGCCAAAGAATTTATTGATAAAAAATTGTCGGTTGGGATAACGGCTAAATTATACTTCGGTAAATTTTCACTGAACTCCAATGTTCAGGGCGTGGTGGTCAGGAAAGACAACAATTTTTACCTCCAGACTCAGGACAAACTGAGAATCTCGTTACCGATGACCGTTGTACCCGAGGCCGACAGCATCCTTCGAAATGTTGAACTAAACGATGATTTCACATTGAGCAAATACCTGCTGAATCCGAAAAACAGCGGAACAGGTTTCGACGTTGGGTTCAGTTACCAAATAAGCCCTGCCATTATGGTGTCAGCGAGTGTAATTGATGTTGGCAGTATCAAGTGGGAAAACAACCTGAAATCGATGATTTTCAACGGCAAATACCAATTTCCCCAGGATTTTATTAGCAATGGAGGGGACAACATGCTGACCAGGAATACAAACTTCTTTACTGATTCGGTCAAATACCATGAACTATATAAAATCAAGATTGACGGATCTCCTTTTTCCACCCGTTTGCCAACAACTATCTTTACCGGTTTGAAATACTCGCTCAGCCCAAGCCTTGACATCTGCCTTACCAACAGGTTCATCAGCACAAAAAAGATGAGTTTAAACAGTCTCTCGGTAACCGGAATTTTCAATGGAAACAAAAAACTTACGATTGCAGCCGGGTATTCCATCATCGGAGACTCCTATGCGAACCTGCCTTTTGCCGTTTTACACCAATGGGAAGCCGGACAGTTTTTCGTGGGCACCGACAACCTGCTTTCCTTTGTAATTCCATCATTATCTGAATTTTCAGGGATAACATTTGGCACCTGCTTATTCCTTTTCCGCAACCGCGTTAAATACGAAAAGCAAATCGAATACCTGCCCTTCTACAAGCAAAAGAAGGCCAAGCCGATCAGCAAAAAAGGCCTCATGTTCAACAACTCAACTGAATAAAAAAGAGACCCTTCAAGTTATGGATCCAGCGCTAAAACCTCTTTTTGAAATCAGGGCAACAGAGTTCAATTAAAAAATCTTAATTTTGGGGAAAGTTGAATAAGCATGGTCGACCAGAGAATCAGTTTACAGCAAAAACTATTGCAAAAGCTTTCACCGCAACAGATACAGGTTATCAAGTTGCTGGAGATTCCTACGATTCAACTGGAACAACGCATCAAAAGCGAACTGGAGGAAAATCCCATCCTGGAACTTAAAGAAACCGACGATGCCGAAGAAAGTTATGATGAGACATCTAGCGACGAAGCTGAATCAACCGACGAATTCTCGCTCGAAGACTACCTGAATGAAGAGGATATTCCCAATTACCGCCTGACAACCAACAACTATTCGAAAGACGACAAACAGACCGAAATACCATACTCTAGCGGAATAAGTTTCCATGATTCGCTGATCGAACAGCTTGGACTGGCGAACCTGGATGAAACCGAAAAACTCGTTGCCGAATACATTATTGGCAACATCGACGAAGACGGATACCTGCGCCGCGATTTGCTTTCCATTTCAGATGACCTGGCTTTTCACCTTAACATCGACGTGAGACTTGAAGACCTGGAGCGCTACCTGGAAATCATTCAGGATTTTGACCCTCCGGGCATCGGAGCCCGCGACCTTCAGGAATGTTTGCTGATACAGATTCTGCGGAAGAAAGGGAAAAACTCAACTTGCCTGGCAGCTAAAATCATTCAGCACAATTTTGAGGAATTCACCCGGAAACATTACGACAAGATTGTCAGGAAATATGAAATCACCGAAGAAGAACTCAAGGAAGCCATCGACGAAATCCTGAAACTGAATCCCAAACCAGGAAGTTCGTACAACAACCCGATGAACAGCTCGAACCAGGTGATCGTTCCCGATTTCCTGCTGGATCTTTCCGAGGGAGAACTTCAACTCAGCCTGAACCAGAAAAATGTTCCCGACCTCCAGTTGAGCAATACTTACCTGGACCTGATGAAATCGTATTCGGGAAATAAAAACATGGCTTCCAAAGACCAGAAGGATGCCATCCAGTTTATGAAACAAAAGCTCGATTCGGCCAAATGGTTCATCGATGCCATCAAACAACGCCAGCAAACACTGATGCTGACCATGTCGGAAATCATCAGGTTTCAAAAGGAGTTTTTCCAGGACGGAGACGAAACCAAGCTGAAACCCATGATCCTGAAAGACATCGCCGATCGGACCGGACTGGACATCTCAACCATTTCGCGCGTATCGAACAGCAAATACATCCAGACCCACTTTGGCATTTACCCACTGAAATTTTTCTTCTCTGAAGGCATGCAAACCGACACCGGGGAAGAAGTCTCAACCCGCGAGATTAAGAAGATTCTTCAGGAATGTATTGCCAGGGAAGATAAACGCCATCCGGTAACCGATGAAAAACTAGCCCTGATTTTAAAAGAGAAATCGTATCTTGTAGCCCGCCGGACGGTGGCCAAGTACCGCGAACAACTTGGGATACCGGTGGCCCGAATGAGAAAGGAACTTTAATTTAGAATTGCTGATTGGTAACGGTTCGTATTGAATTAACCTGTCAGGAATCGTTAACCAAAAGAACCAAGTCAATGAATACCAGCAAAATTTTACCACTGACTGCCCGCATCACCTCCATCGTTTTCCATCCATTGCTCATTCCGACGCTGGGCTTTATTCTGTTATTCAACTCAGGGTTTTATTTCTCGATGTTGCCCTGGAATGTTAAGAAATTCATTTTGCTGGTAGTCCTGCTTTCAACTTGCCTGCTACCGGCTTTGAGCATCCGGCTTCTTTCTTTAAGTCCAAAGTTCGACATCAGGATGGAAAGAAACACCGACCGGATATTACCCTTGTTGTTTAGCTCCATTTCCTATTACATCGGCTATCTGATCCTTTTGCAGTTCCCTGTTTTCCCCATCTACAAATTTTTCCTGATCGCGTCCATCCTGGTGCAAGTAGCCCTTTTGTTGATTTCTTTCGTTTGGAAGATCAGCGCTCACGCGGCAGCCATTGGCGGACTGGTTGGCGGATTTTTCGCCCTTTCGTTCCGTCTTCAGGAAAACCCGGTTATGATCTTGATCCTGCTCATTTTAATTGCCGGAATGGTGGGAAGCGCCCGGCTAATCCTGAAAAAACACACCAGTTTGCAGGTTTATGCCGGATTTCTGCTGGGATTCCTGATTATGAACCTGGCATTCTTTTTTATTTAAAGGCTGAGTATCCTTAACAATCTATTTCCGGGCAAGCATCAACGTTACCCCCAAGGCCGAAAGAATGCTGATTTTGCTCCATTTGGTGATCTTCCAGAAGCGGGAACTGTTCAGATATGTACTCAATCGTCCCGAAAGAACCGACATTGAACCAAAAATGAGGAAAGCCTGAACCATAAAAACAAAACCCAGTACGATCATCTGAAGGGCGACATGAAAGCCGGTTTTACTAACAAACTGGGGAAGAAAGGCAATGAAGAAAAGCGACACTTTGGGATTGAGCACATTCATCAAAAACCCTTTGCGCATAAGCTGAAAAAAGCTCTTCTCCGTTCCGGTAATCCCGGTTGTCAACGCTACCTCCGGTTGTTTCTCTTTCAGCGAGCCATAGGCCATGTAGAAGAGATATGCCGCTCCCAGGTATTTGAGAATTGAAAAAGCAATTGCCGAGTTTTGAATCAGGAAAGAAACACCAGTTGCTGCTGCCGTGGTATGAATAAGAATTCCGGAAGCCAGTCCCGAGGAAACTGCAATGCCATTGCGCTGGCCTTTGGTCAGGCTCTCGGTAAGAACAAATATAATGTCGGGTCCCGGCATCAGGGTTAAAAGTACCGAAGCTCCAATAAACGAAAATAACAACCCGGTTTCCATAGCAGATTTGGATTTCTATCGGGCAGCCAAATTAGTGAAATGAGATCAATTGAAACGGGATGCGAAATATTTTTCTCATTTCACCTGGATGTGATATCATAAAAAATGCGGTAAACAACAAATGTATTTACCGCATTCATCAAATCTTTTGCTTTTCAGGGAAACCTATTCCATCTTGTAAATTCCATCCACAATACCGTATTCAACCGACTCTTTGGCATTCATCCAGTGGTCTCGCTCGAAGTCAGATAAAACCTGTTTGACAGTCTGATTGCAGTTCTTGGCAAGTATCTCGGCCGATAGCTCCTTGGTTTTCACAATTTGTTTGGCGTGTATTTCCAGATCGCTGGCAGTACCCTGCAAATAGCCGATGCTGGGCTGGTGAATCATCACTTCGCCCAGAGGATAAATGTACCGCATCCCCTTCTCTCCTGCCGACAAAAGGATGGAACCCATCGATGCGGCCAATCCCATGCAAACGGTTGATACCGGTGACGAAATCAGGTTCATGGTATCCAGGATTGAGAAGCCCGAAGTAACCACACCACCGGGACTGTTGATGAAAAATGTAATCTTTTCTCCGGGTTTAACCGATTCCAGGTAAAGTAGTTTACTTACAATGTCTTCGGCCGATTCGTCATCAACCTGCCCCCAAAGGAAAATCTTCCTTTGCTCCAGAAATTTCAATTCTATTTTTTTCTGTATGGTCAGTTTCTTTCCTGTTGGCTCACATTCGGGTTCTTCTTCGTTCTTTCTTTTGGTTATCATGCTACTGATTTTTAATTAATGATAATGCTGCCGGATAGGTGCATCCGGCCGATTCAGTTAATTCATGAATCGAAAGATAAAATTAAGATAATTTCTTTGATCACCAGAAGTGAATTCGAATTGTTTTTGGAATGCAGCTTACCTCATGGCTTTCATCTCACCGAACCAGTTCGTAATAACGTTGGCTTACTTTTTCTGAATCAGTAGGGTAATCACCATATCTTCGGGCTTTAAATCGGTGCCGGATTTCGGATAAGGTTTGGCATCAACAATTTGCATGGTAAATCCCTCCGGAACAATTTGCATAGAACTCACCACCGAATGAAGTTCAAAGTCTGATTTTGTCGCGTTGGCAGTCCACTCACCTTTCAGCGAAACCTCTCCGGCCCAAACGCAAACCACGCCTTCCGGGCAGCGCGAATCACTGATTTCTTTTATCTGCAAAGTATATTGCCCGTCGGACGAAGTATAAAGCTGGTTAATCCGAAAGGTTGATTCCTTGCCGATAGTAAAAGTAAAAGTTGGATCTGTCAGTGTTTCCTCGCAACTCATCCCTGCAACAAGGAATAAGATCAGGAATAATTTTATGGCAGCAAAGCGTTTCATAGTCATATCCATTTTGTATTAATTAAGACGGTAGATCGCGCATTTTGGTTGCGTGAAGGTTGTTAAATTTCGGGGACATAGCTTTTACCGTGGAACAGATAATAACTCAGGCACTTTGTCTCTTTGATACTTTGTTGCTTTCTTTGCAGTGAATTTTAAGATGACAGACTGTGAAAATCGGATCAATTGACTTGGGAGAAATGCCACTGTTCCTGGCGCCAATGGAGGATGTAACTTACAAATCGTTCCGCTACATGTGCAAAAAATATGGCGCCGACGTGATGTACACCGAATTTATTTCGTCGGAGGCGCTAATCCGCGACATTCAAAAGACCAAACAAAAAATGACCTTGTTTGATTTCGACCGTCCGGTAGCGATCCAGATTTACGGCCACGACATCAACTCGATGGTCGAAGCAGCCAAAGTTGCCGAGGAATGGCAACCCGATTTTATCGACATCAACTACGGTTGCCCAATGAAAAAGATCATCAGGCATGGCGCAGGCGCAGGAATGTTGCAGGATCCGGATAAGATGCAGCGAATGACCGAAGCCATTGTGAAAGCCGTGAAATTGCCGGTCACCGCCAAAACACGCCTGGGCTGGGACCACGATTGCAAAATCATTGTCGAAGTAGCCGAGCGCCTACAGGATGCCGGGGTTGCTGCCCTGGCAATTCACGGTCGCACGCGAAGCCAGTTGTACACCGGCGAAGCCGACTGGTCACTGATTGCTGATGTAAAGAATAACCCACGGATGCACATTCCCATCATCGGGAACGGTGATATTAACGGGCCTGAAAAAGCCAGGGCTTTTTTAGATCAGAGCGGCGTCGATGCCTTGATGATTGGCCGCGGAGCAATTGGTCGCCCCTGGATTTTTTCGGAAGTGAAACATTACCTGAAAACCGGAGAACTTCTGCCCTACCCAACGGTCTCCGAAATCGTTCAGAATGTGCGCGACCAGTTGAACATGTCGATTGAATGGAAAGACAATGTACGCAGCGGAATCCTGATGATGCGCCGCCATTTTGCCAAATATTTCCCATCGCTCCCCAATTTCCGCGAGCACCGCATCCACCTGCTCCAGGCCGAAACCCTCGAAGCAGTTCAGGACGCGCTGAACCTGATCGAAGATAAATACGGAGATATCAGGGTCGATTATTCGAATGTGAGCCTGAAGTAATACGGATCACAATAACTTTCCCATATCAATTTCAGAACGACCTAAAAAAAATACCCATCAAAATGACGGGTATTTCTATTTCTGAAAAGAATTCTCGAAGTTAAACGGTCTGCACCGGTTCCAGGCTTTCGTAGCCTTTCTGAACGGCTTCCAGATTCATAGGAATAAGTTTGTGGTGTCGGGCAGGAAGCGATTTTTTCAGGCCCAGTTCAACACTTTCCATTTCCACCACTGGCTTGGCTTTCAGGAATGCACCCAGAACAATCATGTTAAAGGTTTTGGCATTGCCCATTTCAGCGGCAATCTTAGTTCCTTCAATTTTGTAGATCTTGATATCCTTGCGCTTTGGAGGATGAATAATTCCGTTGGGCTCGTAAATTAATACGCCTCCAGGCTTTACCATCGGTTCAAATTTGTCCATCGACTGCTGGTTCAGGATAATAGCAGTATCAAATTCGTTGATAATGGGCGAACTGATCCGGTTGTCGCTGATAATAACAGTTACGTTGGCAGTTCCTCCACGCATTTCGGGACCATACGACGGGAACCAGGTGACTTCATGGTTGGCCATCACTCCCGAATAGGCAAGTATTTTTCCCATTGAAAGGACTCCTTGTCCTCCAAATCCGGCTATTATGAGTTCTTCTGTCATCGTCTTAATTTTTTAGTGGTAAATAGCTTTCAGGATCACTCTTGCTGCTGTCTTTCAGGTCGCCGGGAACATAGAACGGGAACATATTTTGCTCCATCCATTCGTTGGCTTTTACAGGAGTCAGCCTCCAGTTACTGCTGCAGGTTGAAACAACTTCAACAAAAGAAGTTCCTTTTTTATCGAGAGCAGCCTGAAACGCTTTGGTGATTGCCTTTTTACACTTACGGATTGAAGCAGGCGTCTGCACCGATTGACGGGTTACATAAGATGTTCCGGGGAGCTGGGCAATCAATTCGGTAATTTTCAACGGATAGCCGTTCCTTCCTGCATCGCGTCCATTGGGCGTTGTGGCAGTTACCTGGCCCAACAAGGTTGTTGGAGCCATTTGTCCTCCGGTCATACCGTAGATAGCGTTGTTCACGAAAATGACCACGATGTTTTCGCCACGGTTGCAGGCATGCATAATTTCGCCGGCACCGATCGAAGCAAGGTCACCGTCGCCCTGATAAGTAAATACAATCTTATCGGGGTTGGTCCTGGAAATACCGGTAGCAACAGCAGGAGCCCTTCCGTGAGCAGCTTCCACCCAGTCGATATCAATGTAGTTGTAAGCAAAAACAGCGCAACCCACAGGCGAAACTCCAATAGTTTTATCTTCCAGTCCGAGATCTTCGATTACTTCGGCCAACAACCGGTGCACCACCCCGTGGCTACAGCCCGGGCAATAATGCATCGTATTATCCGTCAGTAATTTTGGTTTCTTGTATATCAGATTCTCTGGCTTAATAATATCATTGAGATTCATAAATTATCCTCCAATTAATTTTTGTTCCAACGCCTCAATCACATCCGACGGTCCCGGGATAATTCCCCCCATCCGTCCAAAATGTTTAACAGCCACTCCACATTCAACGGCCAGTTGAACATCTTCAACCATTTGTCCGGCATTTGTTTCCACAACCAGGAACCCTTTTACGCGCTTTGACAAGGCTGCGATTGGTTTCTTCGGAAATGGGAACAAAGTTATCGGACGAAGCAGTCCCAGTTTGATTCCTTTTTCGCGGGCCAAATCCACAGACTTCTGGCAAATCCGGGCTGACGAACCAAAGGCTACCAGGATATATTCAGCATCTTCGCACTGAATCTCTTCATAAAGAACTTCCTCAGCTTCCATTCTGGCATATTTTTTCTGAAAGCGAATGTTGTTTTCCTCCATTTTTTCAGAATTCAGTTCGAGCGAAGTCACCACGTTTCGTTCACGGTTGGGTTTGCGCCCATTTGTAGCCCATGATCCGCAAATATCGTTCAGCTCTTCTGTGGTCATCCGTGGAACGTAGTCGGCAAGCACCACTTTTTCCATCATCTGGCCAATGGCCCCGTCAGCCAGAATCATGGCCGGATTGCGGTATTTAAATGCCAGTTTAAAAGCCAGATCAACAAAATCGTTCATTTCCTGAACTGAGGATGGAGCAAGCACAATCAGGCGATAGTCGCCGTGACCGCCGCCTTTGGTCGATTGAAAATAGTCGGCCTGCGAAGGCTGGATGGTTCCCAGACCGGGGCCACCACGCTGAACATTGACAATCAGACAAGGCAATTCGGCACCTGCCAGATATGATATTCCTTCAGCCATCAGACTAATGCCGGGGCTTGAAGAAGAGGTCATCACTTTTTTCCCTGATGCGGCAGCTCCATAAACCATGTTGATGGAAGCGATCTCACTTTCTGCCTGAAGAACCACCATTCCGGTTTCGTTCCAGGGCTCCCTCTCCATCAGGGTTTCCATAATTTCTGACTGGGGAGTAATGGGGTATCCGAAATAGCCATCGCATCCACAACGAATGGCAGCTTCGGCGATTACCTCATTTCCCTTCATTAATCTTAATTCTCCCATCTTATTTATTTACTATTTGATTATTTACTATTTCTTCATTTAATTCACTGATTTGCAATTTACCATTTACCTCGTGTATACCAACAAATTGTAAATCGTCCAATCGTCCAATCGTAAATTTTTAGATTTTTACCCGATAAACGGTGATACAGGTATCGGGACAAACTGCTGCACAGTTTGAACAGCCAATACATGCTTCCGGATTCTTCATAAACGAATAATTGTATCCGCGACTATTTACCTGTTTGTTCTGCCCCAGAACATCCTGAGGACAGGCTACAACACAAAGACCGCAGCCTTTGCAAGCTTCGTTGTCGACTACAACTGCTCCAATAACTTTTGCCATTTTCTTTAAATTTAGTGCCTAAAGTATTTTTAAGTGCCTGGAGTGCCTATAATTCAGAGTGCCCAAATAACTCCAGGCAGCCCGAACTTCATGCACTTAGATTTTTTATTTTATCGGAAAGTCAGCATTGAATTGCTTCAGCCGTTTTTCCAAATCGTCAAACTGATCGCGTTTCACATGCGAAACACAAGCCCTCAGTCCTTCTTTTTCGCTACCGGTGTTTCTCAGTGTGATTGCACTGATACCATAACAAAGAAGGTTTCCAAGGAGTTCACCGCCCGTCATCCCGGGATAGCCAATGGTAAAGTAAAATCCATCGGCAACCGGTTCATCTCCATCCTTTTCGTAAACAATCTGAAAGCCGTTTGCCACAAACAAATCTTTCATGATTTTAGCTTTCCGGCCATATTCTTTAATATCCTCAATAAAATTGAAATTGCCGTCGCTGGCCGCTTTGAACATGGCCGCCAAAGCAAACTGAACAGAATGTGCAATTCCGGAAGAAAGCGCATACAGAACCTGCATCACAATGGTAAAGCCAAACGGTTTGCTGCCAAAGCGTTTTTCGAGGTTGTCGTACTGACGGTCCCACAAGGCATTCGAGATAGCCATGACCGCTGCACGCTGCCCGGCATACGAGAAAATCTTGGATGACGAGATAAACAGCACGTAATTATCGGTGTATTTGGCAACAGTCGGCTGATATGGCGGATGTCCTGGAGAATATAAATCTTTTCGGAAATCCATCCCGAAATAAGCCAGGTCTTCCATCACGATCACGTCATATTTGGTGGCAAGCTCGCCAATAATCTGCAGCTCTTCTTCGGTTAAACAAATCCAGCTCGGGTTGTTCGGGTTGGAATAAACCATGGCATTGATATTTCCCTGCAACAGGTACGATTCGAGCTTGTCCCGAAGTTTTTCGCCTCTAAAATTGAAAACATCAAACGTCGTGAATTTATGCCCCATTACCGTCATTTGCTGTTTCTGCACCGGGAATCCCGGATCAATGAAAAGCGTGGTATCTTTCTGGGCATCAACATTTCCGGCCACCAGCAACGCGGCAAATGTTCCCTGCATCGAACCGCAGGTCGGAATGCAGCTTACCGGATTGACGTCAACGTTCATAAACATTTTGATGAATCGGGACGCTTCTTCTTTGAGTGGTTTGATACCGTCCATCATCGGATAGATGGAAGCCACGCCCGACTGAAGCGCGGCAATCTCGGCCTCTACCCCAACCTTTGCAGGCGGCAATCCGGGAACGCCCATTTCCATGCGGACAAAGCGGGTTTCACTTTCTTCTTCAATGAAGTTGACTAACGCCACAATTTCCCTGATCGAAGCTCGTCCAAGGTCTTTGATCCGGAGCTGATCGATGTATTTCTTTACAATTTCTTGTTTTACCGGTGTATTATTCATCTTCAAAAGTTGAATTTTTGTGTAAAAATAAGCAAAGTATTTTCTATAAATCAAACTGAATCAGGACCATTACTCAGCAGCTTTCTGAATTCGAAAACTCATTCCGTGCAGGGATTGTAATTTGAAAGCAGGTATCCGTTTTCCCTTTTGATTTGACAGAAATACGGGCAAAAAAATAACCCTGTATTTTGTCATATTTTGGATTTACTCCCCTGAACAGGGGTTCTTTCAAACCAAAAACAATCCAGAGAACATCGGTTACTGATTGTGAATAGCCAGCTCACCCCTCACATATTCGCCCAAAACCGAAAGGCTTGAAACATTTTTCAGGATGGCATGAATGGACTTCTCGTAATTGTCGATAGAATCCCATTCCACATCAACGTGGAAAGTGTATTCGTTGGGTTTGCCAATAATTGGCACCGATTGTATTTTGGTCAGGTTGATTTTATTCTCTGCAAAAGTGTTCAGCACATTGGCCAACGCACCGTAATAATGACCAACTTCGAAACACAGCGACGCCTTGTTGCTCAACTCGTTCGGGATAGCATGTTTCGATAAGATCAGAAACCGGGTGTAATTTTTCTTGTTGATTTCGAGCCCCGTTTCAAGCACATCCAGATCGTAAAGCTCGGCCGTACGCAGGTTGCCAATTGCAGCGGCATCCGTCAGTTTCTTTTCCCTGACCAGCTTTCCGGAAGCCGCGGTGTCCTGGTTCTCGATGATATGCACATCGGGGAAGTTGACTTCCAGGTACTCCGAACATTGTTTTATAGCAATGGGGTGCGAATAAATGGTTTTGATGTCGGCTTTGGAGACTCCAGGATTGGCCAACAGGTTCATCTGGATATGAATGTAAATTTCGCCTATGATCTTCAGGTGGTAATCACGAATCAGTTGGTAGTTCTGAAGCAGGCTCCCGGCAATCGAATTCTCAATGGCCATCACTGCATAGGTTACCTGATCGGAGTCAATCAACTCACAAACACCTGTAAAAGTTTTGCATTCCACCACCTCGATATCTTCTTCAAAATATTTTCTGGCGGCATCTTCGTGAAACGAACCTGCAATTCCCTGAATAGCTATTTTCTTCATTTGTTCTGTTATATTGAAAAAATCCCGGCCAAAGCCGGGACAATTTACGCAAAATATCCTGATCAGAAGGCAGATATAAAATGGCAAAATCCGTAACCGGCATCCTTGCCTTTTTAATATGCCAGTAAATTAGCTCATCTCAGCTTTTTAGCCTATTCTGAAAACCATTGGCTTGGTTAATTAATTGTTAATGAATAAACAAAACACCGCCGAAACTTTCCCCGAAATATAAATCGTTTGGTTGCCTGATTTCAAGAACAAAAACCGATGTTACAATTTATACATATCACTGGCCTTCACCAATTCCATCTGATGCGCCTGAAGAACTTCGATGCATTTGAGGATGTTATCGGGCTTCAGCACAATGTTGGCCGACTTGTCGTCGAACGAATAGGCATACAGGTATTCAATGAATACGCTCTCTCCTGAAAGAATATCCAGCGCCCGGGCCAGTGCTCCCGGCTCATTCGGACAATTCAGGCAAATTACATCGGTGAGCCTGACCGAAAATTCGGCTTCTTTCAGGATAGAAAGAGCTTTTTCGGGATCAGATACAATCACACGCAAAACGCCAAATTCGGTAGTGTCGGCTACGCTGAATGCGGTCATGTTGATGCCTGCGTTTCCCAGGATTTGGGCAACTTCATTGAGCCTTCCCGTTTTATTTTCCAGGAATACGGATAGTTGTTTGATAATCATATTTGGTTCCTCCTACAAATTACGGTTGTCAATTACACGTTTTGCTTTTCCTGCTGTACGTTCAATCGTTCTGGGTTCAACCAGCTTCACATCGACCGAAATGCCAAGCGTACTCTGAAGCCGGTGTGTAATCTTTTTACGCAGCGATTCCAGTTGCTTGATTTCGTCGGAGAAGAACTGTTCCTGAACTTCGACCATCAGTTTCAGCGTATCTAAGGTACCTTCTCTTTCAACAATTAACAAATAGTGAGGAGCGGTTTCGCTCATTTCGAGCAGCACACTCTCGATCTGCGACGGGAATACGTTCACGCCACGGATGATAAGCATATCGTCGCTGCGGCCTTTGCATTTTTCCATCCGAACCAGCGTACGGCCACATTCACATTTGTCGTAAATCAGGCGGGTAAGGTCGCGTGTACGGTAGCGGATCAATGGAATTCCTTCTTTAGTGATGGTAGTGAATACCAGTTCGCCAATTTCTCCGGCAGGAACAGGTTCCAGGGTGTTGGGATCAATAATTTCGGGAATAAAATGGTCTTCGTTGATGTGCATTCCGGCCTGGCATTCGCATTCGCAAGATACTCCCGGCCCCATAATTTCACTCAGACCATAAATGTCGATGGCCTTAATACCCAGGCTTGACTCAATTTCCTTGCGCATATTTTCAGTCCAGGGTTCAGCGCCAAAAATGCCGACACGCAATTTCAGATTCTCTTTTTTTATGCCCTTGGCTTTCATTTCCTCGCCCAGATGAAGCGAATATGAAGGAGTACATGCCAGCACAGTGGTGCCGAAATCCTGCATCAACTGGAGTTGCTTGTCGGTGTTTCCTCCTGAAATCGGGATAACCGAAGCGCCCAGGTTTTCGCAACCATAGTGCAATCCCAGACCACCGGTAAACAATCCATATCCGTAGGCCACCTGAACGATGTCTTCGCGGTGAACCCCGGCCATGCAAAGCGAGCGGGTCACGATTTCGGCCCAGCTATTCAGGTCTTTGCGTGTATATCCGACTACCGTTGGCTTGCCTGTTGTTCCAGAGGAAGCATGAATGCGGACAATTTCGCTCATGGGCACGGTAAACATTCCAAAGGGATAATTGTCGCGCAGATCAACCTTAGTGGTAAACGGCAGTTTTCTCAAATCCTCGAGCGATTGTATATCGTTGGGAACCAAGCCAACTTCCTGCATTTTTTTGCGGTAGCTCGGGACATTGTGATAAATTCTATTAACTGTTTCTTTTAACCTCGCAGTTTGAACCGCAGTCATGTCTTCGCGGCTCATACACTCTATCGTTTCGTTCCAGATCATTATGAGTTAATTGAAAGGATTATTTTAATGTCGGAATTAATTACCGTAAATCATCTCGTCCGAAAGCAGGTTCAACCCTGCCTGGAGAAGTTTCTTGCGGGCATCAGCAACATCTTCAGTATCAATAACGAAATAGGCTCGTTCGTTTGTATAGGCCGACCGGCCGTAGGCATTGGTGAAATTGACCCCTGCCTTTACAATTTCCTTGAGCAAATCATCCAGACCTCCGGGATGATCAACCATTTCGATCACAACAATCTCGCGCAATGCGGCAGACAATCCGCTTTCGTTCAACAGTTTGTGAGCAAGAACCGGATCGGAAACCACCAGATTCAAAATTCCCCAACCGCTGGCAGTGTGGTTCAGATTCATGGTGCGAATGTTGATTTGGGCAGCCTTTAGCACGGCCGTTACCTTTTCGAGATGACCGATTTTGTTTTCAAGAAATATGGAAACCTGATATGCCATTGCTAGTTTTATTAATGGTGAATGATATTTTTCTTTTTTACTTCAAGTATCCGGACTCAAGTACCCAGATTCGACTATCAGACAAAGATACCAAGGTTTGACCGACATCGTCATGCCTGATATCCTTTATTTTGAATTTAATGCGACACGGAGTTCTTTTACCCGAACAGCCTTTCCTTCGGGTTTGGGCAAAGAACCTGGTTCTACCATTTTTACGATCGGTTTAACCAGCACCTCGTCACGAATTTGATTGGTAATCAACCTTGATACTTTATCGAGCCGTGTAATATCACCGTTAAACCATTCTTTTTTCACTTCCACTTCAATGATCATTTCGTCCATGCCATTGATTGTGTCGAGGGTAATCAAATAATCGGCGCCAACTTCCGGAATTTTCATCAGCACCCCTTCAATTTGCATCGGGAACACATTGCAACCTTTAATGATAAACATATCGTCGCTTCGTCCGGTTATCCGGTCGAGACGGACGTGTGTCCGTCCACAGGCACATGGTCCCGGCAAAATGCGGGTCAGGTCGCGGGTGCGGTAGCGGATCAGCGGCATGGCTTCACGATCAAGCGTTGTCATCACCAACTCGCCAACTTCCCCGTCAGGAACAGGTTCCAGTGTATCTGGATTAATAATTTCGACCAGGTAAGCGTCTTCCCAAATGTGCAATCCATTCTGGTAAGTACACTCAAATGCCACACCCGGGCCGTTCATTTCAGTCATTCCGAAGGAGTTATAGGCTTTCACGCCAAACATTTCTTCGATTCGCCGACGCTGTTCCTCAGTATGTGGTTCAGCCCCAATGACAAGCGTATGTAGTTTGGTATCTTTTTTCGGATCAAGGCCTTCTTCCAGAAAGACTTCATACAACCGGTTCAGGTAACTTGGAATTGCGTGTGCAACCGTGGTTCCGTAGTCACGCATCAGTTTGATCTGACGAGGGCTGTTTCCTGCTCCGGCAGGGATACTCAGACACCCCAGGCGTTCGACGCCATACTGAAATCCCAGTCCTCCGGTAAACAAACCGTATCCGCAGATATTCTGGAAAACATCGGTATCGCGCACTCCGGCACAATATAACGAACGGGCCATCAGGTTCGCCCACGAATCAATGTCATGCCGGTTATGAAAAATAACGGTTGGGTTCCCGGTTGTTCCGCTGGTACTGTGCAACCGAATCAATTCTTTTTGTGGCAACCCAAGGAATCCATAAGGGAAATTTTCACGCAGGTTCAGCTTGGTCGTAAATGGCAGTTTCCGGATATCGTCAACCGACTTCACCGAATCGGAAGACAATCCCATTTGTTTGTATAAATTTCCGTAATACGGAGAATTCATGGCCGATTGAATTGTTTTTTTCAGCCGTGAAACCTGAAGTTTTTCTAACTCTTTTCGCTCCAGGGTTTCAAATTCTTTTTGCCAGTACATGGTTATTTTGTTTTAGAAGAAATACATTAACATTAATTGTCCTTTGTGATTAGTGGCATTTACCTTACTGTTGTAAAGTCCGTCACTGAGGTTGATATTGCCTTTTCCGTATTCAGCCGATGTTAATTCGTACTCGAACGAAAGGCGCAATTTCGAAATATTGACAGTAAAGTTTGGTGCAACCCTATAGATTGACTGGATCTGCGGTAGAAGACCGGGAGTTACAGCCACCGGAGCAGCTTGACTTCCGAAATTATAAAGTGCATCGGATGTTCCAAGATTTTTCATATACCCTCCAAAAATTCCGACCTGATATTTTTGCCCATAAATAACATTGACAAAACTGGTTGTCGAAGTATAGGGAGTATAGGTCATTGCCCCGGTTGCTTTATCAAGCGACTTGACGCCATAGCCTCCGGGCATATTCAAATGCGACATGTTCTGCCCCAAAACGGTTTTTGCCTTTATGGTGAACAATTTTTTGGTATACTGAGCATATCCAACAAACGAAACTCCCTGCACCAACTCGTCAGAAACATTTTTTTTACTGTCTTTCCCAGGCGACATTCCTACCGTATATAACGTAGGCTTGATGTATTTCAGGCTGGCACCAGCTCCCAGCGTAAAACCACCATTGTTCAGTTCAATATTGGTAGTCATTTCGGGAACTCCGGCATTGCGGTTAAAAGCATCGCTTTTGTCAGTATATGACATTGCCGACGGATACATCGAATCAATCTTGGCAAAACCATATGACTTGTATTGAAACTCGGAAACCACTGCTGCAGTAAGGGTAAGTTTCGGACTTGCCTTATAATCGAACCTGATTTGGGGGCTTCGGTTGAAAGGCTGGAACGGGCATCCGGTATTGAGGCCTCCTACAATGGGAAATACCTTTCCGCTCCAGAACGGGTGCCAGGTTTGTCCTACCAAAAGCGATGACCTGGACCATGCAAAAACCGTATGTGCCTGACGAACCCGAAGCATCGCCGGATTATTGGCAAGGTCGCCAGCAAAATCGGCTTCGATGTTGGCCGACGTTTTAGCCTTTAGGATTTCCGGGCCGTTAATCCTGACTCCCAACCGAGTCGCCATCGACGAGAAATTATAGGATGTTGCCTCATTGATATGTTTCCCGTTGGCATCAACTCCGGCATAAAGCGGGACAATATAAAACTGGTCGTTGGCTGCATTCAGCCCCTTGTAAGTATCGAAATACGATTCGAAACGAACAAAACCATAAAATTCAGCCGACGGTTTGGTCTGTTTTTCCTGGCTAATAGCCGTCAGAGTGCAAAAGAAAAGCAAAGCAAAAAATAGTTTCTTCATAAATGATAGGTTATTTTATCATGTGGTGCGCCTATCCGAACGCCACATGAAACTCTGCAACACTCCGTTTAAATTAAGTATTGCTCGTTGGGTTCTTAATTCTAATCTTCGAAATTGTTTTTCACTGAATCGGGGGCCCGTGCCGGCAAGGTGTATTTCAACCCCAAACTAAATTGACTGTTAATCCAATACAGAAAATTCCGAAATCAAATCCAAAAGTAAGCGATTTATCCAATACTGCAAATATCAAGAAAAAGTTGTTGTAAGTATTTTGACTTTTATACTTTCATTATAAAAGAGGAATGATATAAAAATAAATCAATTATAAGCAATTGGTAAACTAATTCTGAAAAACTTAAAAAAAGCAATTTAGATTCAATTTGAATAAACAGCACTCCTGACAACGACTTCACATTTTCAAAGGTATTTAATATTTCATGAATGAGCGAGCCAAAATGCCGTTCGTCTATTCTTCAAAAAACAGAATAACAGAAATGCTTGAAATAAAAGTTCACATACAATTTACTTTCTGGAGTATCTGATAGCAATGAAAAAAACATCGGGTTATGCCCACGCAGCAAAGGATGGAATCACGGAGTATCCATTTTATTGGCGATGGGCCGATCCATATAACCAGAAAATATTGTTTCTGAGAATAAAATATTGATCTAAACGTATTTTGAATCAAAATATAACTACATTTGGGGGACATTTATCCATTATTTAAACAGTTATTTATGAACATTTTTGTTGGAAGCCTTCCCTTTAAAATTGAGGAAAGCGAATTACAGGAAATTTTTGAAGAATACGGAGAAGTTGCATCCGTAAAAATTATTACTGACAGAGCTACAGGCCGTTCAAAAGGCTTTGGTTTTGTTGAAATGCCTAATGATGAAGAAGCTAAAAAAGCAATTGAAGAACTGAATAACGCTGAGGTTGAAGGCCGGACAATTGTTGTGAATAAAGCTGAAGAAAAAAAAGAAGGTAGCCGTCCAAGTGGTGGTTTCCGTGGTGGTAACGCTGGCGGTGGTTTCCGCGGTGGTAATTCTGGTGGTGGTTTCCGTGGTGGTAACGCTGGCGGTGGATACCGTGGCGGTAACTCAGGAGGCGGCTTTAATAAAGGTGGCTTCAATAAAGGTGGAAACGCCGGTGGCAACAGAAGATCTGAATACTAGAAATTTTCCTGTTTTTGATTTGCTGTTAAGGTAAAGATTTAATCTTTACAACTACATAAAGGCTAATAAACAGAGGATGAGTAAAATCTCCCGGTTTATTAGCCTTCGCTTTTTTTAGGACTCGGATCTGGAGTCCTTCATATAATCAGTATTGATTCGTTACTATTCCACAGTAACAGACTTAGCCAGGTTACGGGGCTGATCGACATCGCAGCCACGCATCACGGCAATGTAATAGGCAAACAACTGCAACGGAACAATTGAAAGTAATGGAGAAACAGCCGGATGTGATTTGGGAATCTCGAACAAATCATTGACCATGTTTTTCAGTCCATCGTCACCCTCAGAAACCACGGCAATGATGTTTCCTTTCCGGGCTTTCACTTCCTGGATGTTGCTGACAATCTTTTCGTAGTAATGGTCTTTGGCGGCCACCACAATCACCGGCAGATTATCGTCGACCAAAGCAATCGGACCGTGTTTCATTTCACCTGCAGCATATCCTTCAGCATGTATGTACGAAACTTCTTTCAGCTTCAACGCTCCTTCCAGAGCAACCGGGAAAAGATAACCCCGGCCCAGATATAGGGCGTTGATGGCATCTTTATATTTGGCTGCAACTTCCTTGATATGCGGATGTTTTACCAGTATCGATTTTATCTTTTCCGGAATTTGGGCAACTTCTGAAATGAGTTCATTATAGAGTTCCGGAGAAATCTGTTCGTTTTCTTTAGCCAGCCTGAGCGCCAAAAGTGTGAGCACAGTGACCTGGGCGGTGAATGCCTTGGTTGAGGCAACGCCGATTTCGACACCGGCATGGGTATAAACGCCGGCATGGGTTTCGCGGGCAATGCTCGATCCGACCACGTTACAAATACCCAGAATAGTAGCTCCTTTTTCTTTAGCCATGCGCAACGCAGCCAGTGTGTCGGCTGTTTCACCGCTCTGACTAATGGCAATTACGACATCATCCGGATTCAGAATGGGATTCCGGTAACGGAATTCTGAAGCGACTTCAACCTCAACCGGTATGCGGGCATATTCCTCAATCAGGTATTCGCCAACCAATGCGGCGTGCCACGAAGTTCCGCAACCAATAATGATAATCCTTCGGGCTTGTTTTATCTTCGGGAAAACGTCAAGCAACCCGCCCAGCACAATCTCCGAATGATCGGGAGCAATACGGCCTCTGAACGTATCTTCAATGGTTTTGGGCTGCTCAAAGATTTCTTTCAGCATAAAATGCTCGAAATCACCCTTATCCAGATCCCCAATGCTCATATCGACCTTGGTGATTTTAAATGGCACCGGATTGTTTTCAATCGTTTTCAGGGTAAGGCAATCCTTATTAATAATAGCGACATCGTGGTCGTTCAGATAGATAACGCTATCGGTATAATTGATGATTGGTGTTGCATCAGAAGCTATGAAATACTCGCCGCGCCCAATACCGATTACAAGCGGACTTCCTTTCCGGGCAGCAATCAATTGATTTTTTTCGTGTTTGCAGATAACTACAATCCCGAAAGCTCCGACTACTTTGGAAAGGGCCAGCCGAACAGCCATTTCAGCATTACAGTCCTCGGCTTTCCGATAAAAATATTCTATCAGGTTGACCAAGACTTCGGTATCGGTATCCGACTGGAAAGCAAATCCTTTCTTCTGCAAATTCAATTTCAGTTCGGCGTAATTTTCAATAATACCATTATGAACCAACACAAAATCGCCGTTCATTGAAGTATGCGGATGCGCATTGCGATCGCTCGGCTCGCCATGGGTTGCCCAGCGGGTGTGACCGATTCCGATATGACCACAAACGTCTTTGGCCGCTACAAAATTTTCAAGGTCCGACACCCGGCCTTTGCATTTATATACTTTGAGTGAATCATTAAAGATAGCTATTCCGGACGAATCATAGCCACGATATTCAAGGCGCTGAAGGCCTTGTATTAAAATGGGATAAACATTTTTATCGCCAATGTAACCAACAATTCCACACATAAAATTTAAGTTTAGGGGTTTCGAAAAGGGTATTTTATTTGAGGGATTTGCTTTAAATACACAAAACCAGTAACCGGGATCAGTACCCGTCCCGGAAATTAAGATCAGTTTAGTCAGACCGAATTGTAAAGTTGAAAATTACCGGAAGCGATTTTCCTTCCGGATAAGTATCCGTTCTCAATACCTATGACTCTGTCACAGAATTTTATCATACAAATCATTGTACGAATCCACATACGTTTGCTCCGTCTGATAATTCAGGAACAACTTCCCGGTTGATTGAATAAATTCAGTTACTTCGGGATTGATTTTTGGACTTCCCTGGATAACTGCATCGGAGTATTGAATTGCTAATTTACTGACATTCACGTAGGTTGGATCATCTATAATTTCAGTATCTTCAGTCTCAATGTTATTCATTTTCAATTTATTCCTGAAGTTGACATCCAAAGTTTTTTTGAACTCATCGTTGTAAACCGAATAGACCACTTTTGAATTTACGAATAACGGATCGTCGTTGTATGCTTTCTTTATGTATAGCGGAACAAGCGAAGTAAGCCAGCCATGGCAATGAATCAGGTCGGGAGCCCATCGCAGTTTGATTACCGTTTCCAGCACGCCACGGGCGAAGAAAATGGCCCTCTCGTCGTTGTCGGCAAATTCATTTCCTTTAGGATCTTTCAGCACGTGTTTGCGTTGAAAGTAATCTTCGTTATCGATAAAATAAACCTGCATTCGGGCAGACTGGATGGAAGCAACTTTAATAATTAACGGATGGTCGGTATCATCAATAATCAGGTTCATTCCCGACAAGCGTATCACTTCATGTAATTGATTCCGACGTTCATTCACACATCCATATCTTGGCATAAAAGTCCGGATTTCCTTTCCTCGTTCCTGAATCCCCTGTGGAAGGTATCTGGATCTCTTTGACATCTCTGTCTCCGGAAGGTAAGGGGTAATTTCTGATGAAATAAATAAGACTTTTTTCTTTTCCATTTATTCGCCTGAGTTTAATTGTGCAAAAGTAGTAAAATATCAGCAATATTCAATTCCAGTCATTTACAAGAGGCATTAAAAAACTTTAAGAAGAGGATTGTTGTGTTAAATATCCATAATCGCCATTCGTGACCGAATCCAGATTCAAGATTTTGAAATCCAGCATTTTTTAAGCTCACAGAAGTTATCAAACGTTAAACTTTAAATTTTATAGGTAATAACCGAAGACACCGTGTTGAATTATTTATTTACTTTGCACCCTCATTTTCATCCAAAATGCAGATAGTAAAGCACATAAACGATCTGAGGACAATACTGAACGGGAAACGAAAAGAAGGATTGAGTGTCGGTTTTGTCCCTACCATGGGAGCCTTGCATCAAGGGCACCTTTCATTGGTAAAAAAAGCCGGAGAACAAACCGATTTTGTGGTTGTCAGCATTTTTGTAAATCCGACCCAGTTTAACGACAAAAGCGACTTTGAACGATATCCGCGTGATATTCAGAAAGATGCAAATTTACTGAATACAACCTCCTGTCAGCTTGTCTTTGCCCCCGAACCCGAAGAAGTTTATCCTGAACCCGATACCCGTCAATTCAATTTTGGCGCTCTCGAACAGGTGATGGAAGGAAAATTCAGGCCCGGACACTTTAATGGCGTGGCCCAGGTGGTAAGCCGCTTGTTTGACATTGTTCAACCCGACAAAGCATTTTTCGGGCAAAAAGATTTCCAGCAACTGGCTATTATCAACGAAATGGTCAGAAGAATGGAGCTCCCGGTCGAGATTGTTCCCTGCCCGATTGTTCGCGAACCGGATGGTTTAGCCATGAGCTCACGCAACATGTTGCTGAGTCCCGAACAGCGAAAAAATGCCGTTGATATCTCGGCTACGTTGTTTGAAGCGACAAACAAAACCGGCGAATTAACCGTAGAAGAACTCTGCCAGTGGGTGGTTAACCGCATCAACGAAAATGAATATTTGAACACAGAGTACTTCGAAATTGTTAATTCGGTAACACTCCAACCGGTAAAAGACTGGAACGAACCCTGCGGGAAGATTGGATGTATTGCTGTACACTGTGGCAAAATCAGGTTAATTGACAATGTAGAGTTCGAAACAATAAATAATTGACAATTAGACCATTTGCGATTTACAATTGTTGCCTTGATAAACGTTCCCATGAATAGTAAATGGTAAATAATTAAATAGTAAATAAAGACAAAATGATCATCGAAGTTTGTAAATCGAAAATACATAAAGTAACTGTAACCGAAGCGAATTTACAGTACGTTGGAAGTATTACCATCGATGAGGATTTGATGGACGCGGCCAATATGATTGAAAACGAGAAGGTTCAGGTTGTAAACATCAACAATGGCGAACGCCTCGAAACCTATGTAATTAAAGGAGAACGGGGATCGGGAGTAGTTTGCCTTAACGGTCCGGCAGCCCGTAAAGTGGCTGTAGGCGATGTGGTGATCATCATGTCGTATGCCCAAATGGACTTTGAAGAAGCCAAAACGTTCAAGCCCTGGTTGGTTTTTCCCGACACCGAAACCAACAAGTTAATTTAGCAGAATCACAAAAAGGATAAGTTTAAACCTCATTGCTAGCTTAGCAGTGAGGTTTTGCTATTTTTGCAAAAATTTTTTTAGAATGACGCCAACAGAGATCATCCAATCCAAGATATATGAAAGCGCCCGGGATTTTGAACCCGTACTGGAAAAGTGGCGGCGCTCCGGTTTTACAATTGTTTTTACTAACGGTTGTTTCGACCTGGTGCACCGCGGACACATCGATTCGTTGGCCAAAGCTGCCGAGTTGGGCGATCGGCTCATTGTCGGCCTAAATTCGGATGCCTCTGTTACGCTCCTGAAAGGAATCAGCCGCCCGTTGATCGATCAGCAATCGCGCACCATCCTACTTGCTTCGCTTCTAATGGTTGATGCAGTAATCCTGTTCAACGAAGAAACACCTTACGAACTGATTAAAGCCATCAAACCCGATGTCCTGGCTAAAGGAAGTGAATATAAGCTGGAGGAAATTGCAGGTTACGACATTGTGCTAGCCAACGGTGGACGCGTGGAGCGCATTGAACTCACTGAAGGATTCTCAACAACCGATATCATTCATAAAATAAAGAATAACCTGATGTATTTTAACGAATAGGACCAAGGCACTTCCTATTTGGATTTAACTACTGTATTTAAGTAAATTCGAAAACCACGCAAAAGAATAGTGAGCTTTCGGAAAGCCTCAAAACAAATTCGAGTGAAGGTTATTCTATCGTAATGAAGATTGGCTAAATCATACTCATTTCATACTTTTGAAAAGAAAACAACGATAGATGGCTAAAGTAAAAACCAGTTTTTTTTGTCAGAATTGCGGCGCTCAGTCGCCCAAATGGGTTGGAAGGTGTAATTCGTGCGGCGAATGGAATACCTTCGTTGAGGAAATTGTTGAACGGGAAAGCCCTAATTCACTGTCATTAATTGCCGGGACAGGCAATCAGCCCAAATTCCTTCACGAAGTTTCTTCGGAAAACACCACCCGCATCGACACCTGCAACAACGAGCTCAACCGCGTTCTTGGGGGTGGTTTAGTTCCCGGTTCAATGGTGCTCATTGGCGGGGAACCGGGCATTGGCAAGTCAACCCTGGTTTTGCAATTGGCCCTGGATCTGAAAAACAGAAAAATCCTGTATGTTTCAGGAGAGGAAAGCCTTCAGCAAATAAAAATCAGGGCACAACGACTTCAGAAAGAAAACCAGAACTGTTACTTTCTGAGCGAAACCTCGCTCGAAAATATTCTGGTTCAGAGCAAACAAATTGCCCCGGAATTGCTGGTCGTCGATTCGATACAAACGGTTGCAACTGAATCCATTGAATCGTCGCCGGGTTCTGTCGGGCAGATTCGGGAATGTACCAATGGTATCCTGAAGTATGCCAAAGAAAACAACGTTCCGGTAATCCTGATCGGCCACATCACCAAGGAAGGTTCGCTGGCCGGTCCTAAAGTTCTGGAACACATTGTCGATACCGTACTTCAGTTCGAGGGCGAAAACCAGTACATGTACCGTATCCTGCGGGCCATTAAAAACCGTTTCGGATCAACTTCCGAACTTGGGATTTTCGAAATGGGCAACTCCGGTCTTCGCGAAGTCTCCAACCCCTCGGAACTGCTGATTAACCGTGCACACGAAGGGTTGAGCGGAACAGCCATTTCCGCGGCCATCGAGGGCATCCGGCCTTTGCTGATCGAAATTCAGGCATTGGTCAGCACCGCAGCTTACGGCACACCTCAACGGTCGTCAACCGGATTCGATTTACGCCGCATGAACATGTTGCTGGCTGTTCTCGAAAAACGGGCTGGATTTAAACTGGCTACCAAAGATGTTTTCCTGAACATTGCAGGAGGAATCCGGGTCGATGACCCAGCCATCGATTTAACGGTAATTACCGCAATCCTTTCGTCAAACTTCGATCTGCCCATACGGAAAAACGTTTGTTTCGCAGGCGAAATAGGGCTTTCCGGCGAGATACGTTCAGTCAACCGGCTCGAACAACGCATTGCCGAAGCCGAAAAACTGGGATTTGACAGCATTTACATTCCCAAAGCCGGAAAAGGAATCAACATTAAACGATTTGATATCGAAATCATGCAGTTCGACCGGGTGGAAGAATTTTTCAGGCATGTATTCAGAAAAAAAAGCTGAGGCCCCTGACCATCAGCTTTTAGAACAGTTACACGGTTTCGAACTTGGCAGAAATGAAACCTGTGAAGCCAGGGATTTTGGCTCTTACCCCGAAAGCTTCTCGTTGCCGGCAGGTCTTCTGGCTCTCCTGATTTTTGCCAACCTTCCCATCTCACCTCAGGCGAGACAGTGGTCATTTTTGGCAAAACCTCCTTTCGGATAAAGGATTACAGCTGCGGGGACAGCTCCTGATTTGAACAGGATTCCCTTTTCGTCCCTGATCATAGGGAACCGACAACACGCGGCAATAATACAGAGAAAAAAACAATCGGGAATACATTTGCCCCGTTAATTAATTCAGAAGTTTTCAACCGGTCACCCAAAAGCTCAACTTCAATTCTCATCCAAACCGGCAGCAGAACCGGGTTGAAGCAAATTCCGTAGACCGGCAGGTCGATTTATAAATTATTCGGTTTACCTTTGAGCCAGAAAATACGAATGTAAAATGAAACAATTCATTGGAATATTGCTGTTTGCAGCCCTGCTATCCGGTCTCTCGTCGTGTTACAACACCTCGATTCCCAAGCCCGCCGAACTCATCGAGAAAGATAAGTTTGTGAAAATGATGGTCGACATTTACCTGGTCCAGGGAATGAATCCCAGCATTACCATGAAAGATACCCTGAAGAGCTATACACAAACTGATCTTTACTATTCAGTCCTGAAGAAATACTCGGTAGCCGACTCGGTTTTTATAGGCTCGCTGATCTATTATTCCAGTTTTCCGAAGGAATACGAAAAAATGCACACCCAAATCATGAGTATTCTGAACGAAACCCAGGAACAGTTTAACCCGAAAGGAGAAATCCAGACAGAAAAAAAATGAAGAAATTCATCGCCAATTACCTTGTTTCGGAAACTGGACTATTTTTGAAAAACGGTATTCTGGTTGCCACAGAAGACGGGACTGCGGTAGAATACATCGATACCACCGGCGACCTGAAAGAATTGGCCGGGCTCATTTTTCAAAATGGTATCGTAATGGCGGGCTTCGCATTTGTAAGAACTACCGGTTCAACACCAGTATCCGAACCAAATGAAACCATTCAATCGTTTGTATATCAAAGAACTACCGAACTTAACCAGTTGTCTTTACAGGACATGATTGGGCTGGGAAAACAAATGCAGAATCAATTTCCGGAGATGAATATTCCGGATATCTGGCAGGCGATCACCGCTGTTTTGCTCACGAACCTTGGTTTTATGAAGCAGGAAGTCTCCGGAATTTTTCTTTTGAACGGTGCCGATCTGGTCAGATTGCAATTTACACCCAAAAGCAAACTGAAAAGAATCGTTTAAGCGCCATTTTCATTTTATACTTTTTACTTTTGCCTTTTTACTTCTGATTATGTCAACGTTTCTATTCGATCAAATCATATTCGGGCCGGTAAAAAGCCGGCGATTGGGAATTTCGCTGGGAGTGAACCTGCTGCCTACCGATAGCAAAGTTTGCTCATTCGACTGCATTTACTGCGAGTGTGGCTGGACACCAAAAAAACGGGAGAGAAAAGTCGTTTTGCCAACCCGACAGGAAGTCAGGCAAAAGATGGAAGAAAAGCTGAGCGAAATGGCCGAGAACCACGAACTGCCCGATGTGATTACCTTTGCCGGCAACGGCGAACCCACCTTACATCCTGATTTTGAAGGAATCATCGACGACACTATCGAGCTCCGTAACCGTTTGACGCCCAAAGCCCGGATTGCCGTGCTGTCGAATGCCACCATGCTGCACAAACCATCAGTGGTCCGCGCATTGCTCAAAGTCGACGACAATATTCAGAAGCTGGACTCGGCCTTTGAAGAAACTATCCGGAAAATCGATTGCCCGGTATCTTCCTTTAACCTGAATGATGTGGTTGAAAACCTGAAGCAATTCAACGGGAAAGTGATTATTCAAACCTTGTTCCTGCGGGGAAAGTACCAGGATGAGATCATCGATAATACCACCGGCATGGAACTCTCGGCATGGATGAAACTGCTTGTCGAAATCAAACCCCAACAGGTGATGATATACACCATTGCGCGCGACACTCCGGCCTCCGGACTCGAAAAAGTGAAACTGGAAGATCTCAAACAAATTGCCGAACGGGTACGGGCCATTGGATTCGATGTGCAAGTTTCGGGATAACAAAAGAGTTTTCCTAAAATTGTCATTTTGCTATTCCTTGTCGAAAAATAAAAACCCCTTTTTAACCGAAATTGGGGTCAACTTAGAATCTTATATAATAGGAAGGTCACCAGAACGTTGATCCACTTTAAAGTGATTTTATATTTTACTTGTTTAGGTATCACTTATTGTCCGGATGAATATTTGATTAATTGAAGAGGCCCGGCTAATCCAGAAATATCGAGTTTGGAAGTTCCCTTTATACCCACATGAGAAGTCCAAATCCCATTCAAATGTCCAGTTTCTCTGATATCTCCGATTAAACGGTTCCTATTTGTTGTTGCAGCAACTACTTCCAAACGATTATGTTCTTTCAGCAAACCGTTAACAGGAATACATACCTCCGATGTCCAAATATTCCGAAGGAAGTGATCATTCAGTTTTACTTCCCCAGTGGTTCTAAAAGTGCTCAAATCGAGATAGACCTGGCTGTTATGATTAAGATATTCGGACGGAACATTGAAGTCAATAATGTATCTGGCTTCACCTGAGAAGTATTTAATTTTGTTCAAATCGAATTCTGTCAGCGATTTTAAATTTGAGATTTTGACAGGTTCAATAGTATCCCGGTTAATTGGAGTAAATTCTATCCTTCCGTTGAAATTAGCGATGGGATAAATTTCGGGAGATGCTGATTTAAATGATATCTTTTCTCCTGAATCCGTGGTAATTTGGTAGTTTCCTCCGATATGACTGACCAATGACCAGTGACCCTTTTCATTTTTCACATCCGGTATAACATCGGAAAAAACATCCTCTTTCTTTGCAGGAAATATTTGATTTCCATCTAGTTCAACCTTTGTAATATGACTTTGCTGATTCTTTTTACTGAACACAAAGAACAGAGATTCATTTGCATTAAAACGAATAGGGATACGAACTTTCCCATTGTTATGTGTGTAAATAAGTTGATTTTTACATTCTCCTGTCATTGGATCCCAAATTTCAGGACTTTTATCACCCACCGTAAAACTACACTCAAAATTCAACGGTCGCTTATGTTGGTTAACAACAAAGAAAACATCTTCATTTCCAGTGGTTTTGTGAATTGATAGTACCTCAAGCGAATCGGGCAGTGTGGTTGAAAATACAGGTTCAACGTTCAAGTTCTTCAATACATTGTTTATTGTTGTTCCCCACCATACCGTTCCTTTACGGTACTGGTTTTTTCCATCTTCTCCATTTTTGTAATCTGGCCAAAGTTTCGCCGTCAGTTCCTCAAAGTTTTCCTGGTTTTCAGTTTTGTCTTTCAACGACAGCATACTCTGAGGCTTCTCCCCATAAACAACAGCACCATCACGGACCAATCGTTCAATTTCAGTTAAAGTAGAATAGTTTACAAAACGTATTTCTGGCAATGCCAGTAACGAAAACGTAACGCCATTCGGGAATGTTATTTTGCCGTTTTTAATAACTGCCTTTTTAAGCAAATCAAAATTGCACGAGTTGGCATAAATGCCCTTTGGAATATGGCTAAATAACTCACTATTTAAATCCTGAGGCCATTCATCACCTATAAAATAAAGGATATCTGCCGGGATTGTCCCTTTTTGAAGAACATACTGAATGCGTGCCTGATAATCGAGCCAGCCAACAGAGTAATTCCACCATGGAGTATTTCGGTTGAAATGAGAACCAAAACAAAACAGTGTCATTCCTGGTTTTTGATCATTGGGCTGATGTACATAACTGTGGAGTATCGTTTGATTAATACCGGAACAGTAGGCTCTGTCGCCATATAACTTATAATCAGCCGGGGTTTCGCTGTGACGGCAAAGCGTTGTGAATGCTTCTGCAGCCAGCACCGGTTTGTTATATAAGCTTGACAATGATGTTAATGTGTTTAGGTTGTTGATTTCTAAAGGTGAATATGTAATAAGTCCGTCTTTTTCCAATGTCCAGAATTCAGTCATTGGTAAATCAATAAAACTATTCGTTTTAAGAATATCTAACGGGAGATACTTTTTCCCGCCATAGATTACTTCGGCATGCATCTCCAGATTGTTTTTGTGGCAAAGTTTCGTGAAATGCAGGTAATAATTCTCTTCTATCATCTCAGCGATTGTTTTTCTGAAGTCATACAAAAAGGCATTCGACAGTTCCTGACTCTCAACAATATCGCCACATAATGCCGGTAACCAATTGGTTAACTTATATCCCCGGCGTTTTTCAAATTCTTCGGGCATTTTTGTAGTCCAGTTCTGATAATTACATTCCCAACTGTCAATCAACAGAAATTTGAAGGTGTTTCCGTTTAGTCCTCTTGAATGTTCAACTAACTTTTGAGGGAAATTTGCAAAATGTAGATTTAGAGCGGTAGTATCCATTTTGTCGCACTCCAGTCCTCTTCCTTTATTTGTTGAAGGGGTACTTACAACGCCAGTAGTTGTGTAACCAAAACGAAGAATTGTCCAATATCCATCGGGTAGGTCAATATCAATCATTCCATCCTGATCCATTTTACCTGTAAGATTGATTACCCCGTTATCTTTTGTAGTTGCATAAGCAACAGCTTCATTTTTTTTCTCTTCCAGTTGTTCCATGTTCAGGATACTTGCAGAAACGGATTTTTCGGATACGTGAGGGATTTCAAAAGCAAACCCTGGCAGATCGTCGTTCCCCAACAATTCGACATGCGACAACAAATATTTGTCTTCAGTCCACGAAGCATTGGGGCGTCCATTTAAAACTAATTTAAAATATCTGGCATTTATCCTGGGGATTTTAACAGTTATGGTATCATTACAACAAGGTACATTAAACCGACTTAGAAACGTGTAATTCTTCTTGTCATTTTTTGAATACATCAAGGTGTACTGATGAGATGAATTCTGGGGATTTGCCGAAATTCCACCTTTAAGCCCCTGAAAAAACAGAATTTTGTCAGCGGTGAATTCTGAATCAAATGAAAATTCAATTGAATCACCCTTTTGCATTTCGAAGATCGTAGAAGGAGCTATTTCCTGTCCATTATTAAGAATTATATCAGGATGTGCTACCTGAAATGAGTTCTTTTTTAATCCCTTGTTTCGATAAGCAACAACTGCAACATCGTTATAGAAACCGTTATTACAAAAAGGCTTGTCCAGTTTTATTTTCCCTTTATTTCCTGGTGTTATAAATGTTTTGGTATAAACAAATTTTTTCATCGACATTTCGGGGGTGATCCACGGACCGCCACTTTCGCTCCACCCATCACAGTTATGCACCCCAATGGTAATGCCCAATCTTTTGGCTTCCTGCAAAGCCCATTCGAACATGCCAAACCATTCCGTTGTGACGAAATCAACTTTTTTAACCTGAAAATCCTTCCCAGGTAGCCGACCCTCATTTTGCGAAAATCCAAGGTTGAATATTGTCGTCTGAGTGATTCCTTGCTGTTTCATCGACTCCAAATCTTTGGTAATGCCTTCTTTTGATATCATTCCATCGACCCAGTGCCACCATGTATGCACCCGGCTGCTACTTACCGGTTGAGCAAACTTATCAGAATAAAGGTTGTTTTCTTTTCTCGAAGCATTACCAATTAAGTTAACAAATAAACACGAAAAGAAAATCAGTCCTTTCAATACTGCCATATTAATTCTCATCTGTATAAATTTTAATTCTGAAAGAGTGTTCAAATTTAAAATATATTAACACGAAACATTGATTATCAGTTTTTAATCAATTTAATACATCATAACAGACACAATGAGTCTACTGCTTGCAGTTGTTGTACCTGCGGCAAATGTGCATGACAGCAAGGATGCAAGTGATATAATTGCCTTATTGAAAAGCCGGTTCGAAAGACTTGTCAAGATCGTTTCTGATGGCGGTTATCGTGGTGAACTCACCCGAAAAACCAAAACCGCATTCGGTTGGATACTCGAAATTGTCCTAAGGTTAGACCATTCAAGCAAATTTAATGTTATACCCCAAAGATGGGTTGTTGAAAGAACATTCGCTTGGTTTGAAAGTTACCGAATGCTTAGTAAAGGCTTCGAGTTCCTTACAGACACAAGAAAGGCAATGATTCAGTTTGCAATGATAAAACTAATGCTTAATAGAATCAAAATATAATTTAAATAGTTTCTTCTATGCTTAGAACCGCTCTTTATTGCAATTTCTTTATTATAAATCATCAAAAACTCAATCCTTTCTCAAATAAAAATGCAACTAGCTAATAGTAAGCTAATTGCATTAATTTTAAGTAGTCCCACCGGGAATCGAACCAACGTCCGTATCCGGCTGAACATCAATATCTTACGAAGCACTTAGATTCAGGGGGTCTCGATTTTGCCCCAAGATTACTGTATATCAACACATTATATTACAAATATACATAAATTTTATTGAGAATTCTCATACAAAAATCGAAAATTTATTACCTGAAAACAAAGAATATTTTACACTACTGTTTTAAAGAATCATCATGCCTCAACTCTTGCAGAATTAATTATTGCAATGTGGATTACAGTAATTTTTATTGCGATAATGTATTATAAAATATCAAAATAAAGAACATATAATCAACGCATTGAACCGTTTATCCGGGAATCTAAGGCAACTTTCGCGACATTTGTCTTATTTTCATTCTCTGTACTTCCTTGTTACAGGGTGAAATAGCTTTTTCATGTCCTCAGACAATGTTGTCTATTTCCAACAAAAAGGGAAGAAACGTTTTAAATAAACAACAAATGTATTTGTGACAAAAACGCAGGACTTTTCAAACTCAGCATCAATATTTATATATCAATTTTGATATATTTCCGAAATGCACTATTTTTGCTGCAAAACAGAAATATATTTAGCAATTGTTTTAAATCCTAGAAAATACAGGAATGAATTACCTGGAATTCAAAAACAGAATGTTTGATCTGGGATGTTTCAGCATTCATCAGGTTTATGCGTGGAAACCAAACTTTGACCGGAATAATTTCGTGCGTTGGGTCAACAAGGGACTCCTTCTTCGTTTGCGACAGGGTTATTATACATTTCCGGACTATAAAAGCCAGCCTGATTTCGCATTGTATTTTGCCAATCGAATCTATCGACCTTCTTACGTGAGTTTGCATACAGCACTGTCGTTTTATGGAATCATACCAGAAGCTGTCGTACAGATAACAAGTGTAACCACACTGAAAACTGTAAGTTTCAGTAACGCCTTTGGGGAGTATAGTTACAAGAGTATAAAAGAAAACCTGATGTTTGGTTATGATCTCAAGCCCATTGCCGGTGGCCGGACTTTTCAGCTTGCCAAACCCGAAAAAGCTTTACTTGACCTGCTGTATCTTTATCCATTCTATAACACTGCGGAAGAATTGGAAAATTTGCGACTGGATGAAGATTTTCTGCATGATGAGCTCGACTTACAATTACTGGAAGAATATGCCTTGAAGTATGAGAATAAAGCATTGGCAATCAGACTTAAATTACTGATTAATACCTATAACTTATGATACAACTTGACCTGATAAGGAATTATTTCCCGGCAGAAATAAGAAATGATGCTTCTTTTCAGAAACACATATTGAAAGAATATCTTCAGCTACTTATTCTCGATTTTCTTTCAGCCACTCCCTATATCGGAAAGATCGTTTTTATTGGCGGCACAAATCTTCGACTTGTTAAGGGGATTGACCGATTTTCTGAAGATTTGGATTTTGATTGCAAGAATTTTTCAAAAGAAGAATTTCTGGCCATGACTGATGCTGTTCTACTCTTTTTAAAACGTAGTGGATTTCATGCAGAAGTTCGTGACCGTGAAAATGATAAGCTAAAGGCTTTTCGCAGGAACATCCATTTCCCTGAATTCTTGTTCGAATTAGGTCTGACCGGACACCGGGATGAACGATTTCTGATCAAGGTTGAAAGCCAGGACCAACTGATACCATATGAACCCATGATGGTCAATGTTAAGGGATGTGGCTTCTATTTTCCTTTTCCGGTGCCTTCAGATGCGGTGCTTTGCTCTATGAAACTCTCAGCAATGCTTACCCGCCATAAAGGACGTGATTTTTACGATGCCATGTTTTTACTTGGCCAAACCAAACCCGATTATACATTTCTGAAAAAAAAACACGGGATACGCGACCTCGAAGAACTAAAGGTTGCTACAAGTGAAATGCTAAAAACAGTGGATTTAAATATCAAAAAAAGAGACTTTGAACACTTACTGTTTAATAAACGGAATAGTGAGCGCATTCTTTCTTTCAACGAGTTCTTTCGGGAGCTAAAATGATTATCTGTCATAAGACAGAGAGCTAAAAGACCTGAAAATTGGTCCCTTAACTCCTTAAATATAATTATCCTTTACTATTTCATTTGCGATAAACTACGTTTTTCGTAGTAAATTGCAAATGAATTCTTCAAGACATTGACTTCTGAATCTGACACAAAATCAATAAAAATGTCGAGTTAAACCAACAATATAGGATGCGAGTTAAATAACAAACTGGAAAAGAGCCAAAGGCTTTTTGTTGCATTCAATGCCATTGTGCCTTTCATTCATCAGATTAGTTGAACTGTTCCTAAATAATGAGTTCCTGCAAGTGGCAATAAAATGCACTATACTTACTGCAAAACAGTGTTACCTATTATGCCAATGCCAGATCATTGGCCTATAAATAAAGCAAGACACAAACTATACCCGATTGGGTATAGAAAGATTGAATGTAAAATATTTTATACCCGATATGGTATAAATAAAAACATTGTCGTATATTTATACCCGTTAAGGTATAATATATGAGACTAAGTGAATTTGTAAAAGAAAAAAGAGGCTCAGTCAATTTGACCCAACCCGAACTGGCAGAAAAGGCAGGCGTAGGCCTCCGGTTTGTCCGGGACTTGGAACAGGGCAAGGAAACCCTGCGCCTGGACAAAGTGAATCAGGTTTTAAAATTGTTTGGTTACGAGGTTGGACCGGTTGAAATCAAAAAGAATAAATAATGGCACAAAAAAAAGCCGAAGTAAAAATGCATGACCGGTTAGCAGGCTGGCTGATCCAAGATGAGGAAGGGTATCATTTTCAATACGACACAGCATACCTAAATTCCGAATTTCCTCAAGCAATAAGCCTTACCTTACCCTTGCAGAAAGCCGAATATACTTCTAAAGTAATGTTTCCTTTTTTTGATGGCCTGATCCCCGAAGGGTGGTTATTAGACATTGCCGAGCGAAACTGGAAACTGAATCCCCGTGACCGGATGGGGCTTTTGATGACCTGCTGCAAAGATTGCATAGGGGCAGTGAGCGTCATCCCTGCACCTGAAGAAAACACATAAGATCATGAGTTCCATACTACCATTGAAAGACCAATTACCAGAGTATGAATTGTCTGTATTGTTATAAGCCATTGATTGAATCGGAACAGGATTTCCATGCATCCTGCAGCAAAAAGATGTTTGGGCAAGCCACGCCACCTGTTTTACCATATAAAGAAGATGAACTGGAAAAGCTTGCTGAAGAAATATTGAAAAGCCAAACCACTGTAACCGGCGTACAAGCCAAGCTTTCACTCCATCTTACTTCAGGAGACCACAGGAATGCACCCAAGCGATTTACCATTGTCGGCTTGTGGGGCAGTTATATACTAAAACCTCCAACTCCAAACTATTCTCAACTACCGGAAGTAGAAGATCTGACCATGCACCTGGCTGGCCAGGCTAAAATCATTGTAGTTCCTCACAGTTTGATTCGCATGAAATCCGGGAATCTGGCCTATATTACCAGGCGGATCGACCGGATAAAAAGCGGCAAACTGCACATGGAAGATATGTGCCAGTTGACCGAACGGCTTACAGAAGAAAAGTACAACGGAAGCTATGAACAAATTGGCAAAGTAATCCTGAAAAACTCGTCCAACCCTGGGTTGGATATAGTCAACTTTTGTGAATTGGTTCTTTTTTCGTTCCTGACTGGAAATTCAGACATGCATTTAAAGAACTTCTCTTTGATTCAACAGCCAGAGATAGGCATAATACTTGCTCCGGCTTATGACCTTTTATCAACAGCGCTGGTCAATCCTGCCGATGACGAGGATATGGCCTTAACCCTGAACGGGAAGAAAAAGAAACTCAAAATTGGAGATTTTAAAGCTGCATTCTCAACCCTGCAACTTGAAGAAAAACAGCAGGAAAATATTTTCAGGAAGATGGAAAAACATAAATCCGGTTGGTTAGAATTGATCGACAATAGTTTTCTTTCTGACAAGTTTAAGCATAGCTATAAAGCACTTATTGATGAAAGATTCAGAAGAATAAGTTAAATTATGACTGTTCAGTTTTTTAAGTTTTTTATCCATCCAAAATTCTAAAGAATTCATTTTTGCTTTACTAATCAGGTAACTGCCAGTTGTATTTCATGAGCCGATTATTTTCTGTATTCGGCTCAGAAATAATAAAAATTTGAGCCAAATAGTATTGGTATTTGGCTCATCCGAATGGGAAAGCATCGCGTAGGTTTGGTCAAATCTGCTTGAAAAAAACAGACTGATCCTGAAAAATAGGAATTACATCTTTCCCCTGTTTACCTGTTGTATAAAGTGAGTAACTTAGTGGAAAAATTTTTTGCAATGGATGCAACTGAACTTTTTGTGCCTGAAATAAAATCGATTATCGAATCCGCTCAATTCAAAGGAAGCTATATTTCAAATTATTCATATCTGAGACTGAATGAAATATATGAAATTTTCAGTTGTATAAAACCAGACGAAGATGATGAAAAAAGACATATCTGGATTGAAGTTTCGAGGGGACCAATCTCTGCTTTTGGTGATTATGAAGAATACAGGGAAAGCGGAGAGGTTGAGACCTTCGAAGAGTTTGAACAACTTTGGAAAGATTATTACCCGGAGGAAAGCATCTGGTATGGGCTTGATACCGCTAAATATCAGAACGAGTTATTTTTCTACTTAGACAGGAAACTCATTTGTTCGATCAGGCAGGATGTCCAATTGGCAAAAGCTCCCGTTTTTGATTCCGATTATTTCGACAGGTTCGCTGATTGGCTGCTCAGAAAAGTGGTGAGCGAAACTGATAGACTAAAAACAGATGAAACTGCCTATAATCAATTTATTGAGCAAAATCTTCCTAAGACGAAGCGATTCGGCAGAATAAAAAGGATAGATTTTTGGGATATCATGGGTGATGAAACCTTTCGCCCCGATAAGAATTTAGGTGATGAAACTATTGAAAAGCTGAAAATAGTTGTTGAGAAAACGAAAAGTCAGAATATTCTTCCTATAGAGAAGATGACTGCCGGTGAGTTTTTCAGAATTTGTGAAATTTGTTATGATGCCAATAGCTATTTCCAAGATTCACAACTCCAATTGACGGCAAAGGAAAAGTACCTGAAAATGGCTGATGGCAGGGATGGCGGTTTAAGCGAGCTTGAAGAAGATTCACCATCGGCTTTTCAGGAATGGTATCACAGTTCGGTATGGTTGGGTGGTCATCCCTGGGAAATATGCAGGGGAGGAAATTCAACCCATATTTCTCTTTATATTTCCGATGTGCAGGGCAAATGGAAAGTTCGCCTGGCGGGGTCAAGTATTGTCAGGGTGGAAGAGACTGTAAAGATGGCTGTTGCACTTTACGACAACGGCATCCCTTTTGAACTGTCAGATGCTGAAAATATCGTACGCATGGTTACCGGGAATGATTATGTCGGGATAGTTCCAGAGTACATTTTCCCCCGTTATTGCCACGGGCTATTCCCGAAAGAAGATCAGATCATTGATTTTATGAATTTGGGATATGACACGGATAAAACCAGTAAAATAGTAGGAAAGACGTATTGGTACCCATTGGAACGGATTGCTCTGAGCTGATACATCCAGTGTTGCTTTATTTGGGAGTTGATGTAAAGTAGATTAAATCAGGATCAATCGGCATTCAACCAAATTCACTGAATTATTACCTTCATTTTAAATGAGAACTGAACGCATTTGAAGATCGTCCGGGGAAGAGATTAATAACCTTGCAGAAAATTGAGTGTGTCAAACTCAACTTTTGTTAATGATAAATAGATTTGATAGTGTTATAGTCAATTAACTAGCCTCAGTTACTACATGAGTTAGTTGTTGAGTTGAAAACTATAAAATAAGCAAAGGCAAAAGATATTTACTGTAAAGTAACTGTAATGGATTGTTAAAAGAGAATAATGCTTTAATTTTGAAAAACTAAAATTACGACCAATCTATTACCGATGAAGAAACTACTGCTGATTTTTTTGTTTTTCGTGTCGTTGGTAACGGCCAAGGCACAAGACAAAATCATTACAATTAAACAAGATACAATTGAATGCCGGATTATATCAGTTAATGCCGAACGAATAAGCTACGAACAAAAGATTTCTGACAAACAGGTTGCCGGGAAATCAATTCCGCTTTCGGATGTATTGCAATATTTTCGTACAGGGAAGCCTGACAGTTTTGGCAATATTGTCGCTCATGAAAAAAATAAACGGGAACTCCCCGGGCACCGCTGGCTGTTTTCGCTTCAAGGCGGATTGGCTCATTCGTTGGCCAACTACGGCGATTTTAAGAACTCCATGATCAACGCCGGGAGTTCTGCTTCAGAGGCCGACGACTACACCAGAAAACTTGAAAACGGATATCACATCAACACAAGTTTGCATTATTTGCTGACAACTTTTTGGGGTCTTGGCGTTGATTACAATCTGTTTTATTCAGCATCAAAAGGCGAATTTCTGGCTCAAGGATATGGGGCCATGAACCTTCCTGTATACTCTAATGTAGGACTGAACGAAAGGCTATACAGCCATTTTGCCGGTGTATCGGTTTTGTTCCAGCAATTTCCTGACAAGAAAAAAAGAATCAAAATTTCGGAAACAATATCGCCCGGTATCGTTTTCTTTCGGGATGAAAACAGGAGCAGCGAATTTCAGGATTATTGGGGAGATCATGATTCTTATGCCGGATCACCCCCGCAATATTACGACCATGCCAATAATTTAACCAAAAGCACCACTTTTGGGGCAAAAGGGGGCTTGTCCATCGAATATCTTATCAGTCCGCAACTCTCGGCAGGTCTGGCCGGAAATTTTATCTGGGCAAAACTTCATAAAGTATCGGTCAAGAGTTTGGGATACGATGTAAAAGATCAGAAACTCGGAAAACCAATGGACATATCACACATCGATTACGGTTTTACTGTCCGCTATAACTTTTAAACAACGCTACTCTGCCAACAAAAAATTATCCGTATGAACTATTTTTTGAAAATCATCATATTACTGTCGGTTATCCCTGTAATTTTTTCGTGCAGCGATGAGTTTGTAAATGAAAAACTTGATATTTCAGGCGTGGCAACTTCAGCCGTTATCATTTCGCCAGAATGGGATGTCGATGATTACGAGTTCAAATGCGAAGGAATAAAAAATGGCGATTTCACAATCAACAGCAAACCCGACTGGCTGGTACTTGATAGCAATTCGGGGAAATTTACAGATAGTATCGCTACTATACATGGTTCTGCAAACCCGGAACCGCGCTTCTCGAAAGTAGGTTTTTATCTCGATCAGATGCTGGTAACATCAAGCGGTAAAAAATATGTTGTCCCTTTGTACTATATAACCGAAGGAACCCCTTCCATTCAGGTAAGCCGGACATTTGAAATAAGTTATAACAATTACATCAACCAGTTGCAGATTTCCAATTCGGGCGATGGCGTTTTACTTTGGGATATCGTCAGTATGCCTGATTGGCTGACGGTCAACATGAACCAGTTCAACAAAATGTCGGTTATACTTGGGAATGGAGCGTCTGCAAACCTCCCGCTTACTTTCGACAGTCAGGCTGCGGCTCAAAATAACCTGAAAGGAAAGATTGTCCTGAAAACCAATGACAAAAGCAACCCATTAGTCGAAATAACCGTTTCTGCTAATACCGGCACTCCAAGTCTTTTATTTTATAATGAACAGCTCGATTTTGGAAAGTCGGAAACCACGAAGACTACAGGAATTTACAATCAGGGAAATGGTCTCCTGATATGGAGATTTGAGGGATTGCCCGAGTGGCTTTCGGTCTCGACTGCCAACGGAGTTCTTATGCCATATACTTCAATAAGCGATATCACCTTTACCTGTAACCGTACGAATCTTCAACCCGGGCTGAATGCGGCGACCTTATATTTGAAGTCTAACGATCCGAATAAACCTTCGGTTGCGATCACGGTTTTTGCCCGTATAGCCGGAATCAATGCAAACATAAAAGCAATAGAGGGCAATATCGTTGATGCGACCTTTGACAAAAACACCAATACCTTATATTTCGCCACACAGCAACCCAACAAATTGGTAGCTTACAATGTAACGGCCAAGGCTGTTTTGCACGAAGTTGCCCTAAGCAAAGCCCCGACTTGCCTGGCAATCAGTGAAGATTTTACAAAAGCGGCCGTTGGTCACGGAGGGCTTATTAGTGTTGTCGATCTAAATAGTTTCTCAGTCAAAAAAACACTTGGATTTGACTATTCTATTTACGATATCGATTGGACAAAAGACGATTGGTTTTGCTATACAAAGGCTGGTACTTATATGAACAATTTACGATGGATAAACACTTCAACGTTGGAAACAGCAGAGAGTGATGACTTACAAATGGACGAAGGAACTACCGTAAAAAAAGTACCTAATCAACCTTACGTTATTGCCGCAAGGAGATTTTCGAGTCCGTCTGGAATAACAGTTTTTGATATTAATACTAAATTACAGAAAAATTATCGCCATCAAGATATAGGGAATTTTTGGTTTACCAACGATGGTCTCTATATGTTTGTAGCCAGAGGAGATGTTTATAGGACAAGTGCCATAACAGCAGCATCTGGAAGAAATCCGGAAGATGCTGCTCCAATTGGGTCATTGCAGATACCTAATAAGGGATATTATTTTAATGTGACCTGGATTGATCATTCGCCAACCACAAAAAATATCTGGGCTTTGACTTACGCTTCATCAATGATCTACCAACTTGAAGATAACGATTACACACTTGTAAAGACCTATACTTACGACAACATGTACCAGCCCGACGCCCAAACCGCCGCATACGAAGTGATTGCACGTTATATTTTCTCAAATAGTTTGGGAACCGAATTATCAGTTTTACGCAAGGGAAAGGACAACAATATCTGGTCGATAGAATTTATTCCGGTACAGTAAATACAAGTTCGGAGAAAAAGCTCCTGGCAAATATAACTTGCTGTTCAACAAATGAATTAACCGATTTACAATGGGCTTAAGTTTTCATTATAGCGGCAGTATTGCCAAACCGGAACTTGAAGGTTTAAAGTGCTGGTTCTACTGTTCCGGTTTAATAGTTGTTGTACCCTCCGCCGTTTATCAGCCTGCGGGGGTACTTTATTACAGCCTGTATTTTCATCAACCCGTGAGTGCCATACTTTTTGTTAAGGGAAAAGGTTTGCCAGATAAGCAAAGGGACGGATATTAAGGCGAACCCGATACAGACAGATTGCGCCACGCCGCTCATGTACATCACCATAAAAAGGATGATGATGCCAAGTAGTCCGCCTGCAAAAATGAACAGGGACTGACTTTTCAGCCCCATAAATTCAACAGGCTTATTGATGCCCTTGTTGATTGTGAATTCGGCTATAGTTTAAAGGAAAAATGATCTTAAAATGGTGGCTGCCATAATCAGGAAAATACAGGCTCCGAACCACGAAGCAGCCGTTTTGGAGGTGTCTGGATCGCCACTTGAAAATTTCCCGTATACTTTAACTCCTCCGATCAGACCAACGACAGCTCCAATAGCGTATATCAGTTTGGTAGCCGGATCGAAGTAAGAGGTGACCATCTGGGTGGCTTCAGCAATGCCGGCGCTGCCGTCGCCCTGCGCCAAAAGGGTCAGCCCGTAAAGGGCAAATACTGTAAATGAAATTGCTTTTCTTATCATACCTGGAAGTTTTATGCCGGGCAAAATCTGCCCTGGCGGTTAATACTTCCGCAAACCTAAAGTCAAATCATAAGGCTTTGGTAGTGTGAGGTAAAGGTGTCGTCGGCTGTCATTGTTTGTCTCCAGTAGGCTTTTAAAAGACAAGCAGACGATGAGAAAAATAAAAATTTGAGGCCCTTGGTGACACTGGTTGTGAATGTGATTTCTACAAATTTGTTAGTTGCCAATAAATTATCAAAAACATCTGCATTCGCATAGTTTGGAATAGTTGTTCGTAACTGTATCCATGCAAGTTATTGTTGTCGAGATCACCTCTTATTTTGGTGAGAAAAAGTATAAAACAATTGTGAAACTATTTGAAAACTGGACTATTATCTCTAATATTGCACTATTATCACTGTATTGATAATAGTGCAATATTTTTTGAAATACACTCACAATGAATAATATAATATCCATAATTGGTGTATCAGCGGAATTAGTCCCGATAGAACGAAGTAAGCTAAAAGGCCTCAATGCTGATATGCTTTTGCGATTTCTGTATTATACAGCAAATTTCAAAGGACAAGACCTATGTGTCATTCAGGTTAAGAATAGGGATGAATCCATCACTCCATCACAATACAAAAGAATTACCCAACAAATAGAAGCAGTTGTTGGTATGCCTGTTGCTGTTTTATTGGATTCATTAGCCTACTATGAACGGGAGCGTTTGATAGATCAGGGAGTATATTTTATAATTTCAGATAAATATGCTTTTTTACCATCTTTGATCGTAAATACCCGTGCAAGGAAAGTGAAAAAAACAACAAAATTGGTTCCTGCGGCACAATACATTTTGTTGTATTATCTCTTATCAGAAAAAAAAGAGTTTACAATCAAAGAACTGGAGCAAACAACACGATACAATTATGTAGCATTGGCTCGAGCAGTTTCGAACCTCGAAGATTGCAAGTTGTGTTACTCGAAAACCGATCTTACCAGAACGAAATTCATCAGATTTGACGACTCCAGAAGGGAGTTGTGGGAAAAATCGCAGAAATATTTGTCATCACCTGTTAAAAAAGTCGTTTATTGTGATTTTATGCCCAAAGGAGAATTCTGTGTTAGCGGCGTAAACGCATTGTCCCATTACTCTCACCTGAATCCCGAACAATATGGTACCTGGGCTATATGGGAAAAATGCTTTGCAAATGATAGTGGTCAATATAACGAGATAGAAGGGGCATATAAAATTGAAGTATGGAATTATCCTACTTTTATGCCTTTTCATACTGACAACAAAATAGTTGATAAACTTTCGTTGTATTTGTCGATGAAAGATGATCCAGACTCCCGGATTGAAAAAGAATTGGAAATTATGATAGAAGAAATGAAATGGTAAAGGGATTAGAGAAATTTAAAGAACACTTCGCTGGATTTGAAGATCATTATGTGATTATTGGTGGGACAGCCTGTGATATTGCTTTAAGAGACACAGGAATGCGCCCACGGGCAACCGACGATATCGACATGATTCTGATAATCGAAAAGATGACCCCTGATTTTGGACAACGCTTCTGGGATTTTATTGAAACTGGTGAATACCAAACCCGTCAACGGAAACGGGGAGATAAAGAGCCGGTAACAGAACTGTTCAGGTTTATTGATCCACTGGAAGGTTTTCCGGTACAAATAGAATTATTGTCAAAGTATCCTGATGTATTGACAGAACCCAAAGGTTTTTATCTAACCCCAATACCTATTGGAGACAAGGTTCCAAGTCTTTCGGCCATCTTGCTGGATGAAGAGTATTACCATCACACCATTGAAAACAGTATTGTAAGTGAAGGTATTAGGTTAGCTAATCCATTATCCCTTCTTTGTTTGAAAGCAATCGCATTTTTGAACCTTACAGAAGAAAAGAAAACCAATCCGGCAGTTCGTAGCAGCGATATCAAAAAACATCGGGATGATGTTTTCAAATTATTAGCCATGCGCATTGATCCGTTTACGCCTGTTGGACTATCCCCAACGATGAAAGAGTGCCTGGAAAGATTCATTAATGTGATACAGCAATCTCTGCCTAATCAGTCTTTGCAGGACAGTTTACAAAGAACAGACAGTGATATCAGGGGTTTTATTGGTGTTATGAAGGAAATATTTGCAATAGAATAATAATGAGGATTCAATACGCATCGGACTTACATTTGGAATTTTCAGCTAATTCCAGTTATCTGAAACAAAATCCATTGAACCCGGTAGGCGATATACTTATCCTTGCGGGTGATATTGGTTATTTGAACGATGACAATTACAGCAAACATCCGTTTTGGCATTGGGCTTCAGATAATTATCGGCAAGTAATTGTAGGAGTAGGAAATCATGAACTATACAAGTATTACGATTTAGCCAAGATACCTCATGGGCTGGTTTGTGCCATTAGAGATAATGTGAAATGCTATTACAATGCAGTCGTTCAGATCGAAAATATTGATTTTATTGTTTCGACCTTATGGGCAAAAATCCCATTGGAGGAGGCCTATTTAACCGAACAAGGTGTGAGTGATTTTCGCCGGATTTTGTATAACGAGGAAAAATTGACGTGGGATAATTTCAATCGTGAACACGACAAATGTTTTCATTTTATTCAGGAAGAAGTATCTAAAAGTGTGGCAGAACACATCATTGTTGTCTCTCATCATGTTCCCTCATTTCAATTAAGTTCACCTGATTATGCTGGAAGCAAAATAAACGGGGCTTTTACTGTTGAATTGGAACAATACATCGAAAACAGCCCGGTGGAATATTGGATATACGGACATTCGCACCGAAATGTCAACATGGTGATCGGGCGAACCAAATGTGTTAGTAATCAGCTAGGCTATGTTTTCCACAACGAACACCGCACATTTGATTCACAGAAGATAATAGAGGTGAAATAAAAGGTACTTAATTACCATAGGGAGTGCAAATTAAACTCTGTTTGGGGATTGTAAATTAAACTCTGTCTGATTAATTATTCATTCAATTCAAAACTACTGTTTTTTTTGATTCCAACTCTTAAATGCTTTTTTGAATCGGGAATAAAATTGGACAAGGGCGGTGACCGGAGGGAGCCGTTTATATACCCTTGGCTGATTTTATTACGGGTTCTTTCTTTGCGTTTAAGATTGGTTGTCAAAGGTCTATCAGCATCCGGTCTCCAGAGCGGATATACAGTTGTTGTGCCATTATTGCCCAGTTCTGAAGAGGTTGTGTCCATTTTTTCGAAATATTTTCAGTTGCCAGGTAGATCAACTTTAGCAAGGCCATATCATTGGGAAAAGCACCTTTTGTTTTGGTTACTTTCCTGACCTGGCGGTGGAATCCTTCGACGGCATTGGTGGTGTAAATCAATCGGCGGATTTGTTCGTCGTAGTTAAAATAGACCGTTAGCTTTTCCCAGTTGGTATGCCAGGATTTGAGAACCACCGGGTATTTCTTGCCCCAAATTTCATCCAGTTTCAGCAGTTCATCTTCGGCCTGCATCCTATTTGGAGCCTGATAAACACATTTAAGATCTTTCATGAAGGCTTTCTAATCTTTGGAAGCAACATATTTCAGGGAGTTGCGAATCTGGTGGACGACACACGATTGAATTTCAACTTTGGGAAAAACCGTGGCGATGGCCTCTGCAAATCCGGTCAGATTATCGATACTGGCTATCAGGATATCTTTCTGCCCCCTGGATTTCAGGTCGGTTAAAACACCCAACCAGAAGTTGGCTCCTTCACTTTCTGAGATATACATCCCTATCAGTTCTTTTCGACCGTCTTTGTTAACGGCCAAAACATTGTAAACGGCACGGCTTACCACCCTGCCACCATCTTTAACTTTATAGTGCATGACATCTAGCCAGACAATCGTGTAAAGTGGTTCCAATGGCCGGGATTGCCATTCTTTTACTTTGGGTATAATCCGGTCGGTGATTTCGCTCAGCGTGGAATGGGAGATTTCAACATCATACATTTCCTCTATGTGAGACGCAATGTCCCGGAAACTAATTCCCAATCCATATAAACCAATGATTTTCGGGGCAAGGTTATCGGTCAGAATCATTTCCCGTTTCTTGACGATTTCGGGACTGAACGTACTGTGCCGATCCTGTGGCGTTTCAATAGTGATATCCCCGGTTAGGGTCTTGAGTGTTTTGCTCCCTTTCCCATTTGAATCAATTTAAAAAACATAGGGATTGACAAATTTAAGCCGTGAACAGAAATAGACTTAAGCAATGGGGAGCAATTGCCAGGGAATATGGTATTACCGGTGAAACAAGAAACACTGTTCACACAGCAATGGATAAGATCAGGGATTAATTGGCGCTATACTAAAGCTACGCCATTAATTACAATGACTTTCAAATTTTATTAAAGTGATGCTGCCTATCTCATAATTTCTTTGTCAAAACCATTTTGCTTTAACTCTCATTTAAATAGTGACTAATCGGAACCAGGCACGATAGTCCCAGACTAAATAATAAGAAAAACATTTACAGATAAAATATTAGCTATAAATAACATTTTTGATTATATTTGGATAATATTTTAGCTAAGAATGATGTATTCATTAGAACCAACTCCACTGGAAGTAAGTAAAGCATTGGCTGAACGGCACCGTACTTTGCGAAAGCAGTTAAAAATGTCACAGGAAGAAATGGCCGAACGTTCAGGTGTATCCCTGGGCACTTTAAAGCGTTTTGAGAATGCCGGGAAAATATCGCTGGATTCATTGCTGAAACTGATGCATCTTTTGGGACGTTTGAATGAATTTGACAAACTCCTGCATCCAAAAGAAAACCTCGACGATGTAAAGAAACTATTTACAGAATAGGCAATGGCTGGCATCAATAAATTATTTGTATCGCTGCTGCTCGAAGGAAACAGTATTGAAGTTGGAGAACTGGTGCTTTCCAACCAAAAGATATATTTCAGGTACAATTCGGATTTCCTCAAAACCGGACTTAACCTTTCACCTATAAAGCTCCCTTTTTCAGGCGAAATAGTAAGCACCGACAAACAACCATTTGACGGGTTGTTTGGGGTATTCAACGACTCATTGCCTGATGAATGGGGCAGGCTGTTGCTGGATCGCTCCTTATCTGCCAAAGGAATTGATGTTGCAAGGATAACGCCTATGGACCGGTTGGCATATGTCGGATCGCGCGGAATGGGGGCTCTTATTTACAGACCTGAAATCAAACCTGAAAAAACAACGGAATTTGTTCCTGAACTGGACGTCCTTGCTGCAGAAATGAACCACATATTACAGGGTACCAGTTCTGAGATTATCGAGGAACTATTCATTTTGGGTGGTTCTTCCGGTGGCGCCAGACCAAAGATTTTTGTTGCTTACAATCCGGTGACCGATGATCTGCTACATGGTGTGGACAACATCCCGGAAGGTTATGAAGAATGGATCATCAAGTTCCCGTCATCTTCGGATAACAGGGAGATCGCCAATATTGAATTTGCCTATCACAGAATGGCATTGCTGGCAGGCATTGAGATGAGTGAATGTCGCCTTTTCAAGGGGAAATCTGGACAGGTATATTTTGGGACAAAGCGGTTCGACCGGGTCGCTGGTAAACGACTGCACACACATACCGCGTCAGGTCTTATGCACGACAACTTCAGGATGAGTACAATGGATTACGGGCACCTGATGGATTGTGCTTTCCGCCTGGAAAAACACGTAAAAGCTTATGAAAAAGTATTCAGGCTGGCCGCATTCAATTTGTATTCGCATAACCGGGATGATCACAGCAAGAACTTCTCCTTCCTGATGAACGCCAAACGCGAATGGCAGTTTGCCCCAGCCTACGACCTGACTTTTTCGTATTCCGGCTATGGGTTGCACAGTACCATGATTGCCGGGGAAAGTAAAAATCCGGGACGAAAAGACCTAATGAAACTCGCCACGCATTTCGGATTGAAAAATGCAGGCCTTATTATAGAAGAGGTTCAGGAGGCCATAAGCCAATGGGGTGCAATTGCCAGAGAATATGGGATTACCGGTGAAACAAGAAACACCGTTCAGACAGCAATGGATAAGATCAGGGATTAATGAATGCCAATAGCTACCTTTTGTACTTCTAATCTCCGTCAAAAGCAACCAGATTAAGCGTCTCTATTATTATGATGATATATTTACCGATCCTGGCAAGGGTAACATTAATGAATATCTTAATGATACAGTTGGTTGTTTAATTCAATTACATACAAAGTTTTAGCAGAATACAAGAGTAACAGCACAACAGAATTTAAGAGTAATAGCACGACCGAGGTATTACAGATGATAATGTTCGATCAAAAATGAGGTTTTCCCACCCATCTTTTGATGTTTCTATTTCGAGACGCAAACATACTAAAACTAACGTTCCTCTTCAATCCTTATATCTCAAAGGCAGCAGACATCAGTATCTGCTCGCTACGTAGTATATTGAGTTGAGCTGCTAATCTTTGCCAGCCAGACATTGTGGATTTTACCTCATCAAGATATCATAAAACAAAGAGCTAGAAGACCTATTTCTCGGGTCTTTTAGCTCCTCTAAATATAATTGAACTTTTAAAATTCATATCTCATTTGCGATTTATTGAGAGAAACGTAGTAAATCGCAAATGAAAAAATCAGTTTATTGTCTAATATATCCTACCCGAGGATTAATTAGAAGTCACTACTGTCTCGTTAAAAGAGACAGTAGTGTTCTTGGAACTCCTTCGAAGGTAATTTTAACGGGCTGAATGGTTCCATCTGGATTGAAAACAAGTTTATCCATACAGGTCTCACGGTGATTGCCATTGGTTTCGCCCAGCGGACGGCGGTGATAAACGATAATCCAGTCATCAGTTCCCGGAATATGAATTACCGAATGATGTCCGGCACCTGTGGCAATTTTGGGATCCTGTTGCAGAATTTTCCCGATGCGTTTAAACGGTCCCATAGGAGAATCGGCTATGGCGTAGGCAACGCTGTAATTAGGACCAGTCCAGCCGCCTTCCGACCACATAAAGAAATATTTCCCGTTGCGCTTAATCATGAATGGACCTTCAACGTAATTTTCAGGAGTTATTTCCTTGAATTTAGTTCCGTCTTCGAAGGGAACAGTGCTCAGCAAATCATCGCTTAGCCTGACCACATTGCAATGCCTCCAGCCGCCGTAATACATGTAATATTGACCGTCGTCATCGCGAAATACAAATTGGTCAATCGGCTGGGCACCGTTGTAAAACTTATCAATCAAAGGTTTTCCCAGCGCATCTTTGTAAGGACCTTCAGGTTTATCGGCTACAGCAACTCCGATGCCTCCGGGTTGGTTATCGTTTTGAATGTCGTTGGC
>CAZAVU010000010.1:34694-83342 GCA_964488805.1 uncultured Odoribacter sp. | reverse complement strand
GTTCACCTCCCAACACAACTTACGGCGAAAACATTGGTGTAATGGCAATTACCCGCGTTTATTCGGTTTGGGTAATTCGTGGAGCAGCCTTGCTGGCTATTGCATTTTCGACCATTGGAAAAATTTCGGCTGCTATTTCTACCATTCCGGGGCCTGTTATGGGCGGAATCACCATGTTACTGTACGGGGTTATTGCCGTTCAGGGGTTCCGCATGTTTGTGGAACAAAAGGTTGACTTCAGCAAAAACAGCAACATGGTCCTGGGAGCTGTGACCTTTGTTGTTGGGGTTAGTGGCGCCAGCATCAACATTGGCTCTGTTCAGTTGAAAGGTATGGCTTTCGCTGCGGTGGTCGGTGTTGTCCTTTCGCTGATTTTCTGGGGACTCGGAAAATTGAATCTCATGAACTCGGAAGCATAGTCAAAACTTTCCAATACTTAAAAAGGCCTGCTTTCCGATTCGGGAAGCAGGCCTTTTTGATTAAAAATCTTCAGGCAATTTACACTCAAAGTAATTTTATTTTGCCGGAGTGATTACGATATTTCTGTATTCAACAGGTTTGTGGTCACCTTGCAGCATAATCGGGCCAGCTTCTCCTTCTTTGCTGTCCAATGCTCCTCCAGTAATTCCGGGGATAATCTGATCGGCAATAATGGTTTTACCATTGGCCACAATGGTAACGCGCCGACCAATCAGTGTAATGTCGTAGGTTTGCCATTCGCCAGGAGCCTTAGCTACATTTTCATTTGGGGTCAGGAACCCATAAATACCCCCCAGGTAAATCGACGAAGGTTCTTTCCCTTTGCTGTCTTCAACCTGCACTTCGTACCGACCTCTTAAATAGACACCGCTGTTTCCGCCTTCAGGATACCTGAATTCGACATGAATTTTAAAATCTTCAAATTTTTGGTCGGTAATTAAATTGGTTCCCGGTTTTGGGCTTTTAAGGATGCCATTTTCAACAACCCATTGGTTGTTTGGTTTTTGAGGATGCCAGCCATTTAAGTTCTTTCCATTTAAAAGCGCTATCGGCTTTCCCCATTCAGGAGCAACGGTGCGTTTAAGCAACGGTGCGCGTTCGCCTACAAACGGAAGTTTGGCACCCGAGCAACTGGTAATGATGCCGGTAAGTTTGTCGTTTGCTAAGGTTCCTTCAAAAACCATGTCATTGTCAGAATTTTCCCATTGAGCAGGAATGCTGAATGAAACTTTTCCATCTTTAAAATTCACTTTTGAGATAGGACGGGCACTTCCGCCATCACCAACAAAATACCCGACAAGTGTTTTTATTCCTGAAAGTTTAACTTCCAGCCAGGATGGTACCATGGTTTGATTATCCATCTGAACCGAGAGATCCCAACGGCCGATAATCGGCAGTTCGCCTGCATTTGCATTACTGCATTGAGACACAGAAGGTACTAAAACAGTTAAACTCAGGGCTAACAATATATAGCAGAAAGCGCCACTAAATATTGAAGGCAATTTAGTATTTTTCATAACAAATAAATTTTGGGATAAATAAAATCAAAGGTATCGTTTTTACAGATTCCACCTTCCATTCGGAGCAAATCAATATAGAGTCAAGTGGATATTGTTTGAGTAATTCTAGTTCAGGAAATGGCCGATACAAATCAGGATCCCTTCCTGATTCTAGTAAAGTTTGGTTTTAATGTCCCTGATGTACAATTGAAGGCTGGTCTTCCCCCTGAATTCATTTTGGGTGATCGAATAACAAACATCGAAAGGCAACCCCTGGCTGATGGCAGGGTAATGATGTGACTGATTGAAAGCAATACCGGAAAATTGCGACGAATTGCTGGTTGGCTCAATCAAATCGAGCTTTAAATGTTCCTGATTTTTTCCTACCGGTCGGCTGGTACCGCTATCAAGCACATTCTCAGTTATAAAAACCGGGACCATGTTGTGCGGGCCAAATGGTTCGAATTGCTTCAGTATGCGGTAAAACTTGGGAGTGATATCTGAAAGGTATATTTTGGCATCAGCCTCAATCGATTCAATTTGTTGCTGATTGGTAATCTGCCTGGTTACAATTTCTTCAAAGCGGCGCGAAAACTCATAAATGTTTTCGATTTTCATGGTCAGACCTGCGGCATACATGTGCCCGCCATACGATTCAAGCAAATCGCTGCACGCGCCAATGGCTTCATACAGGTCGAAATCGCGAACCGACCGTGCTGATCCGGTAGCCAGACCATTCGATTCTGTCAAAACAACAGTAGGCCGATAAAAATACTCGGTCAGGCGTGAAGCAACAATTCCAACCACGCCTTTGTGCCAGTCGCGGTTATACAGCACCGTTGCATTTTTTGATTCATGTTCCGGATCGCGTTTGATCATCTCAAGCGCTTCCTGGGTAATGTCGCGGTCAAGGGTTTTTCGGATCTCGTTGTACGAATTGATTTCGTCGCCCAGGAGCGAGGCTTCTTCTTCGTTGTTGGCCGTCAAAATAGCCACCGATTTTTTCCCGTGTTCAATTCTTCCGGAGGCATTCAGACGAGGCCCTATTTTGAAAACAATATCGCTGATTGATTTTTCCTCCGAATTGAGCCCTGAATAATCCATAATGGTTTTCAGCCCAATACTGGGAGTCGTGTTCAGCTTTTTAAGTCCGAAATGAGCCAGCACCCGGTTTTCGCCTGTTACCGGAACAATATCGGAAGCAATACTGACAACAACCAGATCGAGCAATTCGGTAAGCTCCGAAAAAGGAATGCTGTTCTTTTTTGAGAAAGCCTGGAGAAGCTTGAACCCCACGCCGCAACCTGAAAGATCTTTATATGGATAACTGCAATCCTGACGTTTGGGATCGAGGACCGCAACGGCTTCAGGAATAATATCGGCAGGGTTGTGATGGTCGCAAATGATAAAATCAATGCCCAGATCCTTTGCCATCTTTATTTTCTCAACAGCTTTGATTCCGCAATCGAGCACAATAACCAGCGAGAATTTTTGTTCGGCGGCATACTGGATGCTGGCCTTGGAAATGCCATATCCTTCTGAATAACGATCGGGAATATAATAATCGAGGTTCTTGATGCGGCTTCGCAGAAACTGGTACATCAGGGCGACAGAAGTTGTGCCATCCACATCGTAATCGCCGTAAATGAGCACTTTTTCCTGATTGTCAATGGCTCGCTCTAATCGCTCCACGGCCTTATCCATATCTTTCATCAGGAAAGGATCGTGGAGATCGGATAATTTTGGCCTGAAAAAAGCCTGGGCTTCGGCAAACGAAGCGACGCCTCTTTGAGCTAAAAGATTGGCTACAACCATATTAACATTTAGCGCAACAGATAAATGTTTAATAATGTTGATATCCCCCTCTTTCTTAATATTCCAGACTTTATTCATTCGTTGAATTTCAGAGCAACCCTATTTTTAGAAAAATTTCTCAAAGATAAAAAATGAACTCAGATATGAAAAGTAAATCATTCACATTAGTTCACATTTTGTTAATAGAAATCGGATTCTATTTTTTAAGACCCATCTTGTCAAAAGTTTAGCTCCAAAAATATTTTTCAAAATTCTGATTATTGCCTCACTCTTTCAAAATAAGACATCCGGAAATAATTCAAGTCAGTTTTAAAACAGACACTCAAACTGACGACAAACAATTGAATATTTGCATATTAGAAAAGGTAGACTTTATAACACAAGCGTCGCATGCAATGTTACGAAACCTGCGTTTTATAAAAACTCAGAGATTCGCGTAGACTCTCTTATGCAATAGTTTGCTATCTTTGCGCGGATTTTTGAACTTTAATTGTACTTATCCAATGAGCATATCTGAATTAAGCGAGCAAGAACAGTTCAGACGCCAAAGTCTGAACGAATTACGCAAACTCGGCATCGACCCTTACCCTGCCGCGCTGTATCCAACCGACGCATTTTCCACCGACATAAAAGCTGAATTTAAAGACGAAGAAAGTGGGAAACCTGTTTGTGTTGCCGGTCGCATCATGAGCCGCCGGATCATGGGAAAAGCTTCGTTCATCGAATTGCAGGATTCGAAAGGCCGCATTCAGGTATACATCAGCCGCGACGATATCAGCACCGAAGCCCAGCCCGAAATGTACAACACGGTATTCAAAAAACTGCTCGACATCAGCGATTTCATCGGGATTAAAGGTTTTGTGTTCCGCACCCAGATGGGCGAAATCAGTATTCACGCGCAGGAACTGACGGTATTGAGCAAATCGCTTCGTCCGTTGCCAATCGTGAAATACAAAGACGGCGTGGCTTACGACGCTTTTGAAGACCCCGAACAACGCTACCGCCAACGCTACGTTGATTTGGTGGTAAACGACGGCGTAAAAGATATTTTCCTGAAACGTACCAAAGTGTACCAGTCGATGCGCGACTACTTCAACAACCAAGGGTACATCGAAGTGGAGACTCCTGTTCTACAGTCAATTCCGGGAGGAGCATCGGCTCGTCCGTTTATTACGCATCACAATGCGCTTGATATTCCTCTCTATCTCCGTGTGGCCGACGAATTGTATTTGAAAAGGTTGATCGTTGGCGGCTTTGAAGGAGTGTACGAGTTCTCTAAAAACTTCCGTAACGAAGGAATGGACCGCACTCACAACCCGGAATTCACCGCGATGGAAATTTATGTAGCCTACAAAGACTACAACTGGATGATGGACTTCACCGAAAAAATGATCGAAAAAATCTGCCTCGATGTAAACGGAACCACCGACTTGCAGGTAGGCGACAAAACCATCAGCTTCAAAACACCTTTCAAACGCGTAACCATGATTGATGCCATTAAAGAATACACGGGCATCGATATCAGTGGCATGGACGAGGATCAACTGCGCCAGGTGTGTAAAAAGCTGCACATCGATGCCGATGATACCATGGGAAAAGGAAAACTCATCGATGAAATTTTTGGAGAAAAATGTGAGGGGAACTACATTCAGCCTACATTTATCACCGACTACCCGCGCGAGATGTCGCCATTATGCAAACGTCACCGCAACAATCCCGACCTGACCGAACGCTTCGAACTGATGGTGAACGGAAAAGAGCTGGCCAACGCCTATTCGGAGCTGAACGACCCGATTGACCAGTTGGAACGTTTCCAGGAACAGTTAAAATTGAGCGAAAAGGGCGACGACGAAGCCATGTTTATCGATATGGATTTTGTACGCTCGCTGGAATATGGGATGCCTCCCACTTCCGGGATGGGTATCGGCATGGACCGTCTGGTGATGTTGATGACCGGACAACAGGCTATTCAGGAAGTATTGTTCTTCCCTCAAATGAAACCGGAGAAAGCGGTCGAAGTGGCCGATTCGGACGAGAAGTTTCTGGAACTTGGAATACCTGCCCAATGGATTGAAGTCGTTCGGAGAATGGGTTTCAAAAAAGTAAAAGACCTGAAAGATGTAAAAGCCGGAAAATTCTTTAACGATCTCTGCGGCTTCAACAAAAAGAATAAGCTTGGATTGGACAATCCTTCGATGGATGATGTAAACAAATGGTTGGCGTAATTCTGAAAAGCGGAAAATGTTTTCAAATTCAAAAATAGCGGTTATTGGCAGCGGAAGCTGGGCCACAGCTTTGTCGAAAATCCTTTTGCACAATGTTGAAGGCATTAACTGGTATTTCCGCAACCCTGAAAATATCGAATTCTTCAGGCGTTTTAAGCACAACCCCAATTACCTTCAGGGACTTGAATTTGATGTAAACCGGATAAATTTTTTCACCGACATCAATAAAGCAGTTGAAGATGCTGACGTGATCGTTCTCACCATTCCTTCAGCATTTCTAAAAAATGCCATGTCGGATGTAACCGTCGATCTCTCCTCGAAGTTTGTGGTTTCCGCAATCAAAGGGATTGTCCCCGAAGACAACCTGATTGTAGGCCAGTATCTTCACCAGTATTTCAACATTCCGTACGAACGGATTGGCGTAATTGCAGGCCCCTGCCATGCCGAGGAAGTGGCCATGGAACGCTTGTCGTACCTGACCATTGCCTGCCCCGATGTAAAAAAGGCCAGGGCTTTTGCGCTCCGGCTTGAAAGCCCGTTTCTTCGCACCCATGTTTCCGACGATATCTACGGAACAGAATATTCCTCGGTCCTGAAAAACGTTATGGCTATTGCCTCCGGAATCGTTCATGGCCTGGGTTATGGCGATAACTTTCAGGCAGTGCTGATCTCGAATGCCATTCAGGAGATCAAGCGATTTGTCGACAAAGTTCATCCAATTACCCGCGACATCAACAGCTCGGCATACCTGGGCGATTTACTGGTAACTGCCTATTCGCAGTTCTCGCGCAACCGCACATTTGGAACCATGATCGGGAAAGGATATTCGGTCAGGTCGGCTCAACTCGAAATGCTCATGGTTGCCGAAGGTTATTATGCCATAAAATCCATCAAGGAGATTAACGAAGAATTCAGGGTAAACATGCCCATTTCCGAAGCCGTTTATAATATTTTGTACGAAAACATTTCACCGGCTATCGAAATCAGATTATTAACCGAAAGCCTTAGATAAACCCTTAGATTAAAGTAAAATGGAAAAAATTTCGTTGAATTTTAATAAAACTTTTGATTTCATTTCAAAAGAATCGATTTTCTCGAACAAAGAGGCAGTCGAAAGTCATAACCGTGCCCTGTTCAATGGAACAGGAAAAGGAAACGATTTTCTGGGATGGACCACTTTGCCATCGTCGATTGGCGAAGCCGAACTGGCCGACTATGAAGCCACCGCTGCTAAACTGGTTGCAAAAAACATCGATATTTTTGTAGTTATCGGTATCGGAGGTTCATACCTTGGCGCCAAAGCCGTAGTCGACGCCCTTTCTGACAGCTTTGCCCACCTGAAAACCCGCAAAAATCCGTTTATTCTCTTCGCCGGACAAAACATCAGCGAAGATTACCTGTTCGAACTTCGCGAACTGTTAAAAACAAAAGAATACGCGATGGCCGTGATCTCCAAGTCGGGAACAACGACTGAACCAGCACTGGCATTCCGTCTGTTGAAACAGGACATCGAAGAAAAATACGGTAAGGCAGAAGCAACCGAGCGCATTGTAGCTATTACCGATGCGAGTCGGGGAGCTTTACGTTCGCTGGCCACCACCGAAGGCTACAAAACATTTGTTATTCCTGACAATGTGGGAGGCCGGTATTCGGTGCTGACTCCTGTTGGACTGCTAGCTATTGCAGTTGCAGGATTCGATATCCGCGCTTTGGTAAAAGGCGCTGCCGATATGCAAAAAGCCTCCGGTGTTGACGTACCGTTCGAGGACAACCTGCCGGCACAATATGCTGCTGTTCGCAACGAACTATACAAAAACGGCAAAAAAGTAGAAATTTTGGTCAACTACAACCCCAAACTTCATTTCCTTGCCGAATGGTGGAAACAGCTTTATGGCGAAAGCGAAGGAAAAGAAAGGAAAGGTATTTTCCCCGCTGCTGTTGATTTTTCATCAGACCTACACTCGATGGGACAATACATCCAGGAAGGCGAACGCACCTTGTTCGAAACCGTTATTTCGGTTGCCAGTCCCGACCGCGAAGTACGCGTCCCTAAAGACAAAGACAATCTCGACGGACTGAATTTCCTTGCAGGGAAACGGGTTGACGAAGTGAACAAAATGGCAGAACTGGGAACCATGCTGGCCCACGTTGATGGCGGAGTGCCAAACATTCAGCTTGTAATGCCGAAACTAAACGAATATTACCTGGGACAAGTTATTTATTTCTTTGAATTGGCCTGTGGATTAAGCGGCTACGTTCTTGGAGTAAACCCGTTCGACCAACCCGGTGTTGAGGCCTACAAGAAAAACATGTTCGCGTTGCTCGAAAAACCAGGCTACGAAGAAGCAACTAAAGCAATTAAAAAGCGCCTGTAATCCGAATATCCATACTTAAAAAGGGAAATCTCACATCGAGGTTTCCCTTTTTTATAGCGACCAGTCCTCAAACATCGTCACAAAAGAACAAGCGCGAAAGATGAATAGCACCCGGAATAAACAACTCTATTGCCGGAAATCAATTCCTCAACCTTCAACCCGGCGATTCACCTACAGGCTTACCGAGTTTCGTTGGTGTGGTTTACTCATGAATTGAATGATCTCTTCTTTGCTGATTGGCGCAGTAGCCCCGGTAGTGGTTGCGACCAGTGCACCGGCAGCATTGCCAAATCGAAGCGCTTCTTCTATTGATTGTCCGTTCATGTAATAATGTACAAATCCGGCAGAAAGGGCATCGCCTGAACCAACTGTATCAGCAAGGTCAACCTGGTATCCTGAATCGTAAAAAAATTCATCATTTTTAGTCAGGCAAAAAGCTCCGTTGGAACCAAGAGTGCAAACAATAATATCCAGGTTAAAATCCCTGATCGTTTCCAAAGCCAGTTCTTTAAGCGTTTCGCTCTTTAAACCCAACAAATCCTTGGTCTTCAGCAACTCTTCATCGTTGGTTTTCAAAATGTTTGCCATTCGCAGGCTGTCTTCAACCGTAGCTGCGGTATAACATTTCTTCCGAAGGTTAACATCCAGAAATTTAACCACATCCGGAGATTCATGAATCAATTCGCGAAGTGTATTTTTGGATATCCCATATCGTTGAACCAATGTTCCAAAGCATACGCAATCAGCCTGGCTAAAAGCGTCAATCATTTCGGTGTTTATCTCGATGTGATCGTAAGCGACATCTGTAATAATGTTAAAATCAGGAATGCCATTGGGGTCGATCTTCACTTTGACCGATCCGGTCGGAAATACATAGTCGGTTTGGATATTCTCGTCGGAAACGCCAAGTTTCAGGAGCGCTTCCCTGATTTCCCGTCCCGCTTTGTCATTCCCTACTTTGCTGAGCAAGGTGCCCTTATCTCCAAAAGAATTGATACGGTAGATAAAATTAGCAGGAGCTCCGCCCAACACTTTCCCATTTGGAAGTATGTCCCAGAGCAGTTCTCCAAAAGCAGCTATCTTCTTTGGCATAAACCTCTTTTTTGATCGGTGAAAGATAGAAAAAAATCAAATGAAGCCCTCTCCTGAAAACTATTTACTTTTCGAATAACAATTATCACCTTTGCATAGTTATCCACGTGGAAAAAATCAATGAATAATTATGAACTATCTCGCACACCTATATTTATCCGGTGATTCTGACGAGATAAAACTGGGCAATTTCATCGGCGATTACGTGAAGGGAAACAAATATCTGAATTATCCCGAGCCTGTTGCCTTTGGAATTGTGCTTCACCGGAGAATCGATGCGTTTACCGATCAGCATCCGGAAGTAAAAATATGTCACGAATTGCTGCGACCGGGTTACGGAAGGTATTCGGGCATTGTGACCGATGTTTTTTTTGATCATTTTCTGGCTTCAAACTGGAACCGGCACTCGATTTATACCCTCCGGCAATTCTCTAAACATACCCACGCCGTGCTTCTTTCAAACTTTGGGCTGCTTCCTTTCAGGGTCAAACAAATGCTGCCATTCCTGATTCAAAACAAGCGGCTGGAGTCGTATGCCCGTCGCGAAAACCTTTTCCAGGTGCTCGAAATCATGTCGCGGCGCACTTCTCTTCCCGGAAAAAGCCAATGGGCACTCGAAGTACTGGAACGGGAATACGATCAGTTTGAAGCCTCGTTCAGCAGTTTCTTTGCCGAACTGACAAAATATGTCGAAACCAACTTTGCCGTTCAGATTGCAAAACCGGGAGAGCTGCAAGCGAACCAACAACTGATGATCAGTTGATCGGAATCAATCACCGACTGCTTTTAAAATGTAAGAATCAAGAAGAAAAAACACCCTCAAAAACACGAAATTCTTATTTTTTAATAATATTTACTTCCATATTGTAATTCAGGCGCTCGTTTTCAAAAATATTTCACATCTTTGTTTTCATATATGTAATTGCTTAACTCCTTTTTAAATAAGAGGTTTTATTATGAAAGTATTAAAATTTGGAGGAACCTCCGTAGGATCGGTTCAAAATATGCGGGCTGTAATGCAGCTCATTACCGATGGAAATCAGAAAGTAGTTGTTTTGTCGGCCATGTCGGGTACGACAAACTCGCTGGTTGAAATTGCCAACTACCTTCAGAAAAAAAACAAGGATGCTGCCCGGCAGGTTATCAGTCAACTGGAACAGAAGTACATTAAAGTTGTAAACGAACTATATGCAACCCCCGAAAAGAAAGAAAAGGGCAAATCAATTGTCTCGGGTATCTTTCAAACTATAAAATCATACACGGCAGGAGAATTTAATGAGGTGAGCGAAAATACAATTGTCGCCCAGGGGGAATTGCTTTCAACAGCGCTTTTCACCGAATTGATGCTGGAAAATGGATATAAAGCAGCCTATCTTCCCGCCCTAGATTTCATGAAAATCGACAGCGACAAAGCGGCTGACAATCATTTTATTCGCGAACATATTCTGCCCATATTGCAGGAAACGGAAGCCGATTATTATATCACTCAAGGTTTTATTTGCCGGAATGCCAGTGGAAATATCGACAACCTGCAACGCGGCGGCAGTGACTATACTGCAACCCTGATAGGTGCAGCCATTGATTCGGAAGAAGTTGAAATCTGGACCGACATTGACGGTTTCCACAACAACGATCCCCGTTACGTTGAAAACACAAAAAAAATCGATCAGCTTTCGTTCGACGAAGCCGCCGAGCTTGCTTACTTCGGGGCTAAAATTCTACACCCGCAAACCGTACTTCCGGCGAAACTGCAAAACATTCCGGTCAGACTAAAAAACACCATGAATCCCAGCGATTCGGGTACACTCATCGCTTCCGAATCTGACGGGCATGGCATCAAAGCCGTGGCTGCCAAAGACGGCATCACAGCTATTAAAATCCGTTCGTACCGCATGTTGAATGCTTATGGGTTCCTGAAAAATGTATTCGAAATCTTCGAGTTTTTCAAAACCCCAATCGATATGATTTCGACTTCAGAAGTATCGGTTTCAGTAACCATCGACAACACCAAACACCTGAACGAAATTGTATCGGAACTGAAAGAATACGGTGAGGTTGAGGTAGACGCCGACCTGACTATTGTTTGCATCGTAGGTGACATGATTTCGGAAGAAGCAGGCTTTGCTGCCGAAGTATTCTCGGCTCTCAAAAACATTCCTGTCAGGATGATTTCTTATGGTGGAAGCCATCATAACATTTCAGTTCTGGTTAAAACCGAGCTTAAAAAACAAACCCTTCAGGCATTGAGCAACAACCTCCTGAACCTATAGTTCGATCAGCTAAATTATACCAAAGAAGGAAATGGCTTCCAACAATCGCACTGAAAGTTGGAAGCCATTTTCATTTTAAATACAAGCACTAGAAACTCAATTGTTCAAACCGGCTGGCATCAAGCCTTACAAAAACAAACAGAAGAAGACTAAACGACCAAAGCGAAGATCCTCCATAGCTAAAAAAAGGCAAAGGAATACCAATAACAGGAGCCAACCCAATGGTCATACCAATGTTTACAGCGAAGTGAAAAAACAAGATACAAGCCACACAATATCCGTACACCCGGCTGAACCGCGAATGGTTACGCTCCGCAAGGTAAATCAACCTCATCAGCAAGCCAAGAAAGAGCCCAATAACAGTTACCGTTCCTAGGAACCCCCACTCTTCACCAACGGTACAGAAAATAAAATCGGTACTTTGTTCAGGCACAAAGTCGAACTTGGTTTGAGTTCCCTGAAGGAAACCTTTTCCGAAAAAGCCACCTGAACCAATGGCAATTTTAGACTGATTGACATGATATCCGGCTCCATGTATATCCGACTGTATGCCAAGCAACTCGTTAATGCGGTCGCGCTGATGTTGTTCCATGATGTTATGGAATACATAATCCACCGACACAGTAAAAAGAACGCTGCCCAGATAAATGCCGGTCAAAATGACCAAACTCCTTTTGTGAAGTGATATAGACCAGAGTAGGAACATGACTGACGAAAGAACGGCGGCAACCAGCAAAAAGAAAACCGGTTTGATGGAACCTCCGAACAGATAGTTGATCAGCCATCCCAAGGAAAAAATCGTGGCAAACACCCCCATTCCAATTAGCGTCCGTTTTCCTTTCTTTTTCAACAGATAGTTGATCAAGAACGCAGCGACGGTTAATATCAGGATGGTAATAAGCGGATCGAGCACCATGGTAAGAATAAAAACCAAAGCAATCAGGAAGCTAAAAAACAAGACCAGCCCGTTTAATCCTTCACGATAGAGGACAAGAAGAAATACCCCAAAAACAAGAGCCGACCCGGTATCGTTTTGCAGAAAGATCAATCCGACCGGGGCCAGAATAATTGCCCCCAACGCAAGCAGCGATTTGTAATCGCTCATTTTAAAATTGTACGAGCTGATGTATCTTGCCAGGGCCAGTGATGTACCCATCTTCATAAACTCGGAGGGTTGAATGGATATATTCCCAATCTGAATCCATGATTTGGCGCCATTAATCTCTGTCCCGATAATCGGGACGATCATCAGCAACAAAACAATCAATAGGTATATGGGGAAAGCAAAAGCAACAAAAAACTTCGAGTCGGTATTGATCATTAGCACTGCTATAAAAATGGCAGCCCCAATCCAAACCAACTGTTTGCCATACTGTTGACTGAAATCCATGATGCTTTTATGCTCTTCGTTGTAAACGGCTGCATAAATGTTTATCCAGCCAATGAACATCATAGCCAGATACAGTCCTATGGTAATCCAGTCGACATTTTCCCAAACGTTATTTTTTTCTTCAATCATTTAAAGTGTCTTCTTTACTTCACGGACATTCAATAAATCGGTATCAATCAGCTTTTGCTCAATCTCTTTATGCTTTGGAGAAATGGAATCATTCAAATATTTTTCCATAATTAAACCGGCAATCGGAGCAGCATAGGTAACGCCAAATCCACAATTTTCGATAAACACAGCAATGGCAATCTTTGGATCGTCTTTGGGAGCGAATCCGACAAACGCAGCATGGTCAGCCCCATGCGGATTCTGAACAGTTCCCGTTTTCCCGCACACAATGTATTTATCCTGTTTAACCGTATACTGTGCTTTCGTTTCTTCAACAACGGCCTGCATACCACCAATCACTGTGGCAAAGTTTTCAGGACTAATATTAACTACTTTCTTTTCAAACTCAAGCTGACGAACCTGCCGGTCGGGAGTTTGTACGGCCCTTACAAGATGTGGCATGATGTAGTATCCACGATTGGCAATCATGGCGCACATGTTGGCCATTTGTAGCGGAGTTGCTTCAATTTCGCCCTGACCGATAGACAGAGATCGAATGGTCATGGCATTCCAGTGACCAGCGCCATACCATTTGTCGTAAAGGGCTACCTCAGGAATGCTCCCTTTTACTTCCGACGACAACTCCTGACTTAGTTTAGTTCCAAAACCAAAACTGGTAATATAATCGCGCCAGGCCTGATACCCCTCCGCCGCATTTGATCTGTGATTGATAATCTGCCTAAAAGCATTCCAAAAAAACGAATTACACGATTCGCGGATACCTTCACGGACAGCCAGCGGACTAACGTGGCTGTGTGTACATTTTATAGGAGTGGAATTTTGCCCCGAACAGGAAAACCTGTCGAACGGCGATATGGCATGGTCCTCAAGAGCGATCAGGGCATTGGCTAATTTAAATGTTGAGCCCGGCGGATATCGGCCAATAACCGCCCTGTTCCACATGGGTTTATTGATCGAATCGCGATCGAGGATGCTGTAATTCTTGCTTCGCTGACGGCCAACCAACATGTTGGGGTCATACGAAGGAGCGCTAACCATTAAGATGATTTCCCCGGTCGAAGGTTCAATGGCAACTACTGCCCCACGCTTATTGGACATCAGCAATTCGGCATAAGCTTCAAGTTTGGCATCGAGGCCTGTCATCAGATTGTTTCCCAAAATAGCGGTAGTATCTTCTTTCCCCTCGTTGTATTTCCCTTTAACCCGGTTGTGGACGTCAACCATGTAATTGTTTACCCCTTTAATGCCGCGCAGCTCCTTCTCGTAAGCTTTTTCAAGCCCGCTAACACCAATGTAATCGCCCATTTTGTAATAGCTGTCGCTTTCGATGATTCGCTGGTTTACTTCACCGACAAACCCAAGAACCTGGGCTGCACTTTTATTGGGATATTCGCGCAAGGTTCGCGATTGCACAAAGAATCCAGGATATTTGTATAGCTTTTCCTGAAGCGGAGCATACACATCAGGGGCAATTTGCCCCACTACCATGGAAGGCTTGTAGAGTGAAAATTTCCTTGCTTTTTTGATTGCTTCACGAAAGTCTTCACGTTCAACCTGCAAAATCTGGCACAAGGCAAGCGTATCAAAAGTTTTTGTTTCGCGCGGAATAATCATCAGGTCGTAAGCCGCCTTGTTATAAACCATCAGTTCCTGATTGCGGTCGTAGATGAATCCTCTGGCCGGAAAAGTAATGATCTTTCGGAGTACATTGCGGGTAGCAAATTGCTTGTATGTTTTATTGGTGATCTGAATGGTGAATAACCGGAGTATAAAAATAGCCCCGATTCCTAACATGATGCCGGCAATAATATATTGACGTTTCGAAAAAGTATCCACCCGCTCTAGTTTTTAAAGATAACGAATTGACTTCCCAGGATGATCAGAATTGAGAAAACACTGCTAAGTATATACCGAAGGAAGGTTTCAAAAAAGTCACCAAACGAGAATGCCTCAGCATAAAAGAGGAACAGATGATGGATCAGCACCGAAATGAGGGTGTATTTCAGAAAGCTTGCAAAGCCCAGTTGGGTCAGCCCCGGGGTGCTTCCTTTCTCAAGAATCTCACGCGAAGAAATCAAACTAGCAATTCCAGGGCGCAAAAAACCAAGCAATACCGTTGCCCCGGCATGTACCCCAAGTGTATTGTTGAATATATCGATTGTAATTCCAAGCAAAAAGGAGAGGCCAAGGAGAAAATAACCGGGAATATTAAACGGCAGAAGCATAATAAACAAAATATACATGTAGGGGTTAATCAACCCGCTAAACTGGATATTATTCAGGATAAGAACCTGAACCAACACCAGAACCACAAACATGAGCACATATTTCCCCAATCCCTTTATCATTCGCCAACGTTGTTTGATTCTAGTTTTATGAGTTCATTCCGTTTGGTATTCTGAACGACTTCAACATACTTCAGTCTTTTAAAATCAGTCGACAACTCAACCTTAATATTGTAAAAGTTTGTTCCGCTTTCGTTTTCCCATCGACTAATAGTCCCAATCATAATACCTTCAGGGAAAATCGTGGAATATCCGCTGGTCACAACGGTGTCTCCTACATTAACCATGACGTGAAACGGTATTTCTTTCAGGTCTGCAGTGTTGTAATGTTCCCCATCCCAGACCAATGCTCCGAAGCAGTTGTTTTTGGTAATTTTTGCGGGAATACTCAATCGCAAGTTCAGCAACGACAAGCCCGTTGAATAATTTGGCGAAACATTGGTAATTACGCCAACCAAACCTTGTTCGTTGATGATGCCCATATCAGGTTTTATTCCCTGCCGCGAGCCTTTGTTCAGCGTAATGTAGTTGAATTGTTTGTTGGTCGAATTGTTGATCACTTTGGCCGAAGTAAAAATATACTTTGGGGTATCAACAGTATCAGGCCTGAACTTCGGAGTCTGGATCTGCTCCTGAAGCATGATTCGCTCCTGAAGTTTTTTGCGTAAAGCTGCATTCTCAGCAGCCAAACGGGCATTAATCCGCCCCAGGCTGAAATAGTCGTCCAAATGGCTGAACCGTTCATAAACAGTTCCAGCCAGATTGTTACTTGAGTTAAAAAATGCTACCCGTTGGTAATTATTGAAACTGACAATCAAAACCAGAGAAAGAAACTCCAGCGCCAGAAACATCATCAAAAAATAATTTCGTAATAAGAAACGAAATAAACTTCTCATCAGTTGGAAGGTTTATCCCTTCCTTTTCAGGATTATCTGATCAGGAAAGAGAATTTATTTACATTCTTAAGAGCAATACCTGTTCCACGGGCAACTGCACGCAACGGATCTTCGGCAACATGGAACTGAATATTGATTTTATCGGTAAACCGTTTAGCCAGTCCGCGCAGCAATGCGCCACCACCGGCCAGCCAGATTCCGCGGGTCACAATGTCAGCATATAATTCCGGAGGTGTTTGTTCCAGCGCGCTGAGAATTGCAGTCTCAATTTTATTGATTGATTTTTCCAGGCAATGGGAAATTTCCTGATACGAAACCGGAACTTCAATCGGAAGTGCAGTCATCTGGTTTGGCCCCTGAACAATGAAATCAGCAGGCGGATTATCAAGCTGCGAAAGCGCAGAACCTACATTGATCTTGATTTCTTCAGCAGTACGCTCACCTATTTTAATGTTGTGCTGATGGCGCATATATTCCATGATGTCGGCAGTCAGGTCGTCGCCGGCAATACGGATCGATTTATTGGTAACCAAACCTCCCAATGAAATTACGGCAATTTCTGTTGTTCCACCACCGATATCGACCACCATGTTTCCTTCAGGAGCTTCCACATCGAGACCAATCCCGATGGCAGCAGCCATTGGTTCGTAAATCATATAGACGTCGCGCCCGCCGGCATGTTCCGAAGAGTCGCGAACCGCACGGATTTCAACTTCGGTCGATCCCGACGGAATACAAACTACCATTCGTAATGAAGGCGCAAAAAACCTTGATTTGGGATTCATCATTCGGATCATTCCCCTGATCATTTGTTCAGCCGCGTTAAAGTCGGCAATCACACCATCGCGCAATGGGCGGATGGTTTTCAGGTTTGAATGGGTTTTCCCTTGCATCTGGCGGGCTTTCTCACCAATGGCAACAAGCTTTTCTGTTTTAAGGTCGATGGTTACAATCGACGGTTCATCAACTACAATTTTATCGTTATGGATAATGATCGTGTTAGCGGTGCCAAGGTCGATGGCTATTTCCTGGGTCAAAAATGAAAATAATCCCATGGGTTTGTTTTTCTTTGTTTTTACTAGTTAACTGATCGTCCGATCAATGTTTGAAATGCCTCATCCCGGTGAAAAGCATGGCAATGCCAAATTCATCACAGGCGGCAATCACTTCTTCATCGCGAATGCTGCCTCCGGGCTCAACAACATATTTAATACCGAATTCATTGGCAGCTTCCACGCTATCGCGGAACGGAAAGAACGCGTCCGAAATCAGGACTGAATCTTCAATCTTCACGCCTTCTTTCAGGTTGAAACGTGGGATCGTCAATTGACGCAAACTGTCGAGGCGGTTTGGTTGCCCCATTCCAGCTCCGGTTAGCCAGAACGATCCATCCTGATTTTGAGTCACCAATGCAATAGCATTACTTTTCAGGTGTTTGCAGGCGACAAGACCAAACTTCGACAAGTTCATCTTACTGTTATCAAACTGTATCTTCGTCACATTCTTAAATTCGGTTTCCTGACCTTCATCTTCATCCTGGATAAGCAAGCCTCCGCTGATTGACCGGTAAAGCTTTTCGCCAGCAATCTGAGGTTTTACAGGAGTTTCCATCACCCGAAGGTTTTTCTTTTTGCTTAAAACATCAAGAGCTTCAGGAGTATAACCCGTAGCAATCATGATTTCGATAAATCGTTTACTGAACCATTCAGCAATAGTTTGATCAACAACTCCGGTAAAACAAACAATACCGCCATAAGCGCTCACCGGATCACCGGCCCATGCCAGCTCCAGCGCTTCCTGGATATTGCCTGCGACTGCCAATCCACATGGATTGAGGTGTTTCACTACCGAAACCGCTATTTTGTTTGGAATATGAGTTACCGAATGATACGCATCGCTTGCCGATTTCCAGGCTGCATCTGCATCGAGCATGTTGTTATACGAAAGCTCTTTCCCTTGCAGGACTTTGGCATTCGACAAGGTAATATCAGAATTGGTATTGTTGAATTTATAAAAGGTAGCAGCCTGATGTGGATTTTCGCCGTAGCGCAAAACATGTCCGTTATTCACGCTGATACGGGCTTCTTCCGATTTCCCACCATTAAAATAATTGAAAATGGCGCTGTCGTAATGAGATGAGGTTGCAAATGCCAGACGTGCAAATTCTTTACGGTCTTCAAGCGAAGTCTGACCATCCTTCTCGTTCAGCAGGTCGAGCAAAGCCTGATATTGGTTGCGCGACGAAACGATAACCACGTCGTTGAAATTTTTGGCAGCAGCACGGATCAGCGAAATGCCACCGATATCAATTTTCTCAATAATGTCTTCTTCGGATGCTCCTGAAGCTACCGTTTCCTCAAACGGATAGAGATCAACAATAACAAGGTCGATTTCAGGAATTTCGTATTTGGCAATTTGCTGTTGGTCTCCCAGGTTGTCCCTGCGGTTCAGAATTCCACCAAATACTTTGGGATGAAGGGTTTTTACTCGTCCGCCCAGAATAGAAGGATAACTGGTAAGTTCTTCAACCGGAGTTACAGCAACGCCCAATTCTGAAATAAACGACTGGGTTCCGCCTGTTGAATAGATCGTGACGTTCATTTCGTCCAACTTTTTAATGATCTGATCCAACTTATCTTTGTGATATACTGAAATTAAAGCCGATTTAATTTTTTTTAAGTCCTTCATCTATAATCCTTTTGAAATTCGGCCTCAAAGATAATAAAACACCTTGATTTTGTTCCCTTACAATTCGACTAATTAAGCTTATTGTAACATTGCATTCAGAATTATTTCCGCAGATTTGAAGAAAAACTGTAATCATTTCAAAAACATTCAACTAATTTTCCGACAACAACGTAATTTGTTTTGTTTTCCAACCGAATGCCATGCTGCTGACCCGACTGATATTAGAAAGTTTCTCATTTGCTTCCGGTTCCCTTCGGGCAAATAAGTTGCGCACGTTTCTCTCGTTGCTGGGGATAACCATTGGCATTTTCGCCATCATCTCGGTTTTTACGGTTATCGATTCGCTGGAAAACTACATTCGCAACAGCCTGAATTCTCTGGGCAACAACATGGTTTACATTCAGAAATGGCCCTGGACTCCTCCGGAAGGAGAAACGGAATATCCATGGTGGAAATATCTGAACCGGCCGGTGCCAACAATGGAAGAAACAGAAGAACTGATACGCCGCTCAAAAAACATTGAGGATGCCGTCTATTTTTTTGGATTCAACCGCACGGTTCAATTCGAAAACAGCAAAGCCGAAAACACGGAAGTGCTGGCAACCACGCATCGGCTGATCAACACCTGGAACCTTGAAATTGAAAAAGGACGTTACTTTACCGAGTCCGAATCGAATTCTGGAGCTAACCTGGCCATCCTGGGAAACGAACTGGCCTCACGACTTTTCGACCGGGCAAATCCGGTTGGTAAAACCATAAAAATTCAGGGGACCCGATTTCTGGTGATTGGTGTGTATACCAGGCAGGGGTCCGACATGTTTGGCACCAGCATGGATAAACGGGTTCATATCCCAGTCGTTTATGCAATGAACATGATTGATGTGCGCAACCGCGACCAGGGGCAAACCATCAATGTGAAAGCCAGACCGGATGCTGACCGGGATGAATTCGTTGCCGAACTGGAAGGATTCATGCGCTCGATCCGCCGGTTGAAACCCATGGAAGAAAACGATTTCGCCATTAACGAAGTAAGCCTGATTTCGAATCGGTTCGATGCGTTTTTTAAGGTTTTCAATTTGGCCGGATGGATCATCGGGGGATTCAGCATCCTGGTCGGCGGATTTGGAATTGCCAACATCATGTTTGTATCGGTAAAGGAACGGGTCAAGATCATCGGAATACAGAAAGCCATGGGCGCCAAACGATATTTCATTTTACTTCAGTTCATTTTCGAGGCGGTTGTACTTTCGCTGCTGGGTGGCATCATCGGCCTGATCCTGATTCTCATAGGCACATACGTTTTCAGCTACATTTCGGGTATGACCATCTCTCTGACTCTGGCAAACATCATACTGGGACTGACCATTTCAGGAGTGATTGGCGTACTGGCTGGCTTTGTCCCTGCCTTGTCGGCTTCACGGCTCGATCCGGTAACAGCCATGAATGCAGTCTAGCAACGAATTTACTTTTACGCGACTAATTACTGGGACTGATCACTGCGACCTATCTGGCTTCCAATCAAACGGGCAATCATTTCAAATTCAGCAACACCCAGTTGTTCGGGACGTTTGTCAAAAATCGGATTTAATTTTAGTTCATCACTGGTAATCATCCCCTTCAGTGAGTTTCGCATGGTTTTGCGTCTTTGATTAAAAGCGGTTTTTACGATACTTGTAAATAACTTTTCGTCGCAATCCAACGCTTCGGTCTGGTTGCGGGTAAGCCTGATGACCCCCGATTTAACTTTGGGCGGAGGCGAAAACACATTTTCGTGAACCGTAAAAAGATACTCTATATTATAATAGGCCTGAAGAAACACGCTCAGGATTCCGTACGTTTTCGATCCGGGAGGAGCAGCCAACCGCTCGGCCACCTCTTTCTGAAGCATACCCACCACCTCCGGAACCTGATTCCGGTATTCCAGGATCTTGAAAAATATCTGCGATGAAATATTGTACGGAAAGTTTCCGATGACAGCAAAAGGTTCGCTGAAATACCTGCTCAGGTCGAGCTTCAAAAAATCGTGAGAAATGATTCGATCCTTCAACTCCGGGAAATGATCATTCAGATAATCAACCGATTCGCGGTCGATTTCAACCACAAACGTTTCATACGACTGGTTTTGAAGAAGGAATTGAGTCAAAACGCCCATTCCCGGGCCAACCTCCAATACCTTTTTCAATTGGTCTGCCTGCAAACTTTCAACAATTTCCTGAGCGATATTCTTATCCTTCAAAAAATGTTGCCCCAAATTCTTTTTTGCCCGTACTGTCGTCATTTTTCACTGAGGTTTCTCACCCCGATTTTTTAATTTGTTGATAAAAATCCACCCGAATTCAAACAAATCTGTATTTTTGTCCTGATAGCTCCCTTTGAAGATAAAGCCTTTCAGGGTCTTCACGAGGTTCGGGCAAAAATACGTTAAATTCACATTGAAAAGCACAATGCCGGGTTAAAAGTATATGGTCGGACATACACACCAGATTTTATCCTGACAAAAGGCTATCAAAAACTTAAATAACAGAACTTGAAACAAGGCATTTTCAAAACCCTCAAATTCCTTTGCTTCTTCCTTCTCGGAATTCTCATTTTTTGGATGGTGTACAAAGATCAGGACATTAAACGGATCAAAGCTGTTCTGACCAACGATGTCAACTATTTCTGGATCGTCATTTCCCTTTTCCTGGGTTTGCTTAGCCATGTCAGCCGCACCATTCGCTGGAACCTGATGATTGAACCACTGGGGAGAAAACCCCGCATTCTAAACACCTTTCTGGCCGTGATGATTGGCTACCTGATGAACCTGGCCTTGCCCCGTATGGGCGAAATTTCGAGATGCGGCGTGCTTTCGCGTTACGAGAAAATCCCGTTCACCAAACTGATCGGCACCGTGGTACTTGAACGTTTAATTGATGTGCTGATGCTCCTGTTGCTGCTGATCATTGTCATCATCACTCAATTCGGGCAAGTGCTGGAGTTTCTGGGCAACAACCCCGAAGTAAAAGCAAAGTTCATGAAAGTAATCACGTCGCCCCTCCTGGCTGGTTTGCTTTTAGTATTCCTGATGATCGTTTGGGCTGCTCGCCATAAAATCCGTAAAAGTTCGCTGGCTCAAAAAATAATGGGCTTTGCCGATCAGTTTATCGAAGGCTTTCGCAGCATCAGGAACATGAAAAAGAAAGGTGCTTTCATCTTTCATTCGGCGTTCATCTGGCTGATGTATTACCTGATGCTTTACTGCGTGTTCTTTTCATTCGGCTTCACCTCGCACCTGATGCCTTTGGCCGGACTGACGGTTTTTGTACTAGGCAGTTTCGGCATGGTGGCGCCGGTGCAGGGAGGAATCGGGGCCTGGCATTTCATGGTAATCGAAGGACTGGCCCTTTACGGAGTTCAGCGGCCCGACGGCAAAATATTCGCATTGCTCGCGCATGGAACCACCACGCTCATGCTGATCGTCCTAGGATTGATTGGACTTTTTGCTTTGCCTTTTGTGAACGAACGGGGTGTTGAAGAAGTACAACTTCTGGAAGAACAGATCAGCATATAATTGACTGAGATTAAGACTTTAAAGAATAAATCTTGAACGTTAATTTATACATAGCCCGGCGGATTTTTTCGGACAAAGAAAACCGGAAAAGCCTTTCACACCGAATCGTCAACATTGCCCTCCTGGGTATTATTCTCGGTCTGGTGGTGTTGATTTTATCGGTGGCTATTGTTACAGGCTACAAAACAGAAGTAGGGCGCAAGGTCATCGGCTTTGGCTCGCATTTACAGATTGTCAACCTCGATTCGAACCAGTCGTTCGAAACAGCCCCAATCAGCAGCAATCAGCCTTTTCTTCAGGAATTGAAAAAGATCGACGGCATTCGCCACATTCAGGTTTTTGCCACCAAGCCGGGAATTATCCGCACCGATGATGCCATCCAGGGAGTTGTACTCAAAGGGATCGGTCCCGACTTCGACTGGTCGTTTTTTCAGGAAAACAAAGTCGCCGGAGAACCTTTCCATGTTCAGGATACCGCAAGGAGCAACAAAGTGTGGGTGTCGAAACAAATGGCCGACCTTTTAAAACTCAAACTGGGCGACGATCTCTCCATGTTTTTCATTCACGAAACGGAAGCTGTTCCGCGTCAGCGAAAATTCGAACTGGCTGGCATTTACAAAACCAGCCTTGATGAATTCGACCGCATGTTCGTGTTGGTTGACATCAATCACATCCGGAAACTGAACAGCTGGAAAAATAACGAAGTGAGTGGTTTCGAGATCCTCGTCGACGACTTCAAAAAGCTTCCCGAACAGGAAAAGGCAGTTCACCACTTACTCCTTAGGAACACCAGTCAGGATGCGCCAATATTGCAGGTGGTAAGCATCAAGGAAAAATACCGCCATATATTCGACTGGCTGGGACTGCTCGACATGAACGTTTGGGTAATCCTCACGCTTATGGTTCTGGTGGCCGGGTTCAACATGGTTTCGAGCCTGTTGGTCATCATCCTGGAACGCACCCAAATGATCGGCATATTAAAAGCCATGGGGGCCCACAACTGGAGCATCCGCAAGGTTTTCCTTTATTTTTCGGTACTACTTATACTAAAAGCCCTGACCTGGGGGAACTTGCTCGGGATAAGTCTTTGCCTGCTCCAAAAATACACGCATTTATTGAAGCTCGATCCAACATCCTATTATCTCGAATATGTTCCGGTGAACCTCAACGTCGCTCACCTGATTTTGCTGAACCTGGGAACCATCGTTATCACCATGCTGATGTTATTATTGCCCTCGTATTTCATCACCAAAATTTCTCCTGAAAAGTCCATCCGCTTCGAATAGCCTATTCGCATGCTTAAAAAAATCTGGAGGAGATCGATGTTCTCCCGGTAAATTTGTTATTTTTAAGATATGCATTCCGAAGTAAAAACATATCTGAAAAGGTCGTTGCTAGGCGAGTTGCCCGGTATGGAAGCTCATCACAAAATGCTTCCTCCCGGACGGCACACGAAAATGTACGACAACGAACGCCCCCTGGCCAGATTGAGCAGCGTTTTGCTGTTGCTTTTTCCTGAAGGAGACCGGTTGTTTACCTGCATGATGAAGCGTCCGCTGACCATGAAGCATCATCCCGGGCAAGTAAGCTTCCCGGGAGGGAAAGTTGAGATAGAAGATGAAACAACCGAAATGACCGCCCTTCGTGAAGCCCGCGAAGAAGTTGGCGTTGACCCTGCTTCTGTTGAAGTTCTGGGCAAATTATCCGATCTGTATATCGAGGTCAGTAAATTCGCCATACACCCCTACCTGGCCTGGACCGACCGAAAACCAGAATTTGTAATCAATTCGGACGAAGTGGAAGAACTCATCCTGTTTCCGGTCAGCGAATTTGTATCAAATGAAATTATTGCAGAAACCGAATTGCAAACTGTTACCGGGCTAACCAAGGTAAAATACTATCCATTTAACGGGAAATACATTTGGGGGGCGACTGCCATGATTTTATCAGAACTGATTGAAATCCTGAAAAGTCAAAAATAACTTCACCAGTCTATCCTTCTACAATTCAATCCTTCAACCGTTTAGTCATAAAACGACCAGGCTAACCCAATCCGGAATGTACGCCGGTAATACGGATAATCAGGAGCGACATAATAGTTGTTGCCAACAAACCCGGAAGCCGCGTTCATCATGATAAAAAAGAAGCGTGTACGTTTCAGCTTCAGGTTCACGTGAAAATCGAGGTACGGATAGTTTCCGATTTTTTGGTCGTTCTGAAGGTAAAAACGTGCCGTGGCCGGATCATAGGCGTCGGCATAAAAAGCAGTGTTGTAACGAGCATCGACACCAAATTGTGTGTGCAAAACTTTTGACCAGAGAGTCCTGTAATTTATGCTGACAAACCCGGCAAAAACAGGCAGATGAACGTAGTTTTCATCGCTGACTTTCTGTGCCAGCAATTGGGTGCGGACCAGCCAGTGTTTACTTTCAAAATCTTTGTTCAGGTATGCCGAAAGAAACAACAACTCGGTGCTGGTTTGATCTGGCAGGGCTTGTTCGTTGTTGTAAATGTAATTTCCTACCAACGAATAATTTGCTCCTATGGTCGTTTTATATTCCTGCGAATGAATGCTCGAACCAATAGTTATTTCATTGATGTTATCGAAATGGTTTGTCCATTTAATATGGTTCGAATAAAAATGCTGGTCGAAATAATCAGGAACGAGAGTCTTCATGCATCCTTCAATGCGAAGGCTTGTGGTATCCCTGCCAATTTTCAATGGCTTGTTGAAGAACCCTTTTAACTCGGTATGTCCGACACGGTATCCGGCCAGGTAAATCCGACCTTCAGCTTCCCACTGCCAGAATTTTCCTTCCTTTCTGAAAATCCCCCCGCCAACAAAAGTATTCGACTGTTTCGCAGGATAATTACCGTCAAACGGCAGGATTTTGTACCACAACTGGTCGTTCCCAATATAGGCACGCTTCCCGAATGTGTACTTGCGATCAGGCGCTTCATAAAACTTGATCTGGAAAATGTTAGTCAGCCTTGTATACCGAACAGTATCACTGGTTTTTGTAGAATCGGCATAAATATTTTCAAAAAAAGTCTTGGGGTTAGTTTTTGTAAATTTCCTCCCATTATTCGAGAACTCCAGTTCATGAATAAAGCCTATACGGGGAATGAACTTCTTAATCACATCAACGGCACTATCCGTTTCAAACTCAATGGTCTTACCCACCCTGTATTCGTTTATCGTAAATACATTATTATTTTGAATCCTATTAATGGCATCATCCATTTGCGTGGTATAGTTGTCTGTTTTTGTCTCATTATTTAAAGGCTGATTAGGGTCAATTCCCCCGTTTTCTTCATCTTCAAGCCGGTTAAAAATAACATTTGAATGAGAGAGCCATTTATCTGAATTGTAAGAAGAAACCAAGGCAATGTTGTGAAATTTATTTGCCTGATTCATATATTGCCCCGTCGATCGGGTCTGATTGTAAATAAACTCAAAATTCATTCGTTGATTTACGTTCTGAGAATGAAACACATTGAACCTTGTTTCGTTATGAGTCGATCGGTTTTCACTTTGGGAATAATCAAGCAACGAATACGGAGTGGTTGTATTAAAGTATCTAATCTGAGATGGCATCAGCCAATAGGCATCGAATGAACGGGCAAAATAAAAATCGGAGTTGTAACGACGACTGAAAAAATCGTTCGAAATGTAAGCCCCTCCATTGTTTCCCGTAAATGTGCTGCTGATACTTGTCTGGTTAAACGGCAGATAATTGTGATAAAAAACAAGGGTTGTATCAAGTTCGGTTGCCTTCACAGTCGCTCCCTGGTTTGCAACCGACCATATTCTGATCCTCGACGGAATTTTAGGCTTATCCTTCTCCTTTTCACCCTTAGGATCTTGTGGATTAGCCGTTCCATCAGTCGATGTGCCAGTTCCCCGACTCGGAGAACTTCCCAAACGTGGCTGAGCTTTGGCCTGAGAAAAAGCCAAAAGCATTGCAAAAACTATGTAGATGTACTTTCTTAACATGTCGGCGCAAAGATAATTAAATATGAAACGAACATGTTGCCGGAAATACAAACACGAATGAAAATAATATTCAAAACATCAACATTCGCTGCCGGGTCGGGTTTCTGCCATTCCAAACAACAAATCGATCGGCACAGCCCACAACCATAATTCCGGAAGAACACAGATATTCCTTCCTTGAAACGGACCGAAACCGAATTTTGATCTACTCGATGCCGGATTCTTTTCAACAACAAATCGAACATAACAATAACCGATTATAAATCAATGATATAAAAAACAGATATCAACCAGGTATAAAGACTCTGTTTCCTGCTTCAGGAATAAGTTTTCAACCGTTAATTGTTAGTTAATGTCGAAGTTTGAAAACACATTCCCTCTTTTGTTTTCTTTATATTTGTTGCAAATTGGATTGGATTATGATGTCGAATTATGATGAAGCTTCGATAAAAACGCTTGATTGGCAAGAACATATCAGGAAAAGACCTGGAATGTACATTGGCAAATTGGGTGACGGATCGGCTAGCGACGATGGTATTTATGTACTGCTGAAAGAAGTTATGGACAACTCCATCGACGAATTTATGATGGGGAATGGCAAAAAGATTGAAGTTCGGGTAAGCAACGATCAGGTTACCGTTCGCGACTTTGGCCGGGGCATTCCGCTTGGGAAACTGTTGGATGCAGCATCGAAAATGAACACCGGGGCCAAATACGATTCGGATGTATTCAAGAAATCGGTTGGTCTTAACGGGGTTGGTATAAAGGCTGTTAATGCGTTATCCAGTCACTTTTTAATCAAGTCATTCCGCGAGGGAGAGGTCAAGGAAATCAGTTTTAGCGAAGGCAAAGTAATCGAAGAAAAGGACATTGTTCCGACCGATCAGCCCAACGGTACTTTTGTCGCGTTTGTTCCCGACTCAAAAGTTTTTAAAGGATATCATTTCATTGACGACTACGCCGTCAATATGATGAAGAACTATTCCTATCTGAATGCGGGACTGGTCCTTGAGTTTAACGGAGAAAAATACATTTCGAAAAACGGGCTGCGCGATCTGCTGGAGGACAACATGGAAGGCGAATCGCTGTATCCGGTCATTCACCTGAAGAATGGCGATATTGAAGTAGCAATTACCCACGGCAACCAATATGGTGAAGATTATTATTCGTTTGTCAACGGGCAGCATACCACCCAGGGAGGAACTCACCTTGTAGCCTTCCGCGAGGCCATTGTAAAAACCATCCGCGATTTTTACAAAAAAGATTTTGATCCAACCGACATTCGGGCTTCAATTGTTGCTGCCATAAGTATAAAAGTGGAAGAACCGGTCTTCGAATCGCAGACCAAAACCAAGTTGGGATCAAAGGATATTGGACCGGATGGCCCCAGCGTGAGGAACTTTGTAGCCAATTTTGTTCAGAAGGAACTGGATAATTATCTGCATAAAAACCCGGACGTTTCGGAAGTGCTGCTGCGGCGCATTCAGGAGTCTGAACGCGAACGAAAGGCCATTTCAGGCATAAAAAAACTGGCCAAACAGCGGGCCAAGAAAGCGAACCTGCACAACCGCAAACTGCGCGACTGCCGGGTTCATCTCGACAGCAACCATGAGTTGCGCGAAAACTCGTCAATTTTCATTACCGAGGGAGATTCGGCCAGCGGATCGATCACCAAATCGCGCGACGTAAATACCCAGGCTGTATTCAGCTTGCGGGGTAAGCCACTGAACACCTATGGATTAACCAAGAAGGTTGTTTACGAGAATGAGGAATTCAACCTCTTGCAGGCAGCCCTGAACATTGAAGAAAGCATCGACGATTTGCGCTACAACAAAGTGATTATTGCTACCGATGCCGATGTCGATGGAATGCACATCCGCTTGCTGCTTATCACTTTCTTCCTGCAATTTTTTCCCGAAGTAGTACGCCAGGGACACCTTTTTATATTTCAGACCCCGCTTTTTCGTGTCCGCAACAAAAAGGTTACTTATTACTGCTATTCCGACGAAGAACGGGTTACTGCCATTCAGAAACTCGGGAAAACCGCAGAGATTACCCGATTTAAAGGGTTGGGCGAAATATCTCCTGACGAGTTTAAAAACTTTATCGGCCCTGACATCCGCCTCGATCCGGTACTGATGAAAAAACACGAATCGGTGGCTCAGATGCTTGAATTTTACATGGGCAAAAACACTCCTGAACGTCAGGATTTTATCATCGACAACCTCTACGTGGAAAAGGATGAATTTTAAACAATTCTTTTTGGAATCGACAATACGCATCAATAACATTTGATTGCAAGCAACGAAAAATGACAGAAGAAAACATCAATAAAGAAGAATCTCCGAAAGAAGAAAAGAAAGAAGTAATCAACTATCTGTCGGGAATGTACCAGCAATGGTTTCTTGACTATGCTTCGTATGTGATTCTTGAACGGGCAGTCCCGTATGTCGAAGACGGGCTGAAACCGGTTCAGCGCCGTATCCTTCATGCCATGAATATGATGGATGATGGACGCTTCAATAAGGTGGCCAACATCATCGGGCAAACCATGCAATACCACCCGCATGGCGACGCTTCTATTGGCGATGCCCTGGTTCAGCTCGGACAAAAAGATTTACTCATCGACTGTCAGGGAAACTGGGGAAACCTGCTTACAGGCGATGGGGCAGCGGCCCCTCGTTACATCGAGGCCCGACTGTCGAAATTTGCCCTCGATGTGGTTTTCAATCCAAAAACGACTAACTGGAAGCTTTCTTACGACGGACGAAACCGCGAACCCATAGCCCTTCCGGTTAAGTTCCCGCTTCTGCTGGCGCAGGGAGTTGAAGGGATTGCTGTTGGTCTGGCCTGCAAAATTCTTCCGCACAATTTCATTGAACTGATCGATGCTTCAATAGCCCATCTGCAAGGCGAAGAATTTGAGCTTTACCCGGATTTTCCCACCGGAGGATCAGGCGACTTTTCGAGATACAACGACGGAATCAGGGGCTCGTCGATTAAAGTGCGGGCAAAAATTGAGAAAAAAGACAGTAAAACACTGGTAATCACAGAATTGCCATTCGGGAGAACTACGGCTTCGCTTATCGAATCGGTCATCAAGGCCAACGACAAAGGCAAAATAAAAATTCGGAAAATCGACGACAACACCTCCGACAAGGTCGAGATCATGATTCATCTGGTACCGGGAATGTCTTCGGACAAAACTATCGATGCCTTGTTTGCCTTTACCGACTGTGAGGTTTCCATTTCACCCAACAGTTGCATCATCGAGAACGAGAAGCCCAGGTTTGTCGGCGTCAGTGAAATTCTGAGGATAAATGCCGACCAGACGGTGGCCCTGCTAAAGCTGGAGCTGGAAATCAGGAAAAGGGAACTGGAAGAAGCCTGGCACTTCTCGTCGCTTGAGAAAATATTCATCGAAGAACGTATTTACAAGGATCGTGAATTCGAGGAATCAGCCAACATGGATGAAGCCATCGACCACATTGACCTGCGACTTCTGCCCTGGAAACCCATGCTGAAACGGGAAGTTACCCGCGAAGACATTCTGAAGCTGATGGAAATCAAGATGGCCCGCATCCTGAAATTCAACACCGACAAGGCCAACGACCATTTGCTGGCAATCGAGGCCGAAATTGAAGAAATCAACCACAACATCAGAAACATCATTCCTTTTACCATTGCCTGGTTCGAAAAGTTGAAAACCAAATATGGCAAAGGGCACGAACGCCGCACCGAGATCCGGAATTTCGAAAATATTGTGGCCACCAAAGTGGTAGTTGCCAACGAAAAACTATACATCGACCGGATTGAGGGATTTTTGGGCACCGGACTGAAAAAGGCCGAATATATCTGTGATTGCTCCGACATCGACGATGTTATTGTTTTCCGCAAGGATGGAACCTACGTCGTCTCTAAAGTCACAGAAAAAGCGTTCATCGGGAAAAACATCCTTCATGTGGCTATTTTCAAGAAGAATGACAACCGCACGATTTACAACATTGTGTACCGTGATGGAAAGGATGGCTTTGCTTACATGAAACGAATGGCCGTTACGGGTGTCACCCGCGATAAAGAATACGACCTGACCCAGGGAACTCCCGGTTCGCGGGTGCTTTATTTCAGCGCGAACCCCAATGGTGAAGCCGAAGTTCTGCGAGTCACCCTGAAACCCAAACCACGCATCAAAAAGCTTATTTTTGAAGTTGACTTCAGCGAATTGGCCATCAAAGGCCGTTCGTCAATGGGCAACATTCTGACTAAGTTCGAGATTCACAAGATTGCCCTTAAAGAAAAAGGAGTTTCAACTCTTGGAGGCCGTAAGATCTGGTTCGACGAAGATGTCCTCCGCCTCAACTCCGACAACCGGGGCAAATACCTTGGCGAATTCAGCGGCGACGACCTGATCCTGGTTATTTACAAAACAGGCGAATACCTGCTTTGCAACTTCGATTTATCGAACCATTTTAACGACGGGGTCATGCTCATCGAGAAGTTTAACCCGCAAAAAGTGCTGACTGCCGTTTATTTTGATGCCGAGCAGGGATATTATTACGTCAAGCGGTTCCAACTGGAAGAAACGCCCAACCGGGAGATTGGATTCATCGGCGAGTTCCCCGGAAACCGGCTGGTAAGTTTCACCTGGGTGGGACACCCCAGACTGGAACTCGTGTTCGGCGGCAAAAACGAAGGCAGAGAGCCTGAAGTGGTTGATGTGGATGATTTCATTGGAATAAAATCGTACAAAGCCAAAGGGAAGCGCCTTTCGATCTATGAAATCAGCCAAATCAATGAACTCGAACCGACAATCCTGGACGAAGAACCCGAAGATGCTGAGGATGAAAAACCTAACGATATTGTAATTCCCAATATTGAAGATCTTTTATTTGGATCCGACAATTCCGGAGGTAGTGAAGAAACACCGAATCAGATGTCCTTGGATTTTTGATCCTCATGAGCTAATTTTTTTGATTTTTTTATTTCAGCTTCGCACAATGCGTGGCCGTTGATTTTCTTGCTTCGTATGAGAATATTTCTGGTTGGTTTTATGGGCTGCGGAAAATCCACTATCGGGAGGGCTCTGGCTTCGGCTTTAAAGCTCACTTTTGTTGATCTGGATTCGTTTCTCGAAGAAAAGTATTTCCGGACAATCCCGCAGATTTTTGCCCGGGAAGGAGAAGAAGCTTTCCGAAAAAAAGAACGAAAATGCCTTGAAGAAGTGGCCACCTTCGACGATGTAATTGTGGCCACCGGAGGCGGAGCTCCCTGTTTTTTCGACAACATGGAATTAATGAACAATTCCGGCTTTTGCGTCTTTCTGGATATTGACATTGATTCTCTCATCCAACGGCTCCTGAAAGCAAAAACCGAGCGCCCACTGATAAAAGGGAAATCGCCCCAAGAACTTCAAGCGTTTATTGAAGAATTGATGCAAAAACGGCGTCCATTTTACGAAAAAGCCAAATACATTCTGAAAGGAAAAGAAATTCTACCCCAACAGATTGTTGATCTGGTTAATGGCCATTCGTGATCTATACAAATTCATTTTTTGCCTAAATCATTAAGCTTAAACAATGGTTGAATTATGCGCACTGGCTTCGGGAAGCAACGGAAACTGTTACTACATTGGAAATGAAAACGATGCCATACTGGTCGATGCAGGCATTTCAGCCAAACAAATCCTGATCAGGATCAACGAGGCTGGACTTGACGCGTCCAAAATCCGGGGTATTTTTATCAGCCACGAGCATTCCGACCATATCCGTGGAGTCCGTGTGTTGAGCAAGCTGCTTCGGGTTCCAGCATGGTTTAGCAGGGGAACGTTCGATACACTAAAAGAACCCGACCAACCCGAACTGACCAACATTTTCATTCCGGGAAGATCTGTCGCAACAGGTTCTTTCACCATCCATCCTTTCCTGAAAAATCACGATGCCGCCGAACCCTGTTCTTTTCGGATTGAACACGACGGATGGCAGGTCGGCGTTTTTACCGACATCGGCGAACCTTGCCCCCAAGTCAGGCAGCATCTGAAAAAATGCCACGCGCTGTTTCTCGAAACCAATTACGATGAAAAAATGCTATGGGATGGTGCTTATCCATATATGCTAAAACGAAGGGTGGCCTCATCAGTCGGGCATTTATCCAATGATCAGGCATTTGAATTGATTCGCGATCATGCTGGCCCCGAACTGGTGCATATCTTTTTGAGCCATCTTTCCGGAGAAAACAACCGGCCCGAACTGGCCGAAGCCCGATTTAAACCTTTATCCGACCGCTTTAATATTTGCCTCACCTCAAGAAATACCTTCAGCGGTTTTTGCCGGTTGCGATAGCCTTGTGGAAATTCAATAAAAAAGCCCTGCAAAATGCAAGGCTCTCTCTTAAAATCTTAAAAATATTAGACTACTTATGCTAGTTTAACATTTACTGCGTTTAATCCTTTTCTTCCTTCCTGAAGTTCGAAAGTCACTTCATCGTTTTCTCTGATTTGGTCAACCAAACCAGATACGTGAACGAAGAATTCTTTATCAGATTCACTGTCTTTAATAAAACCGAAACCTTTTGATTCGTTGAAAAATTTAACTTTACCTGTTTTCATAATTAAAAATAAAAATATTATTTAGCAAATGTAGGTAAAATTAAATTGATTTTTTGACAAAAGACAAAAAAAAATTGCTGATTTTGAATGTAATAAATGAAGTAATGGTATTTTAAACTGGTCTATTATTATTCAGAATCAGTTCATTTCTTAGAATGTTCCAAAAATAGAATGCTTGGCCGAATTAAACCAGATGGTCGAATAAATATGGAATCCTTCGCGGTTAGTAATTAACTTGCGTTCAATACTTAACACCGGTTCTCCGACGGGTAAATTTAGCAACTCTCCTATTCGCTTGTCGGCTTTTATGGCTTTCAATTTCTGCTCACCACCTTTAACTTCAATCTGATACTGTGTCCGTAATATTTCAAACAGCGACTTATTTTCGAACGACCGGCTTGAAAAACGGGGCAGATTGATGTTCGGGATGTGGTTAATGTCGTAAAATACCGGCTGTCCGTCAACCAACCGAAGACGTTCCATATAAATACAACCGGATTCATGCTCAATTTTTGTCAAATCAAAAGGGAAATTCTCTGGCCACGGCTTGATTTGAGGTTTTTGCAGAATCTGCGTCTGAAGGTACTGATCGCCAATTGCCGAAGCGGTACCCGAAATGCTAAGAATACCAATATCCTGTGGCGGCTTCCTGACAATACTTCCCTTCCCTTGTTTTTTGGAAATAAAACCGTCCTTAACCAATGCTTCCAGGGCATGACGAACAGTGGGACGGGTGATGTTATGAACAGCACACAACTCGTTCTCAGAAGGTAAAAGACTCCCCTCTTCATATACACCTGTAAGTATGTGTTTTCGAAGAATTTCGTAAATCCTTCGGTGTTGCGGCAGCTTGTTTTCCTCGGTCATAATTCAATGATTGCGAGCCAAAAGTAATAAAAAAATCTAAATCTTTAAATTTAACTTGTAAATACAAGTAGAAAAATATAGTTTTGATGCGTGAAATGCGATTGCGTTATAATGCTTAATTAATTAGTGTTTTATAACGTTCTGCTCTGACAATATTATTCAGTTGTATTTACAAGTTAACTAAAGTTGTTAAAACAAATCAAATATGGCAATTCCAGTTTTAATGCCTCGTCAGGGGCAATCAGTTGAGACCTGTATAATAGGTGAATGGTATAAGAAAAAGGGTGATGCTGTAAAAGTTGGCGATATCCTTTTTTCGTATGAAACAGACAAGGCCTCGTTTGAAGAAGAGGCAAAAGCTGACGGTATTTTGTTGGATGTGTTTTTTGCGGATGGCGATGAAGTTCCCGTATTGGTGAATGTTGCTGTAATCGGCGCTGCCGGCGAATCAGTTGACGAATTCCGTCCTGGTGGTCAGGCAGCTGCTCCGGTAGCTGAAGCTGCTGCAAAAGCTGAAGTAAAAGCAGAAACCGTCACAGCACCCGAAGTAAAAACGGTAAGCGAGCCAACCGGCGATGTTAAAATTTCGCCTCGGGCCAAAAACACCGCTGAAAAATTAGGCGTAGCTTATCAGCAACTGGCTGGTTCTGGTCCTGAAGGACGCATCATTGAGCGCGACATTGAAGCTGCCGCTCAGACCATGCCTAAAATGACTCCGCTGGCTCAGGAAGTAGCCAAAGCTGAAGGATTGAAGCCAGGTGAAGCTGCGACCGGACTTGGAGGAAAAACGGTGATCAAAGACCTGATCTCGTACAATCCGGTTTATGGCGATGACTTCGAAGTGAAGAAACTGACCAACATGCGCAAACTGATTGCCAAAGCAATGCACTCGTCGTTGCAAAATTCGGCTCAGCTTACCCACCACATGAGCGCCGATGCCCGCACCATTATGGCTCTGCGCAAGAAATTCAAAAAAGCGCTCGACAAAGGCGAAATCTCTCAAAACATCACCATCAACGACTTGGTTTGTTTTGCCGTGATCAAAGCTTTGAAAAAATTCCCTCAGGTAAATACTCATTTCATTGGCGACAGCATGCGCTGGTTCAAGAAAGTTCATCTTGGGTTAGCGGTGGATACTGACCGTGGACTGATGGTTCCTACCATTAAAAATGCTGATGATCTTTCGCTCGAAGGCTTGTCAACACAGATGCAGGCTATTGCCGGACAATGCCGCAAAGGAAATGTAAATCCTGAATTGCTGGCTCCCGAAGCTGCATCGTTCACCATTTCCAACCTTGGAAACTACGGTGTGGAAATGTTTACCCCTGTAATTAACGTGCCACAATCTGCTATCCTGGGAGTTTGTACTATCGTTCCCCGTCCGAAAGATTTGGGTGACGGCGTTTACGGTTTCGTTCCGATGATGGGTTTATCACTCACCTACGACCACCAGGCTCTTGACGGCGGCGAGGCAACCCTTTTCCTGAAAGAAATTAAGGAGCAGATTGAAAATTTGACAATCTAAATTGAAACACTGTAGAGACGTAACATGTTACGTCTCTACCCAAATACAAAAAAACAATGGATAAAATATACGATTTAGCAATTCTCGGAGGCGGTCCTGCAGGATATGTGGCTGCTGAACGTGCCGGAGCCAAAGGCATGAGTGTGATTGTTTTCGACATGCGTTCTCTCGGAGGTGTTTGCCTCAACGAAGGCTGCATCCCTACCAAAACACTCCTGAATTCAGCAAAAGTACTGGAATATGCCCATGAAGCCGACAAATATGGAATCGGAGTGGAAAACATTTCCATCGATTTCAAAAAAATCATGGCCCGCAAAGACAAGGTGGTTCGCAAACTGGTTTCGGGTGTTGGCGCCAAAATGAAACATGCCAAAGCCGATGTGATAATGGCCAAAGCCACCATCAAGGAAAAACGCGGCGAAATCATCACCATTGAAGCTGATGGACAGGAATATCAGGCCAACCGTCTGTTAATCTGCACCGGCTCCGAAGCTGCCGTTCCGCCAATTCCGGGACTCGATCCTTCACAAATTCTCACCAACCGCGAAATCCTTCAGTTGAAAGAAAAGCCGACAAGTCTGGTCATCATCGGCGGTGGTGTGATCGGTAGCGAGTTTGCCGATTTCTTCAACGCCATGGGAACCAAAGTAACAGTAATCGAAATGCTTCCGGAAATATTGACCGGAATCGATGAAGAGATTGCCGCTTTTGTTCGCAAAGAATTCACAAAAAAAGGCGTTGAGTTCCACCTGAAAGCCAAGGTTACCAAACTGAACGGCAAAGAAGTGGTATTCGAGAAAGATGGTCAGGAATTTAAAATCACGGGAGAACAGGTTTTACTGTCGGTTGGCCGCAGGGCAAATGTAGCCGGAATCGGTCTGGAAAACATCGGCGTTGAATTTACTCCACGTGGCATAAAAATCGATCAGAACTGCCGCACCAATGTGCCCAACGTTTACGCAGCCGGCGATATTACCGGATTCTCACTCTTAGCCCACACAGCCAGTCGCGAAGGCGAAGTAGCTGTGAACCACATGCTGGGTCACAAAGATGTCATGCGCTACGATGCAATTCCAGGCGTGGTTTACACGCATCCTGAAATTGCCGGAGTTGGCCTCACCGAAGCTGCTGCCAAAGAAAAAGGCATTGAAGTTGTAATCAAACAACTGCCAATGGCTTATGCAGGCCGGTTTGTTGCTGAAAATGAAGGCAAAGACGGTTTCTGCAAGGTGATTGCCGGTAAAAAATACGGAGAAATCCTTGGCATCCACATGGTTGGCGGTGCTTGTTCCGAAATGATCTGGGGCGCCTGTGCCATCATCGAATCACAACTGCGCGTTCAGGATGTTCAGGAAATCGTGTTCCCGCATCCAACAGTGAGTGAGATTATTAAAGAAACTTGCTTCCTTTTCTAGTTTAAAGTTTAAGGTTCAAAGTTTAAAGTTATGGCATCGATTGAAAGATTTGAGGATATTAAAGCATGGCAACAGGCCAGAGTTCTTTGTAAATTGATCCACACTTACACACTCAAACCGGAATTTTCTAAAGATTTCCGATTGGTGGGACAGATAAAAGGATCTTCCGGTTCGATCATGGACAACATAGCAGAAGGCTTTGAACGCAATGGAAACAGGGAATTTATTCAGTTTTTATCGATAGCTAAAGGCTCATGCGGAGAAACCCGATCCCAATTATATCGATCACTCGATAACGAATATATTTCTAAAGAAGAGTTTGATAAAGCATTTCAGATGGCTGAAGAGTCAAGTAAATTGATTAGCGGATTTATTGATTACTTGAATAAATCTGATGTCAAAGGTGCTAAATATAAATAGCAAATGCTCGCAACCCCAACTTTAAACTTCAGACTTTGAACTTTAAACATGTTACCCAAAGAGAAAATCTCAAATAACTGAATTTATTAATTAGAACGATAATATTTAAAAACAAAGCAATATGCCAAAGAGTCAATTTATTGATCCAAAGGAAGTCAGGAAATCCGGCGAAATTAAGTTCGCTCCGATTCCTGTAAACCAGTACAACAAAACAGTCAGTGAAGAACTGAAAAGCAAAAACTTCACCAAGGAAGATCTGAAAAGGATTTTCCACGACATGGTGGTCATCCGTGAGTTCGAAACCATGCTTCACCTTGTAAAAACTACCGGTGGATACAATGGCGTGGAATACAACAACCCGGGACCTGCTCACCTTTCTGCAGGTCAGGAAGCTGCTGCAGTAGGTATGGCTTACACCCTGACCGTTGATGACTTCATTTTCGGTTCGCACCGCAGTCACGGCGAAATCCTTGCCAAAGGATTGCGCGCCATCGAAACGCTCGATCCGAAAGAGCTCGAAAAAATCATGAACGAATTTTGGGACGGCGCTACACTCAACGTTACTAAAAAAGCTTACAAAGGAAACGACGTTAAAGAATTAGGAATCCGCTTCCTGCTATATGGTGCATTAGCCGAAATCTTTGCCCGCACAACAGGGTTCAATAAAGGTTTGGGTGGAAGTATGCACACTTTCTTTACTCCGTTTGGTATTTATCCGAACAACGCCATCGTAGGTGGTAGCGGAAGTATTGCTGTTGGAGCCGCCCTTTACAAAAAGGTTAACCGCAAACCAGGTCTTGTCGTAGCCAATATTGGTGATGCCTCGATGGCCCGCGGACCTGTTTGGGAAGGACTCACTTTCGCCGCAATGGATCAGTTCAAAAAACTTTGGGCTGACGACATGAAAGGCGGTCTTCCGGTAATCATCAACATCATGGACAATCAGTACGGAATGGGCGGACAAACCTGCGGCGAAACCATGGGCTTTGACATTGCGGCCCGTATCGGTGCCGGTGTTAATCCAGAACAGATGCACGCTGAACGTGTTGACGGTTACAATCCTCTGGCTGTTATCGAAGCTTACCGTCGGAAAAAAGCCTTAATTGAAAAGAAAGAAGGACCTATCCTGATTGATGTTCTGACTTATCGTTTTAGCGGTCACTCGCCATCCGATTCATCATCATACCGTACTACTGAAGAACTTAAAGCCTGGGAAGAACAGGATTGTATTGTCGCTTACGGAAACCAACTCATCGAAGCCGGTGTGGCAACTCAGGCCGACCTGAATTCGATTTTGGCTGGCGTTAAAGAAATCATGTTCGACACCTTCAAACTGGCTATCGACGACGAACTTTCTCCACGCATGGATTTGCACAACAATCCAAATCTCCTTGAAACAATGATGTTCTCGAACCAGTCGGTCGACTCGATGTCGGATGCACAACCAGACGTGAACCACCCGATGAACGAAAACCCACGTGTTCAGCAAATTGCTAAAAAAGAACGATTCGCTTTCGATAAAGATGGCAAGCAATTCTCGAAAATGAAACAATACCAGCTTCGTGACGGTCTTTTCGAAGCCATCGCCGATCGTTTCTACAAAGACGCATCGTTGGTTGCTTATGGCGAAGAAAACCGCGACTGGGGTGGCGCATTTGCCGTTTACCGCGGATTGACCGAAGCGCTTCCGTATCACCGTTTGTTCAACTCGCCAATTGCTGAGGCTGCCATTATCGGTACTGCCATTGGTTATGCCATGTGTGGTGGCCGCGTGATTCCTGAAATCATGTATTGCGACTTCCTCGGATGCTGCGGTGACGAAATTTTCAACCAGTTGCCCAAATGGCAGGCTATGAGTGGAAATATCCTGAAAATGCCGGTTGTTGTACGTGTTTCTGTTGGATCAAAATACGGCGCACAACACTCACAGGACTGGACTTCACTGACTGCTCATATTCCTGGTTTGAAAGTATGTTTCCCGGTAACTCCATACGATGCAAAAGGTTTGATGAACTCAGCTTTGCAGGGAACTGACCCGGTTGTTTTCTTCGAAAGTCAGCGTATCTACGAAATTGGCGAACAGTTCCACGAAGGTGGCGTACCTGAAGGATACTACGAAATTCCGTTCGGTGAGCCGGATATCAAACGCGAAGGAAAAGATGTAACCATTCTGACCATTGGAGCGACACTTTATCGTGCATTGGATGCAGCTAAAATTCTGGAAGAAAAATACGGCATGAGCGCCGAAGTGATCGATGCCCGTTCGCTCGTTCCTTTCAACTACGAAAAAGTACTTGCCTCGGTTAAAAAGACCGGTCGCATTGTCATTTCGAGCGATGCAACAGCCCGTGGTTCATTCCTGAACGACCTGGCCCGCAACATCACCGAGCTTGCATTCGACGATTTGGATGCTCCGCCAGCAGTATTGGGTTCTCGCGATTGGATCACTCCTGCTTACGAACTGGAATATGCTTTCTTCCCGCAAGCTGAAAGCTTCATCGACATCATTCACGAAAAGATTGTTCCGCTGAAAGGCCATGTGGTAACACAAAACTTCACCAGCGCCGAACAGATCCGCAGAAGCAAACTGGGGATCTAATCTGGTAAAACAACTGATCCGATGAATCAAGAAAGCACCGGATCAGTTTATTGACAATATGTATAAATGAAACAAGCCCTCGTGGTCCGAATGGATAGCGGGGGCTTGTGACGTTATTGCTGCCTTCAATACGTTTCACAACTCAGGCAACACCAATGTGCGAATAAATTCGAGTTTCTGATCGACAGGGAGTACCATCAATGGATCAAAATCTTTGTTTTCGCCGGCATTTCCCAACCTATTCATCATTTTCCGGCTGGCTGGATTCAGGGGAAGAAATTCCATTCTTAATATTTTTACATTCGGTGATGATTTTTTCAGCTATCAACATTCTGAAATATGCAGTAACAATGGCGGCCGGCAATAACAGAATAAGTCCGATTAACACGATGCCGGATTTCCCAATCCCGATATAGCCCGCAAAATAGCCTATCAGCAAACAAACCCCAATGCACACATTCATCGACTGGAAAAAATTACCAACCATGCGTTCTGCCCGCTCATTCAATTTCCCTTGTGCCGAAAGCTCAAAACGCTCGCAAAACAGAACTTTCAGTATCGATTTTTCCTTCCTTTTAAACAAATGCCATCGACCTTTCCCATTCAGCAGGTAATAAAGGAAAGCTTCGATAGTGATAGCCATAGCTTGCTGCATAAGTGCAAATGCAAAAATAATGCAGGTAGTGGTTAGTGTCGACTCATCAATTTGCTTTAAAGCTTCGTCGGTCAGCGGTCGGTCTGCAATAAAGAACAGGCTTAACCGCCACAAACCGTAAGTAAAAAAACCGGGAAGAACCAGTGTGAGAAGCAGCCAAAGGTTTTTGGAGATTGTTTCCATTGTGTTCGGATTAAATTAAGTGTTTCAACCTGTATGATTAACCCCTGATTTGCAGGAGATTTAATAAATTTAGGAAGAAAAAACGAATTCCCAAGACGTCGAAATCAGGGGCGGTGACTGAAAACTGTCAGATTTGTGTTCTTCTTTTGCTCTTTTCGAATTATTGATAATTTCTTTCCTCCTGCAATTTTATTTAACCGGATAATCGGATATTTATAAAATATGAATGTATTTTTAAGCATTAATTTAACAAGTGATTTTTATAAATACAATCAAACACAAAACATAAGATCCAATGAACAAGTTTTTAAAAGAAATTGAAGAGCAACCTCAGTCTTTAGCTGATACCTTTGCGTATTACGAGGAACAGGGGAAAGAAACGTTGAACCAGGTTGTTTCTCTCTGGCAATCGGGCAAATACGATAAAATTATCTTTACCGGAATGGGAAGCTCCTATTTTATTTCGTATGCAGCAACCTGCCTGCTCAATGGTAGTGAGATCAAATCATTTGCTGTGAATGCCGGAGAATTGCTTCATTACCAATTCCCATTACTCAATAAATCAACGCTTTTGGTTTGTATTTCGCAGTCGGGCGAAAGCTATGAGATTGTAAAAATTCTGGGAAAGTTATCTCCTGAAATAACGGTTGTTGCTATTTGTAATGAAGCCGATAGCACTTTGGCCAAAAAAGCCCGGGTATCGTTGCTAAGCAAAGCCGGGAAGGAAGAGATGACTTCCACAAAAACTTTTATCTCTACTTATCTTGTGACTTATCTGTTATCGTTGGCCTTGACCGGGAAGTTTAACGGTTCATCGTTTGCTGAAATTGAAGCAACCATTCAGGCTGTGTCCGGCTTGCTCGATAACCGGGATCAATGGTTAGATGGTGCTGTCAATACGATTGCTCATTCGCCGTTTGTCCAGTTAGTCGGTCGTGGCCCCGTGTTTGCGTCGGTTCAGCAAAGTGCGTTGATGCTGATGGAAGCCACCCGCAATCCTGCATCGGCTTTATTGGGTGGCGAATTTCGTCATGGCCCGATGGAAATGATCAAACCGGGGTCGCGAGTCGTTGTATTTGCTCCTTCCGGAACGACCTACCTCCAAAGCATGTCTGCAACCCGCGATGTGTTAAAGTTTGGAGGAAAAGTTCTGCTTATTACCGATCAGGTTCCCGCTATCGAAGACGATAATCTTTTCACCATTGTAATCCCATGTACCAACGAGCCGTTGTTTGCCATTACCAGCGTGATTCCTATGCAGCTAATCGTTAATCAGTGGTCGATTGAAGAGGAGAACAAGCCTGGCGATTTCACACGCGGGGCAAAAGTCACCTCGATAGAATAATAAATATTTTTTTTGCAAATACAGAACCTTGCTTTTTTTAAGCCTCCCCTTTTTGGGGGAGGTTTGGAGGGGGCTAATTTTTAAAAGATGGAAAACGAACGCATTGCCATTGGCGTTGATGTTGGCGGAACGAATATCCGCGCCGGAGCTGTTGCTCCCGATGGACGTATAATCGGAGAATCGTTTTCGGTTGCTACCGGAGCCACAGACCCGAAGGAACTTATCGTTGGAAGGATCATCGAATCAATAAACGCTGTTATCGGGCTCAATCAGTTACAAAGAGCAAACATTCAAGGTATTGGTCTGGGCGTAACCGGCCCGTTGGATGTTAAAAATGGAAAAATATTGCAATGTCCGAACCTGCCAACCATGGATTTCTTTCCCTTGAGGAAAGCCATTGAAAAAGAATTCAGACTTCCGGTTTTCATGAACAACGACGCCAATGCCATGATGCTTGGCGAAAGTTTTTGGGGTGCTGGAAAGGGATCAAACAGTATACTTGGAATCACCTTGGGTACTGGATTTGGTTGCGCCATTGTGTTGGATAAGAAAGTTCTGATGGGGGTTACCGAAACCGCCGGAGAAATCTGGATTTCACCCTATAAGGATGGAATTATTGAAGATGTTGTTTCGGGAAATGGGGTAAGTATCCTTTACCAAAAATTAAGCGGTCAGAAGCTGACCGCCCGTGAAGTTGCTGCCCGCGCTTTTTCCGGAGATATTCAGGCAAAACTGGCATGGAACGAATTCGGGGAAGCCGTTGCTTATGCTTTGGCATGGTCGGTCAACCTGATAGATCCCGAAGTAGTGATTATTGGGGGTTCGTTGGCGAATTCGATGGATCTGTTTTATTCAACGATGAACGAAACATTGCGCAAAAATATATGCCCGGTGCCGGCGCAGAAACTTCGAATTATGAAGGCTCAGTTGGGCGATAATGCCGGTTTTATGGGTGCGGCTGCGTTGGTCTTTTAATCTGTTAATTTATAACACTATGAGAATTGCGTTTCTTTTGTTGCTACTGGTCGGTTTCGAAGCCGAAGCCCAGCGAATCAAGCTTTCGGATAACTGGCTGATCAAAAACTCGATTGAGGTAAATCAGGCCGACGAAATGGTATCTTCCGTTCAGTATAAACCTGAAGGCTGGTATCCAACCTCGGTTCCGACAACGGTGCTGAGTGTGTTCGTGAAAAATAGCACCTATCCCGATCCTCATTTGGCGATGAATAATTTCCAAATTCCTGATATTTCGGATGCTTTCAATGCCAAGCACGACCTTGCCAAATACAGCTACTTAAAAGATAAAGCAAACCCGTGGAAAGATCCGTATTGGTTTCGTACTGAAGTAGTTTTGCCCCAACAATATCAGAATAAACAAATCTGGCTGACCTTCAACGGAATTAATTACCGTGCCGATGTGTGGGTAAACGGACATCTGGTAGCCGACAGCAAGCAAACGGTTGGAATGTTCCGTCGGTTTAAGCTGAATATCACTTCGTTTGCAAAGGTTGGCGCTAAGAACTGTATCGCAGTAAAAATCCACCAGGTCGATCATCCGGGCGATCCGGATCCGGGAACTCAGTTTGAGGTTTTTGGGAATACCCGCGGCCATGCGTTGGACATTTTCAAGGATGAAACGCTGAAACTTTCGGGTGGATGGGATTGTGCCCCGGTTGTTCGCGACCGAAACATGGGCATTTACCAGGATGTTTTTCTGGAAGCAACTGGCAGTATTTCCATCGAAGATCCGTATGTGACCACTACTTTGCCTTTACCCGATACCACCCGCGCCGACATTCGTCTGCAAACCGAACTTAAAAACACCTCCGATAAACCGATCAAAGGAATGCTGGTGGCCCGGATTGAACTGATCAGCGATCTGGTCTTTCCCTCCTATACCAAACATCTGGGAGGTTCAATGCCTACAATTACGATAAAAAAAGAGGTTACGATCCAACCGAACGATATTCAAACGGTCGTACTTGATCCTAAAGAATTTTCGGCACTGGCGGTTAAAAATCCATATTTGTGGTATCCGAATGGTTACGGGAAACAATACCTCCACCTGCTGAAGCTTTCTTTTGAAGCAAATGGCCGTACTTCAGACCAAAAAGAAGTTACTTTCGGTATCCGGCAGGTAACCACCGAACTGAAACGTATTGGCGACGATTACGGACGGGTGTTCCGTGTAAATGGACAGCGCATTTTCTGCAAAGGAGGATGGCTTCAGCCTGATATGATGCTCGACCGAAAACGGAAACGGGTGTTCGACGAGGCCCGTCTTTTAGCCGAATCAAATGTCAATATTGTTGGAAATGAAGATGATCCTGCGCCAACCGACGATGTGATGGAAAGCTTCGACAAATATGGTCTGATGTATTGGGAAGTCTTTTTTCAATGTTGGCGGATGTATCCCGGAAGCGAAACGGCCGCTTATCCATTGGATCACCAGTTAGCTGCGTCCGAAGTGGTTGACATGGTGAAACGCTACCGCAATAATCCGAGCGTTGTGGCCTGGTTCACCGCCAACGAGGTTATGGTTACCGAAGATCTTTATACTTCGACAAAAAATGCAGTCAAAACCTTAGATCCGTCGCGGCCTTTTATCCCGAGTACCAACGTCGATTGGGATGTGGATAAACTGACCCCGTATATCAAAGACGATTTGCCCACAGGAACCTGCGATGACGGCGCACCCGACTATAATTGGAATCCTCAGCCTTATTATTTCGACAAAGTAGAAGAAGTCCATCTGCAAATGTTCCGGAATGAATTGGGTGTCCCAGCCATTCCAACGTACAGCAGTTTGCTGAAATTCATTCCTTCTGTCGATCCGAAACAAGCACAGAACCTGAAGAACCCGATTTATCCGCTGGATAGTCTTTGGGCTGAACATGGCGCCTGGGATGGTCCGAATTATTGTTTTCGGGCCTACGACAATGCCATCCGGACGCTTTACGGCAATCCGAAAACGGCACGTCAGTATGCCGACAATGCACAGTATGTGAATGCCGATAGTTACCGCGCCATGTTCGAGGCGGCCAACCACCGGATGTGGGACATCACCAGCGGGGTAATGCTCTGGAAACTCAACTCGTGCTGGCCCGACGTGGGTTGGCAATTTTACGACTGGTTCCTGAATCCGAATGCAGCTTATTACTTTTCGAAGAAAGCGATGGAACCGGTACACATCCAGATGAACGCGAACAACCGGAAGCTTTCGGTGATCAATGCAAGCCATCGCTCATTGCAAGGTTTTTCAGTTGTGGCTGAAATTGTTGATTACAATATGAATGTGATCTGGAAATATACCGATACCGTTTCGGTTGATGCGGATAGTTATAAAGAATGCACGGACATTCCCAAACCAATGAACAGCACTCCAATCTATTTCGTCAGGTTAAGCCTGAAAAATGAAAAGGGGCAATTGGTTTCTGAAAACCTGTATTGGCAATGTTCGCAGCACGAGGATTTTTCAGCCCTGACGGTTTTGCCTAAGGTGAATTTGGGAAAAACAGTATCGGTCAGCGATCAGGGCAATGAACTGAAAATAACGGTAACACTAAAGAATGAAGGGAATTCACTTTCCTTCTTCAACCGGTTAAAACTTTGTTCGGGAAAAACGGGCGCTGAAGTGCTGCCTGCTTTCTGGAGCGACAATTTTGTGACGCTGTTTCCTGGCGAAACCAAAGCAATCACCGCTGTTGTGGCAAAATCAGATTTAGCCGGGGCTGATCCGGTTATTGAAATTGAATAAATCTTTTAAAACAGGCGTATTCTGAGAAACACCGCTCCCTGAGTAACGACAAGTGTACCGAAGCGAGTTCTCATAAAAGCGACAGATCCGATAAACTTCATCGTTCATCGGATCTGTCAATCAAATAGGTTTGACTATGTTGTTACAAGAACCTATCTGTTTTCGAGGGCAAACTGCCGGCCGCGGCGCAGGGCTTCGAGATTCAGGTTGACCACATCCTCGCCTTTCCGTCCGAAAATAGTGCGGATACCGTCTTCTATTTTGGAGAATTCGATATCGATAAACGGAGATGCAGCACCCAGCATTACCATGTTCGAGGCACGAGCACTACCAACTTCTTTGGCTATCGCATCGGCATCAATGGCAATGTAACGCGGGAACTTGCGGATTTCAGCCATCACCTCTTCAATGTCGGGATAATTGGGAATGTTGACAAAGGGAGTAGTGTTGGTCACCAGATAACCCGTTTCTGACAAATAAGGCAAATACCGGAGCGATTCCATTGGTTCAACCGCAAGGATCAGGTCGGCCGACCCACCGGCTATCAAATCGGAGGAAATAGGCTGATCGGAGATTCGCATGTGTGAATACACCGCCCCACCCCGCTGGCTCATTCCGTGAGTCTCGGCCTGTTTGATGAGCAGGTTCTCGGCCAGGGCTGCCTCGCCCAATGCAGTAGCAATAGACAAAATTCCTTGTCCGCCAACCCCTGCCAATATAATATCTGATTTCATGTTTTAATTCTTTTTATTCTCCTGTTTATACTACTGATCACTTTTTCTCCTTCTTGCGGCGGGCTGCGCGCTGGATGCACTCACGACGTGGTATAATAACCGAAACGCCGTCGTAGGCAAATTCTTCGCGGAACAGACGCACCATTTCTTCGTGGTTCTTTTTCAACGGCACAATCACGTGGATATGTGCAGGATCAACACCCAACCCGGCACAGATCGACTCGATTTTTCCGAAAGCCGACGAATCCTGACCTCCAGTCATCGAAACCGATTCATTATCTGAAATCACCACGGTAATGCTGGACTTTTCGTTCACCGCGTCGAGCAGACCGGTAATTCCGGAGTGAGCAAAAGTTGAATCGCCAATCACGGCAATGGAAGGAACCAGTCCGGCATCGGCAGCCCCTTTGGCCATGGTAATGGAGGCTCCCATATCGACACAGGAGTTGATCGTTTCGTAAGGTGGCAACGCTCCCAACGTATAACAGCCAATATCAGAAAATACGCGGCCTTTCGAATAGTCGGCCAGCGCTTCATTCATAGCCGCATAAGCATCCTGATGACCGCAGCCCTGACAAAGCGCCGGCGGACGGTTAGCAACCACTGAAGAAACCGGGAATCCGGCAAACATTTCTTTTCCCAAAGCTTTGGCTACCAAATCAGGGTTCAACTCTCCATCACGGGGCAGCGTTCCATCCAAACGACCTTTGATCCGCGTTCCTTTGGCGAAGAAGCCTTTTAGCATCTCTTCAACAAATGGCGCACCTTCTTCAATAACCAATATTTCGTCACATTCCTGATCAAGACGTTTCATGTGATTTTCAGGAAGCGGATATTGCGAAACCTTGACAACCGGATAAGGACAGCTTCCATTGGGATAATGCTCCATCAGGTAATTGTAGGCAATACCACAAGCGACAATTCCCAGGCTTTTGTCCGAGCCTTCTTCATAACAGTTATAAACCGATTCTTCCGAAAGTTTCAGGAATAATTTCTGACTTTCGAGCAATCCTTTGTACCGGCGGCGCGAAATGGCCGGAAGCAAAATAAACTGCATTTTATCCTGAGGTAAAGAAACCGGATTTTCGGGCAATACTTCTTTACAAACCACGCCAGCCCTGGAATGAGCCATACGGGTGGTAATCCGAAGTAATACCGGCACTTTGGTCTGTTCCGACAAGGCAAATCCTTCGCGGGCCATATCGTATGCTTCCTGCTGGTTCGATGGTTCCAGAATGGGGACCATAGCGAATTTCCCATAAAAACGCGAATCCTGCTCGTTCTGAGAAGAGTGCATCGAAGGATCGTCGGCAACAGTGACGATCAAACCGCCATTGACCCCGGTCACAGCCGAATTGACAAAAGCATCGGCAGCCACATTCAACCCCACATGCTTCATACAGGCCATGGCCCGTTTTCCGGCATACGACATGCCCAGTGCCGATTCAAGCGCTGTCTTTTCGTTGGCCGACCATTTCCGGTGAATATTTCGTTCGTTGGCCAGAGGACTATCCTGAACAAATTCGGTAATTTCGGTGGAAGGTGTGCCGGGATATGCATAAACCCCCGACATGCCGCCATCGATTGCTCCCTGCCCGATAGCTTCTACCCCCAAAAACAAATGCTTTTGCATAATCAGTATATTTAATTTCAAATCGGAACCAAAAATAGCTGATTCAGGCCGGAAAACAACTTTATATTTCTTGTTTTAAATAAATTGATAATATTTAGATTCGTTCTAAAAAGAAGATTCAACCTTTTTCAGGAAGATATTTCCAGAACCGCCGGGGAAGAAGTTGGCGGTGAACTTTGTCGTTTTTTCGTTCCTGAATGCAAATGCTTTTGAAGTACTGTTTCCACAATTGCTGAAAGAGTTTTTCATCATCGGCCAACAGCGAAGAATGCAAGCGGCCATTCTGCACATTGACCTTCAACTCGTCGAACACGACCCGTGAAACTGTTTTCTGATCGTACCAGAAGCCATAATTGCGCTTCAGGTCGTAAATAATCCATGACTGATCAGCAAAACGGTCACGAAAGTGAGGTATGCAAAGCGGAAGCACGTCGTACATAGGCGCATACGAGGCGTAATAACTTCCCTCGATAGTTTTCTGAAACCGGGTAAACATGTGGATGCGATTGGCTTCTTTACAAACTTTTTGATGCAATTTAACGACCTCAACCACCACGGGCTCCGAAAAATTGGTTTCCTCATTCTTGTTGGAATCAATAACAAGCCTGATGTATCGGACAAGCAGCATCGGAGTGTCGGGCAATCCGGCCAGAAAGACCCGGTAAATCCGGTGCGCATTTTCTTCGGAAGAATGGGCAATGATACCTTTCCAGACCCGTTC
>CAZAVU010000010.1:0-34594 GCA_964488805.1 uncultured Odoribacter sp. | reverse complement strand
TCTTCTTTCGATTCCAAAATGCCGGCTGAAATGATTTTCATAGGTTCCAAGACGCTTTTGTAATCCTTATCAGGAGCCAGTACCTTCAAATTACCCTCACTTGGAATTTCAATATTCACACTCAGTCGGTCGGCCCAGCGACCAGCCTCGGCAACGAGTTGCCGACTGGCTCCCGGTATGGTTTTCAGGTGAATGTAACCATTGTAACGATGTTCTGTCCGAAGCTTTTTAGCAACTGCCACCAGTCGCTCCATGGTATGATCGGGATTTACCAGAACGCCGGAACTGAGGAAAAGTCCTTCGATGTAATTTCGGCGGTAAAATTCGATGGTCAGGTTAGCTACCTCATCGGGAGTAAACGAAGTGCGCGATATGTCGTTGCTCCGCCGGTTGATGCAATAGGCACAGTCGTAAATACAGTAATTGCTGAGCATGATTTTCAGCAGCGATATGCAGCGACCATCTTCGGCAAAACTATGGCAAATGCCCCACGCTGAAGCATTCCCGACGCTGCCCTGCGTGTTACCGCGTTTGGTTCCGCTCGATGCACACGACACATCGTATTTGGCGGCCCCGGCTAAAATCTTTAGTTTTTCAAGACTACTTTCCGAAATCATGGCTTATTATCTTTTCTGACATTAATCTAATCAAAACAACCTAAACAAGATAGTAGATTTGGTCGAAAAGCAATCGGTGTGGCCAAAATTTCATCAGTAAAAACCAGATTTTTGGCTTGTTCCTGAATGTAAAAGGCTGAACCTTTCCGATCCAGCCTTTTGTTTCAAATCAGAATAAGTTGAATGATTTATTTTTTGCCCAACGCTTTTTTGATTGCAGCTTCAACAAGCGGTTCCATTACTTTGTAACCGGCTTCGTTGGGGTGAACCCCATCGCCCGAATATTCTCTTTTCAGTCCTTTACGTTCGTCAACCATCGACGAATAGTAATCGAGGTAAACGATGCCGTTTTTGTCTGCATAGTTTTTTATCATCTCATTCAGGCTGGCAATCTTTTCAGCAGGTTGAAGTCCCGGTTTCCATGGATAGTCGAAAACAGGCAGAACTGAGCTTAGCACAACTTTAATTTTGTTGGCTTTAGCCAATTCTGCCATCGAAATCAGGTTGTCCATGATCATTTCGAGAGTTGAAGGTCCGGTATTTCCGGCAATGTCGTTGGTTCCGGCCAGAATGACCACCAATGCTGGTTTCAGGTTAATTACATCGGGACGAAAACGGACCAGCATCTGCGGCGTTGTTTGTCCGCTGATTCCGCGGTTAATATAGGGCCTTCCAGAGAAGAAATCGGGACGGTTTTTAATCCAGCCCTCAGTGATTGAGTTGCCCATAAAAACAACCCGTTTCTCACCTTTAACCGAAGGCGCCAGCTTGGCATTCTCGTCTTTAAAACGGGTGGTATTTGCCCAGTCCTGAGCAAAGGAAATTCCGGTCCAAAGAAACATTAAAATCGTAAAAGTAAGTTTTAAAGTCTTCATGAGGTTAATTTAAAATATTGTAATTTAGTTTATTAGTGATTATCTGAATTATGAATGTAAAAGAGGCTGCCTTTGTTCGAAGCAGCCTCCTGGTAATACTGGTTTTTGGTATAAGGTAAATACAATTGATTCAAAAATCATCCGCACTTCGACGAGCCGCAGTCCGGGCAAGTCAGGCAACCTTCCTGATAAATCACGTTTTTCGAACCACATTCGCCGCAAATGGCGCCTTCGGCCACTGTTCCGTCGGGAATGTATTTCTTCAGGGCACGGGCCACACCGGCTTTCCAACTGTTGATGGTGTCGTTATCCAACTGCAAGCTGGTCACCGTGTCAACCACCTTATGAATAGGCATTCCGTGCCGAAGGATCCCCGAAATCAGCTTGGCATAATTCCAGAATACCGGGTTAAACTTATAAGACAAACCTTCGATAGTTGTTTTATAACCGCGTTTGTTGGTATATTGGAAGTCGTAGCGTTTGGTTCCATCGGGTTCTACATTTTTAATGATCTTTCCGCTGGTGATGGTTCGTGGCAACAAAATTCCATCTTCGTCGTCCGACAACCCGGTAAAGATTTCGTACGGACGGCCATCGATAGTTCCGATGAAAGCAACCCATTTGTCTTTGGAATTTTGAAAGCGGACAACGTCGGCATCCAGTTCCTCTGGTCTTTTCGTCGGGAAAATACTTTCCGGCTTTTTCTCTGCCTCATCGTCTTCCTTCTTATTCGAAATCAAAACGCCTGAACGGGACCCGTCGCGATATACGGTAACTCCTTTACAGCCGCACTTCCAGGCTTCAAAATAAAGTTTTCCGACCAGGTCTTCATCGGCTTCAGCAGGCAGATTGATCGTCACACTGATTGAATGATCGACCCATTTCTGGATTTTTCCCTGCATGCGCACCTTGTTCAACCAATCGACATCGTTTGAAGTCGCTTTGTAATACGGGGATTTGGCAACCAGAGCATCCAAATCCTCCTGAGAATAATTCTTTTTCAGGTCATATCCGTTTACTTCCATCCATTCCTTGAATTTGTGGTGGAAGACTACGTATTCTTCCCACGAATCGCCCACTTCGTCAACAAAGTCAACTTTTACGTTTTTATCATTCGGGTTTACTTTACGGCGACGTTTATAAACAGGCATGAATACCGGTTCAATTCCTGAAGTGGTCTGGGTCATCAGGCTGGTTGTTCCGGTGGGGGCAATGGTTAGCAATGCAATATTCCGGCGTCCGAATTTGACCATATCCTGATACAATTGCTCGTCTTCGGCACGCAGGCGCTTGATCATCGGGTTGTTCTTTTCACGATCTGCACTATAGATGGTAAATGCGCCACGTTCTTTAGCCATGGTTACCGACGAACGATAAGCTTCCAAAGCCACTGTTTTGTGGATTTCTTCGCTGAAATCGGTGGCGTCGTCGCTTCCGTAACGCAGTCCCAGTGCGGCAAGCATATCGCCTTCGGCAGTAATACCTACACCGGTGCGGCGTCCTTCCTTGGCTTTGGTTTGTATTTTCACCCACATCGAACGTTCGATGTGTTTAATGTCTTCGCTCTCCGGATCTTCATCGATCTTGGCAATGATTCCGTCGATTTTTTCCAGTTCGAGGTCGATGATGTCGTCCATCATGCGTTGAGCATAACCAACATGCTTTTTGAAAAGGTCGAAATTGAACCGTGCTTTGGGGGTAAAGGGATTTTCAACATAGGAATAAAGGTTCACGGCAATCAAACGGCAACTGTCGTATGGACAAAGCGGAATTTCACCGCAGGGATTGGTCGACACTGTGCGGTAACCCAAATCGGCATAACAGTCGGGTACCGATTCCTTGATGATAGTATCCCAGAAAAGGATTCCCGGTTCGGCTGATTTCCATGCGTTGTACACAATTTTTCTCCAAAGGCTGGCCGCATCAATTTCTTTGACGTATTTGGGTTCGATGGCGTCGATTGGGTATTGGGTGCGATATGGGTGACCAGTTTCGACGGCCCGCATGAAATCGTCGTGGATTTTCACCGACACGTTGGCCCCGGTAACTTTCCCCTGTTCCAACTTGGCATTGATGAACGATTCGGCATCGGGGTGCTTGACGGAAACCGAAAGCATCAGGGCTCCGCGGCGGCCATCCTGGGCAACTTCGCGGGTCGAATTGGAATAGCGTTCCATGAAAGGAACAATCCCGGTTGATGTCAGCGCCGAGTTCTTTACCGGCGAACCTTTCGGACGGATATGAGACAGGTCGTGACCAACACCGCCCCGGCGTTTCATCAGTTGAACCTGTTCCTGATCAATCTTCATGATTCCACCATACGAATCAGAATCTCCTTCATTTCCGATCACGAAACAGTTCGACAGGGAGGCAATCTGATAATCGTTCCCAATGCCAGTCATTGGACCTCCCTGGGGAACGATATATTTAAAGTCTCGAAGAAGCTCAAAAATCTCATCTTCAGTCATTGGATTTTTGTAGCTCTTTTCAATTCTTGCAATTTCCGATGCGAGTCGTCGGTGCATATCATCAGGAGTTTGTTCGTAGAGGTTGCCGAACGAATCCTTCAATGCATACTTGTTTACCCAGACCCTTGCAGCAAGGTCGTCTCCCCTGAAATACTTCAACGAAGCCTGGAAGGCATCTTCCTGCGAGTACGTTGTTTTCCCGATTTGGGGCTCTGTTGCTACGTTTTTTAATGTCATAAATCAAAAAATTTGATTTTTAATAATTGATAATCGGTTGTAACCGTGGAGAAAAATCAATTTGTGTATTGCGACTTTTCATACATGCAATATACGGCCACCGAATAAAAAAACGGATACTATTTTCATGGAAAAATTTAAAAGTTATCAACTTTTAAATGTTAATATTTTATTTGTCAGAAAGTTAACTATTTTGAAACCCCAAAAAGTTTACAAAAATAAAAATCAAATACAGTCCCAATCCATTAGCCAACAAAGGAAACAGACTGAGTAAAAGCTATTTAAAATTCAATTCTGTTTGACAGAATAACAAGGTGAGTCTTTCAGGATTTGTTGAAAACTTTGTTCAAAATAATCTGGGTTGCTCCAAGGTTTTGGTTGGTAAATGCGATACATGAATCCGAAATCGAATTACGCTTTTCCGCATCAAAAAGCAGCGCATCCAAAACGGTTTGCAGCGACGGGGAATCGGTAACCGGGAAAGCCACCTTCAATCCAACCATAGTGGTTGCTTCGTTAAACTTGAGGTAATTCGGGCCAAAAACAATAGGCATACCGAAAATAGCAGCTTCCAGCGTATTGTGTATGCCAACTCCAAAACCGCCCCCGATATAAGCCAAATCCGCATATTTATATATCGACGACAACACACCAATGGTGTCAACAATCAAAACCTGGCAGTTCATGACAGCTTCCTCTGTAGCTTCGGTATAACAAACAACCGGGCTTTTCAGCATACTTTTCAACCGGTCGATATTCGCGCGTTTGGTTTCGTGCGGGGCAATAATGAATTTGATTTCCGGATGCCGGTGAATATACGGAACCAGAATTTCCTCATCGGGTTTCCATGAGCTTCCGGCCACCACAACCAAATTATCGCCCTTAAACTTTTCAACAATCGGGATTTGCCTACCGTTCCGTGCAATCTCTGCAACCCGGTCAAAACGGGTATCACCGGCCTTGGTTACATTGGTCAGCCCAACGCTTGCCAGAAGCTTAACCGACTGATCGTCCTGAACAAAAAAGTGACTGAATCCGAACAACATTTTGCGGTACCATTTTCCCCAGAGCGAATTTTTAAAGAAGAGCTGGTTTTCGCGGAAGATAGCCGAAACCAGGTAAAGCGGAATATTGCGCTTCTTTATTTCATTGATGTAATGGAACCAGAATTCGTACTTGACAAAAAATACAATTTCGGGCCGAACCAGATCCAGCAGTTTTTCAGCATTTCGTTGGGTATCGGCAGGCAAATAATAGATATAATCGGCCAGCTCATAGTTTTTGCGGATCTCATAGCCTGAAGGAGAAAAGAACGTCAGGAAGATCTGGTATCCGGGATGCTGTTTTCGAATAGCCTCAATGATCGGACGGCCCTGTTCGAACTCGCCCAACGAAGCGCAATGCACCCAAATAATTGGTTTATCATGATTAATTCTGGCTTTCAAGCCGGGAAAAACCCGCTTTCTTCCCTGACTGATCTGACGCGCTTTGACATTAAACGGGGCAGCCAGCTTAATCAGATTGGAATACATACAGATAGACAAACTATATAGGGCGTTCATGGCGTTTTCTTTTGAGCCGATAAAAATAATGTTTTTTGCTTCGGTTTTTACTGAACAGTTACAGGCTTGACAGGTAGCCCACATCTTTTTTCAGGTGTGGCTGCATCGAGGCCTGCACTGCCAACTGGTCGCAACGTTCGTTTTCCGGGATGCTTGCATGTCCTTTCACCCAGACAAATTTCACCTGATGCTTCCCGAATATTTTCAGGAACCGCTGCCACAGGTCTTCGTTCTTCTTGCCTTTGAACCGAATTTTTACCCAATTCCAGATCCAGCCCTTTTCAACGGCATCGACCACATATTTCGAATCGGTGTAAACAGTCACCTGCGAATTTTCAATCTTTAAGGTTTCAAGGGCAACAATCACGGCCAGCAGTTCCATCCGGTTATTGGTAGTCAGTTCAAAGCCATCCGACAATTCTTTCCTGAACTGACCGGCCAGCAGAACAACCCCGTAACCTCCAGGTCCGGGATTCCCGCGTGCAGCGCCGTCGGTATATATGGTAATATTCAATTTAATTCAAGTTTAAAGTTCGTATAATTCAAATCCGTAGCTATTCAGGATCATTTTTGCATTAGTGTCCTGAACTGCCACAAACAAAAAGACCCGCTAAAATACGGGTCTTTCTGCTATAATAAAAATCAAATGTTAATTTACGATGGTCATTTCATCGATCAGGTTTTTGGCGCCGGCCATTTTATCGATTGTCCAGAGCACAAACCGGATATCAACGTTGATACATTTCTGAATCTCATTTTCGAAGGCAAGGTCACCGCTCATGGCTTCCCAGTTGCCGTCAAAGGCAATGCCGATCAGCTCTCCTTTCCCGTTAATAACAGGACTGCCCGAATTTCCGCCGGTAATGTCGTTATTGGTGGTAAAACAAGTACGAAGGTTTCCGTCAGCATCGGCATAACGGCCAAAATCTTTGGCAGCATACAAATCTTTCAACCGAGCAGGGACATCAAACTCATCATCGCCCGGAATTTCCTTTTCGATATACCCGCGCAAAGTGGTGAAATAGTTATATTTAACGCCATCGCGAGGAATGTAGTCACCTACAGTTCCGTAAGTTAAGCGCATACTTGAATTGGCATCAGGATAGAATTTTTTATCAGCTTCCATTTCCATCAAACCACCAACAAACAAGCGGTTTCCGCGAGCCAGCGCATCTGTTGTTTTTCCGGCTTCTTCACTGATCACACCCATCATCCGGAATATTTCGAGCGAAACCTGAAAAAGCGGATCTTTTTCCAGCACCTTAGCCTTAGGTGCTTCAAAGAATTTTACCAAACGTTCTTTACTGCCAAAAATGGATTTTTCATACAGTTCTTTAGTGTACTTATCGAAATCGTTACCGTACTTATTTTTCACAATCTGGAAAAATGGAGGATGGTATTTCGACGCCACATTTTGCTGATAAATACGAAAGAGCGCTCCGGCTATTTTTTGATCGGTAGCCGAGTCATAATCTTTAAAGAATTCATCCAGGCCGTCTTTCACACGTTCGCTGGCCAGATTGACATGTTCTGAATTCTTTTCTGATTTTAAAGCATCGTAAAGCGGACGGGTACGATAAGCAAAGTAGAAAATTTCGGGACCGCGAACCATCGCTTCGACCATATATTCGAAAGCAACGTCGTCGTCAAGATCTTTATACGAGCTGGCAATCAAGCCAAGAGCTTCTCCATATTTGGCTTTCCGCTGCTCATCGGCTCCAACCCACTGCATAAATTTAGCTTCCAGTTCGCGTTTCTTTTCCAGAACATTCAGGTTTTCCAATCCTTTGTTCTGTCCAATACTGTATTTATAATAATTCGAACTGCGGGCATATTTGGCTGCGTACATGATTTTTGCCTGAGGCGATGTTTTCATGAAGTCGTGCATGATCCGTTGCTTTTCTTCACGCACCTTAATCCGTATCGGATTGGTAACTTTCATGGTATATTCGATGCCGTAAGATGTTTTGTAGCGGTTGGTGCTTCCTGGGTAGCCCATCACCATGGCAAAATCATTCTTCTGATAACCGTTTAGAGAAATGATCAGGTGATGCTTGGGTTTAAAGGGCACATTATCTTTTGAATATGGAGCTGGCTTGCCATCTTTTCCACAATAAATGCGGAACATACTAAAATCCGCAGTATGGCGCGGCCACATCCAATTATCGGTATCGCCTCCGAATTTCCCCATCGACTGAGGCGGAGCTCCTACCAGACGGATGTCCCGGAATGTTTCGTAAACAAACAAGTAATATCTGTTGTCGTTGTAAAGCGATTGAACCCGCGCATCATAATGAGCTTCACCCGAAGCCTCTTTCTCGATTTTCGACGATAGTTCCCTAACCTTCTGGCTACGTTCTTCTTCGGTCATCTTATCGTTGAGTTCAGGCAATATTTTATCGGAAACATCCTCAAAACTAATCAAAAACGATGCTGTTTTCCCCGGATTTGGCAATTCTTCCTCTTTTGTCCGTGCCCAAAAACCATCTTTCAGGTAATCGTGTTCAACCGTGCTGTGCTGCTGTATTTCGTCAAAGCCACAGTGATGATTGGTCAAAAGAAGTCCTTCGTCTGATACCAGTTCGGCCGTACACGATCCGCGATCAAGGGCAACAACGGCATCTTTCAAACTCGAATGGTTAATACTGTAAATATCATCGGCATTCAGCGAGCATCCTTCTTTTTTCATTTGACTGATGTTTAGTTTCTCAACTAAAGCGGGCAGCCACATTCCTTCGTCAGCTCGTACAATCCCAGGCATAACTACCTGAATGAATGCGACAATTGCTAAAAATCTTTTCATCTATAAAATTAAAGTGTATTGGGTTTGTTAAAGGGACAAAGATATGGATATAAGCCTTTCGAAAATTCAGAATCCGGCCCGCCGGCAACAAAATCATGTTAATAATTATTAAAAAAGCAGATTAAAACAGCAACATAAAGGCTATTTTTAATGGAGCAGCAACGAAATCAGGCTCACAACCTGCATAAATATTATCTTTGCGCTGAAATTTTTAATCAGCTATAATCATGGAAAGAAGAGTACGGGTTCGGTTCGCTCCCAGTCCTACCGGTCCGCTTCACATGGGTGGAGTTCGGACAGCTTTGTTCAATTATTTGTTTGCCAAAAAGCATGGCGGCGATTTTCTGTTACGAATTGAAGATACGGATCAAAACCGGTTTGTGCCAGGAGCCGAGGAATACATCATCGAATCGTTGAAATGGTGCGGCCTGACCCCCGATGAAGGGGTTGGTTTCGGAGGAGAATTTGGTCCTTACCGTCAAAGCGAACGGAAGCCACTGTACAAAAAATACGCTGATCAGCTTATCGAAAACGGTTTCGCCTACTATGCCTTCGATACGGCAGAGGAGCTGGATGAACTTCGCAAACAGGCTGAAGCTAAAAAAGAAGTCTTTTCATACGATTTACATACCCGTCTCGGCCTGAAAAACTCCCTTACTCTTTCTTCTGAAGAAGTGTCGGAAAGGCTTCAAAGCGGGCAACAATACGTGATCAGGTTTAAAATGCCCGAAAACCTTGACATTGTTGAAGAAGATATGATCCGTGGACGGGTATCTTTCAACACCAATCAGCTCGACGACAAGGTACTGTTCAAGTCTGATGGTATGCCAACCTATCACCTGGCTAACGTAATCGACGATCATTTGATGCAGATCACCCACGTGATCCGTGGCGAAGAATGGCTTTCGTCCATGCCGCTGCATATTTTATTATACGAATCGCTAGGGATTGCCGAAACCCGCCCGCGCTTTTCGCACCTGCCGCTTATTCTGAAACCTGAAGGGAAAGGAAAACTGAGTAAACGCGACGGCGACAAAATGGGATTCCCTGTTTTCCCGCTTCTCTGGAAAGATCCGGCAAGCGGAGAATCTTATCGTGGTTATCGCGAAGACGGCTATTTCCCCGAAGCATTCATCAACATGCTGGCATTCCTGGGATGGAGCCCCGGCACCGAACAGGAGTTCTTCTCGATGGACGAACTGATTGAAAGCTTCGACCTTTCGCGCGTGGTAAAATCAGGGGCCCGCTTCGATCCCGGCAAAGCCCGTTGGTTTAACCGCCATTACCTGCAACAGAAAACGCCTGCCGAGCTGGCCGGTTTGTTCATGCCCGTATTGAAAGAAAAAGGGATTGAGGTTGACGCCGGTCGTCTGGAAACCATTGTCAGCAAGATACAGGATCGTTGCGAGTTTGTGAACGATTTGTGGGAACAGGGACATTATTTCTTCATTGCCCCGGAATGCTACGACGAAAAAACCATCCAGAAAAAATGGAAGCCCGACACCAGCGAAAAGCTGCTGGACATCGCCAACTTTCTGAAAACCGTTGAAGATTGGAACGCTGAAAACATCAAGGAAAAATTCTCGGCCTTCATGACCGAAAAAGAATGGGGATTTGGCCTGGTGATGGTCCCGATCCGCCTGGCATTGGTCGGAACAAGTAGCGGACCCGACCTGTTTGAAATCTTCGAGCTGGTTGGCAAAGAAGAAACTGTTCGAAGAATAAAAGAGGCTATTGAGAAAATCAAATAGAATTTATTACTTTTATTGAAGTTAGCAGGAAGGAGAATAATACTATTAATTCTCCTTCTCTAGTTTTAGAATAGCAGTCTATATAAAGAACGAGGCATGAATCAGGAAAATTTTGTTGTAGATAAAAAAGGCCGGAAAGTAGCAGTACAAATACCTGTACGGCTTTATGAAAAGCTCATTGCCGATTCCGAGGAATTGGACGAAATTAAAGAATACCGCTATGCAAAAACACAAAAAGGCGATGCAATTCCTTTTGATCAGGCTTTTCGTGAAATAGAAGACTCTCTCAAATGATTTACTCCGTTTTTATTGAGCGTTATGCCCTGAAACAGATCGTAAAACTAGACAGAAAGATCATTCCGGTTTTAAAAGAAGAAATAGCCAAACTCGCCTACAATCCGCGTCCCCGTGGCTACAAAAAACTAAAGGGAGAAGATGCTTATCGAATCAGGGTGGGAGACTATCGGGTAATTTACGAGATCGAAGATAAGAAGGTCATCGTAACTGTTGTTTCGGTGGGGCACAGAAAAAACATATACAAAAGTCCAAAAAATCGTTAAACACTTTTCCTCAAGAACATGGAGGGCTCCGATCTTTCAAAAAAAGATCGGAACCCTCTGTTTTTTTATACCATTTTCAGATCAATTCCCATCAGAATCATGCTGATCAGCACCAGTCCAACGACAACACGATACCAGCCAAATACCTTGAAGCCGTGTTTTTGTAAATAACCAATGAAGGTTTTTATGGCAATCATGGCAACAACAAAACCAACCAAATTGCCAAGCGCCAACATTTGAATATTGTTTGTGGTGAGCAATTCAGGAGTATCTTTCCATGTGTCCCAAAGACTTTTTGCAAATGCACCAGCCAATGCCGGAACACCCATAAAAAAAGAAAATTCGGCAGCAACTTTCCGGGAGAGTTTTTGCTGCATCCCGCCGATTATCGTGGCGGCACTTCGGCTAAACCCAGGTAAAACAATAGCAATAACCTGAAAAACACCTATCCAGAACGAACTTTTCAGACTGATATTTTCTTCCTTGTCTATTGTTGTTTTTTTGAACCAATTATCTACAAAAAGCAGGATAATCCCGCCCAGAAACATGACCACCGAAATAAAAAGCGGCGTTTCCAACACTTTATCAATGTGCTTCTTCAGCAAAACTCCGACAATCGCAGCCGGAATAAAGGCAATAAAAAGCTTGATGTAAAAACTAAATCTTTTCAGATCAAAAAACTTTCGCCAGTACAGTATAATTACCGATATGATTGTTCCGAACTGGATGTTTTCGATAAAAAGCTTGGTAAAAGCATCTTTCTCAATTCCAAGGATTGCCGAAGTGAGAGCCATGTGGCCGGTTGATGATATGGGCAGAAATTCGGTAATGCCTTCCACAATGGCAATAACAACAGCTTCAAATATTGTCATAATTTAGTCTTGTTTGTTTCGGCTGTAAAAATAGGTTTTTCCTTCACTCCGGTTATCAAAATTATATATTTTCTTCCCCCGGTGTAAATGATAAAAGGCCAGCATGGCAATGTCGCCGGCGCAAAACAACGAATGCAGGCACATCACGGTCAGGAAAAAGTACATCGTCTGACTGTTCCAGAAATACAGAATTCCAGACAGGCAAACCAGTTTAACCACAACGAACGGCATCAGGGCCACAACGTGAAAAGCCAGAGGAGCAATAACTTCCCGGTCGGCCAGCGCATAAAAGATGAACTTTTTCGGGATCGCCCCGAACGAAATATGCCGCGAGCCGGTCAGCAGGTAAGCCAACGCATGGAGCAATTCATGCACGACAACCAATGCGGTGAAGGAAAAGAGCGATGCCAGTCCTACCGAAGCAATGAGTTCCGGGTATCCTTTGATGGCCAGCACGATTCCCCGGGTCAGGGAAAACACAAATATCAGCATCAAAACAATCTGATAGACCGAGTAAATGCGGATAATGTATTTTTCCTGCACGATCTGTTCAACCACAAACTCGCGCAGTTTCTGATGTGAAACTTCTGCCAGCAATTCGTAGTCGCTGTTGTTCTGCAAATCTTCAGGAGTAAGTCTTTTGCCCATACACAATTGTCTTTATGACGGAGTAAAAATGCAGAAAAATCTGCTCCAAAGAAAAAGGAAAAACAGGACAAACGCATTTAAGCAAGTAAAACAATTCATTGTCGTATTTTATCCTTGACTCACCCACCTCCGCCAGCGTTCGACTGAGCTCACGCCGGGGAATAAGATACATGACAAGTTGGTCCGTGTGAAAAGGATAAACAAATCAATATCGTTTAGTTAAGAAAACCAATATTTCCATGTCCGTCCGCTAAAGCGAGACGGCAAAGTATAAAAGCATTTCAAATCAACAATTTCCTAAAGCAAAGCTGAGCCTATTCTTTGCCGTTGACTTCAGTCAACGGACGATGATCACCTTTTCAGGCTCCACTATATTTTAAAGGTGTTTCCCTTGTGACTCTACAACTACAAAAGCTTCATCGGAAAAATTTAAACGCATTTGCGGTGCACCCTGTCATTAATCATAGCTGACATTCATTTCTTTTCCCTATTTTAGAGTACCAATCGTAAATCATTTAAGTTGTTAACCATCATGATCAAGAATTTCACCTTCATTTTAGTTTGTATAACTATGTTATCAGCCTGTCAGCCTCAACCTGCCGCAAAGGCCCCGAGTGCACCCGTTGGGATAACCGATGCCACCATTACCGAAGCCATCAAGGCTGCCGGCACAGCGGTCAGCAAAACCGATTTGCTTGAAAGGGGTGTTAAACATGCCGCCTCGCTCTGGCGCGAATCCGACGGAACGCCGGATGACTTTGTCGCTTTTTGCAGCAAAAATTTCATTGCCGATCCGGCCCAAAAAGAAGCCACCTTTAAACGGTTCTGCGAATATTTCGAGTCGCTCAACGGTCATTTCAACAAGCTGAGCCTCGACATGCAGGAAAACGTACAGCTCCAGAAAGGCAATCTGCTGACCATCGACCCGCTTTTTGCCGCCTACAACCCCGGAGCCCACCTGATGAACGACTTTTACGACAACAAAATCGCCTTTATCATTGCCCTCAACTTCCCCTATTATACCACCGAAGAGAAAAACATAATGGGTCCCAACTGGTCGGCTCTCGAATGGGGTTATGCCCGCTTTGGCGACCTGTTCAGCACCCGGATTCCTTCCGAACTGATTCAGCAGTCGTCAAAAATAGCGGCCGATGCCGACGCCTACATTGCAGACTATAACATCTACATGGGGCATTTGCTTAACGACGACAAGCAAAAGCTGTTCCCCGAAGACATGGTGCTGTTGAGCCACTGGAACCTGCGCGACGAAATCAAGGCCAACTATGCCGACAAGAAAAACGGTCTCGAAAAACAAAAAATCATCTACCAGGTGATGCAGCGCATTGTCGATCAGACGATACCCCAGTCGGTAATCAACTCCAAAGAGCAGGACTGGAACCCGATGACCAATGAAGTGTTTGTAGCCGGTAACAAAACCGAAAGCTCCCCCGAACCCGACAGCCGTTATCAGCAAATCCTCAACACCTTCCATGTTTACCAGGCGGTAGACCCGTATTGTCCGACCATGAACACGGCTATTCAACGAGCCTTTTCTGTGGCCATGCAGATTCCGCAGCCCGAAGTTCAGAAGTTGTTTAACGAATTTCTGGGGGCGCCCCAGGTACAGGATGTGGCCGACATCATCAAAAAGCGTCTGGGACGGGAACTGGAGCCCTGGGACATCTGGTACGACGGCTTCAAAGCCCGCAGCTCCATCTCCGAAGAAAAACTGACGACCATTACCCAAAAGAAATACCCGACACCACAAGCCCTGGAAGACGATCTGGGAAATATTCTCCTGAAACTGGGCTTCACCAAAGAGAAAGCGGCGTTCATCGCCTCGCGCGTAGCCGTTGATCCGGCCCGTGGTTCGGGCCATGCCTGGGGCGCCTCGATGAAAAGTGAGAAAGCGCACCTCCGCACCCGCATCCCGGCCTCAGGGATGAACTACAAAGGCTACAACATTGCCGTTCACGAGTTCGGCCACAACGTCGAACAAACCATCTCGCTGAACGACGTGCCCAACTACATGATGAACGGCGTTCCAAATACAGCCTTTACTGAAGCGCTGGCCTTTGTTTTCCAGGAACGCGACCTGTTTTTGCTTAACATGAAAGACACCAATCCGGAAAAGGAATACCTCAAAACGCTGGATATTTTCTGGTCGCTGTACGAAATCATGGGTGTTTCGATGGTTGACATGAAAATGTGGCAATGGCTGTATGCCAACCCCAACAGCACGGCCGCCGACCTGAAAGAAGCTGTTCTCCAGATTAGCAAGGAAGTGTGGAACACCTATTACGCGCCGGTTTTCGGGCAGAAAGACCAGACCATCCTGGCTATTTATTCGCACATGATCAACGCGCCCATGTACCTGCCCAACTACGCGTTTGGGCACCTCATTCATTTCCAGTTGGAAGAACACTTCAAGACCCACGAGTTTGCGCCTGAAGTGCTGCGCATGTATGCCCTCGGACAACTCACACCCAACGAATGGATGAGCCAGGCTGTAGGCGCACCGCTCTCGAACGAAGCCATCCTGAAAGCCGCCGATATGGCTATTGAAAAACTGAAATAGGTTCCTGACCATTCATACAAACAGCAACCGCGAAGAAACGCCAGATCTTGTTTCTTCGCGGTTTCTTTATGCCCTTTGGGGTAAGAACCTGAGGCTATTTTCTACTCCCAAGATTGTATTACAAATAATAAGACCTTTTGTTTGTATAAGCACAGAATCCACTTATAAAAATCAGCATCTCCTTTATAAGTAATCGAAATTTAATAGTGTCGTATTTTAAATTGAGATTCTATTTTGACTCACCCCCTTCGCATCTGCGATGCTTTCCCCCTCTCTTTTTGAAAGAGAGGGGGGACGTCCGCGAGCGGACGTGGGGGTGAGTCGTAAATAAATACGACATTAAAATGTTCCTATTACTAATTTGTTAAAAAACCTTAGTAGCTTTGATAGAAAGGCAAATTTCATAACCTCTCATTCACCTTATTGCCATGAAGATAGAATTCAATAATTTATACACTCATTTTGTTCTTACCACTTGGGGACGGCAGCCAGTAATTCCAGATAGAAGTCGGACCAGAATTGAAAAATATATTACAGGTATAGTCTGCAACAATTCGTCAAAGCTCTATGCCATTTATGCAAACCCAGATCATGTACATATATTAGTTTCAAGAGCCGCCATGCTATCTGAAGAAGAACTGGCCACAACAATTGCAAATAGCTCCGAAAATTTCATCAACGAAAACAAACTTACATCAGCTCAATTTATATGGCAACAATCAGCCTCCGCCTTTTCCGTTTCAAAATCAGATGTCGACAAGGTCTGCAAGTACATTTTAAATCAAGCAGTGCATCATAGGAAAGTAAGTTTTACAGAAGAATATGAAAAATTTTTAAAACATTACCAGGAAACATTGAAAAATAAGACCAATGAATTTTCATAATGGCATTTGAATTCTTTCAGTTCTAATTCCTCAATAATAAGGTTTAGAATGTGGGAGGAATCGGGTTACTACTAAGGTTGCTAAAAACAATAAGGTCTTTTGTTTATAAAACACAAGACTCAGTCTATCAAATAAAGATCAACCGATTACATCTTTTTTTGTATAAACCTTATTTTTCTCCTAAAAACCTTAGTAGCCATGAACAACAAACACCCCCAAACCTTATTTGACTTATTGATCTACAAATTCATTCAATGCTTATTCCCAAACAATAAGGTTTAGAATGTGGGAGGAATCGGGCTACTACTAAGGTTTGTAGCCATTTCAACCTCCAATCCATATTCTATTTACATCAATTTTTGTGTAAATAACAGCAATTGTTATTCATTTACACACAATTCTGATTCATTTATACACAATATTATTTCTATTATCCACAACATTGGTTCTATTAGCACCATTATTATTTCTAAAAAACACAATATTATTTCATTTTAAATAAATGTTGTGTTTTAAAACCTCTATTCTTATTCTAAATACATCATTAATTATTTAAAGTACACCAACATTGATGTATTTTAAATCAAAATTGTTATTTTTAATCACAATATCAAACGTTTAACCTTAAATCAGATACCCATGGAACAACTGGCCATACTCCCGATGATCAAACGCGAAATGAAACGCAAACATATCAATCAGATGGACCTGTCGCGCGGATTGAAAATGCACCATTCCTCGGTGGTGGGCATGTTACGCCGGCCAACGCTCCAGGTTCAGCGGCTGGCCGAGTTGTCCGAATTCCTGAACTACAATTTCTTCAGGGAGATTGCGGCCAAACTGCCTTACCCGGAGCCCGATTACTCGGTTGCGGAAGACCGTTCCGAAATTGAAGCCCTGCGAAACCGGGTCAAAGAGCTCGAACTGGAGGCGAATATCCTGCGGCAAACGCTGAAAGACCTGGTCAGCCGCTAATCCCACACTCAACAGCCACCACTTATTCCAATATCCCGGATACCTCCGGCCAACATTCGCCACGCTGCCATGCAGTTTATCCCTCCCGTTGTGCAGCTTGTCGGATTATTATTTTAAACTGAAGTCCCAAAGGTTTACTTTGAACAAACCTTTAAACAATCGAATGATGAAACGAATTATTTTGCTGCTTTTGGTAGTGGTAAGCTTCCAAAGTTCCTTCGGGATCAATTTCAATCCTGACTTGAAATCCCTTGCGCAAAGCCAGATCAAATCCCGTTTTCTGAAAGACAATCAACCGATTCGCTATAAATCAAACATCCTGATCCGTCTGGACGGATTTCCGACCAAAGACGATTCGCTTATTTTCAAGGAGCTGGTGGACACCCTGAACGTACTAATTGCAAAATGGGATGTTTACCTGATCCCGAAAGGAACATCGAACCTGATCGTTGAAACCAATTTACCACACTCGGGCAACTGGAATAATTTTTCACAACCCGACCACAATCGATTTGAAATCACTAAATGCACGGTTTACCTGGATTCGCCCGAGGGAACAGACTATGTCTCCCGAAAGAAGAACATTTACTACACCATACTGCGTTCGCTGGTGATTCTCCAGCCTGATCAGGCGAAAGCTTCTACGGTTCCGGGTTCTGTTTTTACCGAGACAAAACCCGAAAACATAACGTTCCACCCCGTGGATTTCGAGATTATCAGGGAACTGTATTCAATGAAATACGAGAACAGACCCACCCCAGACTATAATTTAAGATACAACCTCCAAGTAATCGGGGAGTTGGTTGCAGTCCTGATTTCCATGATTTTCCTGATCCTGATGGCCCAAAGAGGGGTTTTTGCCCGTCATGACTACGATTTCGGGAAGTACCTGATTCAGGGGATCTGCGTATTGACCGCATTTGTCATTTTCGTATCCGTTTTTATGCCTTTTGATCTGTTGCTGACGTTGCCCAGTGTAAAAAAAGTGATATGGAAAGGATACGGATTGGGCATTACCTCCATACTATTATTTGGGGTTGCCGCCCTTGTACTGATGTATTTTCTGGAAAAGCTTTTGCTCCCTAAAAAGAAGAACCTGGTTATGGAAGTTATGGTTCCACTGATTTCCATTTTGTTCGTACCGGTTCTGTTCCTGTTGTCCTTCCAATATCTGCTCCCGGGAGGAGGGGTTAACGCCCGACCGTTGATTATACGAGTAACCGGCTTTTGTCTGCTGTTGGGAATTGCCCGGGCCTTATACATTTACCTCGACCGGAAGTCGGAAAGTATCATCCAACAAAAAGACCTTGAACTGGCCCGTCTGAACGAGCTGCACAAGCAAGCCGAACTCCAGTCGCTCCGGGCCAAAATCAACCCGCACTTTTTGTACAACTCGCTGAATTCGATTGCCAGCCTGGCCTCGACCGATGCCCGCAAGACCGAGCAGATGGCTCTGGCGCTATCCGACTTCTTTAAATATGCCATCAACCGCGAACAGAAACAGACGAACACGCTTTCGGAGGAACTGAATGCGGTGCGCACCTACCTCGAAATCGAAAAAGTGCGCTTTGGCGAGCGTTTGAGTTTTGAGATTGATTGTCCGGACGATTTACAGGAGATCCAGATTCCGCAACTGCTGATTCAGCCTCTGGTGGAGAATGCCGTCAAGCATGGCTTATCGCAGATAACCGGCAACGGGCAAATCCGGATTACTATCCGTCAGTACCGGGGCCAACTAAAAATCCGTGTTTACGACAATGGTCCGGCGTTTCCCGACATGCCGATATCTGGTTTTGGTCTCCGCAACACCCAGGAGCGCATTGCCATGCTGTATGGTTCGAAAGCCTCGATGAACTGGAGGAATGGAGACGAAAAGCATATTGAGATTTCGATACCGTTGTCGTGATTTGATCCTGTTTTTACCGTTTACTCAGTCAAAGTAACCGAATCCTAATTCGGTCGGATGTATTGTGAATATATTGCCGAGATTAGCTTTTGCAAAAGTTAAGTAAGTGGATCAATTTATTGTCATATTTTATCCTTAACTCACACCACGTCCGCAGGCGGACGCCCCCCCTCTCTACGAGTAGAGAGGGGCAAAGCGAGCGTTGCGAGCTTGGGGTGAGTCAAAAATAAACAATTCGAAATACGACATCTTTTTATTCTTACAACTTATATAAAACGATGAATAGATTATTTTTTAAAATCGGCTTAGTTCTGGCATATCTGCTTTTATCTTTTCTTGCCTCGGCCAAGACAGGCAAACCGGAAGATTCGCGCTTTATACTTTCTTGTGAGGTTTATCAGGAAGGCATCAACATTTTATAAGAAAAAAGATGAATTGCTGAACTGCATGAAGCTTGGATAAAGGCGATTCCTCGTTGTTAAAAAAGATTAAACTCCTTACAATGCTATGTTTATTTAACTTTAATTGTTATTTTTAACGATCATACTTAAACGATCCAAAACACCAACCCATGAAACAAATTCTGCTTGTCGCCTTTGCATTGTTTTTGTCCGTTGTAACTTATTCGCAAACGGTACTTGAAAACCTGAAGGCCGGTTATTCCACCGCGTGGAATGTAAAGATTGAAAAAATTGAACTGCGCGATACGGCCACCGTGTTGTCGTTCCTGACAAAGTCGCCCCAAGGAAGCTGGATCAGTATTCCTAAAGAAACCTACATTCAGCCTGCCGGGGCAAAAGAAAAACTGTTTGTCACCTCGGCCGACGGCATTCCGATGAATGCGCAATATACCATGCCGGCATCAGGCGAAGTCCGCTATAAACTGACCTTCCCGAAAATTGACCCATCGGTGGCCAAATTAGATTTTGGCGAAGCAAATACAGGCGGAACATGGTTTATCTACGACATCCAGTTGAAGCCTGAATTATTTAAATCGATGCTTCCCGAAAAGATGATCGGCAACTGGTTCCGAAGCGATAATGCCCAATGGGAAATCAGCCTGTTCGACTCGGTAGCCGTGTATAAAAGCCAGGTCTGGAAATACATTCAATATTCAAAATCGAAGAAAACAGGAAAGATCAGTCTGAAAAGCGGAGACAAAAATCTAATCATCTACACCAAACAGGTCAACGACAGCACCTGCCTGATTGGCGAAGATGCTGCAAAGCTGACCCGTTACTCGAATCAACCAAACGAATCGGTAATTGCTGCCGACAATGAACCTTTTAAATTGCCGGTATTTAAAACAGACACGGTTACTTATTGCGGGTATATCAAAGGTTTTGATCGCCGGGCCCCGCAAAAGACCGGAATGATTTCTGTGAATGATGTTTTAGCCGGAGGACAGGCTTCATTTCTTCTGAAAATAAACGACGATGGCACATTCAAAGTTAAGTTCCCTTACATCAACCCACAAATCGTCCTTGTCCGACTTCCCTTTTCTAATGAATCCGTATTTATGGTTCCCGGCAAATCTATTTTCCAGTTGATTGATCGGGGAAATATCAAAACTCCAGCTTTGTTTATGGGTGATTTCGCACGTGTTAATTCGGATTTGAGAAAACTTACAAACATAAAAGGACTGGACTACTTCCAGATGCTCGATAAAATCCTGGACTTTTCGCCGGAGCAATACAAATCCTGGTGTCAGGACCAGTTAAAAAAGGATCTTGCGGTGGTCGATGAACTTGCGCTGAAACACTCGTTATGTGCCAAAGCTGTTCAGTTGAAAAAAATGGAACTCACTTACCGCTATACTTCCAGTATTATGGAATATGGATGGAATGTTGAATCAGCTTACCGAAAAAAGAACAATATTCCGCAAACCCAGCGCGAAATTCCGTTCAAAGCGGCCAAGCCGGACAGTACATACTACAGCTTTCTAACCAACGATCTGGTGAATAATCCACTGGCTTTATTGACCTTTGATTACTATTTCTTCATCAACAGGATCATGTTTCATGAAAGTTTAAGAGGAACGTCCTCCCAATATTTTGTTCCTGAAATTGCAGATGCAATGGTCAAAGATGGATATAAATTAACTCCGGAAGAAAGCGATCTGGTCTCCAAAATGAAAGCGGTCTATACTCCGGAATTTAAAAAAATAAAGGAAGAGTTTCTGCAAAAATACGGGACGCAGTTTTCCCGCTTTTATCAAAAATATTCCGACAAAATTCAAAACCTATTCAAGGAAAAAAGAGGATCGTCAGTGACTTTAGCCATGGTGACAGAGTATCTTCAAGGACAGAACGTGGTATTTACTGACGATGAAAAAGCATTGTTATCAGCAGATAAACAATTCGGGGAAAACCCATTGACGAAGAATATTAATTCATTTCAGGAAAAATACAATACGCAAATCAGTCAGTTTTACAGCAATCATCAGGCATTTATAAATGAAATGTCTGTAATTGGCCGGATAGCCGAACGGAATGAGAAATTTCAAAAGATCCTGGGCATTCAACCTGGGCTTGCTACCGACATCATGACTTCGCAGGACATCTGCCGGCCAATAGCATCCGAAATGACTCCTGTTTCAGACGAAAAGATAAAAGCATATCAAAAGCAAATCACCACTCCGTTTATTGCTGATTACATCGCGCTGAAAAACCAGGAGAGCAAGGCGAAAGTTGAAGCCAACAAGAAGCTAACCGGAGCCAGGGTAAACGAAGTTCCGAAATCGGATAGTGATAAACTTTTTGATGCCATCATGGAAAAATATAAAGGCAAAGTGGTTTATGTCGATTTTTGGGCAACCTGGTGTTCTCCATGCCGTTCAGGAATTGAACAGATCAAGCCATTGAAAGATGAAATGGAAAATGAGAATGTGGCTTTTGTCTATATCACCAACCAAACATCACCCAAAGCAACTTACGACAACATGATTCCGGCAATCAAAGGCGAACATTACCGAGTGTCGGCTGACGAGTGGAACATCCTGTGCAGCAAGTTTAAGATTAGTGGAATACCACACTACGTGCTGGTTGGGAAAGATGGCAACGTAATCAATCCTCAATTGGGACACATGGAAAACGAACAGTTGAAGACATTGCTGATGAAGTATATTAAAGAATAATGTAAGATGACTTCTTCTCCGCCCAGATACCGCACCCTGATTGCCGACGACGAACAGCCGGCCCGCGACCGGCTGAAAAAACTGCTGGCCGAACATGCCGGACACATTGAAGTGATTGGCGAAGCCCAAAACGGACTGGAATGCCGCGATATGATTGACCGGCTTAAACCCGACCTGGTCTTTCTCGACATCCAGATGCCCGGACTAACCGGCTTTGAAGTGTTGCAGCAAACCAGTCATTCGCCCGTAGTGGTATTTTGTACTGCGTACGACGAATTTGCCCTTCAGGCTTTCGAAACCAACAGCATCGACTACATCGTGAAACCAGTTAAAGCCGAACGCATCCAGAAGTCGATTGAAAAGCTCGACACGCTGAAAAGCCAGTCGGACAAGCAGGAGTTGTTGCGCATGATCGAAAGTTACCTGAGCCAGGCCCCGAAAAAAGAAATCACCAGCATTCCGGTCAAACTGGGCGACCGGATGCTGTTTGTTCGCATCGAGGATGTCACCTATTTTTCGGCTGAAGAAAAGTATGTGACCATCCACACCCGCGACGGCAAAAACTACCTGTGCGATTTCCCTCTGAAAAGTCTGGAGGAGAAGCTCGAAGGATCGTTCCTGCGCATTCACCGTTCGCTGCTGGTAAACATCAGCCGCATCCGTGAAATCAACAAACATTTCAATGGCTGTTTCATCCTCAAAATCGATGACTTTGGACAAACCAAACTGCAATCGGGGCGCGGCTATTACGAACAAGTGAGGGGGTTGATGGAGATATAAAACAAATGCGAATCAAGCGTTAGATTTTTAAACCTGAAGGGTTGTAATGATTATAGATAAGGCAGAATAATTATTCCAAAACCACGAAGTGGTGACATAATCCTGCCATACCTACGGCATTTTTAGCTCCTCTTACCCTGAATTACTATAATCTTGTCATGCCTTCGGCATTTTTCCATCAATAATTCCTTTCAACTCTTGATCCGCATAACAAGCAAACCGGGGGAACGCCTACACCAAAAACGGCACAAACCGCTTGCTGCGTTTCATGTAGTCGCGGTACCAATTGCCAAAGTAACTGATACATTCTTTCTCGTCGGCAACGGCAGTCAGGTAAAGGAATACGGTCGACAAGACAGAAACCAGCAAGAGTGAAAGGGTAATATTCTTCAGCAAAATGCCCCAGGTCAGGAACATGAGCGACGAATACAGCGGGTGCCGGATGTATTTGTAGATTCCCCGGTCGACCAGCACCGAAGTTTTTTCGAACCCATAAAGATTTTCATCCTCGCGGCTTTCCACAGGTTTACCGTATTTCTTCAGTTGAAGCGCTCCTGCCAGCACCAGGTAAACCGAGAAAAACAGGAAGAACCACGAAAACAACTGAGCAAGACTGAACGGATGATCGAACCAATACCGGATATTGGAAACCAGCAGCCAGGCCATACATTCCCAGCTAAAAAACCGGTAAAAACCGTGACTTCTGAAACGAAACAGAGTTTTCCATGAAAGGAGCACGATGAAGATGCTCAGAATCCCGAAAACAATCCACCTTTCCATAACAGCAATTTTGAAGTACATGCGGGTACGGAAATTGCGATTCCCGGGTTATCACTTTAAACAGATGATTTGTCTCAGATTTAAAACCGCATAACTGGGAAAAGGGGATCAAGTCAAATGGGGATAGAGAATCAATCGGCTTTCAGCCCGAATCTCAGGCTTAATTCAGGAGATCCCTTAACCGATCGATAACCCAGGCTCCGGTGGTTTGCAGAACTTCGCGTGACTGATGACCATTGGCAACCAGCACACACCTGCACCCCAATTCGGAAGCCACTTCATAATCGTGAACCGTATCGCCAATCAGCACCATTTCAGCGACATTCAATTCCAGGTCGGAAATTAACCGATGCCCGTTTTCGATTTTGGAAGCGGCATAATGATTATCCAACCCCGAAACATGTTCAAAAAAATGATCGATCTGGTAATGGGTCATGCACTGATCCAGGGTATCCTGGTGCATGGCAGAAAGGATAAACTGCCGGATTCCCAGCGACTGGAAATAATCCAGTATCGGGAGCGAATCGGGATGCAACCGGCAATTATTCACCTTGCTGTTGTAGCTGACAATGAATTCAGAGGCAGGAACTTCAAAGGGCTCCAATTCGAAATCGAACCCAATTTTCTGATAATAGTCTTTTACCGGGAACGAGAAAACATCTTTATAGCCGTCAACGGTCAGCAACGGCAGGCCGCGTTTGTCCAACAGCTCGTTTATAGTCCGAACTGCCAGGTCTGCATCATTCAGCAAAGTCCCATTCCAGTCCCAGATTATTCCCGCTATGCGATCAAACATTTTCGGAGCCCAGCGAATTGCGTTTATTGATGATGGGGTTTACATACATCTGAAGGAACATATTCCGAATAACTTCAGGGTCGCCCTGAATCAGCGACAAAGCCTCTTTAAGCATCCCCTCGAAACGGGCAAACTCATCAGCGGTGTAATGCGCTGCGTTTTTGTTGGTGTTATTGAGAATATCTTCAGCGATATAATTATTTGGCCAGAGTTTAAAGTTACTGTAAATCTGTCCATCTATGTGATCGGCCAGACGGGCAACCTGGGCTGCAACATTTTCTTCCCGGGCAAACTCATCAACCTGATCGACAATCGGTTTTCCAAATCCAAAATGGATACGTCCTTTGGGCCTTACCAATCCCTCTTCCATACTTCGAAGATCGTCTTCCTGAGTCTTCTGGTAACCCTCAGTCTGTTTTTTGTACAGCTCACATACTTTTGAGATGCCACAGGGTTCCATTTCGTAGGAAATAGAGAGCGGAACAATCTTCAATTCCTTAAAGCCACCCGCAAAATCTTTGGCATTGCTCAGGTTCAGCATTTTAAGCAGCGCATGTTGGGTTTTGTCGTTCCCATCTTTGGTACGGCCTTCGCGCTGGGCAATCCAAACCGACGACTTTTTCCGGGTGATGTCGGAACGGATATATTTTGAAAGTTTTTTAGAGGCTATCAACAGATCCCTGACCGGGAGATTGCGGAAAACAACAAAAGTACGATTGAGTTTCACCAGGTATTCGATCCATTTTTCGATCAGCAGGTTGTTACCAATGGCAATCTCGGTGGTATTCATACCCTCGCGCACAATCAGGTAATTCATGATAACTGCATCGAGTACGATATCCCGGTGATTGGAAATAAACAGGTAGCTTGTATTTTTATCCAGATTTTCGATCCCGCTGACGGATAACCCATCAGTGGTCTTTTTCAGGATCAGATTTTCAACAAAATGATAAATCACATTATGCTGTAAATCTTTTATTGAATGAACGTTTTCAAGCATTGTCCGAACCTGCTCCACTTTGGCCTTATCCTTAATAATGAACTCCAATGCGTATTGGAAACTTTCATCCTGAAGAAGCAGCTGCAGATAATGATCAACCTCTGAATCATAGAAAGGACGAATGTCGTCGTAGATTGTTTGATGAACCATCCTAAAATTTTTTAACGCGCAAATATAACAATTGAGAACAAACTAATGATCGTTAGGCCAATTATTTTATCCTGACCGATCGATGCAACCTCCTGATTTTCCTTGAATTCGAAACATTATATCAAACAAATGCACCCCTCTTAAAGCCTAAAACCCAACAATATCGGATGAATGAGCATACCGAGACCGTTCAGAACTGGTAGCGCAATAAAACTTTCAATTCCGATTTTGCAGAGGTTTCGATTGCTTGCCCTTCCTGGTAATTTTTAAGCTGCCGGGTCGAAGCAAACTTCAGCCACAAAGCAAGTTTATCGCCAAACCGGTACTGAAAATTGAAACATCCGCGAATTCCCCGTCCGTAATTTGCCGGAACGGAAAATGCGTACAAAACATCATTTTCGTAGGAATAAATCCGCGAGTTATAGCCGTCGGTCTGAAAATAGGCCACCCTCCCGCTAAAAGTGAATGGTCTTCTCGGCATCCGGTAAAAAACATCCTGATAAATCAAGAAACCTTGCTCACTACCCTCTTTCGAGTAAAAAGCCAGTTCCAACCTGCCTTTCAAACTGATCCGTTCATTCAGGTCGTGGTCGAAATTAAACCGGACACGGTTTATCAACTGCTGCGCGTTGTACTTCAAACCATCCGAGATTAAACGCTGCCCTTTTTCTTCCTGAAAGAGCCTCAGGTAAAAATTGGTTTGCCGCGAAGGAGAATAGGACACCTGGGCAAACAATTCCGTCCCGTCCGACGGCGCCGCAGTCAGGTACTTGATCCAGCCGAACCTGAAAAAATCGGCATACGCCTGAACAATCCATCCTGAAGCCGGAAATATTTTCAGGCCCAGGTACAGGGCACGTTCGTCATTAACGCGTGACGACTCGGTAAATGCGTTGCCAAAATAGCTGAAATAGTTTTTGTTGATATTCCGGTAAACCATAGAGAACTCAGCATTCTTTGCCGGTTTGAACATCATTCCCGACAGTAAAGCCCGGCCTGAGTTTCGGCCTACCGCTCCCTCACCAAAGAAAAACACGTTTTTCACAGAGCCGTTCCAGTTAAAACCGGCCACCATATTTTCTTTCCCTTCCGGCAGAAACTGGTTATAGGGTTCATCACCGCGCTCCATCACTGCATTAAAACGGGTATATACGGCAGTTGCCCCAAACGACCACCGATTATAGGAGTACGTAACGTTGGCACCTCCCGCTAGTTGTGTCAAAGCATTCTCGCCGGTAATTTCGGAACCATAACGATGATAGCCGCTGGTTTGAAATGCCCCAAAGTAAGGTTTCCCATCCAGCGTATCGATATTGGCATCGAGCTTATTCAATGAAATAAAGGGTGAAAAAGAAAATCGTTTGAACCGGAACTGTCCGGCCACTCCGCGAAAGAACTGATTCTCGTCGGTTGACGAATAAGAACGAATCCCCTGGTTTGACCGAAAGACTTGTGTCGTTTCAGATGATTTTCCCATTGAAAAGCCCTGCCAGGCTACAAGTCCCTGTCCAAACCGCACGTGATAATCGCCCAGGAAAATGCGGTTTCCCTTCTGCCCCAGCCTGAAATTGGCAAAAGCGCTGGTATAATCAAATCCCTTTTTGTTCGACTGGCTAAAAAAAGCTTCGCCCGGATCTTTTTCTGCAGTTACCCCATATTCAAAATCGGCCAGCGAATGCTTTAAACGCATATAGTACCGTTCGGGCGAACCTTCGTTTTTGGTCGAGGTTGATGTATTTTCTGAAGAGAACGTTCGGGTAGACTTTAAAAATAAGCTGCCCGATGATTGCCGCTTCCCTGAACCGTTGGATTGAGTATCGAAACTAATAAAAGGTTCAATTTTCTGAAGAATATCCGGTGTAAAGCCATCGATTGCCGCCATTTCATACAAACTAAAAATAGTGCCTGTTTTTTCCCTGAAACGGATCAGGTTAGAAGCCTGAACTTCCGACAAAAGGTGCAAACGCATAAGTTCTTCACTGGTTGCCTGATTAATTTTCAACGGATTTTGCCTAAAATTTTCCAGGTCTTCCAGTATTTCCTGAATATCGGTTTCATCAGTCAATCCCTCTCCCACCGATTCGAGCAAATCTTCAATGGTTTGTTGCACCGATGGTTCCTGTGCCCGCACAACCACCGACACGGCTACAAACGCCAGGATAAATATGAGTTTTCGGGCCATCAGAATTGGTATTGAAATGATACGGAGGGCGAGTTCCCCAAATATTGATTGTACGAAGTTGCCAAATCGACTGTCAAATTACTCAACCGCAGCCCAAATCCGGCGGAAAGCTGGTAAGGTTTGCCCGAAACTCCGGCACGCAAAGTAAGTTTTTCAAGAACATTAAATTCGCCGCCGGTTTTCACCCGCAGGTGAGAGGTAAAATCGTTTTCCAGTTCCGTAGTCAGGCTAAATAAATCAGAAAGACGATAGTAGGTTCCGATGTTAATCAGCGACGGGTAGCGGTATGTTCCGGATAGCAGTTTAATCTCAGTTTTATACGGATTCAGAATGTGAAGCCCCCATACCAGTTTCGTTGAAGAATGGTACTGCATCCCCAATTCGAGGCCGGCAGAACCTGCTGAACTGTTTTCTTCGGACAAATAAAAACGGTAATAATTAAACTGGATGCCAAAATTTAATTGGGGAGTAATGTGGCGGGCATAGCTAAAAGCCATTTTCTCCTGCCGAAACGGGATCCGGCCAAACTGACAGAACGAAACGGCGAACACGGACGACTGGACTGGAAGGACAGCCATACCCGAACGGGTTGACAATTCATCGACCAGAAAGCGGTTTTGAAATCCACCGCCAACTTCAGGGCGCCGAACCTCGGCAAGCCCGGCCTGGTTGCCAAACACCGACCAACACCCCGGCAAGGCGACCGATGCGCCAGCCAACGACTGAAAACGTGAGCCTGCGCAAAACACCTCCTGCGCGCTAGCTTGCAGCGCAAAAAACACGATTAAAACAAACAGGGCGACTGCCGTTAACAATTTCATAACCTTGAAAAAAAAAGTTCCTGAAATTAATTTCAGGAACTGGTTCTTTGTCTACAAGGTACAAATATTTAATTAATATGTCAAGTCTAATTGGTTTTAAACCTGAATTTAATTTCGGCCAGGTCTTTATTTGCCTTTTCAATCTTGATTTTCAGGTTTTCCTTAAAGGTTTCGAGCTTTGCAGCCAGTTCAGGATTGCCTAAAGCCATCATCTGTACGGCAAGGATACCGGCATTCTGAGCGCCATTCACCCCAACGGTGGCAACCGGAATTCCGGGAGGCATCTGCACAATGGCAAGCAGCGAATCCATTCCGCTCAGAGTTGCATTAATTGGCACGCCAATAACCGGCAAAGTGGTCATGGCAGCTATTACTCCAGGCAGATGTGCTGCCATACCTGCCGCAGCGATAATAACCTGTATCCCGCGGGCTTTTGCCCCTTTGGCAAACGCTTCAACGGCTTCGGGTGTACGGTGGGCCGACAGCGCGTTTATCTCGAACGGTATCTCAAACTCATCCAGTATTTTAGCGGCAGCTTCCATCACCCCCAAATCGGAAGTGCTGCCCATGATTATACTTACTTTCGCTTCCATCTTTTCAGAATTTAATTTTTCCAATAGAAATTAGTTTTGTTACTTTGTCGCTTCATTTTTCGTCAAAAATAATCGAAAAAATACGGAGAAAAAAATTACTTGTAACCCATACTCAAATTCAACGCTAAGCAAAAAATATTCAGCAATGAAAAATGTAATGATACACGACCGGGAATTTGAACTATCGATTCCCTATGAAAAAATCAGATCGGTAGTTGAAGACATGGCAGAAAAGATGAACTGCGACTTCGAAGGTAAAAATCCGTTGTTCCTGTGCATCCTGAACGGTTCATTCATGTTTGCGGCTGAAATTTTCAAGCGGATCTCGCTGCTCGACGCTGAAATTTCATTCATCAAGGTGGCTTCCTACTCAGGCACACAAACAACAGGTACTGTAAAAGAACTGATTGGCCTGAACGAAGACCTGACCGGACGGGCAGTCATCATTCTGGAAGACATTGTTGATTCGGGCATTACCATTGCCCAAACCATCGAAATGATCAAAGCAAAAAATCCAGCAGAACTCAAGGTTGCAACCCTGCTTCTGAAACCGGAAGCACTTCAGACGAAAGTCCAGCTCGACTATATTGGGATGGAAATACCGAACGATTTTATTGTAGGATACGGGCTCGACTACAACGGAAGGGGACGCAATTTGATTGATATTTACAAAGTAATTGAAAAGTAACCCTATTAAAAATGTTAAACCTCGTTTTATTTGGCCCTCCGGGTGCAGGAAAAGGCACTCAGGCTGATTTTCTTATTGAAAAATTCAATCTCATCCACCTGTCAACAGGTGATTTGCTGAGAAGCCAGATCGCGGCGGAAACAGCTCTGGGATTGGAAGCTAAAAGCTATATGGACAAAGGTTTTCTTGCTCCCGATTCGATTGTAATCGAAATGATTAAATCAAAACTCAAAGAAAACAAAAACGCCAACGGTTATATTTTTGACGGTTTCCCTCGCACCGTTGAGCAAGCCAAAGCGCTGGATAATTTACTGAACGAAAACGACACCCCTGTTTCAGGGATGTTGTGCCTCGACGTGGAAAAACAGGAACTCATCGACCGACTGTTAAGCCGCGGCAAAATTTCAGGACGATCTGACGATCAGGATGTTTCGATCATTGAAAATCGCATCCAGGTTTACACTGACAAGACCATGCCGTTGATAGACTACTATTCGGCCCAGAAAAAATACTACCCCATCAACGGGATGGGATCAATTGAAGAAATTGCCCAACGGCTGAGCAATACCGTATCAGCATTATAAGATTCTGATAATAAATGTAAAAGACGAGTGGTTAACTAGCCATTCGTCTTTTTTTGCTTACCTTCGCCACCTCGAAAAAACTGGTCAGTGATCAGTTTCATCTGGCAAATAAAATTATGCGAGTTGCGGGATCCGGGTTTCGGGGAAGCTTGAAACTCGTAACCCAGAACATATAAGCAACTTTGAACTTTAAACTTTGAACTTTTTCGATGGCAGAAACAAACTTTATTGACTACGTAAAAATATACGCCCGGTCGGGTAACGGAGGTCCCGGATCGACACACTTCAGAAGAGGCAAAGGCGAACCCAAAGGTGGACCCGACGGAGGTGACGGAGGACGTGGAGGACACGTTATCCTCAGGGGTAGCGTCCAAATGTGGACCTTACTGCATTTGAAATACCGCCGTCACATTTTTGCCGGACACGGAGAATCAGGTAGCGCACAGAACTGTCATGGAGCCAATGGAGAAGACATCATTCTCGATGTGCCGCTGGGTACGGTAGCCAAAGATGCCGAAACCGGAGAATTTCTTTTTGAAATAACACAGGAAGGAGAATCAAAAATTCTGACCAAAGGAGGACGAGGCGGTTTGGGAAATACCAATTTCAAATCGGCAACCATGCAGACCCCCCGCTTTGCTCAGCCCGGCGAGCCTTTCGAAGAAGGCTGGTTCACCCTTGAATTAAAAATTCTGGCCGATGTTGGCCTGGTGGGTTTTCCCAGCGCCGGAAAATCGACCTTGCTCTCAGTGGTTTCGGCGGCCAAGCCCAAAATAGCCGATTACCCGTTCACCACCCTGGTCCCCAACCTGGGAATTGTCAGCTACCGCGACAACCAATCGTTCGTGATGGCCGACATTCCGGGAATCATTGAAGGAGCCCACGAAGGAAAAGGTCTTGGGTTACGTTTCCTGCGCCACATCGAGCGTAATTCCATGCTTTTGTTCATGGTACCGGCCGACACCAAGGATTACCGCAAGGAATACGGTATCCTGATGAACGAACTTCAGGAATACAACCCGGAATTGCTCGATAAGGAACGCTTCCTGGTGATCAGCAAATGTGATTTCCTTGACGAAGAACTGAAAGCCGAGATCAGCGAAGAATTGAAAGACATTCCGCACATGTTTATCTCATCGGTTACCGGGCAGGGAATTGCCCCGCTAAAAGACAAAATCTGGCAGATACTGAACAAGTAAATTCGGAGTGCCTAAAGTTCGGAATGCAACAGAGTTATTCCGAACTTCTCAAACTTTGAGTATTTTAGGCACTTCAAACTTTAAATCTGCCATCATGGATTTTCTGAAGCAAATAGACCAGTCGCTGCTGCTTTTTCTGAACAGTTTTCACAACGGGTTCTGGGACAAAGCCATCACGTTGTTTACCAGTGTCGAAATCTGGATTCCGTTCTATTTGCTGATCATCTATGTAATCATCAAAAATTACCGGAAGAATTCCGTCTATATCCTTATCCTGATTGCCCTGTCAATAGTCGTAAGCGACCAGTTTGCCGGACTGATCAAGCATTCGGTTGAACGCCTGCGCCCCACCCACGACCCCATTCTGCAGAATCTGGTCCACAACGTTTGCAATAGGGGCGGCATGTTTGGATTTTTCTCAGCCCATGCGGCCAACACCTTCACCATCGCAATCATTGCGACCAAACTATTTAAAAATCAACTTTTTTCTATCCTGATTTTCACCTGGGCTGTTGTGGTTTCCTACACACGGATTTACCTCGGCCTTCATTACCCGGGCGACGTTCTGACCGGTTGGATCTGGGGAATTCTGGCTGGACTGGCTTTTTATCAACTGATGCTCATGGTTCAGAAAAAGTATTTTAAGTCGACTTATCCCGAAATAGAACGAACAAAAATTTCGAAACAAGACGCTATTCACCTGCTGTTATTTGTAATTATCTACGTGGCTACGATACTAGTAACCATCAACCGGTTAACCAAATATCAGTTTTTCAATTTATGAACTCCGAAATACTTCAGAATTACCAGACACTAGTCAACAACTACCAGACCCAAGCCACCTCTGAAAAGAAACAGTTAAAACTCATTTCCCTTGCCCGACTGATCTGTTTTCTGGGTATCATACCTGCCTATTATTATCTCAGCCCGCAAAACGGTATATTGGCATTTGCAGCCTCCTCGTGCTTTCTGGCGGCTTTTCTTTTCCTGATCCGAAAGTATATTCAAACCGAAAAACAACTGTTATTCTACCAAAGACTGACCGAAATCAATCAGGACGAAATCAAGGCACTGAACCGCGACTTCAGCCCGTTTGATCCGGGAAACAAGTTCATCGACCCGCACCACGATTACAGCTACGATCTGGATCTTTACGGAACCGGTTCTTTCTTTCAATTCATGAACCGAACCGTTACCAAACGAGGAAGAAAGTGCCTGTCGTCAGTTCTGAACCACTCCCAACGCGCGGCAGACGAAATTCGCTGTAAACAGGAAGCCATCAGGGAACTGGCCGATGAACTGACCTGGAGACAAAATTTCATGGCAAAAGGAAAAGAATCAGAAGAACCGAAGGCATCTATAGATATCGAACGGATAATAGGAAATTCCATCCTGCTCAAAAAGCGCGATGCAATTAAATACTTGGTGCTGTTTCTGCCGCCATTAACAGTGGTTCTAATCGGGATAAAAGTTGCCGGGCTGGCCGATCAGTCCTTCTACCTGCTTGCCCTGTTTGCACAATGGACCATATTCCTGATCTACAGCAAAACCATCACGAAGTTCCAAAAGCAGTTCGAAAGCCAGTCAAAAATACTGAACCGATACTCCGAAATGCTTCGGCTGATTGAAGAAAAACCGTTCCGAAGCAATTATCTGGTCGGCCTGAAGAAAAAACTGACGCATAACCATAAATCGGCCGGACAAATCACTGCCGAACTTCAGAAAATACTGGCTGAATTTGATTACCGGCAAAATATTCTCGTCGGATTCGTACTCAATTCTGTTTTTCTGTGGGATGTCAGGTGCATTGCCCGAATGAACGACTGGCAACAAAAATATGCCGCTGATTTGCCCTATTGGTTTGAAGTGATTGCCGAAATGGATGCACTGATCAGCCTGGCCAATTGCAATTACAACCATCCTGAATGGACTACGCCAACAGTTTTTCCTTCCAATTTTCGGTTTAAGGCCGACAACCTGGGACACCCCCTAATCGATCCGAACCGCTGCGTACACAATTCATTCCAGATAACCGATAAAGAACAAATCGTAATCATTACAGGGGCAAATATGGCAGGAAAAAGCACGTTTCTGAGAACGGTGGGCATCAACCTGATTCTGGCATCGAACGGTTGTAATGTTTGTGCCGATAGCTTTGAGTTCTCCCCGGTACGCATTTTCACCAACATGCGCACCTCAGACAACCTGATGAACGACGAATCGTATTTTTATGCCGAACTGTTGCGACTGCAAAAAATGTTGAACCTGATACGCAACGGAGAAAACCTGTTTGTGATTATCGACGAAATGTTGAAAGGAACAAACTCAATAGACAAACTAAACGGGTCAAAGGAATTAATCCGCCAGCTCATCACCCTGAAAACTCACGGGATTGTTGCCACCCACGATTTAAATCTTACCGAACTAGCGCAGGTTTATCCTGAAATGGTAAAAAATCAATGCTTCGAAGTACAGCTTCAAAATGATGAATTGACTTTTAATTACCTCCTGACCGACGGCGTTACGCGAACCATGAACGCCAGTTTCCTGATGAAGAAAATGGGAATTATTCCGAATTGATAGAATTTTTACCTTTTGACTTTTCCCAAAGGTTTTACGCTGCTTTGTGAAACAATTTCAGTCCTACAATGCCGGTTACAATAAACAAAATGCAGACAGCCTTAATCAAATCAATCGGCTCTTTAAAGAATATAAGTCCAAAAACAACTGTTCCAACAGTACCAATGCCTGTCCAAACAGCATAAGCAGTACCTAAAGGCAGCGACTTCACCGATAGTGATAAAAAGTAAAAGCCAATAGCCATTGAAACAATGGTAAATATGCTTGGATAGAGTTTTGTCCAGCCTTCAGAATATTTCATTCCAACAGCCCACACCACTTCCAGAATGCCAGCTATAAAAAGGTAAAACCATGCCATAAACTATCATTTTTAAACATCAAAAATGGGAAAATTAATCCATGTATCCCATAAAACAAACAGCACCAGTTAAGCAGATGCCAGTCCCTCTAAATATCGTTCGTCCTGAATAAATATCACATAGTGATCATGGGCTTCGCGTTAAAACCTCGGGTCAATCCCGATCGGTGTTTCAGGACCAGGCCAGCGGAAATAAAAAAACCTCCATTTC
>CAZAVU010000009.1:1191-84116 GCA_964488805.1 uncultured Odoribacter sp. | reverse complement strand
TACAGGATAAGCCTTAAATACCGGTTATAAGCTTCGTTCCAATCGAGTTCTTCTGAAGGAATAAACTGCACCAGTTCGAACGAATTGGCAACAATCTGACGGCTTTCTTTCAGAGAGCCAATATAACCAAGTGCTTTGGCCTGAACCAGAATGTTTCCAATGGCAGTGGCTTCAGTTGGACCGGCAATTACGCGCAGTCCGGTGGCATCAGCCGTTAACTGATTCAGGAAATGATTGTTGGCACCTCCGCCAATGATGTGAATAACTTCAATAGGTTGCTCAGATACATCAAGGATTTGCTCAAGAGTATAACGATATTTCAAGGCAAGGCTATCGTAGATGCAACGGATAATTTCACCATGTGATTTCGGAGCTCCCTGTCCTGTTTTTACACAATATTCGGAAACCGCAGCAGGCATGTCTTTGGGATTGAGGAACATTGAATCGTCGGGGTTGATCAGGAATTTAAAAGGTTCTGATTTCCTGGCAAGGTCAACCATATCGGGCCACGAATATTTGGTCCCCTGTTCTGCATAAATTCGTTGTGTTTCCTGGATAAGCCACATTCCCATGATGTTTTTCAGGAAACGGGTAGTTCCTTCTACCCCACCTTCGTTGGTGAAGTTCATCTGACGTGTCTGTTCTGAAACAATTGGGTTCTGACTTTCGATTCCCATCAGTGACCATGTTCCCGAACTGATGTAAGCAAAATTGTTCAGCGTACTGGGTACAGAAACGATGGCCGAACCGGTGTCGTGTCCTGCAACAGCAATTACAGGAACTGCCTTGCTTCCGGTTTCTTCGGCCACATCTTCCTGAATCGGTCCGAGTACGGTTCCAGGCAGGATAATATCCTGAAGTATATTGGTTGGAATTCCGGCTTTTTCAATCAGTTCCTTGTTCCATTTACAAGTTCCTGGAACAATCATCTGGCTGGTGCTGGCAATCGAGAATTCGCTCTTTTTAACTCCGGAGAACAAATAGTTGAGCGCATCGGGCATAAACAGGATCGAATCGGTTATCTTGAGAAGCGAAGATTTGTCCTTCACCATCGAAAACAACTGGAACAAGCTGTTGAATTGCATAAACTGAATACCGGTTTGGGCATACACTTCTTCGCGGGGAACAATGGCAAACAAGTCTTCCATTGAAGTATTGGTGCGCGAATCGCGGTAGGCGTAAGGAAGCGAAAGGATAAGTCCTTCTTTGGTCAGATGAACAAAATCAACCCCCCAGGTATCGATTCCAATTGATTCGGGTTGAATGCCATATTCTTTCACGCATTTTTTCAATCCGGTTTTCAACTCGTTAAACAAACTGAAAATATTCCAGAAATAGTGTCCGTTAATCTGTTGCATCTGATTAACAAAACGGTGAATTTCAGTCAACTCCAGCTTGTCATTGGTCAGAGTTCCAAGAATTGCGCGTCCGCTGGAAGCGCCAAGGTCGAAGCCTAAAAAATATTTTTTTTCCATCACTTCAGATTTATATTAATTATACGGTTTATAAACAAAGAAAATCAGAATCGCTTGAAACAGTATCCTGTGCAATCCTGCAAACAAAAGGCTGAAATGCCTGTAATCTCATTTAAAATATTTATCCGCAAATTTCAGGTATTGTTGCCAGTCATATAATGTCAGGTCATGTTTCCCTGTTCGGATATGGTAGCCTATTGAGCCAATGGCGGGATGGTTAACTTCAGGCATTTCTTTTACCGGAAGGCCTTCCAACCCCAACATCTCATAAACTAACGAAGCATATTTGGCAGAAAGGAACTCGCCAGGTGGATCAGACCATTTATCTTCTTCAGCGCTGGAAACATATAACGGACGGGGAGCTATCAATGCCAGGAGCATGTGCTGGTCGATCGGAAGACTTTCTTCATTATCGTTGTATCTCAGGAAATTATCGCAGAACCAATGAGGGAAATGGGCGTTGATAATTTGTACTGTTTCTCCAAATTTACGACGCGAAAGGGCCGCGCCGCAACATCCTGATTCATTGGAAATAACTATCGAGAAACGTTGATCGGTAGCTCCGGCCCACAAAGCAGTTTTACCCAGACGCGAATGTCCCAGAACAGCTACTTTTTTCGAATCGACCAATGAATCTTTTTCCAGATAATCCATCACGCGCGACAAACCCCAGCCCCATGCTGCAATCGATCCCCACTCGTCATATTTCGGTCTGGTTTGATTTAGCTGATAAAAGAAAGGATGAATGCCGTCTGAAAAATCATTTTTATCCGGATCGATATCTCCGTAATAAACCGTTACCAACCCATATCCGGATTTGATGATTTCTTCAATCGGCCAGCTTTTCGAATCACACCCCCTTGATTGTTCGGTGACCTGGTTATTAATGATCCCAACCGAAGGGTTGTTATAAACCCAAGACTCAGTCAGCCTGATGTTGGGATCGCTGGTTATGGTATGGTTGCCGGTAAAGTTGTATGCCAGGAAAACCGGTACTTTTTGGTCAGATTTTGGCAAATACATGAGTACATTCACTTCCAGATTACGATCGTTCTTCTTAAAGAATAACGACAATTGTTTCCGTATAGCCAAGCCGTCGTAAGCTTTGTCTGAAGTTTCCCATATTTTGACGTCAGATATCGGAAGCGATCCTGGGACCTTCCCATAAACCTCGTTAGTAAACGATTTTAAAATTTCAGGTCGTCGTTTCTTTAACCATACTTTCCCCGATTTGACTTTTCTTCCGTTGAAACAAGACAATACTTCAGGAAGCTGATAGTGAGGAACCTGTGATTCTTCATAAATTACGTTATCCAATTGGGCTTGGGTATTTGTAACAATCAGTACAGAGAAAAAAAGCAAAAACGAAAATCTTTTCATTGAACCGGATTCTTGTATGGATATTTTAAAATTTTGCCCATAAAGATAAAAATCTTTATATCGCTTTATACATCAATATAGCTTCGGTTTTGAGATAAAGATTATAGGAAAATCCGAACATTGCTGGTAATCTTAAGCGAAACCCAACTATCGGAGAATAAGTATCAACCGAGATATTCAAGAGGCTCAATTTCACCGGTTGCAACCCGAAAAGCATTCATTGCCAAGGCCTCCAGTTCATCTTCTCCGGGATAAACATAAACTCCGGAAATAAATTCAACCTTTGTCGTGATATATTGAGTTAAATATTGGTTATAGGCCAACCCACCCGTAAGAAGGATTGCATCCACATAACCGTTCAGAACAACGGCCATCTCGCCAATAGCTTTGGCAACCTGATAACCTAAAGCATCCTGGATTTTTCGGGCCAGTTCATCACCGTTTTGTGCCCGGTTTTTAACTTCCAAAGCATCATTGGTGCCCAGATAAGCCACGTAACCACCTTCTCCCAATACCATACGACGGACCTCATCTTTTTGGTATTTCCGGCTAAAGCAGAGATCGATCAATTGTCCCGAAGGAAGAGTCCCGCTGCGTTCGGGGCTAAACGGGCCTTCGCCGTCCAATGCATTATTCACATCAATAACCCGTCCTTTCCTGTGAGCCCCTACAGAAATTCCTCCTCCAAGATGGGCCACAATCAGGTTTAGTTTTTCATATTTGCGTCCAATTTTTCGGGCATGAAGCCGTGCTGTGGCTTTTTGGTTCAGCGCATGAAAAATTGACCTCCGTTCGAAAGCCGGATGACCCGAAAAACGGGCAATCTCTTCCAGTTCATCAGTTACTACAGGATCAGCAATGAAAGCTCTTGCGCCAGGGATCTGCAAGGCGATGTAATCGGCCAGCAAAGGGCCCAGGTTGCTTGCATGACGACCATAAATTCCGGAATGCACGTGTCCAAGCATCAGGTTATTAACCAGATACACGCCTGATTTTAAAGGACCAGTCAACCCTCCACGTCCAATAATGTATTTGATTTTATCAATGTCGAACCCTTCTTTGACCAACGAATCGATAATTAAACCTTTCCGGAAGTCGAACTGATCAATAATGTCCTGATAAAGAGACAATTCATCAACGGAGTGTCGTAGCGTTTTGTTCAGTTTACATTCCGAACCAAAATAAACCGCGAATTTGGTCGATGTTGACCCCGGATTTATGGCAAGTATTTGAATATCGCTCATTTCAATTTAGCAATTACCTTTTTAAGTCTTAATTTTTAGTGAGTCCTTAGATCTATACTGTTTATTGAAGTTATTACAATAACGCTGCAAGTGCGATTGAGTTCAATTTTGTCTGGATATTGTCGCCCCGTGATGATAACACAATGGGCACATTCGCTCCCATTACCACTGCGGCCTGATCGGCCCTGCACAGTTTGGCATTGACCTTGTAAAATACATTTCCGGCATCAAGATTAGGGAACAGCAGACAATCAGCATCGCCAGCAACCTCGGAAGTTATATTTTTAATTTGAGCCGATTCCTGGTCAATAGCACCATCCAGTGCCATGGGGCCATAGACTATGGCCGGTTCAAACTGACCGTTCTCAGCAGCTTTCATGATCTCGACGGCATCAGTACATGAAACGATCTTGGGCAAAATCAATTCTGACGGTGCAATCAATGCGATTTTTGGCCTTGAGATGCCCAAATTGACTGCCATTTGTTTCAGATAATGAACCATTGCAACTTTCTGTTGAATGGTAGGATAAGGAATAACTGCCACATCGCTTACAATAAGCAATTTGTGGTAATGAGGGGTATCAATTACCGAAACATGACTTAAAACACCACCAGCAGGTAATAATCCAAGCTCCTTGTTCAGAAGTGGTCTCATGAATTTGTCGCTGCTAATCATTCCTTTCATCAGGATACTGTCATGAATTTCTTTTACCAGAGTTACTGCATGAATGGCAGCCTCCTCTTCAGTGACTGACTGAACGATTTGAAATAATGCCGGATCAATCCGTAGAATGTCACATTGAGCCAGGATTTCATCTTTATTCCCGGTTAATATGGCCGAAACCAATCCAGTTTTAACAGCTTCGGCAATGGCTCCCAGACTATGAATATCCACTGCATTTGCAGCGACCAGCGTTTTTTTGTGAAGCGATTTGGTATATTCAAATAAATCGGATACGTGTTTAATTTGCATCTGTTCTGTATTTCAAAGTTGTAAATTGGTCCGGCATTATTCTTAACAAAGTAAATGTACCAATTCACTACTGATAAAATCAGAACAAAAATCAATTGTAGAAATGTTTTTAAACCATAGAATAACAAAACGTCCGATGTTGTTCAACACCGGACGTTTCAATCATTTCACGTATATTCTGGAATGCTTGTGAATTATAGGCATTCGAGTAGATTTTACTTACGATTTATTACCGCCAAAAGCAATAGCTTCAGTATCCAGGGCAATCATTAATTCTTCATCGGTAGGTACAACCATAATTTTTACTTTTGAATCAGCAGTATTGACCAGGCCTTCCCGGCGGAATCCTTTATTTTGTGCCTTATCCAGCGAGATTCCAAGAAAATCCAATTCTTCGCACACTCCTTCGCGTGTATAATCCGAATTTTCTCCAATGCCACCGGTAAAGATCAGGATATCCAAACCACCCATTGCTGCAATGTACGAACCAATGTATTTTTTAACCCGGTAATTGTACATTTCAAGGGCTAGCTCTGCTCTTTCGTTACCTTCGTTACGGGCTGCTTCAATCTCACGCATGTCGGATGAAACGCCTGAAATACCCAGCATACCGGCGTGTTTATTGAATAAAGTACTTGCCGATTTAATCCCGATTTCTTCTTTTTCCATGATGTAGTGAACTACGCCAACATCAAGGTCTCCGCAACGGGTTCCCATTACCAGACCTTCAATTGGGGTGAACCCCATTGAGGTATCGACCGATTTGCCGTTTTTTACGGCGGCAATTGATGCACCATTCCCCAAATGGCAGGAGATAATTTTCTGGGTATTGTAATCGACGCCTAATAAATCACAGGCTCGTTTGGTTACATAACGGTGACTTGTTCCATGAAAGCCATAGCGACGGATTCCGTATTTCTTATATAAAGCATAAGGGATTCCGTACATGTAAGCTTTGGGCTCCATCGTCTGGTGGAATGCCGTATCAAAAACACCAACCTGTGGAATCCCCGGGATTAATTCTTCCATGGCTGCAATACCTTTGAGGTTTGGCGGGTTGTGCAGCGGAGCTATGTCGATACATTTGGTGACTTCGGCTAAAACTTCATCAGTTAACAGAACGCTTGAATTAAAACGCTCTCCTCCGTGAACTACGCGGTGACCAACTGCATCCAGCTCATCCAGCCCTTTCAGGCAACCGTGTTTTTCACTGGTCAGTACTCCCAGAATGTATTCAATTCCTATTTTATGGTCTAAGATCTCACCTTCAAAAACGACTGCCTGTCCATCCTGACGGATGTGCTTGAGAAAGCTTCCTTTCATTCCCAATTTTTCGACCCCACCCTTGGCAATTACCGACCGGTTAGTCATATTGAAAAGCTGGTACTTGATTGAACTGCTTCCACAATTTAATACAAGAATCTTCATCTGTTTCTTTTTAGTTGATTAATGGAATAATGTCAATCATTAACATTGACATTCCGGATGTATTCGTTTTCCGTTTTCGTCATACTTATAAAATCCGGCACCTGATTCTATACCCAATTGTTTGGCCCGTACCAGCTTGCGCAGGAAGGGATTGGGTTTGTACTTGATATCTCCAAATTCATTGTAGATGTTGTCCATCCAACGAACAATTTTATCAAGTCCCATCTTATCGGCGACTTCAAACGGCCCCATTCTCATGCCAAAGCCAATTTTCATGGTTTGGTCAATATCTTCAACCGACGATATACCTTCCATCAGAATTTCGCAGGCTTCATTCAAAAGTACCACAAACATCCTGACACTGATTAATCCAGCCGATTCCTGCACAGGAACCATCTTCCGGTTAATCATGTTAACAAATTTGCAGACTTTCTGGTAGGCTTCCTCCGAAGTATATATTCCCCTCACGACTTCCACAATGCGGGCTTCTGGTGATGCCACCAGGAAATGAAGGCTGACACAACGGTCACGGTGAGCCAGGTCAGAGGCCAGTTCGGTAATGACAATCGTTGTCGAGTTGGTTGCAATGATACATTCCGGATCAACAACTTCTTCAATTTTGTGAAAGATAGCCTTGCGTTCCTTAATTTTTCCACCACGATCGACAGCCCTGATGGCTTCAATGACGAAATCACAGCCTCTCAGATCGTTATAGTCAAGCGAACCTTTTATCCGGGAAATAATCGATCGCTTTTCACTTTCGGTCATTCCCCAGTGATCAATCCGTTCATCAAGTTCTTTCTCGATATTCAGATAGGCCTCACGGATTTTTTCGTCACTTATTTCGATGAAAACAACTTCAATCCCGTGAAAACTGGCAATGCGGGAAATGTTTTGGCCCACCAAACCACATCCGATTACTCCGATTTTTGAAAAGAGCGTTTTGCTTCTGTTTTTTTTACTTAAACCAAATTCTTCGATTGGTTCGTAAATCACTTCACCTGCCATATTAAATTGGTATTGATGTTGATTATTTGAAAAGGGCAGCAGCCTGATTGGCCGTAATAGCCACCATATTTACGATATCGGTAACCGAACACCCTCTTGATAGGTCGTTGATTGGCGCAGCCATTCCTTGTAAAACCGGGCCAATGGCTTCGGCTTTACCCAGGCGCTGAACAAGTTTGTAGCCGATGTTGGCAGCCTCAAGACCAGGGAAGACCAGGATATTTGCTTTTCCGGCTACTTTGCTTTCAGGTGCTTTTAATTGTCCAACTTCAGGAACTAAAGCGGCATCGAGTTGAAGTTCGCCGTCAATCTTCAGTTCCGGATCCATTTCATGGGCAATTCGGGTTGCATTAACCATTTTATCGACCAACGCATGTTGAGCGCTTCCCTTAGTTGAGAAACTAAGCATGGCTACTTTGGGATCGATTCCGGCAATAGCTTTAGCCGTTTTTGCTGTGGTAACGGCTATCTCTGCCAGTTGTTGTTCGTTGGGATCGGGCATAACGGCACAATCGGCAAAAACCATAATTCCATCTTGTCCGAAGCTGGAATCGTTTAACATCATCAGAAAAGCTCCTGAAACGACACTGACGCCAGGCATGGTTTTCACATACTGCAAAGCCGGGCGAAGCACGTCGCCGGTAGCATTAATCGCTCCGGCCAACTCTCCGTCAGCGTCTCCACATTTAATCATCAAAGGAGCAAAATAAAGCGGATCGTTCAGTAGTTCATGAGCTGCTTCAGCAGTCAGGCCTTTCGATTTGCGGATTTCGAGCATTTTTTCGACATACTGCTCGCGCCTCGAATCAGTCTTCGGATCGACTATGGTTACTCCTTTAATACTGACGCCAAGGTCGTGTGCTGCCTTTTTAATTTCTTCGGCATTTCCCAATAAAATAATCTTCGCCAGATTCTGGGCGATAATTATTTCTGTTGCACGTAATGTTCTGGGTTCCGCTCCTTCAGGTAAGACAATTCTTTTCTGGTATTTTTGAGCGTTTTCAAAGATACGTTTTAAAATTTCCATCGCTGTTTTGAGTTTAAAGCTTATGGTTAAAAAGATGCCTCAAAATTACTCAAAATATGCCGAGCAAAGCCTTTTCTTCCAAGAAAATCTTGTGTAAACTGACAAATCACTTGCACGAAATGACACACTTAGAACCCTTATGTCTTACTGGACAATCGATTGCATTGATTTCACCGGATTAAGTTATTTCCCTATTTTTGAGAAAAAAATTTCCATGAAACCAACCGACCCCTTTTCCACTCTTAAAAATAGTCTCGAAGGAGATGTTTTTACCGATAATGTGCAGAAAATCATCTATTCCACTGATGCTTCTTCGTACCGTGAAATTCCACAGGCTGTTACCCGTCCGAAAAACAAGGAAGACATTCGAAAAATCATTGATTTTGCACGGGAAAATGGAACTTCGGTTATTCCACGTGCCGGTGGAACGTCTCTGGCCGGACAGGTAGTCGGAGCCGGGATTGTTGTTGATGTATCAAAATACCTGAATAAAATCGGAGATCTGAACGTTTCGGAACATTGGGTTGAAGTAGAACCAGGTGTTGTTTTGGCTGAACTCAATCAGTTTCTTTCGAAGCACGGATTGCAATTCGCCCCCGAAACTTCAACGGCTAACCGGTGCTGCATTGGCGGAATGTTGGGAAACAACTCATGTGGCCTCCATTCGTTGATTTACGGCAGCACCCGCGACCATATTCTGGAAGTAGAAGGTATCTTATCAGACGGATCGGACGTGATTTTCAAAGCACTTTCCAACGATGATTTTCTGGCCAAATGCTCCGGAAATCCTGAGCTTTTGGAAACACGGATCTATCAAAATATCTCGAAAATCCTCTCAAACGAATTCAATCAGCAGGAAATACGAAAAGAATTTCCAGATCCGAAAGTACGCCGCCGCAACAACGGATACGCCATTGATGAATTACTCGAAACCGATCCGTTTTCAGGCAATGGCAAACCTTTCAACTTTTGTAATTTATTGACTGGATCGGAAGGAACATTGGTCTTTGCTACTAAAATAAGACTCAATATTGTTCCACTGCCACCCAGGTACCAGGGACTGGTTTGTGCTCATTTTAAAACCCTGGAAGAATCTTTCTATGGAAACATTGTTGCTCTGCGCCATTCGCCGGATGCCATTGAACTGACTGACGACATCATCCTGAACTGCACACTGGAAAACATTGAGCAACGTAAAAACCGTTTTTTCATTGAAGGAAATCCCAAAGCCATACTGACCGTTGAATTTTCGGCGGATTCGGAAGAAGAAATTCAGGCAAAAGCAAGAACACTAGAAGAAAATCTCCGAAAGGAAGGCTATGGTTATCATTTCCCACTTTTTACTGATAAAGAAAGCATCAGGAAAATATGGGAACTGCGCAAGGCCGGGTTAGGCTTGCTTTCAAATATTCCGGGCGACAAACGTAACGTCACGGTAATTGAGGACACAGCCATTGCTCCCGACTACATGCCCGATTACATTCGTGAATTCGACCAGATCATTGCCCGATATGGCCTGACTTGTGTGTATTACGGGCATATTGCCACGGGAGAATTGCATCTTCGTCCGTTACTGAACCTGAAGGATCCGGAAGATGTAAAAATCTACCATTCGCTGGCTGGTGATATGGCCCGTCTGGTGAAAAAATTCAGGGGTTCTCTCAGCGGCGAACATGGAGACGGACGTTTACGCGGCGAGTTTATCCCGTTGATGCTCGGCCAACACAACTACGAACTAATCAAAAAACTGAAATACACCTGGGATCCGCAAAACGTGCTGAATCCTGGAAAAATTGTTGATACCCCTCCCATCACCCAGGATATGCGTCTGATGATGGGGCAACCTTCTTTTAAAGAAGAAACGTTGTTTGATTATGCCCCTCATGGCGACCTCTTGCGTTCGGTTGAGATGTGCAACGGTTCGGCCGATTGTCGCAAAAGCAACCTGATTGGCGGAACGATGTGCCCGACATACATGGCCACACGCGACGAGGATAAATCAACCCGGGCACGAGCCAATATTTTGCGCGAATACCTGACTCATTCACCAAAGGACCGGCTCTTCGATTCTAAGGATGTACTTCAGGTTCTGGATCTTTGCCTGTCGTGCAAGGCCTGCAAATCGGAATGCCCGTCTAACGTAGATATGACCAAATTTAAAGCCGAATTTTTACAGCTTTATTACGATCAGCATGGCGTTCCTATGCGATCACGATTGATTGCCTGGTTACCGCAAATCAACCGTTTGGGAATGATCTTCCGCCCGGTTACCAACCGAATAACCAGCCTGCAAGCGTTCAGGAAAATAATTGGTTTTGCCCCTAATCGCCAGATTCCTGAACTATCAGCCCAAACGCTTTTGCAGTGGAAACGCAGGCAGCTACAAGTTTCATCAGGACAATCTAAGAAAGTATATTTATTTGCTGATGAATTCACCAATTACAACGAAAGTCACATTGGCATCAAAGCCATTTTGTTGCTGAACAAACTGGGATACGAGGTGGCCATTCCCAAACATCAGGCGAGCGCCCGGACGTTTCTATCCAAAGGATTGCTGCGGAAAGCCAAACAGATAGCTACATTCAATGTAAATCAACTGGCCGGGATAATTACTTCAGAAACTCCGCTTATCGGGATTGAACCTTCAGCGATTCTTGCATTTCGTGACGAATATCCTGAGCTGGTTGATTCTCACCTTCAGGAAAAGGCCCACATTTTGGCAACAAATGCGCTGATGCTGGAAGAATTTATAGTTCAGGAAATTGAGAAGGGAAAGATAACATCAAAGCAATTTACAACTGAGGCAAAAGTAATCAGGTTACATGGGCATTGTCAACAAAAGGCGATCGCTTCTACCCTACCGACCCGCAAGATGCTTGAATTGCCTGTCAATTACTCAGTTCAGGAAATAAAAAGCGGATGCTGCGGAATGGCCGGTTCGTTTGGTTACGAAAAAGAACACTATGAACTGAGCATGCAAATTGGTGAAATGAACGTATTTCCGGCAGTGCGGCAATCTTCTGGAGAAGAAATCATTGCAGCTCCCGGAACCTCATGCCGTCATCACATTGAAGACGGGACTGGCCGAAAGGTATTGCACCCGGTTGAAGTGTTATGGGATGCCTTGCTGAAATAAATGACAAATGTACCGATGTCTCATAGTCACTGGTTCGTTAAACAATGCAGTACCAAGCTTATTTAATATCGTTTGAGTTTTCTCTTGGCCGAGGCCTTATTTCAATTGCGCTTCTCTTTATTGGTGAAAGTTTTTGCTTACAAACTTCAAGCTGCTTCTTTAACGAGTCCAGTTGGGTCGTACAATTGTTAAGTTTGTCCTGAGTTGCTGATTTTTCACCAGTACAAGTTCTGATCTGTTTTTGCAGAAGCTGAATTCGATCAGATAATTTGTTTTTTTCGTCTCTGAACAAACTGCTATTTTGCAGTAAATCATGATTTTGTTGCTCGCAAGACCGGAATTTATTCCGGTACAAAATCAAACTGTCAGCAATGGCCGTCTTTTCTTCCAAACATGCAGTTAGTCGTTTCTGTAGATTATCACCATTATTTCGGGCTGCAGCCGATAATTCCCTAACTTGTTTTTCTTTTTCAGCTAATTGTGATTTCAGCCATCGCAAACTATCATTTTGAATTGCCAATAAATCATTTTTTTTCTCAGGAGTCGCAGGCAACGAAGCTTTTAACCGAATATTCTCAACGTTCAGGTTACGGTTTGTTTCTGTCAGTAAAACATTTTTTGCAATTAGTTTTTCATCGGGCCACCAGTTAATCATTCCTGGCAGTGAAAATATTCCGGCTTGTTGAGTTGAAAAAGACTGATATTTAGGAGAATAGTTGTAAGCAATTTGTTTCGTTTTGTCCGAATCAGAATCAGTGCTTGCAGTCATTGCATTCAATCCTGAAGCGTTAACAAAAATGAGCAAGCCATTTAAGAAAGCAAATAGCCATTTAATCATCCGGCGGTCTTTCTGTTGCAATACAATGATTACGGCAAAAAATTCACTAAGGATCAGACCTACAATTCGATATGTGCCAGAATTTGGCAAAAGAAAGTCTCCAAAGACGTAGTTGATCACCCAACATATCAATACTACTGCAGATGAAGCTCCTCCAAGTGTATAAAATGATTTTTCGTTAATTAATTCTGATGGTAATTTACCGGGAACGCTATTCTCATCCATATTCTTGAATTTTTTACGTTAACTTTTGCACCTTATAAAACAACCTCCACTTTGCTGAAATAAAGTCAAGAAAAGAGATTTTTAAGGTCTGGAAAAGGACTTGCCTATGTTTAAATTAAGATAATTTCTTAATTGCTTATAAACAAGGCAATTATATACAGAGTTAAGGATGAACAGGATGGCGAATTATTCAAAGGATCGCAAGTTAACAGGCTGTCAGATACTTTCTGGACAGCCTGTTAAAACACTATCCAATCTGCCCAACTACAACCACATAATTTTTACCGTACTTTTTAGCACATTTGGGGCAGGTGGTGTACCACATGTACCACTTCTTGATGTTAAATCCCTTGTTTTTAGCCTGTTCTTCAAAATCCTTACACCATTTGTCGGTGTCTTTAAAAGGACCTTCGTAAACACGGCTGTAAAATTTACCGCTTAGCGTAACGTTTTCAGCTTCGGCAACCTGCCGGTCAACGGCCAGGTAAATATCCATGTTCCATTTGGAAGTATGATCCGACAAACAAATCCAATCGGGCATAATGGCTTCGGCTTTGGTCACTTTTTCATTGAGCCTTTTCATCACTTTGCCAAAATTCATGGGCATGTAAAACAGTGTACAAACCTTGTCTTTTATGAAAAGTTTATCTTTCCATTCAAATGTCTGATCGTCCCAGGGAGTGGGATCAAACGGAGAACAACATTCAAAATTAGTTTCAGTTGATGCCATAATAAATTGATTTAGTGTGTTATGTAGGTTTAATTAGTATATTTATTCAATCTCAGGCAAAAAGAATTCAACCTTTCCGCATTGCGGACAGAAATACAGATCGAAAGATTCACGATTGGTAAACAATTCGAACAGATTGCCCATAGCGCCCATACGGGTTCCTTCGTGAAAACGGAAATTTCCACTGAAAGACATGGGGACTTTGCAACGCAGGCAATCGATTTGTTTTACAGGTCCCGGAACTCCTTGGCTACCTGCTTCTGTTCCACTTTTTAAATCGGCTTTACAATAAGGACAAAAATGCAGGTACGCATTGACCTCGGCATTACAGACAGGACAAACTTCCACGAATTCGCTATCATTCACCACATTTCCATCGGAGAAATTATACTGACAATTCCAGCACAGTTCAAAATGATCATCAACTTCAGCATTGCAATTGGGACAGATTTTCATTCCGGCACGTTTAAAATTTTAAGTTCAGCAAATATAATGAATATCACCGGATCAATAAATACAGACAACGTTAAATGCCTGAATCAGATAATTATAAAACGATGGTCACCATGGGTAATTAGTCCTAGGCACACAGAAACTCCCCTCTTTATTATTTTTCAAATCAAGTTCAAAAATCAGGGGTTGCTGTGTTCCAAGATAAGGTTCAATCATCCGAAGCTGATAATCTCCAGGCACAACTCCGTCAATCACAATATCCAGATCATAAAGGCAATTGCATTTGCAGCCCATATTTTTCTCGAATTCCTGAACAATGATTGTATCGTTCCGGTAAATAACTGTGCACCACAAACTTTCGGGGCAACAATTGAAGCCTGCGTTGATGAGTTTCAAACAGAGTTTTTTTGCTTGCTGATCAAATGTATACTCTATGCAGCTTTGCGAAACGGTTGTATTAATTTCCGCAGATTTTACCCCCTTGCATTGGGGATTTCCAAGCAACAGAATGCTCAGCTCCATTTCTTTAGGATTTTCTGACTCGGGAGCACAGGCAAAAATCAGACAAAGCAGCATCAAAAGTATTGATCTCATGCTCAATATGTTTTTATCAAGCTAGTAAACGGAATCCATGAGCGGGATGTTACAGTCAGAAATTAACTATTTCACCTTCTTATTCTTGCCTGTTTTGCCAAATGATAATTCAACCTTAACAGGATAATGATCGGAAGGAAGCCTTGGCACAAACCCAGACAGAGATACTTCTTTTGGGAATTGGGACGATTTGATTTCCGGGGTTTCTTTATCTGCATCAGACCTGTAAGTATCTGTTAACACTCCATAACGTACTACATGAAAGCCTTTGCTGACGAAAACGTGATCGATCCGGCTGGAGGTCTTCAGGTTAGGCATGAAATCATTGAATGTTCCGTTTAAGGCATAGCGAATGTCGGCTGTTTCATAGGAATCCTGCAATATTCCTGAAGCAGAAATATATTGGTATCCTTCACTGGTTTGATCTACGTTAAAATCGCCTGTAAGAATAACCGGTTCATTCCCGCACATGTTCTGTATTTTTTTAATCACCAATTTTGAACTCTCCAGTCGTGCTTGCAGGCCAATGTGATCCATGTGCAAATTGAAGAACCAAAAGGTCTTGCCGTTTTCCTTAATCCTGAATCTTCCCCAGGTACAAATGCGCGGCAAAGCAGCATCCCAGCCAACATTGGGTTTGTCTTCGGTTTCCGATAACCAGAAATGACCGGACTGCACCAGATTAAACATGTATTTTTTGTAAAATATCGGAGAGAATTCACCGGCATTGACTCCATCGTTGCGACCAACGCCAATGTAACCATAGCCGGGTAACTGGGTCAGCATATCGTTCAGTTGACCGAAAAGCACTTCCTGTGCTCCGAAAATTTCAAAATCATGAAAACGAATAAGCTGTGTAATAACCGGGCATCGTTGCTTCCATCCATTGCCATTTGCAACATCGCCCTGATTTTCGTTTCGGATGTTATAGGTAGCAACCGTTAATTTTTGGGCATACAATGCTGAGAATAAACAAAAAGTTACCAATAAGAGAAATACGTTCTTTTTCATCGTTTATATTTTATGCTATTAGGTGATTTACAAGCTCATTCATGCTCCCATTTCTCAATATTGTTTCTTCTAAAACTATTGGGATGCGAAGATGGGGGATTTTTATTTCCTCTGATGATTTGATCCAGCCAATCACAATAAATAGGATTAGGAAGAACAATAAATCTACGGCCAAAGCTCTCCTGATATTTGAGAATACGATCTTTTACTTGTTTTTCAGAAGAATCTGTTTCCAGGTCAAAGCATTTATCAAAATCAGCTATTTGATCGCCACACAACAGCAAAATCTCACAATTCAACTCGTTTTCAATTTTTAAACGCCTGTTCGCTTTGGTTGATTTTCCTGTCAGGGTGGTATCATCTTTTGTTTTCAGTAATAGATGAGCTTCATCAGCAAATGGAAGATTGAGTTTTTTCAGATTCTGTAAAGTGGGTTCAAACAGGGGATCTCTTTTTCGGTTGGAAACGTAGAAAATTTCACAACCCAAATTTTTGGCAAAATTCAAAAAATCAGCCGCGCCGGGTAGTAACTCAGCCCTGGCTTCCTGCACCCAGGCATTCCAGCTCTGGTCAGAATATTCGTTTTCTGAAAAACAAAGCCAACCCTCATAAAGATGATTATTCAGGATTGTTTCATCAAGGTCAACTACGACAGCATTCTTTTTCTCTTTAAACAACTTATGCTTAAGATTATATTCCAACGCCTTTTTTGCCACGTTGTAACCTTGAAAGTACAGGGCTTGCATTTCAGGAGAATGCTGAAACCACAAGACCGACTGAACCAGAAACTCGTTGCTCCGGCAACTATGAAGCTTGTTCTCCAAACTATCAATCCTGTTTTGCAAAGTCTTAATCCGAGCAGATTCGTGATTGCAACTAAACAGCAGAATTGCCAGCAACAGAAAAATTACTTGTTTCATAAAGGAATAGTCAGCTAGACGATTGAAATAGGTTGCTTGGTATTGATTTTAAGGATTCAATATTAACAAAACAAACTATTAATCATGCCTTGGCCTCCAAAAATTCTTGAAATATTCACTCTACGAGATTCATCGTCTGATTTCTTTGGTATGAATGCATCGAACACTTGTCTAAGGAAGGATTAATGAATAAAATCAGCTCTTCAGAAAATTCTTAATTGTAGCCTGATAAAGTCAACAATTTCGTTCATCGCTTCAGTGGCTTCCGGAAAAATTGGAGATAATAATGGATAGCAATGGATCATTCCTTCCCCTTTTCGGAAAAAAACATTTACCCCGGCTGCTTTTGCTTTGAGATAAAACTGTTCACCATCATCATACAATTCATCATTGGTTCCTGAATTTATAAACAAAGGAGGCAATCCTTTTAAATCGCCAAATAAAGGAGAGATTAAAGGTAAGTCCGCGCTAAAAGACCCGATATAATGCTTACTAAAAACGTTCCAGCTATATAGCGGAGCTGCTGAATTTTTATTTTTTGTTGTGTATGAACTGCCCGAACAGGTCAGATCTGTCCAAGGTGAAATGGCAACCGCAGCAACAGGTAATGCAATTTGCCGTTCCTTCAAAGCTAATAGAACAGCCAGACACAATCCACCTCCGGCTGATTCGCCGGCAAGTAAAATATTTTCTGGTTTATACCCTGCTGAAAGTACCCACTGATACATTTTTACAGAATCCTCCACGGCTGCCGGGAAAGGATGTTCGGGTGCCAGCCGGTATTCATATATTAGATTGGTAACTCCGGTGTTTTTTGCAAATTTTGAAATAAATCCCCGATGATCATTGCAAGAGCCTGAAACATACCCTCCTCCATGAACATACAGAATTAATTTCTCAGATTGGGTACCTTCTGGGATCAACCATTCTGATTTTATCCCTTCGATGTTTTGTTCTTTAACAACAATTCCTTTCGGGATCTTTCCATACCTGGATGCTCCTTTTTCACAAAGCTCACGAAATTGAGCAATAGAAGTATCCATGTTATACACTTCCTTCTTTAGTTTACCTTGAAAAAGATGTCTGTTCCTTATCAGAAAATTGAACATCCTGCTTTTAAAACTGGTCATTTGAATTGTAATTGATTTCGTTGAACAAAAGTCGGCAAACAAAACTCAAAAATGCTTCACCTATGTTAACTTTTAGAAATCATGTTTTTTTCTAATTCGGCTTAATGATTGGGGCGCAATTCCAAGAAAGGAGGATAGATGTTTGAGCGGAATTTTCTGAATCAAGTCGGGATATTCATCTACAAGTTGGAAATAACGGGTTTCCGCTGTTTCAATTTTGTTTCTCATGAGCAATTCTTCAGTCTGGCTTTGTACTTCGTGAACAAATTTCCGGGTAAAGGTATTCCATGATTTCAGGTTCAATAAATCGGTTGCCTGTTTTAAAGTAGTTTGCCAGACCACCGTTTTCTCAAGCGATTGTATATTTTCCTGCGATGGTTTCTGGTTACGGAAACTGTTTTTTGAAGTAAAGCAATACGGAGCAACGGTAAAAAATTTGGTGATATCATCGCCATCTTTATATACAAAAAAACGAACAAGGCCAGATTCAAGGAAATAGAAATAACGGCAAACACAACCTTCGTTCAGGATCATCTCATTCTTTGCAAATTCTTTTCGTTCAAATGCTTCAGTGATAACATTCCAATCTTCATCAGTAATCTCAGTATAACCTTCTATGAATTTTCTAAATGCAATCATTAGCCTGGACGTTTTATGTGTTTGGAGGAATGAATCTTAGATCAGACTTTGCCCCAGCCTTATTAGAGCTGACAATCAGTGACTTTATTCCCATTACTTATATAACATGCAATTTTAACATTACAAGATTGCATGGACAAGTATTCGATCAGAAATTTTGTCCGGATAAATACTGTTTTTATAGCAATGCTCAATAAAAAAGGTCATCCTGAACTGGCGTCAGGATGACCTTTGTATTTCAATTACAGCGATCAGATTATCAGAGTCGCTATGATTCGTTAATCTTTGTATTCGTCCCAGCTTTTTATGGGCAAATCCTGGACCCCATACTTGCAAAACGCATAAATAAAGGCGCTGGCCACCCGAGCATTGGTAATCAGCGGGATGCTGTAATCAATAGCACTCCGGCGAATGGTGTACCCATTGCTGATTTCGCGGCTGGTATGGTTTTTCGGAATATTGATCACCAGGTCAATTTTCTTGTCCTTGATGTATTCGAGCGTATTCGGATGTTTATCTGTTTCATCCGGCCAATACAAGCGGGTGGCTTTTACATCGTTATCGGCCAGGAATTTTTGCGTCCCGCCGGTAGCATACAAGTGAAAACCACGGTCTGCCAGCATTTTGGCGCTGCTCAGCAATTCGATTTTCGAGCGGGCCGGTCCTGACGAAATCAGGATGTTTTTCTTCGGAACAGAATAACCTACCGAAAGCATTGATTTCAGGATTGCTTCATAGAAATTCTCGCCAATACAAGCAACCTCTCCGGTTGACGACATATCCACTCCCAGAACCGGGTCGGCATTCAGCAGACGGGCAAACGAGAATTGCGGCGCTTTAACTCCAACGTAATCCAACTCGAACAGCGATTTGTCAGGAGTCTGAAAAGGAACATCCAGCATGACCTGAGTTGCTATTTCAATCAGGTTGTATTTCATCACTTTCGACACAAACGGGAAGCTGCGCGATGCGCGGAGGTTACATTCAATCACCTTGATGTCGTTGTCTTTGGCCAGCAACTGCATGTTGAATGGCCCGGTAATTTCAAGTCCTTTGGCAATCTGACGGGCAATCTTCTTGATGCGGCGAATGGTCTCGACGTACAATTTTTGCGGAGGAAAAACGATAGTTGCATCGCCCGAATGAACTCCGGCAAATTCAACGTGTTCCGAAATGGCATAAGCTACCACTTCCCCATTTTTGGCAACGGCGTCTATTTCAATTTCTTTGGCTTGTTCAATAAATTCGGAAACAACAACGGGATGTTCTTTCGAAACATTGGCTGCCAGATTCAGGAAATGCTCCAACTGGTCTTTGTTTGATACCACGTTCATAGCCGCACCCGAAAGCACGTACGACGGCCGGATCAAAACCGGGAAGCCAACTTCATCAACAAAAGTATAAATGTCCTCGATGCTGGTCAATTCCGACCAACGAGGCTGATCAATCTTCAAGGTATCGCAAAGGGTACTGAATTTCTGGCGGTCTTCGGCACGGTCAATGTTCAGCGGCGAAGTTCCCAGAATTGGCACATTCTGTCCGTACAATTTCATGGCCAGGTTATTCGGAATCTGTCCCCCCATCGAGAGTACAACTCCTTTCGGCACTTCAAGGTCAACAATATCCATTACCCGTTCAAAGCTCAACTCATCGAAATACAGGCGGTCGCAGGTATCGTAGTCGGTACTCACGGTTTCAGGATTGTAGTTGATCATGATCGAACGGTAATTCTCCTTGTGGATCGTGGTGATCGCATTTACGCTACACCAGTCGAACTCAACAGAACTACCGATGCGGTATGCTCCTGATCCCAAAACAATCACCGACTTATCGTCGCGTGCGAAATCGACATCATGCTCAGCCCCGTTGTAAGTGAGATACAGGTAATTAGTCTGGGCCGGATATTCACCTGCCAGCGTATCAATCTGTTTGACGTATGGAACAATGTTTTTGCTTTTGCGATATTCGCGCACTTTAAGCAAGTCGTTGTTAATGGCTTTATTACCCGATTTCATTACCAAACGGGCAATCTGAAAATCGGAATATCCTTCTTTTTTGGCTTGAAGTAACAGCGATTCATCCAACGACTGCAACGAACCGACCTTTTGCAGCTTTTTCTTGGTTTCGTAGATGTTGTGCAGTTTCTGCAAGAACCAACGGTCGATTTTAGTCTTTTCGTAGATGTCGTCTACCGAATAACCTTTATTGAAGGCTTCGGCGATTGCGAATATCCTGCGATCGGTAGGATGAATAAGCTCTTCGTCGATTTGCTCGATGGTAATTTCATCTTTGTTGCCAACAAAACCGTGCATTCCGATACCCACCATCCGGATGCCTTTCTGAATAGCTTCTTCAAACGATCGTCCGATCGACATGATTTCGCCAACCGATTTCATTGAACTCCCCAGGTTTTTAGATACTCCGGAGAATTTATTCAGATCCCAGCGTGGAATTTTACAAACGATGTAGTCGAGTGCCGGCTCAAAAGCAGCGGTAGTCACTTTGGTTACCTGGTTTTTCAACTGATGTAATCCATATCCAAGTCCGAGTTTAGCTGCCACAAAAGCCAGTGGATAACCGGTCGCTTTGGATGCCAGTGCCGAAGAACGCGACAAACGTGCGTTTACTTCGATAACGCGGTAGTCTTCTGAATAAGGATCGAGCGCATATTGAACGTTACATTCACCCACAATTCCGATGTGACGGATGATCTTGATGGCCAATGCACGCAATTTGTGGTATTCAGAGTTGGAAAGCGTTTGCGATGGGGCAACAACGATACTTTCGCCGGTATGAATACCCAGCGGATCGAAGTTTTCCATGTTACAAACCGTGATACAGTTGTTGAAGCGGTCGCGAACCACTTCGTATTCCACTTCTTTCCAGCCTTTGATCGATTCTTCAACCAAAATCTGTGGTGAATAGGTGAAAGCTTTGGAAGCCAGTGCTTCAAGTTCTTCATCGTTGGCGCAGAAACCGCTGCCCAGGCCGCCCAGCGTATAGGCTGCACGGATAATAATTGGATAACCAACCGTTTTAACAGCTTCGTAAGCTTCCTCCATATTTACACAGGCAATGCTTCGCGGTGTTTTTACATCGATTTCGGCCAGCTTTCCGGCAAAGATTTCGCGGTCTTCCGTATCGATAATGGCCTGAACCGGGGTTCCTACCACTTTTACATTGTATTTTTCAAGGATGCCAGCTTTAAATAAAGCTACCCCACAGTTCAGTGCTGTCTGTCCTCCAAAAGCCAGCAAAATGCCATCAGGTTTTTCCTTGATGATGACTTGCTCCACAAAGTATGGAGTCACCGGAAGGAAATAAATCCGGTCGGCAATGTCTTCCGAAGTTTGAATGGTGGCAATGTTCGGGTTGATCAGAATGGTCTCAACATTTTCTTCTTTCAACGCTTTCAGCGCCTGCGATCCGGAGTAGTCGAATTCACCGGCCTCACCAATTTTCAGCGCTCCCGATCCCAGTACGATTACTTTTTTTATTTCTGTATTTATCATGGTTTCTTTTGTTTCGAGTTGCGTGTTACGAATTACGTATTTTTGTGTTTCTTCAGCAAACTGTGACTTTTCTACTTTTTCGTCTTTTTGTATTCGATCACATTATTCATGAAATCGTCGAACAAAAACTCGGTATCAACTGGTCCGCTGGCAGCTTCGGGGTGAAACTGAGTAGAGAAGAATGGTTTTGTTTTGTGGCGGATTCCTTCGTTGGTATTGTCATTTACATTGGTAAACAAGGGTTCCCAATCAGCAGGTAATGTTTTGGTATCCACCGCATAACCGTGGTTCTGCGAAGTGATGAAACAGCGGTCGGTTCCCTGCAGCAAAACCGGCTGGTTGTGGCTGCGGTGACCAAATTTTAATTTATAGGTTTCAGCTCCGGCAGCACGAGCCAGCAACTGATTTCCGAGGCAAATACCCATGATCGGCTTTTCAGCAGCCATTGTTTTGCGGATGTTTGCAACGGTAGCATCGCACAAAGCAGGGTCTCCAGGCCCGTTTGAAAGGAAAATTCCGTCGAAATCTTCGTTACTGAAATCGTAATCCCATGGAACGCGGATCACGGTAGCATTGCGGTTAATCAGGCAACGAATAATGTTATATTTCACCCCGCAATCAACCAAAACTACGCGATGTTCGCCGTTCCCGTAAACTTCAACCTTGTCGGTGCTGGCAATGGCAACCAGGTTTTCTTTATTCGGGTCATAAAAGTCTATGACTTCATCGTCAAATTCAATCTTCCCCAGGAGCGAACCTTTCACCCGGATTATCTTGGTCAGGGCGCGGGTATCAATACCGAAAATACCGGGTACTTTGTATTCTTTCAGCCAGTCGCCCAAACTTTTGATGGCATTCCAGTGGCTGTATTCGAATGAGTAATCTGAAATGATCAGCCCGGTAATGTGAATTTTGTTCGATTCATAAAACTTGTACAAGCCCTGTGCGGTTGAGTCACTGGGTACGCCGTAATTTCCGATTAGTGGAAAGGTCGATACGAGGATCTGGCCCGTATATGAAGGATCTGTTAAACTTTCAGGATAACCTGTCATCGCAGTGTAAAAAACCACTTCACCGGCTACTGATTTTTCATATCCGAACGATTTTCCTTCAAAGGTTGTCCCGTCTTCAAGAATCAATCTGACTTTTCTTAGTTGTGTCATCGTTGCAATGCTAAAATATTAAAAAAAATGCGTTTGGCTACGGTTGTAGGGCAAACGCATGATTGTTATTTCTTAAACAAACTCTCTTCTTTATGTAACTTCGTAATTTCAACCTGGGCATTTTCAAGTTTCAATTCCTGTTTAATCTTAATTAACGACCACAAAAATATAAATTATTCCGAAAAAAATTTGTTTTGTATAGATATTGCATATTTTTGCATTGCATTTGCATAAATATTCAAAATGAAGAATCGCACTCAACGACAACTGGCCATCAAAAAGGCGATCATGAATGGACGGATCAGCAGCCAGGAAGATTTGTTGCGCGTCATGAAAGAACAGGGGTTTGATTTGACACAGGCAACGCTTTCACGTGATTTGAGAATTTTGAAAGTTGCAAAAGTGTCCGATCAGGCACTTGGTTATGTTTATGCAATTCCAGAGGGAATGGGTGTGGAGAATCAACGCGAGAACTCGCGCATCAGCTTTCTTGCCGATGGATTCAGGGATATTCAGTTCTCAGGGAATTTGGCAGTCATCCGTACGATGCCCGGTTATGCCAACAGTCTGGCCGTTGTGATTGACAATGCTGAACCATACGAAATATTGGGAACCATTGCGGGCGACGATACCATTTTGCTGATCATGCGCGAGGGTGTTTCGCAGAGCGATCTGATAAACTGTCTGATACTGATAATTCCAAAACTGGAAGATAAGCTGGGATAAACTCAGCAACGATGTAAAGAACAAAAAAGTACAAACTAAAAAGAAAGGGTATAGGAATAACATTCCGGATGCCTGAATAAAAATTCAATAAATAATGAAAGATCTGAAGAATATTCAAGTGCTCTATGCCACTGAAGAGCATCTGAAGTATGTTGATCAGGTGAACGATGCAATTGATTTTGCCTCCAAAGAGCGCGGAACAGGGATTGCCCGGCGTACCTATGAATATATTGCTGATAAAATGCTTCAGGGGAAAGCCATCATTGCCCTCGAAAATGGCGAAATATTTGCAGGTTTCTGCTACATCGAAACCTGGGGCGCGAAAAGCTTTGTAGCCAATTCGGGATTGATTGTCGTTAAAGATTACCGTGGGATTGGATTGGCAACCGAAATCAAACGAAAAGCATTTACACTTTCACGACAGAAATACCCCGATGCCAAAATTTTTGGGTTAACCACAGGATTGGCCGTTATGAAGATCAACCACGAGCTGGGCTATCGGCCGGTTACGTTTTCGGAACTGACCGACGATGAAGAATTTTGGAAGGGCTGTCAAAGTTGTGTAAATTACGACATTCTGTTACGCACAAAAAAAAGTAAATGTCTTTGTACCGGAATGTTATATGATCCGGCCTGGGAGCAGGAAAAGAAAGAAGATAAAAAACAAAATGGCTGGGCGATTAAAGGTACCTTGCTTGATATCATTAATAAATTGAAGCCCAACAAAAACGGATCACAATCAAAAGAAGAATCAGGATTTACCTTATTTAAGAAAAGTAATAAAAAGTAAGCGGTGACTTTTCCTGCAAGATTATTTCAGGATTATTTTTTTCTCTTTTTCAAGGCCTTCAGCAAGCCTGAAATGGTTCATTGCAACAAAAACACATGAGGTGTTTGGACAGCATTTCTGAATCTAAAACAGTTGTAAGTATTAATATTAAACTAATCGAAACAGGAAGTCATCGCTTTAAATTTATAAAACCCAAAAATCATGAAAGATAAAGTAGTTTTAGCGTTCAGCGGAGGTTTGGATACTTCGTATTGTGCAAAATACCTTTCGGTAGAAAAAAATCTGGATGTATATACGGCTATTGCCAATACCGGCGGTTTTAGCCAGGCTGAACTGGATACGATTGAGAAGAAAGCCTACAATCTGGGCGCAATCAAACACGTTACTCTTGATGTAACGGACACTTATTATGAGAAAAGTATTCGCTACATGGTCTTCGGAAATATCCTCCGGAACAATACCTACCCAATCTCGGTAAGTTCGGAACGTGTTTTCCAGGCGATTGCCATCATCGAATATGCCAAGAAAATTGGTGCTAAATATGTAGCTCACGGAAGTACCGGAGCTGGAAACGATCAGGTTCGATTCGACCTCACCTTCCAGATCCTGGCTCCCGAAATCGGCATCCTCACTCCTACCCGCGATCTTGAACTGAGCCGTCAGGAAGAAATCGATTACCTGAAAGCCCACGGCGTTGAAGCTGATTGGAAAAAGATGGACTATTCCATCAACAAAGGTCTTTGGGGAACCAGTATCGGTGGGAAAGAGACTTTAAAATCGAACAAAACGCTTCCTGAAGAAGCTTATCCATCGCAATTGACCGAAACCGAAGAAAAAGAAATCACGCTCGATTTTGTCAAAGGTGAATTGAAAGGGGTAAATGGCGAAAGCTACGAAAATCCGGTTAACGCTATCCGTGCACTCGATGCTCTGGCTGCACCGTATGCAGTGGGCCGTGACATGCACATTGGCGATACCATCATTGGTATTAAGGGTCGCGTTGGATTCGAAGCAGCTGCTCCGATTATTGCCATCAAAGCTCACCAGATGCTCGAAAAACATACACTCACCAAATGGCAGCAATACTGGAAGGAACAGCTTGGTAACTGGTACGGAATGTTCCTGCACGAAGCCATGTACTTTGAACCAGTGATGCGCGACATTGAGAAATTTCTGGAACATTCGCAGGAAACGGTTACCGGTAAAGTGATTGTGAAGTTGAAACCGTACAATTTTGTACTGGTTGGCGTTGAATCAGCTCACGACCTGATGAAATCTGAATTTGGTGAATACGGCGAGAAAAACTCAGCATGGACTGCCGACGATGTAAAGGGCTTCACCAAAGTGCTTTCTACCTCGCTGAAAATCCATAACTCAGTTAACCATACTTTCTAAAAATAAGCTGCTGGCTGTTAGTCTTTGGTGACCGGCTTTTGGCTTGTCGTCAGATGCTGGCAGCCAGTATCAGTATTAATTTGATTAATCTTCAACAATGATAAAAGTTGGAATCATAGGTGGCGCTGGTTATACAGCCGGTGAACTGATCCGCATATTGCTGAACCATCCGCAGGCTGAGATTGCTTTCGTGCAAAGCAGCAGCAATGCTGGCAACCTGCTTTCGGATGTTCATACCGATTTACTGGGTGACACGGATATCACATTTATTTCAGAACCCGATTTTTCTTCAGTTGATGTGGTTTTCTTCTGCATGGGACACGGAAAATCGAAAGAATTCCTTCAGAAAAACACGTTGCCCGAACAGGTAAAAATCATCGATCTTAGCCACGACTTTCGGATAAAACGCGAAGGCAACTATTTCGTTTATGGACTGCCCGAAATGAACAGGGAACTCATTTGCAAATCAGCAAAAATTGCTAATCCGGGTTGTTTTGCCACTGGGATACAACTGGCTGTTTTGCCGTTAGCTGCTGCTGGCTTAATCAGCGACGAACTGCATGTAAATGCCATTACAGGCTCAACCGGAGCAGGTCAGGCGCCAAGTGCGACCTCCCATTTCAGTTGGAGAAACAATAACCTGTCGGTATACAAAGCTTTTGAGCACCAGCACCTGGGCGAGATAGGTCAAAGTTTTAAACAACTTCAACCCGATTTTATTTACGATATCAATTTCATTCCGGTCAGGGGAAATCATACCCGAGGCATTTTTGCCTCAGTATATACCAAATTTGATGGGTCTTTAGAAGAAGCTGTCAAGCTGTATCAGGATTATTATGAATCACATCCATTTGTTTTTGTGAGCAAAACCAATCCTGATCTGAAACAGGTTGTAAATACCAATAAGGCCATTGTTTATCTCGAAAAACATGGCAATAAACTGATGATTCTTTCGGTAATCGACAATTTGCTGAAAGGAGCCTCCGGACAGGCCGTTCAGAATATGAACCTGATTTTTGGTCTGGAAGAAACCATCGGCCTGAATTTGAAAGGCGTGGCTTTTTAAAATAATTGTTGTGAGTTACGGGTTTCGTGTTAAAACCTAAACTCGCAACCCGCAACCCATAACTCGTAACTTTTTTATTATGAATTTATTCGACGTATACCCATTATTTGATATCACACCTGTAAAGGGCGAAGGCTGTTACGTTTATGACGAAAACGGCGTCAAATATCTCGATTTATATGGTGGCCATGCTGTGATCTCGGTTGGTCATTCTCACCCGCATTACATCAAAAGGCTGACCGATCAGTTGAGCCAGATCGGCTTCTATTCCAATTCAGTTCAAATTCCGCAGCAAAAAGAACTGGCTGAAAAATTAGGGAATGCCTGCGGATATCCTGATTACCAATTGTTTTTGGTGAACTCAGGAGCTGAAGCCAACGAAAATGCCATCAAACTGGCTTCGTTTGTTACCGGCAGAAAGAAGATCGTGAGCTTCAAAAAAGGTTTCCACGGACGCACCTCGGCTGCCGTTGCCGTAACCGATAATCCCAAGATTGTCGCTCCTGTAAATGCTACTGAAAATGCCGTCATTATTCCGTTTGATGATATTGAACTGCTGGAGGAGCAGTTAAAAACCAGAGAAATTGCCGGAGTGATCATTGAAGGAATCCAGGGAATTGGCGGTATTCGTGTCCCTTCCGAAGGATTTTTGGTTCAGGCTGGAGAACTGTGCAAACAATACGGCACGTTGCTTATTCTGGACGAAATTCAATCCGGATACGGTCGTAGCGGAAAATTCTTTGCGCATCAATATACCGAAGTCAAACCCGATGTTATTACCGTGGCCAAAGGAATGGGCAATGGATTCCCGGTTGGGGGACTGCTTATTTCTCCGGAAATTAAACCCTGGTACGGTATGCTGGGAACCACTTTCGGTGGAAACTACCTGGCCTGTGCCGCAAGTTTAGCTGTTTTGGAGATCATGGAAAGCGAAAAGCTGATTGAAAATGCAGAAAAAGTAGGCAGTTACCTGATTGAAAAACTAAAGGAATTTTCTGGAATAAAAGAAGTTCGGGGACTTGGATTGATGATTGGGTTGGAATTTGAGCAACAAATTACTGACATTCGTCATACTTTATTAAAAAAACATCATATTTTTACAGGCGTTTCCGGAGCAAATACCATCAGGTTGCTTTCTCCGCTAACTTTGACTAAAGAACAAGCTGATTTATTTGTTGATGCATTGATTAAAACGATTGGATAATAAATTCTTACAGGATGATTGATCAAAAAATAACTATTATTGGCGGGGGCAATCTTGGTGGTTCAGTAGCTTTCGGGTTAATAAAATCGGAACAAATAGAGCCATCTTTGTTAACTGTTTCCGACCGTTATAAAAGCGTTCTTAAAAAATTTCAGGATCAGGGAGCAATAACCACTGACAATAATGTTGAAGCTGTCAAAGGGGCTGATATTATTATTTTGGCAATTAAACCCTATCAGGCAGATGGAATAATTGCCGAAATTAAGCCGGTTCTTAATTCAAAACAAATTCTTATTTCCGCAGTTGCTGGATTAGGACTACAGAAACTTGAAGACGCTGTAAGCGGCTCAGGCATACAAACTTTCAGAATAATGCCTAACACGGCCATTGCTATTCAGGAGTCGATGACTTTGATTTCTACAAATGTGAAATCGGAGGAAACCTGCAATCTGGTGGTTCATATATTTGATCAGTTGGGCAAAGCAACTATTATTTCCGAAGATTTGATGGCCGCAGCCACTGTGCTTGGTTCGTGTGGAATAGCTTTTGCTCTTCGTTATATCCGTGCAGCCATGCAAGGAGGCATCGAAATGGGATTCAGTGCTGAAATGGCTCAATTTATCACGGCTCAAACTGTAAAAGGTGCCGCAGAGTTAATTCTTAATTCGGGTCATCATCCGGAACAGGAAATTGACAAAGTTACTACGCCCCGTGGTATAACCATTACTGGATTAAATGAAATGGAGCATCAGGGATTCAGCTCTTCGCTGATCCAGGGATTGATTGCCTCGTTCAATAAATGTTGATGCAGGACAAATTAGTGGCTTTGGAAACAAATCTGAGATACAAAAAAATCACTGTCAAAGTTGGCAGCAACGTTCTAACCAAGTCTGACGGGACATTGAACGATGCAACAATTTTGCACCTGGTGGATCAAATAGCCAACTTGCATAAACAGGGTATTGAAGTGATCCTTGTTTCGTCAGGGGCTGTGGCGGCCGGAAGAGGTGAAATCGGGAACGGAAAAAAGCTGGATACTGTTTCGGCCAGACAGTTGTGGTCGGCTGTTGGTCAGGTTAAACTGATTAACAAGTATGCGGAAGCCTTCCGAAAATATGGGATATCGTGTGCCCAGGTTCTTACGACCAAGGAAAACTTTAGCGACCGGGTGCATTACCTGAACATGAAGAATTGCCTCTCGACGCTGATTGAAAATAAGGTCATCCCGATTGTTAATGAGAATGATACCATTTCGGTTACTGAACTGATGTTTACCGACAATGATGAACTCTCGGGTTTGATTGCATCAATGGAAGACTCCGAAGCCTTGATTATTCTGAGCAACATCGATGGTGTTTACGATGGTTCGCCCGACTTGCCCGAATCTAAAGTGATACGCGAAATAACATCTAAAAGCAAGTCGTTGAATGACGCCATTTCGACCACCAAATCAAGTTTTGGACGCGGAGGTATGCTGACCAAATATCACATGGCCAAAAAAGTGGCCAAAGGTGGCATTAATGTTCACATAGCCAACGGAACAAAGGAGAATACCCTTCTTCGGATCATGAATCCGGATGAAGATTTTGTTCATACCATGTTTGTATCAGCCCCAAAGAAGTCGTCCAATTTCAAAAAATGGATTTCTTACTCGGAAAGCTTTGCCAAAGGAGAATTGGTGATAAACGAAGGCGCCAGGAAAGCTCTTTTGTCAGAGCAGGCCTCCAGCCTGTTACCTGTTGGTGTGATATCAATCCAGGGAACCTTCGAAAAAGGCGATCTGGTTAAGATTATCGATGAGCAAGGGGGGCTGATTGGAATTGGCAAGGCAGAGTACAGCTCTGAAAAAGCTGAAAAGCTGAAAGGAAATAAAAACAAAAAAGCAATAGTTCATTACGATTACCTGTATTTAATGGAATAAAATATTAACTCGGGATCTGGTACTGATACCCTTTCAAAGTCCCCTTAATTTTTAGCCAAACAGTGGCAACAGTTTCCTGAGTTATATTCCCCCTTCCGCCCCCATTGGAAGGGGGCTTTTATTTTCGGAAAATCACCGGTAATTCGTTGAACCAGAAGAATAACAACTAAAAATTCTGAAGATGACGGTAAAAGAACAACTTACGCAGGTTTTGAAAGCCAGCCGTAAACTGAACCTGGTTTCAGTTGAAAAAATAAATCAGGTTTTGGATGATGTAGCTTCAGCGGCCATTGATAATACTGAGTTTATCCTTCAGGAAAATGCAAAGGATCTGGCACGAATGAACCCGGACGATCCCAAATACGACCGTTTGATGCTGACATCGGACCGAATCAAAGGAATTGCCTCTGATATCCGCAATGTGGCATCACTCCCCTCTCCGCTTGGTCGGATACTTAGTGAAACGGTCCGGCCAAATGGTATGCAGATCAAAAAAATTACTGTACCATTCGGGGTAATCGGCATCATCTATGAAGCCCGGCCCAATGTTACTTTTGATGTATTTTCCTTGTGCCTGAAATCAGGAAACGCCTGTGTGCTGAAAGGCGGCAGCGATGCCAACGATTCGAACCTGGCGATTGTCAGGGTTATTCAGGATGTTTTGCAGAAGCATGAGTTAGATCCGAATATGCTTTCACTGCTTCCGGTTGACCGCGAAGCTACTGCCGAATTGCTTCATGCCCACGGACTGGTGGATCTGATCATCCCTCGTGGTTCACAAAGCCTGATCAATTTTGTACGCGAAAATTCATCCATTCCGGTCATTGAAACCGGTGCCGGAATCTGCCACACCTATTTCGATGAGTCGGGCGATCTTGAAAAGGGTCAAGCCATCGTAAACAATGCAAAGACCCGCCGGGTAAGCGTTTGCAATGCACTCGACTGCCTGATCATCAACGACAAACGTCTAAATGATCTTCCTGTCATTGCCAGTCTGCTGGCCCAGAGCGATGTGATTATTTATGCCGACGAAAAGGCATATCAGGCACTCGACGGAAAATACCCGTCGCAGTTGCTCGAACATGCGACTGAAGAATCGTTTGGAACAGAATTTCTTTCATATAAAATAGCTGTCAAAACGGTTGGCAGCCTTGATGAAGCATTGGAACACATTGCTGCATATAGCTCAAAACATTCGGAAGCCATTATTTCAGAAGATGAAAAAGCGCTGGAAATATTCCGTAAAACAGTTGATGCTGCCGCTGTGTATTGCAACGTTTCAACCGCATTTACTGATGGTGCTCAATTTGGTCTGGGAGCTGAAATCGGAATATCCACCCAAAAGCTACACGCACGTGGTCCAATGGCCCTGGAAGAGCTGACCAGTTACAAATGGATTGTGGAAGGAAACGGCCAAATTAGGCCGAAATAATGAGTAAAAAAGGCAAAAGGTAAAAGATAAAAGTGAAAATTAGCTTTATATTTATGCTCTGAACAATTTCAGTATAAAATACTGAAATACAGTTTTTTAGTTTAAAATTCAACAAATAATGAGACAATTTACATCGGTTCACGATTTGAAAAATCTGGACGAAGCCCTGAAACTGGCTTTCGAACTAAAAAAGTCACCTTATAAGTACCAGGATCTCGGTAAAAACAAAACGCTGTTGATGGTATTCTTCAATTCAAGTCTACGTACCCGTCTGAGTACGCAAAAAGCTGGATTGAACCTGGGAATGAACGTGATCGTTTTCGACATCAACGAAGGCGGCTGGAAACTGGAAACCGAAATGGGTGTGATTATGGATGGTGATAAGCCTGAACACATTCGCGAAGCAGTGCCTGTGATCGGAAACTATTGCGACATTATCGGTGTCCGTTCGTTTGCCCGTTTCGAAAACAAGCAGGACGATTACGAAGAAAAAATACTTCAGCAATTCATTGATTATTCCGGAGTTCCGGTATTCAGCATGGAGGCAGCAACACGCCATCCGCTACAATCGTTTGCCGATCATTTAACCATCGAAGAATTTAAAACCAAAGCCCGCCCGAAGGTGGTTTTAAGTTGGGCGCCGCATCCTAGAGCTTTGCCTCAGGCTGTTCCAAACTCATTCGTTGAATGGATGCGCCAGACCGATTACGAATTGGTGGTAACCCATCCTGAAGGTTACGAACTGGCTCCTGAATTTATGGGCGACCTGAAACCGGAATACGACCAGATGAAAGCTTTTGAAGGTGCTGATTTTATCTATGCCAAAAACTGGGCTTCTTACAACGATTACGGTCAGATCCTGTCGAAAGACCGCTCCTGGACCGTTTCTGAACGTCAGATGGCTGTGACCGATAATGCTAAATTCATGCATTGCTTGCCGGTACGCCGCAACATGATTGTTTCTGACGAGGTAATCGACGGTCCGAATTCAATTGTAATTCAGGAAGCAGGAAACCGGTTATTCTCGGCTCAGGCAGTATTAAAAATGATGTTAGACGAGTTGAAATAAAAGCATTGACCATTTGACAATTTACGATTTACAATTTGTTAGTAACTGATAAAATGGTAAATTGTAAATAGAGAAATTGTAAATAATCATTATGGAAAGATTGACCATTGTAAAAGTTGGTGGAAAAGTAGTAGAAGAAAAAGAATCGCTTAACCGGTTGCTCGATCACTTTTCTCAGATCAGGGGAAAGCGAATTCTGGTTCATGGAGGGGGCAAGCTTGCCACCAGTATGGCCGAACGGCTAGGCATTGAAACACAAATGGTTGAAGGCCGACGAATTACTGATGCCGCCACGCTGGAAGTCGTTACAATGGTTTATGCCGGATTGGTCAATAAAAATATTGTAGCTGGACTACAAGCCAGGGGATGTAATTCCATCGGTTTGACCGGCGCCGATCTGGATGTGATCAGTGCCGTTAAAAGGCCTGTTAAAACGATTGACTATGGTTATGTTGGCGATATTATGGGTGTAAATACTTCGGAATTACGGTTGTTGCTCAATGAGGAAGTTGTCCCGGTAATGGCGCCTATCACTCACGATAATAAAGGTCAACTGCTCAATACCAATGCGGATACCATTGCTGCTGACCTTGCTATTGAATTATCAAACTATTACAGCGTCAACCTGTTCTATTGCTTCGAGAAAAAAGGCGTGCTGCTTAATCCTGACGATGAGAATTCTGTCATTGCCGAATTAAGTTACAACCGGTTTAAAGAACTTCAGGTTGAAGGTGTTATCAGCGAAGGAATGATTCCGAAACTCGATAATGGCTTCAGCGCCATGAAAAACGGGGTAAGCCAGGTATTGATCACCAATCCCAATCTCATTTCAATGGCTCGGGGAACGCGCCTAAGCCTGTCTAATGATTAATAAATCAGGAAGGGAAAGAGTGTTAAAATAAATGATTCAGGGCTAATGTGATGTCCTCAATCGATTGAACTCCCTTTCCCCTCCAATGAATTTTCCCTTTTTGAAACACGACGACTGTCGGAACATGCCGCACATTGAACGATTCGGCGAGGTCCGAATACTGATCGACATTGACTTTTACGATGCGGACATGATTTTTGTACCGGTCTTTCACTTCTTTTAATACCGGAAGCATCTGACGACACGGAGTACACCAATCGGCATAAAAATCGACCAGCACTGGTTTACTTGAATTGACCACTGAATAGAATCGCCTTTTCATTTCCCCGCTACGAATCAAGAGATAATTTGTATTGACATTTGCACTCTTTTCGCATTAAAACAAGATGACCACCTGTTGGTTCGTTGCGCCGGAATAAAAATATCCTTATCTATCGTCCACGATCTTCGGGGATTACTGAATGAAATCTTCCCGGATGGGATTAAAACTGTCAATCAGCCGGGCTTTTGCCGAAAGTAGCCGGATCGCATGTGGTTTACCTGAGGCAACTGCAAACATGTCGCCGGCCTGAAGATGCTGTTCTGGTTCACCTTCGCAATAAAAGATAATCTCACCGGAAGCTACGTAACTGGTTTGTTCATGTGGATGAGAATGGAATGGATCGGCTTCTTGCCAGGGACCATCGGTAAAATCAACGATTACGGTCATTAAACTGGATGTGTGGATAAGGCGACGTTCCAAACCTGGCCGAACAATATGGGCATTACTTTCTGCAAATTTTAAAACTGACATATTTTGAATTTTTAATTGTGATGACTTATATGGAAAGCTCTCTCCTACTTCACGGCCTTTTTGATTTGTTTCTGACTCAGATCGCCCTGAAAAATTAACAGTGAATATTTCAGCTTCAATGGTTTATCCATAGGGATGGCAACGGGTTGTCTTCCCGGGAAAACTGCATTTTGCATACTGGCTTTCCTTCGTAATATCCAACTGTTTGAAGGCGAAGGATTCTGTGGATTATTCCAGATTACCACACCTCCTGTTTTCCCCTCCTTCAGGAAAGATCCGGTAATTTTAATGGCATTACCGTCTTCAATAGCAGTATTTTGAGGCTCTATTAGCCCTTTCATTCCCGAAAAACAGACGTCATCGGGTAGTTTTAGTCGTACAGAAAAGCCACTGTATCCTTTCTCATCGTCGGAGCCACCAATCGAAATCCGTTCGGCTAAGGCTTTGAGGCTAATTTCAAAGTCAATCCGGCGATAATTTCCGTTTTGCGGATAAACGATCATTCGGGCATCTTCCCGGAGATATGTTTCTGTTCCGTTCTTCCACAATGGCGATTTCCAGTCGACCGTAGTCGTCAGATAACCAATTCCTTTTTGAAGCCTGAATTCGATATTGGATACTTTTTGCTGAAAATTTTTCAACTCCCATCCATCTGAGACGGGCTTGCCGTCAATCAAAATTTGATGCCAGGCCCAGAAAACGCCCCGATGGTGCAAATGATCGGCAGGAAAATCCTCGGTCAAACGGCTGCCGTCAGGTCCATATAACGGATGAATATAATTGCATCGCGACCAGGCTCCATCCCTGCTTTTGAGGCTTTTCTGGTAAAAACAGATGCTGTCTTTTCCTTCCATAAACAGAAATCCATTCTCTTTAACAATCATGTTGATTTGAGCGATTCCCGATATAGATAAGGATAAAAAAAGAACGATTGGTATAAGTTTAAGCATTTCGTTAGTATAAGGATTCTATGCCTGAAATTACGGAAATATCTAAAAGGATAGACCAATTCTTATTTATATGAAAGACAGTGGCCTTCTAAAATGAGACTGACTCAAAAGTCATTAAAAAACTCTTGAGTCAGCATTATTAGGGTAACTGTAATTCAATTACAATTTGGGCTCCCAACCTTTCTGGTATTCACGCGCCCAAAGTTTCATTCCATCTTTATCAAGAATATGCCCGTTCAAGGCATTTACTTTAAACGGTTTATTGATCCGGTATGAAATATTTGCATAATGGCACATCATTTGGCTGATTGCGCCTTCTTCAATTGGGGAATTCAATTTACTTTCTTTGCCACGAATAACATTAAAGAAATTTGCTACATGGGTATCGGTCATATCACCACCTCCGCCAAGAGCTGTTCCTGCTTCATTCCCAGCCGATTTACTGTCTTTAACCATTTTCCCCATGCGATCATAAAGTGAATATCCGTTACGATTCACAAAAACAGTTCCTTCACTTCCGTAAATGATGGTTCCCCGGTCAGCTCCGTAGGTCTGGTGACCATTCCGGCTTTTCCCGTCCCATTTAATGATTTTGTTCCCAGGAAAACGGAACGTGGCATCCATCGTGTCGTACATGACCCAACCATCATTCATAAAATGGCGTTTGGCAGCTTCTACATCTACATTTTCAGGATACTTGACCTGTAATGCCCAGCGGGCAACATCCAACTCATGAGTGGCATTATTACCGGTTTCTGCAGTTCCCCAAATCCAGCCATACCAGTGCCAGTTGTAATCCCAAATGTCGTGCTGGTATTCCACACGGGGAGCTGGCCCCTGCCACATTTCCCAATCCAGTCCGACCGGAACCGGGGCTGTCTTTGGAACCGGACATTCTCCACGAGTATTGGCATAAAAAGCAACTGCCTTATAAACATCACCAATCACACCCTTATGAATTTCATCAATGATCTCTTGCGTTTCTTTGGAAGAGCGCTGCTGATTTCCCATCTGAACAACTTTTCCATATTTCTTTTGAAAAGCGACAAGCAATTCACCTTCGCGGGGATTGTGGCTGCATGGTTTTTCGATGTAAACATGTTTGCCTGCATGCATGGCCATCCATGTTCCAGGAGCATGCCAGTGATCAGGGGTTGCATTAAAAATGGCATCCACTTTCTGATCGTTCCATACTTCATGAATATCGGTTACCAGTTTAGCTTCGCCCGAAACTTTTCCAGAGAGATCTTTAGCTACTTTCTCGCGCTGCTTTTTCATCACATCGCAAATGTAAGCCAGATCCACATTGTTGCTTTTATCCTTTAGAGCAGCATAATAAGCACTAACACGGCGACCACAGCCCATAAGGGCCACATTCAAACGATCGTTGGCTCCTAAAATACGTGAATAACTTTTTGCACTAAACCCTGAAGCTACTCCTCCAAAGCCGATTGCAGCAGCACCAACTGCCATATTTCGAATAAATTCTCTACGATTTGTACTCATTCCTTTTACAATTTCCTGATTTTAATACTTCTGAATTTGACCTGATCCTGGTGATATTGCAGAAGAACCGGAGTTTCTTTTACCATTCCAAATCCTTCAAATTTGGCAAATTTACTTCGGGCTACTGCAGCTTTAAAGGCATCCGAACCACGAACATAATCAACCACTTTCATGCCATTCAACCAGTGTTCAATGTGGTTATCAGGATAAACAACGATGCGTCCCCGGTTCCATTCATTGGCGGGTTTGGTAAAACGTTCCTGCTTATTGGTAGGGATCAGATCGTATAGCGAAGACATCGTACGGTCACCATTTTCACCTAATTTGGCGTCAGGATGCCGTTTGTCGTCGAGAACCTGGTATTCCAGGCCTACATTTGGGCCGCCATTTCCAAAGAAATATTTAACGCCACTATTGGCTCCTTCTGCAAAATTAAATTCAAACTCCAGTTCAAAAGCTGAAAACTTCTCATCGGTAACAATATCAACACCTTTTACCGGAGTTCCCGGACGGTTGGGTATTGCCATCAAAGTTCCGTCGACAACTTTCCAGCCTTCTTCAGGGAACTTATTCATTCCAAGCCCTTTCCAGCCATTGGTTGTTTTGCCGTCGAAAAGTAAATGCCAGCCTTGCGCTTGTTCTGCTTTACTCAGATTGTTCGGTAATAGATTTACCACATAAACATCAGGCGTTTCAGTGGCTTTCAGGTCAGTAGTTTTAATGCGGATGTTTTTCCAGCGAATCTGTTTGCCTTCTTTTTCTTTTGAATCTCCAATACCGTGAACCTGTAAGGCAATCAGACCACTTGGAGTCATATCGTCAATCAAATATGCTACAGGAATGCCATTCAACCATGTGCGAATGCTGTTACCAACACATTCGATGCGGTAATGATTCCATTCGCCTTGTTTAAACGCTTTTTTAGCACTTGGATTCAATTCGTTGGTGTAAAGCCAGCCCCGACGGGATTCATCGTAAATTCCTCCACTCCATGCACGGGAAGAAGGATCCACTTCACACTGGTAACCATGAACACGACCATTATTGATTTCAGGTTTACTGATGCTCCGGAATTGAATTCCGGAATTCATTTCGGGGTCAACCAAAAGATCGAGTTCCAGGATAAAATCACTGTAATCTTTATCAGTGCAAAGGAAGGAGTTTGGCGTATTAGCCACTGTTGATCCTACAATTTCGCCGTTTTCAACCTGATATTTGGCTTTACCGTTCAATTGATGCCAGCCTTTTAAATCTTTCCCGTTGAAAAGGGATTGCCAGCCTTTTTCACTCTTTGCAAAACCAGCAGAACAAAGCGCTAGTAATACAATCAAAATCTGAAGTTTTCTCATGTGATTTATTGGGTTTAAAGTTGATTGAAAATTTCCGTGTACGATAACGGAACAAATTTATGAATTTTATCGAATTTCAATATGATGTTCTTGAACACAAGTCGGAGGCAATGCTATCCATGTAGCGGAAAGCCTTTGATAGAAAGAGGTTGTTTCGATAACTATTATTTACTTTGAGCGTTTTTCTTTTCCCTGAGATATGAAAGTCGTAATTCTTCTTGTCTACGGACTTATTTTGTTGCTGATCGGGATTTATTCGTTCCTGAAGGTTAAAACTCCTTTTGACTATTTCCTTGCCGGAAAAAAAACAGGTGTATGGCAGGTTTCAGGGAGTTTGCTCGCTACGATTCTGGGCGGATCGGCTATTCTGGGTACAATTGGATTAAGCGCCAGTCAATCGTGGGCTTCAGCATGGTATATTCTTTCAGCTAGCCTGGGATTGTTTGGGCTACTGCCTATTGTGGCCAAAGTCTATCGGCAGGGAAAATTCACTTTACCTGAATTGATTGGCCAATATTACGGCGAACCGGCCCGGAAAGTCACTTCAGTAATTATTCCCGTTGCCTGGCTTGGCGTTGTGGCTGCTCAGATCATTGCAGGAGCTCAAATCCTGGTCAGTTTTTTTGACATGACCTATTCAACAGGGGTTTTTCTTACGGGTGTAATTTTTATCATTTATACTTACATCGGAGGTCAGATCTCGGTCATGAAAACCGATCTTTTTCAGTCGTTTTTTATTTTGGCGGGGGTCGTTCTGACTGCACTCCTGATTCCAACTGATCAGTTACCTGCATTACCCAAATTTACCAGTCAATTCCCTTTCAATGAACATTATACGCCATTTGACTTGTTCATCATGGTCCTTACTTTCTCAAGCACTTTTGTTGTTGGTCCCGATATTTATTCGCGTGTATTTTGTTCTAAAGACACCCAAACAGCGTTCCGAAGTGTCCTGGTGGTTGCCCTGATTTTGGTTCCGTTTGCTTTTGTCCTTTCGTATGTGGGGATTTATGCAGCCACTCTTCCTTCTGGAAAAGAAAACAGCTCGGCACTGGTAAATCTGGCCAACTTTTGTTTACCTGAATGGGCAACCGGTGTTTTGGTTGCTGCTTTGATTTCAGCAGTGCTCTCGACGGCATCCACCACCCTTTTGACAACATCGATGATTTTAAGCGAACTGTTCAACAGAGACATCAACAATCAGAAGTCGTTTAAACAGGTCAAACGGATACTTATCCTGGTGGGAGCATTGAGTATTCTGATTTCACTAAAAATTACCTCGATTGTTTCATCGCTGCTTCTGGCTCTTTCATTTTATTCAGGAGCGTTTATTATCCCAATGATTGCAGCTCTTTTTAATCTTCCATTCAATAAACGGTTTGCGATTGCTGCCATGCTTTCCGGTGGAATTCTGGCGTTGTCAGGAAAACTGATGATGTTACTCAATTATGCGGAAGCCGGTAAATATGTACTGATTTCGGGATTTATTGTGAATGTTTTGTTGCTATTTTTACCCTTCGGAAAAGAAACGTACTCAAAGGACTGCCGTGACAGTTGCCTAAAAGATTGAGATTAAACTACTAAAAACCAGACAATGACCATCAACGTTGCCATTTTGGGCTGTGCAAAAATCGCGCATTTGCATGCCAAAGCCATTTTGCAAATACCGGAATTGAAATTCAAGGCGGTTTGGAGCAGAACTCCCGAATCGGCCCAAAAGTTTGTGGATAGCTATGGAGTGAACGCCTATACTTCTATTCCGGAGATGATAAAAGCTGAGAACATTCAGATGGCCATCATTTGTACGGCTCACCCCTATCATGCCGATACAGCCATTCAGGCGATGGAAGCCGGGGCTCATGTGCTGATTGAAAAACCGTTGGCCTCCACGCTTCAGGATTGCGACTGTATCATTGAAACAGCACAAAAGACTGGCCTGAAAACTGGGGTAATCAGTCAGCGGCGCTGGTACCAACCGATTCAACGAATGAAAAAAGCAATCGATGAAGGTAAAATCGGTATTCCAGCTCTGGGAACCATTCAAATGCTGGGATGGCGCGACCGTTCCTATTTTGAGAGCGATGCCTGGCGCGGATCATGGAAAACGGAGGGCGGTGGAGTGCTGGTCAATCAGGCTCCGCATCAGCTCGATCTTTTGCAATGGCTGATGGGTGACATCGACGAAGTTTTTGGTTACTGGAGCAATATAAACCATCCTTACATTGAAGTGGAAGACACGGCTGTAGCCTTGATCCGGTTTAAAAACGGAGGCTTAGGAAATATTCTGGTAAGCAATTCACAAAAACCGGGCATTTACGGAAAGGTTCATATACATGGAAGTAACGGCGCTTCGGTTGGTTCTCAAATAGAAGGCGGAGCCATGTTTTTGCCTGGAAAAACGACTATCGCAGCGCCTCCTGCACTCGATCTATGGACAGTTCCGGGAGAAGAAGGTTTGATTGAAGAATGGAATAATGCCGATACCGATGAGTTTAATTCGGTTGATTCAATGACCTGGTATTTCAAACAGCAACTTGCTGATTTTGCACATGCTATTTTAAACGATCGTCAGCCAATGGTAACAGCCGAGGAAGGCCGAAAAACTGTTGAATTATTTACCGCGATTTATCGCTCGCAACGCGATGGGAAACCGGTCAAATTCCCGATCGAACCTGAATTTGACCGCGAAGATATGGATGGGAGATTGTGTAAACCTTGAGCTGAAACTGAAACAGCTTGACGGGTTAATCAAATTTTACGTTAAAAACCACAACTTCGGGCCTGTTCCCTGTCCGGACTGACGGGCCCCAGGTTCCGAAACCTGACGATACGTAAAAGTTGGTGTTTCCTTTTTTCATGAAGCCCCAGCTTAGTTCAAAAATAGCTCCGGTAACGTAATTGAGCGGCCAAAGTTGACCGTTGTGGGTATGTCCGGCCAAATACAAATCGACTTTCGAAAAGGTAGCTTCGTGCAAATTAAAAGGCTGATGGTTCATCACGATAATGGGGTTTCTGCGATCGGTTCCTGAAAGCAGTTCATCCAAAGGTTTAGGTTCTTCTCCAATCCGGGTTCCTGCCGAATGATCGTTTCGGCCTACCAGATGAATGCCATTGGGTAAAACAACAATTTCATCGAGCAACATCCTGATATTGATGCTTTTCAGATAAGGCAAGGTTTTATCAATTCCTCCAATGTATTCATGGTTTCCTGAAATAGCAAAAACACCCATTGGAGCTTCAATTTCCTGAATATGCCGGCCAAGATTTTTGCGCAAAACCGGAGCAATTTCGCCATCAACCAAATCGCCGCACAACAAGACTAAATCCGGTTTTTGCTCACGGACAATCTCAAGTAACCGTTTTTCACGACGTTCTCCGATCAAAGCGCCCAGGTGCAAGTCGGAGGCCATGAGGATTTTCATTTCAGAAGGACCAGAAACCTTTTTATGTATAGTCAGTGGGATTTCTTTGACGTTGATCCACAATGCATTGATATGGCCTGCAATTATTATTAGCGAAACCAGCGCAATCACCAATATTCCAAATTGAAATTGGCGGATAGATGAAACCGATGGAAGGAAATGGGTAAAATGATTAACAAAGCGCACTGCATCTACCAACACTGCGGCAATAACCAGGTACAACATAAAAGCCAGCCAAAAGGAACCAATCCGGAAAATCCATTCACTGAAAACAGATGAAGCAGTTCGTTCCAAAACTATCCCGAGTATAAATGAGGATACCACAAACACAAAGATCCCCCGGTACCAACATTGCATGGTTGGATTAAGCGAGAAAATCTGAAGTCCTCTCACATACAGATAATAATTTACTGAAGAATAGATCAGTAAAACGACACTGAAAAAGATTATAAAGATTGAACTGCGCATATATCCTTGAAAAAAAACAAATGAATCAACTATTCATCGACAGACTCGCTGTCATCATCTTCAGTTTCTTCGATCTCGATGATCTCCTGAACATCCATAAACTCATCAGCAAAACGCTCAATCCAGTCAGTCAGGTGGCTGGCAAAAACGACTCGCTGTCCTTTGGAAATGCTTTCCGAAAGGCGGTCGATCTGTGGATAATTAATGCTTTTTATTACCAGCTCGGCATCGTCGATGGCGTAAATTTTCACCACGCTAAGGTTTAGCGCATACAAGGAATAAATTTCGTTCAGGCGTTTGGCAGTTCCAATGACCACATCCGACCCCATGTAAATGCGATCCTTCTGATTGTCAATGCGCTCATCCTCACAAGCTGTATAAACACGTAAATCAGTGTATTGCCCCAATCTTTCAAATTCGTCTTTCAGGGCGTGAGCTTTCAACGCATCGGCAACAACAATAATTGCCCGGGGATTATCGTCAAGCGAGGCTTTTAAGCGTTGAAGAACACTCACCACAATAGCAGTTGATTTGCCTGATTGTTCTCCGGCAAGGCACAACAGGTCGCGGCCACTCTTAATCTTGGGAATACAAACCCGTTGTAATTCAGTTGATTCAGTAAATCCGTTGTCTTTTAGTGACTCTAAAAGCTGTTTATCTAGTTTTTCGTTTATCATGAGTACAAAAACATTAAATTTTATTCAAAGATACGGGAATCAAAAATAATTTTAGCCCCCCTATCCTATTTCCACCACAGTAATTCCGGCACCTCCAAACTGCACATGTTCATCGCGGAACGATTTCACGGCTGGTTCTGACTTCAGGTAGTTGCGTATCATCTCTTTCAGAATCCCGTTGCCTTTTCCGTGCAAGATCCTCAGCTCACTAAAATCAAGCATAATCGCATCGTCAATAAATGCCTGAATGGTTTGTAGAGCTTCTTCGGCACGTTGGCCGCGTACATCAATTTCGGTTTTAAAAATAAGCCGTTTCTCGCTCAAGCCTTTGTTGATATTGGGCATGGTCTGATTGTATATCTTCTTGGCTTCATTCCCCGAGATTTTTTGCAGCTTGTCGCGGCTGACCGAAGTGCGGAGCTGTCCAAAAGCGACCACGGCATTTTTCTCGCTCAGCTCCAGTATCTCACCAATATTTTGATTTCCGTCCATCAAAACTTTATCTCCAGGCTTCCATTCGTCCGGTTCTATAGCTTTTACTTTTTCCTCCACAGGTTTTTTCTCAGCCCGTTTCTGGTTTCGTCGCGACTCTTTTTCTTTGAGTTTCTGGATTTTCTGATTGATCAGATCATCGTCAATTTTTGCTGATTCCTCCACTTCCTGCTTAAATTCAACCAGTTTGGCGCGGATTTGTTTGGTTTTCTCCTTTTCAGCCTGGCTTTCACGAATCTCGCGAATGGTATTTTCAATGCGTTTATTGGCTTCAGCTAAAATCTGGTCGGCTTCCTGACGGGCTTTCAGCAATATTTCTTTGCGTTGCTTGTCGAGCTGTGAGAGGTCGCTTTCATATTTATCGGCCAATTCGTCGAGTGATTTTTCGACTTTTCGGATTTTCTGTCGTTTCGATTCCCAATAGCGTTTATCGCGCACAATGTCGCGCAGGTGTTTGTCGAAGTTAATATGGTCTTTCCCGATTTTTTCGGTGGCATCCTGAAGGATTTGTTCGGGAAGGCCGATTTTTCGGGCAATTTCGAAGGCAAAAGAGCTGCCTGGCTTCCCAATATCAAGCTGAAACAAAGGTTCCATACGAGCAGAATCATACATCATAGCTGCATTTTCAATGCCTTCGGTCGATGATGCAAAGTGTTTGAGGTTGGTGTAGTGTGTGGTAATTACGCCAAATGTATTCATGCTGTTGAGCTGTGACAAAATAGATTCGGCAATAGCACCGCCAAGCATGGGTTCGGTTCCGGTTCCAAATTCATCGATCAGCACCAGTGTCTTCTCATTCGAATTTTTCAGGAAAAATTTCATGTTCATCAGGTGAGAACTATACGTACTGAGGTCATTTTCAATTGACTGCTCATCACCAATGTCAATAAACAATTTTTCGAATATACCCGTAGTACTGCTTTCCTTTACCGGGATCAGCAATCCACATTGAAGCATATACTGAAGCAGTCCAACCGTTTTCAGACAAACCGATTTTCCTCCGGCATTTGGTCCTGAAATCAGCAAAATGTGTTTTTGCTCAGTCAACCTGATATTTAACGGAACAACCTTGCGGTTTTCGCGGCGCAAGGCAAGCATCAGCAAAGGATGAACTGCATTTTCCCAATCGAGTTGACAGGTATTCTCCATGTATGGTTTTATCCCGTTTGTGTCAATGGCATAGGTAGCTTTGGCCCTGATAAAATCGATTTCTCCCAGAAATTCATAAGCCTTTACCAGATCAGGCAAATATGGGCGGATATCATTGGCGAAAATGGTCAGGATCTTAACGATTTCGCGCATCTCGGCATATTCCAGTTCACGAATTTCGTTGTTCATTTCAACTACTTCGGCAGGTTCGATGTAGGCTGTTTTCCCGGTGGCTGACTCGTCGTGAACAATTCCACTCAGCCGCCGTTTGAGCGATGACGAAACCGGGATAACGGCACGTCCGTCGCGAATAGCAACCGATGCGTCCTCTTCGACCAGACCATCGTCCTGTGCTTTTTTCAGAATTGTCTGCAGACGTTTCGAAACGCCGGACTGTTTACTCAGCAATTCTTTACGAATGCGTGACAGTTCCTGGGAAGCATTGTCTTTTATTTTTCCATATTTGTTCAGGATTGCATCAATCCGTTCAATCACATAAGGATAAACCTGAACCCCGGCCAGCAGTTGTTTCAGACAAGGGAACTGTTCTTCCCTGGTTTGCTTCAGGAAACGGACAATTCCGGTGATTGTTTCGAGCGAACGTTTCAGATCGAACAATTCCTGCACTTCCAGGAACCGCCCCTCAATGCGGATTTTGGTCAGAGCTTCGCGAAGGTCAAAGTAATAACTGGTCGGAAAGTTTTCCGTTTCGCGAATGATAACAACAAATTCATTGACCAGCGAAAGGTCAAAAGTCAATTGCTTGAAATTGCTTGAAAAATGGATCTGATCAACCAGTTCTTTGCCTAAAGTACTCAAACAACGGTTTTTCAGCAATTCACGGATTTTATCAAAACCTATTTTCGATTCGAAATTTTCAGGATATACCAGAGTCATACCAATTTATTATGAGTGCAAAAGTACAAAAAGGATTCAGGTTACAAATTTTGAATGTGGCTCAGTAATATTACTCCATTATTATGCGTTTGATCAAACGTTATCGAATTGTAAAGGCGTTAAAATTGATGGGAATTCGTACAACAAATTCCCATTTTTATCTAATTTTGTTTACAAATCACCAAACTAGAAATTATGCTACCAAAATTTTTGCTTGCCGACAATTCTCAGGAAATGCCTGACATGTTGTATGTTGTTCACAATGAATTTCCACGTTTTATCGTTGGAAGCGACATTGAAGACTTCTCTGTAAATCAACAGATTTACTGGATCGACGAAGAACCTGTTGATAAAGACCTTATCGCACAGCTTCTTGACGAAGCTGAAGAATTTTTGGAAACCGAACTGGAAAATCAGGACAGCTTCTACGAAGACGGGGAGGACGACTAAAATGACTGCGCAGAAAAGGCTTACCAGGTCAAAAGACAAAATGGTCGCCGGTGTTTTAGCCGGAATTGCCAATTATTTGGACATGGATCCAAAAATTGTTCGCATTGTTTATGTCATTCTGTCGCTTGCCAGCGTTGGCTTTCCCGGATTGCTGGCCTATCTGATCATGTGGGCCATTATTCCGATGGAAGAAGCCTAATTCTGTGGTACTTGTTTCAAGCTTAATTGAATTCGTTTTCTTTGGAAATCGAGTTCAATTACCTTGACTAGTACGTGTTGGTGCAGTTTTACTACTTCTGATGGATTACTGATATAGCGATCGGCCATTTGTGAGACATGCACTAAACCGTCCTGTTTGACACCTACATCCACAAAAGCGCCGAATTTGGTAATGTTGGTCACAATGCCCGGCAAAACCATTCCTACCTGCAAATCTTCAACTTTGTAAACGTCAGGCGCAAATTCAAACACTTTGACAGCTTTTCTCGGATCGCGGCCCGGTTTGGCCAGTTCCTTTTTAATATCCTCCAGGGTCGGAAGGCCAACTTCGGTGGTTACATATTTGGTCCAGTTAATCTTATTCTGAAGTTCTTCGTTCGAGATTAGTTCCTGAATGGTGCATTTCAGGTCCTTCGCAATATTCTCGACCACAAAATACGATTCGGGATGGACTGCCGAATTATCCAAAGGATAGGCTGCTTCAGGTATCCGTAAAAATCCGGCGGATTGTTCGTATGCTTTGGCCCCCATCCTCGGAACCTTCAATAATTCTTTCCGGGAATTAAAGGCGCCATTGTCTTTTCGGTAATCGACTATGTTTTGTGCCAATTGGGGGCCAAGTCCCGAAATGTAGGTCAGTAAATGCTGTGATGCCGTATTAACATTCACGCCGACCATATTTACGCTTGACTCGACAACCCGATCCAAACTATTTTTCAATTTCTTCTGATCGACATCGTGTTGGTACTGCCCCACTCCGATTGATTTAGGATCAATTTTTACCAGTTCGGCCAGAGGATCCATCAATCGACGGCCAATGGAAACCGCTCCGCGGACAGTCACATCGTATTGAGGGAATTCGTCGCGTGCAATTTTAGAGGCCGAATAAATGGATGCGCCATCTTCTGACACTACAAAAACTTTGAGATCACGATCAAAATGCAATTTTTTGATGAAGGATTCAGTTTCACGACTGGCCGTACCATTTCCAATTGCAATGGCTTCGATCTGGTATGAACTCACGAGTGAGGTCATCTTTCGGGCGGCCTGTTTAACCTCTTCCTGTGGCTTATGCGGATAGATTGTTTCGTTGTGCAGTAAATTTCCCTGAGCATCGAGGCAAACCACCTTGCAACCCGTTCTGAATCCGGGATCAATGGCCAGAACCCGCTTTTGTCCCAATGGCGCGGCCAGTAAGAGTTGGCGAAGGTTTTCGGCAAATACACGAATGGCTTCCTCGTCAGCTTTTTCTTTCGACAAATTGGCAAATTCGGTTTCGATAGATGGTTCCAGCAAACGCTTGTATGAATCAGCTACAGCTAGTTCCATCTGATCGGCACAACTATTATTGCTATGTATAAAAAAGCGTTTTAATCGCATGACGGCATCCTCGCTTTCAGGTGTGACGGAAACCCTCAGGAAACCCTCTTTTTCTCCGCGACGCATGGCCATCAGGCGGTGTGACGGGCATTTTTTCAAAGGTTCGTTCCAATCAAAATAATCGTGGTATTTGGCTGCTTCCTCCTCTTTCCCTTTTATCACCTTACACGAAATAAAAGCTCCGAAATCAAATGCCTGACGAACAATCGATCGGGCTTTTTCATTCTCATTAATCCATTCAGCAATAATATCGCGGGCGCCGGCGAAAGCGTCTTCAACCGATTCAACCAGTTCATTTACAAAAGAAAGAGCTTTTAAGTCAATGTTTGGATCATTTTGCTTCATGATTATTTTTGCCAATGGCTCCAATCCTTTTTCGCGCGCAACAGAGGCACGAGTCCTGCGCTTAGGCTTGTAGGGCAGGTAGATATCCTCCAATTCTGTTGGATCAAAACAGTCATCAATTCTTTTTCGAAGCTCGCTGGTGAGTAAATTCTGTTCCTCAATGGTTTTCAGAATGGTTTCCTTGCGTTTGAGCAACTCTTCCATTTTTTCCTTCTGCTCTTTGATGGATTCAACCTGGACTTCATCGAGGCTGCCTGTTCGTTCTTTTCGGTAGCGCGAGATAAACGGAACTGTTGCTCCTTCAGCCAAAAGCTGTATTGTATTATTTACCTGAGATTCCTGAATGCCAAGATATTGAGAGATATGACGAATTATTTTCTGATCCATTATTCCGTGAATAAAAATTGAGCCCGAATTTAACTTTTTTGAGTGAATTCTTGCCTTTAGAATTTTACCGAAGCATTACTTCATTTTGTGATACCAAGAAACATATTACTGACAGAGATAAAAGAGTCCTTTCAATAATGACATTTCTCATCTGTTTCATTATTTTTGCCTAGCACAATTGCACACTTTAAACCAAAAAAAACCAACATTAAAATGACAAACAGAAGAGATTTTCTGAGAACCAGTTCTTTAATTATTGCTGGTGGCCTCATGAGTAGCCAAATGTTGAAGGCTGCCATTTCTGAAAAAGGAAAGAAATCAATTGGATTACAACTTTATTCGTTGCGCGATGCAATGAAAACAGATGTTTTGGGAACCTTAAAACAGGTTGCTGAAATGGGTTTTACTACTCTTGAAACAGCCAGTTACGACAATGGCAAGATCTATGGCATGGCTCCATCTGAGTTTAAAAAAGTAGTTAAGGGACTTGGCATGAAAATGACCAGCGCACACCTTGGAGGACCCAATTACACCAAAGAAACCGCCAAAGAAGCTCTGGATTGGTGGAAAAAAGCCTTGGAAGACCACCTAGAAGCCGGAGTTCGGTTCCTGGTAAAACCAAGTATGCCAATGCCTAAAACCTTAGATGATGTAAAATTGTGGTGCGATTTTTACAATGCTATTGGTGAAATGACTGCAAAATCGAAGGTTCAGTTTGGTTATCATAATCATGCCCATGAGTTTGATAAAATCGAAGGTGGAATAATCTATGATTTAATGCTGGAACATACTGACCCGAAAAAAGTCTTCTTTGAAATGGATGTTTATTGGGTAATGAAAGGTGGTTACAAAGCTGTCGATTACCTGAATAAATATCCCGATCGTTTCCCCGTGCTTCACATTAAAGATGAAAAGGAAATTGGAGAGAGCGGACTGATTGATTTCAAACCAATATATGAAACGGCTTACAAGAATGGATTGAAAGATGCTTTCGTTGAAGTTGAAAGATATAATTTCGAGCCTATCGTAAGTGTACGTAAGAGCTGCGAATTCCTGAAAAATGCTTCTTACGTTAGATAAAGGTACTTTGACAATCATTAAAAAAGGCAATTTGAATTAATTTTCAGATTGCCTTTTTTACTTACATACCTAAGGCAAACAACTGCCTTTTCAGTCTAAGCCCGAAGAATAGAGCGGCTGACGAAAGACCAAAGACAAATCCTATCCAAACGCCAGGAGGACCCATGTTTAAAACAAATGCAAACAAATAACTGGTCGGCAGGCTTAAAACAATATAGGAAAAAAAAGCAAGGTACATCGGCACTCTAACATCGGCTATTCCACGCAAAACACCTAATAAAACAACTTGCAGCCCATCAAAAATCTGAAAGAATGCCGCAACAACCAACAAGCTGGCAGCAACTGAAATGACTGCAGGATCAGAGGTGAACAACCGGGGTAAGTAATTCCTGAAAAGAACGAATAAGATTCCCATCAGTGTCATAAATGCCACAACAAGATGAAGAGAAGCAAATACAGTTTTGCGAAGTTCTGTGCGATTTCGTTGGCCAAAAGCATGGCTTATTCTTATCGTAGTCCCCGAAGACAGGCCGAATGAAATCATATAAGTCATCGAAGCCATACCAATTGCAACCTGATGCCCGGCAATCGATTCTTTTGAGATCCATCCCAACATAATTGCACCTAAGCTAAAGGACAAAACTTCAATGACCAATTGCAATCCAATAGGCAGACCAATGAAAGCAATTTTCCTGATTTTTTCCTTTTCGAAACCTGATTCTCGCGCATGATTGAAATAAGTCCGAAACGAGGACTTTTTTAGTACAAATAACAGAAATAAGACTGGCATAAGAATTCTGGCACACAGCGATGCCAAACCTGCCCCATTTAAACCTAACGCAGGAAAACCTAACTTTCCATAGATTAAAATATAGTTTAATGCTATATTGACAATATTCGCAATAACTGTTATAGCCATTGCTATTTTGGTATTTCCAATCCCTTCAAAAAATTGCTTGATTGAGAAAAACAACATCATCGGTATTAATGATGCAACTTGAAGCAAGAAGAATGGGACAGCTTTCCTGACGACTTCTTCACTTTGGCCCATTTGATTCATGAAAAAAACAAGCAATGACATCACAGCGCATAACAAAACCGAAAAAACAAAGTGAACTAAAAGACCATTTTTGAACCAGCCCCCAACATTTTCATTCTTTTTTGAGGAATAGGAATGGCCTACCAAAGGTGTTAAGGCATAAGTCACACCAATACCAAATAACATCCCGATGTTGAAAATATTGATTGCAAAAGAAGCTGCTGCCAAGTCTGCTGTTCCAACATGGCCGACCATTATATTATCGACAAGATTAACAGTGACTTGCCCAATTTGAGCAAAAATGACAGGTATCGCGAGTGTCAGATTTTTCCTGTAAACTGGAATGTATTCTGAAAAAACCACAATTATCTAATGAATTTTAGCTCAAAGAAAACAATTATTGGACAAAATCAGAAGTCTGGCTTTTCGTGTGATCCTTCAAATGGAACAAAGAGCTTTGCTAATCCGTAACAAGAAACACAAAATAGGGGAAAGGAGGTCGGTTATGAAAACTACAAATCAAATGATGAGAGATTCCCATTTTATCCTGGGAATGAGCTTCTTTGTGGTTGGGATAGTAATTTTAATTGCAGTTCAGAATTCACTGCGATATGTCGGATTCGTTTTTATCAGTGGTGCTTTAATTTATTTGTTTACAATACTATATACAGGCACCAACGATAATCATGGGGAAAGCAATTTCAGAAGCCGGACGCGTCAGCAAATTTTAAAACACCAGCATAAACGATAAGCATTTTCCTCTGGCTTTTGTGAAATAAACATCAGTTGTGCTCTATAACTTAAAACGACCATCTTAATCAAGATGGTCGTTTTAAGTTATAGAGCAATAGTTTACTATATACATATCTTTAGGTCAGATGATAATCAAAAGGATGAGGGAATATCTCAAAGTTAAAAGGTTCTGCACGTTTGCAGCATCTTCATAGGTTCTCAAAATCCAGTTTCGTGAAATCTTTGTCTTCTTCAACTTCCTCCAGAACCATTTGCAAATTACCTTCATGTTCTTCGTAATCGTATTGATTATCAAGCTCATCAAACTGGTTCTGATCAATGTAAGTGATCACTTCCTGTAGACCCTCTACAAATTTTTCAAAGTCTTCACGATACAGAAAAATTTTATGTTTTTCGAAATGGAAATTTCCATCCTGCTCAAAACGTTTTTTACTTTCTGTTATAGTCAAATAAAAATCATCTCTTCTCGTTGATTTAACATCGAAAAAATATGTTCTCTTTCCGGCTCTGACAGCTTTTGAATAGATTTCTTCTCTAAACTTACTGTCACTTTCCATTCTTTCTTCATTTTTTTCAAAGTCTTCCATCTTGCTCTTTTTAAGTTTATTCCATAGTTATACCTTCAAAAATAAATAAAAAAAATGAGAATAATTAAAAAATGTTAATAAATATGCTAACATAAAATGTAAAGAATGATAATACCATTAACCATTGACGGAAACCTCAGGATTTCCCTAGCCAATTTTATTGTTTCCCCTTATAAATTTTCAGAGCTTCTGGCATATTAGCTTTAATTGCTGCGATTCTGTTTTGTTCAACAGGGTGAGTACTTAAAAATTCAGGCACTTTAGCAGCTGAATTTGCAGCCATTCGTTCCCAAAAGCCAACAGCCTCATTGGGATCGTACCCAGCCATTGCCATAAAAATGAGCCCCATTTTGTCAGCTTCGTACTCGTGTTGACGAGAATAAGGCAACATTACTCCATATTGAGTTCCCAAGCCATAAGCAGCCTGAAAAAGCGTCTGTGTTTGTTCCGGTTTAGTTTTTAATGCTTCCGAAAGAGCAACTCCCCCAAACTGAACCAACAATTGCTGACTCATTCGCTCGTTCCCGTGACGGGCAACAGCATGTGCAATTTCATGTGACATTACTACTGCAATTCCAGCATCATTCTTTGTCAAAGGCAAAATTCCAGTATAAAAAACAACTTTTCCTCCAGGCATACACCACGCATTTACTTCAGAGCTTTCTACCAGATTAAACTCCCATTTGAAGTCCGCAATCCGATCCTGATATCCGTTTTCCTGTAAATATTTTTCAACTGCAACCGACATTCGGGCTCCTACTCTCTTCACTATATCTGACTGTTCCTTATTTGCAGAGAGTTTATTTTCCTTTAGGAATTGACTATAACTGGTCAAACTCATTTCAACCATATTGGATTCAGGTAAAAGGCTGACTTGTTTTCGGCCAATCAACGGAACTGTGCTACAGGATTGAATGAAAGTGTAAATGAATACTAATAAACTAAGTTTTAATAAATGCTTTTTCATTTTGATATTATTTCGATGATTGATTTTGCAACATATTATTTTCAACTTAAATCAGACTTAAAGTTAAACAAATGAAACAAAAAAGGTGCTGGGAAGCACCTTTAAATAATCATGTATAAAATCTTTCTATCCTCTTTTAGCAGCGAGCAAGGTGTTTTGTAAAAGAGAAACCCTTGTCATCGGTCCAACCCCTCCAGGAACAGGAGTGATAAATGAGCATTTGGGAGCGACTTCGTCAAATTTTACATCGCCCTTTAAACGCCAGCCCGATTTTGTTTCAGGAGCACTTACGCGAGTGGTTCCTACATCAATGACCACAGCTCCTTCTTTGACCATGTTAGCTTTGATAAACTCGGGTGAACCAAGCGCTGCAATTAATATGTCAGCTTCTGCGCACACTTTGTCAAGGTCTTTGGTCTGGCTGTGAGCAACTGTTACCGTGGCATTTACAGCTTTTTGCGACATCAGGATGCTTAATGGCCGGCCAACAATATTGCTGCGACCAACAATCACACAATTTTTACCGGAAGTCGGTATCTGGTATCTTTTTAGTAATTCAACTATTCCATAGGGAGTGGCCGATAAAAAAGCTGGCAATCCAAGAACAAGCCGGCCAACATTTTCAGGATGAAAACCGTCCACATCTTTTCGGGGATTAATTGCTTCAATGATTTTTTGTTCTGAGATATGCTTGGGCAGAGGTAATTGTACGATGAAGCCATCCAGATTTGCATCGTTGTTCAATTCGTCAACTTTGGCAAGCAATTCTTCCTCTGTTACATCGTCTTCAAATCTGATCAGCGACGAACGGAAACCCACTTCTTCGCAATCCTTAATTTTAAAGGCCACATAGGTTTCACTGCCTCCATCGTGTCCAACCAAAACAGCGGCCAGATGTGGAGCTCGTTTGCCTGACGAAACTATTTGTTTAACTTCTTCAGCAATTTCTTTTTTAATTTCGTCGGCTGTTTTTTTTCCGTCAATTAGTATCATAAATAAAAGTTTATCAGTTATCTATCGTCTGGCACCCATATTTCCCATCATCCGCTTCATGTTGTTTCCCTGAGAAACGATACGCATCATTTTTCTGGTTTCGGAAAACTGTTTGATCAAGCGGTTTACTTCCTGGATGTTGGTTCCTGAACCGTCGGCAATACGTTTGCGCCGAGTTCCATTCAATATACTCGGATCTTCCCTCTCTGCCGGGGTCATTGAATAAATGATTGCTTCAATATGTTTAAAGGCATCATCTTCAATCTGGACATCTTTCAATGCTTTTCCCATTCCCGGGATCATTCCTGCAAGATCTTTCAGGTTCCCCATTTTTTTGATCTGTTGAATTTGCTTCAGAAAATCGGTAAAGCTGAATTGATTCTTTGCAAGCTTTTGCTGAAGTTTCCGGGCTTCTTCTTCATCAAACTGTTCCTGAGCTTTCTCAACCAATGAAACGATATCTCCCATCCCAAGAATACGGTCGGCCATACGTTCCGGATGAAAATTATCCAAGGCTTCCATTTTTTCGCCTGTTCCAACGAACTTGATAGGCTTATCAACTACTGAGCGAATTGAAAGGGCTGCACCACCACGGGTATCACCATCGAGTTTGGTAAGAACAACTCCATCAAAATCAAGCCTGTCATTGAATTCTTTTGCTGTATTGACAGCATCCTGACCAGTCATTGAATCAACAACGAACAAAATTTCATGAGGTTTAACGGCATCTTTTACCGCACTTATTTCGTTCATCATTTCCTGATCGATAGCCAAACGACCGGCGGTATCGATAATTACCACGTCGTTCCCTTGCATTTTTGCCTGACGGATAGCTTCCTGGGCAATTTTGACCGGATTCATGCTTCCATCTTCGGTATATACCGGGACACTAATCTGCTGTCCAAGAACTTTCAACTGTTCGATAGCTGCAGGACGATAAACATCGCAGGCCACAAGCATTGGATGACGGCCTTTTTTACTTTTTAGCATTTTAGCCAGTTTGCCTGAAAAAGTAGTTTTCCCGGATCCCTGAAGCCCTGCAATTAAAATAACCGATGGATTTCCTTTTAAGTTAATGTCAACAAACTTTCCACCCATTAATTCGGACAGCTCATCATGGACGATCTTTACCATCAACTGACTGGGCTTAATGGCATTCAGCACATCCATACCCAGTGCCTTCTTGCGCACGTTTTCAGTAAATGATTTGGCTATCTTAAAGTTAACGTCGGCATCGAGTAATGCACGGCGAACTTCTTTTAAAGTTTCTGCAACATTAATTTCGGTAATTTTCCCCTGACCTTTCAGAAGTTTAAACGACCGTTCCAGCTTTTCGTTCAGATTCTCAAACATATCTAATTAAAAGATTTACATTTTGTAAAAACTCTTGCAAAAATATAAAAATCTGCCAAAGAGCCTGTATAACTCAAAATTTAAAAATATCCGGTTTTTACGGGGTTACCTTTTCGGCCTTGAAAGAATAAACAAGCGTAGAACGTTAGTTTGTTAAGGAGTGTAGGATATGGGAAATAGTTATACAAACTATTATGGTCTTATCTTCAATTGTCCTGTAGACACTGAAGTAACAGGTTGCGCTTTTAAAAAACTACGGCAATTATCAACATCAAAGGAACGACTGACTTATTTTGAATCACTGTCTGTTGCTGAAAAAATGAACATGATTGCAATCCATCAACGGTGCCTGTCAGTCAGAGAAAAAAAGTCCCTTTTTCACGAATCGCAATAATGTAGATGAATAGGGAGCCGCCCGGCTCCCTACTACTTTTTTAAGAAATTCAGATTCTATGACTCAACCTGTTTTTCAAATTTTTGCTTTAAACTTCGGATTTCTTCAGTCAGTTTTTTAAGCTGCGCACTTACCTGAGATTCTGTCATCGGAGGTTCTCCAACTTCGTGACTGATATAGTGTACAAATTTCCATATTTCACGAATTTCAGTAGCTGCCAACTCGTATGTCTGATACAAATTGTTCAGCGAAATCATCTGGAAACACCCGCGTTCGGTTAATTCATTTTTTAATTGTTTAAAAACAAGACCTTCATTCAAGGTGAGAACCACGTATAAACCTCCGGTTTTAATTTCATCCCAATTTTGGACAAATTCTCCTGTAATCCACGCACCATCGGGAATGGGCAACATCGAATCTCCATTAATCTGAAACGTACGGTATTTTCGTTCGGAAGACAAAAAAGGCAACTGAAAAACAGGCAGTTCTGAAATATATTCAGGATCTGCAAATCCATTGGTATAGCCAGCCTTAGCTTTTTCGGAAACCAATTCGATATTATCGCGGTTTTGACGATCGACCGTAGTAGCCAAAACTCGAATGTTACTGCCTTTCAGAAAGATATCCTGACCATGCTCAAGTTCATATAGCTGACTTTCGCGTAATTTGGAAAGATCGACCCTCAAAAGTGTGTCAATGGCAACATGAAAGTAATCGGATAATAAAATCAACATCGGAATGCTGGGGCCTGAAATGTCATTCTCATAATTATTCAGGGTCGACCGTTTAATATCTAACGACACTGCAAGCTGGTCCTGAGTGAATTTTTTACGAGACCTTAAAAATTTGATGTTGCTGCTAAAATACATGATTGATTGTTTATATTTGGATTAAAAACTAATCTTCTGACTGGATTAAAATATAAACAAATATATAGGTTTATCCCCGGAAAACAAAACAATCATTTGTATTTATTCCTGTAAGTTCATTGATGGTTAACAGCAGTCAATGTATCGGAATAAATAACAGCATCAATAAAACTAACTGTTGCATTCGAATTGGGATTCAACCATTTAAAGATAACCGTGTGTTTATCTTTTGTCAGTTGATATTTCCAGAATAAATCATTCCGGCGGGCGTTTGATATTGAAACAGGCATACTGGCAGTTTCAACCAGCTTTCCATCAATCAGCATTTCGACTTTGGCTACATATTGGGGATCAGTGCTTTGAACGTAACCACGAAAAACTACTCCGGTTCCGGTAAAATCGAACCCGGATATCTGGGAGACCTGTTTGTTCATTGTGATCTTTTCAACAGGGAAAAGTCCTGCAAATGATTGTTCCAGCCTTACCGGCTTCGGATTCTGACATGCTATAGTGATATTTTCTTCATTTATTTGTCCGCCATTTCTGGCAATAACCTGAAGTGCCTGCTTTAGCCCCAGTTCGTAAACGTTATTCAGTGAAAGGCTGGTATAAGCAAAATTCCGGTCTTCAACTTCATACAAGTTCTTTTTCCAATATTCAGGAATGTTGCTGTATCCCAGCATCACACCCAGGATACCGGCGGCAGTTGCCGGGTTGCAATCGGCATCCTGACCGCAACGGGCCGAGATGTCCATCGTCTTGAAAAAATCACCCTGACCATAAAGCAAGCCCATGACCACGTAAGCGCTGTTGATCTTCGAATCGATATCAAATGCTGTGAATACTCCATCGGGGCATCCATAATCTTGAGCCCATTTCTTCTGGCACTCGAACCAGGTTTGTTTCCAATCCGAAGGGAACTGTTTGTGCCATTTGATCACATCGCTTATGCACTGGTAAAAAGTACTTTCAGCCGGAATGGTTTTCAAGGCTTGGCTAACAATTGATTCAACATCTTTGGAAACAAATGCAAGCGAATACAAAGCGCCAACAAAAACGCCACCATACCAACCGTCTCCTGAAGCAATTATATGGCCAATTTTATCAGCGAACTCACTGGCTGTATTGGGCATTCCCGGTGACATCAGCCCTGCAAAGTCGGCTTCAATCTGGAAGTCAATATCATCAGCATGAGGATTGTTTAACCAATTGCCAGAGGCTGGCGGCATTATTCCATGTAAAATATTGTAACGCGCAGCCTGATTGCCATGCCACAAAGGATACCCCGATCGGGCAAATGCCAATGCAATAGAATCAACCGGCGCATCCAGGCCCCATCGCTCAAATGCGTTTACAAAGGTCAGGTCCATATACACATCATCGTACAAACCGGGGAAAGTATCGTAGTACTTTTTAATTGCTCCATCAGGCCAGGTAATTGGAGTATAATCCTGAATCATGGTTCCATTAAACAGAAATTCCACCGGTCCGCCATAGGTACATCCAATGGTTTGTCCGGCCCAACCACCTTTTATTTTATCGCTTAGTTCGCTTTTTGTCAAGGTAAAAGTCTGTGGTAATGATACATTCTGAGGGGATTTCTTAACACACGAACTTCCTGCAAACACAAGGATTCCTGCCGCTACAACTATTTGTATGATTTTCATTTTTTTTCGTGATTATTAGTTTTTACAATTTCTTGGTTTTATTTCCAATTAACAACAGCTCTTGCCGAGGTTGCTCCTGAACAGGAATACGAACAAACTTCATATTTACAAGCCCCGGAGGCTATTGAATTGTTATCCTTAAAAACAGCCAGGTATTGATTTTTGTACTTATACTGGAGATTACCAATCAGCTTATTGTCTTTGAAAATATAGAAGCCAGCCAAACCTTCCTTCGAGGCTGGTTCTTTCCAGTTTAGGGTTAGCGTCCCTTCCTGATCGGCATATACAACCAGATTTTCAACCATCTCAGGGACCTTATCTTCCGGGAGTTTTCCCGTTCTAACATATTCCATATAAGCTTTATGAAACCCTTCTGTAATCTGAAACGGACTGTAATAATGGCTGTAAGCAAATGAAATAATGTTACTTACATAGGGCTTTACTGTCTTCATTTGTTCGACAAACCGATCAAGCGGCGCTGAGGTCCAGAAAAGGTGGTCAAAAGTTTCGGCATCCGACCAAAACAGTAATCCGGGCTTCGTCTTTACAGCTTCATTCATCAGGCTAAACCATTCGTCAACCATACCGAGTTCAAGGCCACCGGCGCCAACACAATCCTGCGGAGCAAAAATATCGCCTTTGCGGAAATGTGTTCCAGCGAATACATATTGCCACATTTTGCGGTTATCAGCAGAGTTTCCAACCCGGTAATTCACAAACGGACACAGCATAAATGGCATATCCGGAGTGATTTTGTTCAGGTGGTCAATATTTAGATTCAAAGCATCAATCAATACTTTTTGTCTTTCAATGGTTTGATGGTTGAGATTGTCGATTTCCCAAACCCAGTACCAGCCATACAAAGTTTCGTTATAACGATCTTTATAGCGTTTGGTCAAATCATCAGCCAGTTGGTTCCCAAGTTCCATCTGGCCATTTAGCCATTCAGCGTTCCAACTATCCCGATGCCACCATTTTTCATTAAAATTCAGTCCCAGAAAAACTTTAAAACCAGCTTTCCGGGCATTGCGCAAACAATTTTCAACCAGGTCGGCCTGATATTTTACTTCAACATTCGGCAAGGTTCCCGGATAAATAATGCGGCTTCTCCCCTTTTCATCGGTATGCAAGGTCGGTGCTAAAACCAGGTAATGCATCCCGGCCTCTTTTAAAACCTCAAGTTCTTTCTGCCAACGGTTATCATCCCAATTGGCCACCAGATTATCCTGAATGAAGGTTCCGTCAGCAATGGGATATGACAATACCTCCGGGGTATCCTGATTTTGGGAGCAAGCCAAAATGCCTGTCAATAGAAGCCAACATACTGAAACAATGAATATTGATTTTCGCATGGGCTGTGGAAATCTATTTTCGATTAAAGGAATAGTTCAGCGAAGTTCCACTCATGGTGCGAATGTAAGTATCGAAACGCTTCCCGTTTTCATTCAATTCGATGATGCGCGCGCCTCGTTTCAACACTTCTTCATAAGCGGAAGCGTATCCGGTTTTGCGACCATATCCCAAACAAATTCCGGCTAACGAACCAACGTAATCGTCGTTGTGATCGTGCCCGACAAAAACGCCCATCACATCGCCTATTTCATAAAAAGACGAAAACAGCCCGCTGTTCATTCTGGGCGCACAAACCTGTTCGACAGTGCTTCCAAACGCAGTTTTTTGGTTTCTGACAAACTCAAACTCAGGAAGCGGAATATGAAAAAACGCCAATGCCGAGATTGCTTTCTTATGTTTGCCTGCATAAGCTGCACTTTGGTTCCGGTACCATTGTATCTGGTCGTTTTTAATCCAATCGTAACCACCAACTACCGAATCTTTGGCGTAGGCATGTGAATCGAACGAATAAATTGCCCAGGGAATTGACTTTCCATCAGTTGAATGAATTGGAAAAGAACAGTTCCCAACTCCTGAATCAGCTTTTTCTGCGCTGTAAGTCAGGTTAAACTTATTTTTCTGAATGAGTTCGAGAATCTGAGGCTTGGTCATGTCAGTTTCGGTGTCATGGTTCCCGAATGCAACCACAAAAGGAACCTGGGCTTCGGTCATGGGTTGAAGCACTTTCTGCCAAACCTCTGCAGCTCCACCCGAAACAACAACATCTCCGGTGATCACGACCAAATCCGGATGTTCTTCGCTGATCACTTTACGCATCAGCATGAAGGTACTGTCGTTTCGAACTGCATAATCCGGCCCGCCAATACAATGCAAATCAGTAAACTGAACAATTTTGAATTTGCCATCCTTAAATTTCAAAACCGGACGTTCTGAAAAAACATTAGCCGAACAGATAAAGGCTAATACTACCAATAGTATTTTGAGTTTATTCATGAGAATCTGTTTTAGTTAATTCATTAAATATTTAGGTTTCAGATCAGGTAAAACATAAATTACCAGCAATCGGTTCGAAAAGGCAATAAAGGCAGGTTGTTCGAATCGAATAAGTTTGGAACAGCATCGTTGGTGAAACAGTAACGGACGGCTACCGGAACTTTTACTTCAGGTGAATGAAGCCGGATGCGTCCATCTTTTTCGATGACAGCCGATGCCGGATAGAATTTCTGATCGGCTGCGGCCAATTGAAAGTTCGTTATTTTTTCACCTGTGCACTTTAACTTGCCGATTGAATTAACCGACAGCAGGATTTTTTCTCCCTGAATAAGTAATTTGTCAAAATGCGGTGAATAAGGATGCAAGTCATTCCGGCCATACTGTTCCTTCAATGCCAGATCAGACAAACGTTCGCCAACGGCGCGTTTTTTTACAGGATGGATATTGGAAACATCGTCAACCAAATCAGCAACCGAAATCATTCCGGTACCCGGCATATTCAGCACCTTTTCCTGCTGTTCGCGCAGACAGGCAGCTTTTATTCCTTCGTAATAGTTACACGGCGCTATCTGGACATAGTATACGGGAAAATTATTGCGAAAAGCTTCTCTCCATGACTCAACCATTCCTGTCAGCAGTTTCCGGTATCCGTTGTATTCAGAAGCCACGTTTGCCTCTCCCTGATACCAGATTACCCCGGCAATGCGATATGGCGAGAAAGGGAAAATCATAGCATTGTACAACACCTCGGCCCCTTTTGGAGCCCAGCCCCACGGTTCAATATTCTCTTTCATCTTTTGAAGGTCCTGGTTTTTCGCAAAAGCTTCGGCTGGCATCCAGGATTGAATACAAGTTCCTCCCCAATACGCTCCGATTAATCCAACAGGCACTTTCAACTGGTCGTTTAAGCGGCGGCCAAAGAAATATCCGACAGCGCTGAAATTCGGCATCGAATTTTCATCACAGATTACCCATTCACCTTCGCAGTTGGTCTGAGGAAATCTGTTATAGGATTGTGAAACCCGAAAAAAACGTATTTCATTGTTTTTGCAAGTATTTAAGGCTTCGCCGGCATCCGAAACGCCACTTTTCAGGCTAAATTCCATATTCGACTGGCCCGAACACAACCAGACTTCACCCAGCATAACATCATCGATGGTTATTTTCTGCTTATTGCAAATAAACTGGATGGAATGAGGGCCTCCTGCTTCAGGGGTGTTTAAAACAGCTTCCCAGTCACATTCGGCTCCAATGGAGGCAAATACCGTATCCGACTTGTTCCAGCTACAAACGATAGCAACCTTCATTGATCCCGGCCCCCATCCCCAAACTTTTACAGGTGCCTTTTGCTGCAAGACTGCGTGGTTACTCAGGATTGACGGAAGCCGAAGCGGTAACTGGCCGCTTGCCCAAACAGTTGTCAGTAGAAAAAAGAAGAGAATTGCTGCTTTCATTCGTATCTATTTTTGTTGAACATTCTAAAATTTTGGTATCGTTATTTTGAACCAAGTATAATGCAAATATGACAAATAATTAGCAGCAAAAGGTTATCTAAAATCATCATGCACCTCGGCATTGAGAAGCTGCTTGTCCATTCTTATTCTTTATAGGTGTTGTCCAACCAGTTTTTATATTGTTTGTATAGCCTTACCGATTCCTGATTTCGATGTCCGGCGTATGCCTTGGTATCGGGTCTGTTAAAACAACCTAAATATTGATAAATCAATATTTTATCAACGAAAGGAGATAAATCCTCCATTTGCTTTAAAATCCGTTTTTCAAAATCAGCAGGTAAAAGATTTCCTCCGGTACCTCCTTCAAAATAAAAAACTTCCATATCGGCCCAAATCCGCGCCCGTGAGGCTTTTTGGTGGGCATTGCTCAAATGCTCGAAGAAACGGGATGCCTCACCAGGTTTGACTGAATTCACTCCCACCCCATCCTGATAGGCAATGATTTCAATATTCATCCGCTCCAATTGCCTGACGAAGTCATCATCACACTTTTCGGCTTTAATGTTATACGGGGCTATTATATTCACGCTTGCGGGCATCAGTCTCTTTGCAGCGAAGGCACAATCATTGACGTATTTGATAAAGTCTTCGCTGAAATGAGGCATTAAATACGATTCATTCGGAAAGTACCAGCCATAGAAAGATTTGTGATTACCATACTTATCGGCAATTTCTTCCATCGTTTTTTCACGGAATTTCTTTACATCAGGATCTGTGATTAAATACTGTCCTTTTTCCGGTGGCCCCCAAAAATCGTTGCTGACAAAAAACTTAATGCCATATTCATCTGCAGCGCTCAATACCGCTTCCAAAGGATCTTCACATCCCAACTCGTATTTTTCAGCCAGATAACTGGGATAAAATGACTTCTTGTTGATTGCAACATCTTGTATCACCAGGTATTTAAACCCAACTTCACTGATTTCTTTAATTTTTTCCTTCCATTGTTCGGCGGTAAATTTGGCCAGATCCGGGTTCCAGTATTCACCTTCATCCGGATTTCCTGGCGCTGGAGGGCAATGTTGAAATTCGAACCAGGAACCTGCAATAGGTTTGATCTTTTTGTCGCAAGGTTTGGTCAGCGTTTGTGCAGAAAGTTGGCCCGACATTAGCAATCCTGCAGAGCCTGTGCCTGCTATCTTAAAAAAACTTCTTCGTCTCATCATTGGTGTTTTTTATTATTACTGTTTAACCGGAGTAAGTTTCACAAAGGTTACTCCATGATAGGAAACTTCGGTCGTAAACTGACCGTTAACCGTTCCAAGGTCTTTTTGCCGCCATAAATCGCGGACATTGAATTTTTCTTTCAGGTTTAATTCATCGAAATTAAGGGTGAGGCTATATTTTGCCTTCTGGATTTTATCGTTGTCGGCTTTGTCCCAAAGAATATAATACGGATCGACATGGAAGAAGCCAACAGCAATTGAGCCATCTTCGAGATATTTGTACCAGATTTGCCCGTTCTCCCTTTGGATTTTGTGCGCTGGCATTACGGCTGCATCCTGGTCAACAGCGATCACTTCGTCGTTGGTCAATAAGTTCAGGGTGAAATCGTCGATATCCGACATGTCGCAGCCAATAAGCAGCGGAGCCGAAAGAATGCTCCACAAACTAATGTGCGAGTATTGTTCGTCGGCAGTCAGGTACGAATCGTGAACTTTGCTCCCCCAGCCCATTCCAAGTTTTCCAACAACCAGCATATCGGGATCATTGTATTTTCCAGGGCGTGTAACCGGGGCGCATACATCCTGAAAAAAACCAATACACCGAACAACGTTCCATTCATCAGTAATGTCACGGGTGGTCCTCCATTGGTTCCCGCCAGCTTCCTGACCCCAGTTCCAGACATTCGGTGCACCATAGCCTACACAATAAACCATGTCGCGGTTAACTTTATCCAGCGATTTCCTCATCACCATATAAGGTTCTTTGATCAGTTCTTCAGTAGGAATTGGCGCCACATTGCAATAGAAGCAATAGTCGTATTTCAGGTAATCGACACCCCAGTCGGCCCAGGTTTGGGCATCGCGTTCTTCGTATTTGTAACTTCCCAGATGTCCGCCACAGGTTAGGGGGCCAGGCGATGAATAGATACCGAATTTCAGGCCCTGATCGTGAATGTAATTACAAAGTCGCTTGAAGTCCGGAAATTTCTCATTTCCGAGCAGTTCGCCATCTTTGGTTCGTTCTTTGGCTTCCCATCCGTCGTCAATGTTGATGTAAGTCCAGCCGTGGTTCATCAGGTTATCGTGCATGAAACGGGCCGCATCTTTCACTTTTTCTTCATTCACCTTCAATCCCCAGCAGTTCCAGCTATTCCAACCCATTGGCGGAGTCAGGCAAATTTCGTCGCCCACTTCAATGCGAAGGACCCGGGCATCGCTGCCGATGCTGTTTTCAGCTTTCAAAACAACGGTATATGTACCTCTTGTCGCAATGGTTCCTGTAATTATTCCGGTTTGGTTATCCAATTTTAAGCCTGAAGGTAAGTTATCGGCAGTGAATGTCATGGGACGCTTCCCCGTTGCAGCAACCGTCAGCAAGAATGGATTGCCGGGACGGACACCAAAAACTTTGGCATTGTTGATCTTCGGGCTATCGCCGGGTTTGGGAGTCAGGATATATTTTTCGACAGCAATGGGTTCTGGTTTCACCGGTTCAGGCACGACAATCCCTGAAGTTTCAAATTTAGCTTCCAGCCAATCAGCATGGTCGTACATGATTCCATCTCCCGCTTCGACCACCAATAAGGCCAGTTTCTGTACATTTTTCAAATCGACTTTGAAAGCTTTGGCTGGCATTCCCTTGTGCATGATGCCGCTTTGCCAGATCACTTTCTGATCGGCAATCAACTGGAACTCCATATTCATGGAATAATCGTTCCGATCGTCAGCGCCAACCAATCCTGAAAATGATTTGGCCTTTCCACCTAAGTTCACCAAGTAACGGCTGATGGAGTGAGTTCCGATTCCACGTTTGTATTTTACCCCGGCAACCTGAAGCGGGCTTCCAAGTATCGATTTGTTTACATTGGCAGCTCCCCAGTCCTGATACATGAATTTCATGTCCAGTTCATCAAGCCATATTTCTTTAGAAAAGACCGAAAACGGTAAAAGAAGCATTAAAATAGCGTATAAAGTTCTTTTCATATTTGATTTAATTAGTTGATATATAGGTTGTTTATTTTTCAATCACAGAAATTCCTTTGCTGGTACCCAGATATACCTTTTTTTGGTAAGGTTTTATGACCTGAACGCGGTTGTCGATCAGTTTGCTATTGCTGCTGGTAAAAGTTTCCCATTTTGATCCGTCGAAAACGGATACCCCTTTGTTGGTCCCAACCCAAATTTTTCCCGATGAATCTTCGGCCACAGACAGGATCAGATTATCAACCAGGCCGCAATTCTCTTTCTTAAAAATGGTCCAGTTATTTCCTGAAAGTTTTGCCAGACCGTTGCAGGTTCCAATCCAGATATTTCCTTTAGAATCGGCTGTCAGCGAATAAACATCGTTATCGGGCAACTGACTGTTTTGCTTGTTGAAAGGAGTCCAGGTTCCTTTATCAAATCTGGAAAGTCCGTGATAGGTACCAAACCACATCCGGTTTTGGGAATCACAGGCCATAGAAACAACAGAATTGTCGCCCAATTCCACGTTCTCATCGGTATATACTGTCCATCGGGAACCATTAAAGTTTGCAGCACCACCGGTTTTATTATTCACATCAATTTCACCGTTTCCTTCCAGATTAACAGCGCCACCGCCCCAGTCACCAACCCAGAGACTTCCTTTGTTATCGGACGAAATTATATTCACTGAATTAGTTGGTGAAGCTTCTTTCACATTAATCCATTCCTCCTCTGAGGTACATTTATAAACGCCACCGCCCCAAAGTCCAGCCCATTTGGTATTATCAGGAGCAATAAACAGAGTTTCAATATAACCTTCTGGTCCACGTAACAGCCATTTGCCATCAACGTTTTCTAAAATACCGCCCCATGTTCCAACCCACATTTTGGCATTTTGATCGAAGCAGATAGCACGAATGTCGTTTCTTGGAGAATCTGCATTGTCAATCTTGATATTTTCCCATTTTGCCTGGTGTGTAGAGCATGCTGAAACCACGAACAGCAGTATACTCATCTGTATCAATAACTTTCTCATCATGTTATCCTTGTTTTTGAGAATCATACCAGTTTTTATAGTCGCTATATAATTTTCCAGAATTAGGATGGCCAACAGTAGCAATTGATCCCGGCTTGTTCATGATCCCCAGATACTGATACACCAGGATTTTTTCGACAAAGGGGGAAATGTCCTCCATTTGTTTGAGAATCCGTTCAAAGTCGGCAGGTATCAAAGCGCTCTTGTAAACATCGCCTTCGAATTCGAAGATTTCCATATCGGCCCAAAGCTTTGCGCGGCCTGCTTTGTCGTGAACTTTTCGGAGGCCTTCGTAATATTTTCCGGCATATCCAACCTTCGTTTTCTTCACACCAATTTCGTCCTGATAAGCGATAATATTAATATCCAGTTTTTCTAACTGACTAACGTATTTGTCATCGGTTCTGACCGATTTTGTTCCATAAGGAGCAATCAGGTTGACCGAGTTGGGGGTCAGTTCTTTTGCTTTCTTGTTGCACCTGTTCACGTAGTTAATAGTGGTGTCGTCAATGGTATTCCACAATCCCGACTCGTTGGGATAATACCATCCGTAGAAACTTTTATGGTGCGAGTACTTTTCAGCCACTTCCTCCATTCCTTTTTCACGCAGTGAAGCAATTTCAGAACTAGTCATCATTTTGGCACCTTCGCGCCAGTCGGCCCAAAAATCATTGCTCACAAAGAATTTGATTCCACATTCATCGGCAGCAGAGAGAACGGCTTCCAACGGATCGGAACATACATAATCGTAGCGCGGCTGAAGTTTTGACGGATAAAATGTTCTCCCATCATTGGCAACAGCCATCAAAACCAGATATTCCATGCCAGTTTCGGCAATTTCTTTCACTTTGGCTTTCCATTGTTCGGTGGTGAACTGAGGCAGAACCGGGTTCCAGTATTTTCCTTCGGGCGCAAAACCGTGCGTAAATTCAAACCAGGAACCCGATATTGGTTTGATTTTTTTGTTTTGCATGAATTGCGAATTTGAAGCAAAAAGTTGGCTTCCTACCAGAAGCGATGCTGTAGTGAATCCGCATGATTTACAAAAATTGCGTCTGTTCATATTTTGCTAGTTTATTAAAAGCTACAAGGCCAAATTTATAAACAAAAGGCTGGCCTTTTATGTATAGTTAATTGAAAGATCAAATACAGACAAAAAAAATGTTTAATAGTTGTGCATACAATTACTATGCACAACTATTAAAACATTGATTTTTTAGCATTAGAATTCTTCTGAAATCTATTCTTCCTGATAGATACGGAAGTTATCAAAATACATTGCGATTTGTTCGACCGGGGCGAAATCCTCTACACGCATATTGAGCGAGTAGTTTGTTGAAGTTCCTGTATATCCCAGGGGAATTATTTTCTCTAAAGGAATATTTACAGTTTGCCAGGTGCCTAAATTTTGTACCGTAAAATAATTTCCCCCTATCGGAGTAGGAGCTACAGCCCAATAATAGTAAATGAAGAATTGAGTCGTTTTTATTGGCAAATTCATATTTAACTCAAATTTCAATGTGTATTTATCAGGGTGCTGCATCATATCTAACGAATAGTTCATGCTACTTTCAAAAATATAGAACCAGCCTAATCCGTTCGGGTATGTTGCCTGATCTACTTCAAAACGTAGGTATTTCCCAGATGTAGGTTTTGGGGTTTTCCATTCTCCGACCCACTGTTGGGCAGTTGAACTGGTGTAAGGATAGTCTGAGTCAAAAGTAGTGATTACATTGTGCTTATCCTGATAATAACCGGCACAAACAGCCTCGACACTATACTTTTTATTAATGGCCTTAACCCTAACATTAGGCTGAACATCCATTGGTACTTTCGCCGTAATATAGGTGTCAGTAGCTTTAATTACCGGAGTTTCTTTTCCACCAAATGAAACAACTGTGTTCGATTTATCTACTTCATATAGGGTTATGAATTTTCCGTAAATTTTAATTGTATCACCCGGCAAGGTATATTCGTTGAACATACTTGTTAACTGCAGGTTCGGGATGTTAACTTTAAAATCGAATGACGTATCGCCACCTCTTGTCTTTATCGTGATTTTATTGTTTACGGTTTTGGGAAGCTTAACTGGTACTTGTGTATATAAAACATTCTTTTCATAATAAGCATCCTTCATAGGCACTGTTACATCATTAAACAGAATGGAATCCACCTGATCCAAGTTGGCTCCTTGTATAGCAATCCAATCGCCCATATTACCGTTCGTAATGGAGGTTCCCATTTCTTTAATGGTAGTAACTTTGCTAAAAGTTGGCGGATTAGGCAGATCCTCGTCATCTTTGCATGAGACAACCGATATGATAAGTATTGCTAATAACATTAGCAAAATGTTCTTTTTTATATTTATAGTTTCCATATATAACCAATTTTAATTATTAATAAATTACCAACCTGGATTGTTTGTTTCAATATATGGGTTTGTATTTACTTCATCTGCAGGTAATGGCATCAACAGATGTCTTCTTTCACGTCGTTTAATAACTCCATTTTCGTCAACTCCTCCAATGGAATTCATTGTCTGGAGATAAATCCCCCAACGTAATAAATCGAAGCGTCGGATTCCCTCTGCAGCAAACTCTTTCACCCTTTCCTGAAGGATATACGACCGGAATGACTCCTGTGTCCACGGAGTTACAGCGCCAATTTCAGAGACCTTTTTGCTTTTGTTGCGAATATTGAGTTTGTCAATTTGCGCAATAGCGTCATTTGATGGTTTGCCATTTACTTCATTGTCTGCTTCGGCATAGAGTAACAAAACTTCAGCATAGCGGATAAACGGCCAGTTATAATCGGTTCTGTTCCCATCTAATGCTACGGAAACCTGTCTGAATTTCATAAGTTTAGACCCATACAAATGAGCATCATATCTTAAAATATCAGTTGGTTTATATCCGCCAATTCCCAATCTAACTTTCGAGCTGTCTTTTGCAGGGTAATAACAATATTGAAGTTCGCCTGTAGATTCAACATAGGTGAAAGGGATACGATGAATCACCCCCCAGGTAATACGATCATCAGTGTCATCAAAAAGTTGATACCAATGGTCTCTTTGGACATAATATCCAGAAGACAGTTCGCCATTTTCTTTATAATAGCCAGCGTAATCAGTAGCCACATAGTTGCTTAATGCACTGTTCCCTGCTAAAGTCTGTAAAGAAAATATGAATTCTTTTCCGTTCTTACTTGCCGGGCTCCAAAGTTCTTGCTGAGATGGATAAAGGTCGAAGTCACCAGAACTTATAACTTCCTTTGCTTTATCCATTGCCAACTTGTAATAAGTCTTCGAATCAAAACCTTCATATCCGGCAACCAACTCTTTGTCAAAAGTTTGTTTGGATGGATAAGGAACTCTGACTTTGTTCTTATTATCATCAAAATAGAACGGGGCACCCTCCATTACAGATATCTTAGTGCCTGCAGCCATTGATCCAGAGCCTATTGTGCAATATACTTTAGCTAATAAAGCCTTTGCAGCGCCCCTCGATACATGACCTTTTACATATTCAGCATCGCGGGTCGAATACATTGCCCCTTCGGCAAATTTTAACTGTTCTATGATGTACTCGTAAACATCTTTCACCGGAGAGCGCGGAATGTATAAAGGAGCTCCTTCTGAAACGGATGTTTTGTACAGGCACAAATCTCCATAGAACTGAACCAGGTTAAAATACGACCATGCATTTAGAAAAGCCAATTCTCCAAGTGCATTATTCTTCACTTTCTCAGGAATGTCCATCTTATTTATCAGGTAAGAATGGTACTGTGCCCGATGGATGCATGCATAGTAGTACTTATAAAAGTTAATATTTGAGCCATCTTCGTAAAAATTACCAGCGCCTAAAGTTCCAAAAGCCCATGTTGGTCCAGTCTGATAATCTGAATCAAAATTAACGATATTATGATAGTTTCCCCATTCAAATCCCCAGGTCAATGCGTTGAAGGCTCCAGAGACCAGTTCATTATAACTTTTTGAAGCAACCAGATCCTCTCCCGAAACAAAAGTATACACCTTTTCATCAAGAAATTTATCAGAGCAAGAAGTAGTACCTGTTACGATTAGAATGGTTGCTATGATGTATTTTAGTAAATTCGATTTCATATTTTTACTATTAAAAATGAATAGTTTATAAATTAGAAAGTTACCTGAAGCCCCAGATTAATTGTTCTTGCACTGGGATATGAGTCCATATCTACACCACGGCGGGATACATCGCTACCGAATGTGTTTACATCGGGATCGTACCAACGGTATTTGGTAATTGTAAATAGATTATTAACGCTCAATGTCAGGTTCACTGCATCGATTTCGGCTAAAGGATTAGACATCCGGTAAGCAAAAGTCAGGTTTTTCAAGCGTAAATAAGATCCATCTTCAACATAGCGTTCAGATGCTTTCAGACTTCGTGTGTAGGTCATATCAGCTCTTGGGAACTGAGCATTCTCCCGGTTTGCATCTGTCCATCGGTTATCCCATACGAATTTAGGCATGTTAGTCGTTGAAGCCATGTCATAGTTCTTCAGATTCACGTTCAAAATATCATTTCCTTGTGTCCCCTGTAAAAAGAAACTCAAGGTGAAATCCTTATACGTAAATGCATTGGTGATACCGTAGGTGAAATCCGGATTTGTGTTCCCAATAATGGTTTTATCACGGTCATCAATAACACCATCCTTAGTATTGTCTTTATACTTTATCTGACCAATCATGCTTTTGATTTTAGCATCAGTTTCGTTTTTGTACAATGGATTTGCTCTTACTTCAGCTTCATTATCAAAATATCCATCTTCCTGATATCCATAAATAATACCGATAGGCTCACCATTTCTTCTCAGGAACATACTTTCCAGTCCCCAACAAACATCAGAGAACTGATCAGAATTCAAACCTCCAATTTTGTTTCTGTTGATAGAGATATTTGCATCAATTTTCCAGGTGAAATCATTATTGTTAATAATTAAGTAATCAACAGAAAATTCAAACCCCTTATTTTGTACATCTCCGTAATTAGTTGCAATTGACTGAAAACCAGTACTCATTGGTATGTACACATATTGCAACAGATCGGTCGTTTTCTTTTGATAGGCATCAATCACAAAATTCAAACGATTTTTCAAGAAGCTCATATCCAAACCAATATTATATTGATTGGTGGTTTCCCATTTCAAATTAGGACTTGCTGGTCCGCCCCAACGATCTTCGGCAAGTCCCGTAGTCAGTGAGCCATTGATAGGATACTGTTGAACCGTCATTCGTGATCTTGTTGCATAAGCATTAACGCCCTGGTTTCCTGTTTGTCCGTAGCTTAATCTCAACTTTAAATTATCGAACAAGCCCAGATTTTTAATGAATTTTTCTTCTGACAAGCGCCATGCGAATGCCCCTGAAGCAAAGTTTGACCAGCGATTGTTTGCTAAACGACTGGATCCATCACGACGGAAAGAAGCTGTAAATAAATACCTATCCAATAAGATATAGTTCATTCTTCCCAGAAATGACATCAATGAAGTTTTTCCTTTGCTCGAAGAATTGGGATCCTGAGTCAGTGCTGCTCCCATATTGTTTTCTTCATTAATATCATTTGCAAAACCGTGGCCGCTCATGTATTTTCCGCCCCAGTTCACTTTTTCAACTGACCAACCGGCAACAGCATCAATATGATGTATCGTGTTGAAATTCTTGTTAAATGTCAACATCGATTCTGCAGTTAAACTTTCATAGTACGAATCAGACTGTACGGCATAACCATTTGTTGGAGCAACCCCTCCGCTGATATAGCGGTTGTAGTACTGGTTCCGTTTGTCCATACTATATCCATATCCCAGGTTCTGCCTGAAATTAAGGTATTTAGTAAATGTTAAAGTAGCAAAAGAAGAGTTATATAAATTCATTGACCCTAGCAAATTTTTTGCCGTGCGAACATATAAATACGGATTCGATAATCCATTTGCATAATCTTCGGAGTATCCCGATGGTTTATCAGCGTCAAAAATTGTTCGTGTTGGATTAAATGCAATTGCATCATTAACAATTCCATAGGTTTCTGTATTGGTACGAGCCAAACGATTTTCAGACTTCGAAGCAGTTAGGTTGTTCCCAAACTCAAACCAATCTGTAACTTTACGGTTTATGTTTGATCTTACGCTATAACGTTTAAAATAGGAATTAAGGATATTCCCTTGCTGATCCAAGGCTCCCATTGAAAACATATATTGACCGCGTTTGTCACCACCTGACACACTTAAATTGTAATCCTGTGAAAATGCTGTTTGATAGATCTGATCTTGCCAATCAGTTCCATTATTCATATATCCATCGGCATAATCCTGAGGACTAGGCAAATATGTGCTATCAACAACTGCTACCTGACCTGTTTTGGGATCAGTTCCTTTGATATAGCTCCAACGCCCAGGAGTTGGGAACGGCAATTGATCATCAGGAACATAGTCTTTACCATCATACATATAACCAGTCATAGTACCTTCATTCCTGTATTGGGCATATTCCGAGGCATTTAGAACCCTGATCAATTTAACAGGTCTTGATATCCCATAATTTACGTTCAGTTCAACCTTGGTTTTGCCTTCAGAACCGCTTTTTGTGGTGATTAAAATAACACCATTGGCGCCACGAGAACCATAAATAGCTGTTGAAGATGCGTCTTTTAACACTTCAATAGATTTAACATCACGCGGATTAATTAAGTTTAAAGGGTTGTTTGTTTGTTTAGTGGCATAATCTGTACTAGGTGCTTCACCTACATTAAAAGGAACACCGTCAATTACATACAAAGGCTCAGAGCTAGTAGTGAATGAATTTGCCCCACGAATCTGAATACTAATTCCTGCTCCTGGAGCTCCGTCGGCCTGACTCACCTGAACGCCTGCAATCTTTCCTTGCAAGGCCTGGTTGATACTTGCTGGATTAGTCTTTAACAAGTCGTCACTCTTTACTGATACAACTGAACCAGTTAAATCTCTTTTCTTAACACTTCCGTATCCTACAACCACAACTTCATCAACACCCACAACATCTTCTTTCATAACTACGGTAAACGATGACTGTGAACCCATTGACAGTTCTACAGTCTTCATCCCGATAAAGGAAAACACAAGGGTTTTAGCATTTCCCGGTACAGAAAGTTTAAACTGACCTTCAGCATCAGTAATTGTTCCGGTAGCTGTTCCTTTAATCATAACAGAAACGCCCGGCATTGGATTACCTGAGGAATCATTAACCTTCCCCTTAACGGATTTTGCTTGTTGTTGCGACTGCCCGCCAGAAGTTGCTTCTTTCTCTTTAAGAATTACTTGCCGGTTCCGGACTTCATAGCTAACATTGGTCTGCTCGCAGAAACTTCGTAACACTTCCTCGAATTTTGCATCAGTAAAATCGGCAGAGATTTTCTGGGAAAAATCAAAGATTTGGTCCTTGTACAAGAAAATGTAATCGGTTTTTTCTTCAATGGTCTGAAGTACTTCTCGAATGTCGGACCTGTTAAAATGAACCGACAAGCGGACCTGAGAGAAACTGTTACCAAAAGTAACACAAACAATAAAAAGTAGAATTGCAGTCAATTTCATCTTTCGAATGTTTAATCTCATCTCATCACCATACGGGAACAAGATTTCTCGTTTTCTTTTCATAGATTTGCTTCGTTAAATGATACGTTTATAAAAAATTTAACACTAAGAGCCGGTCGGTGCGGGAACACCTTCCGGTTCTGCTTTTTACTATTTCATCTCGATATTTTTTATTTGGTTTATTATTTTAAATTTAACTCCATTCTTTTAATAAATTCAGGATTGTAGCATTGCTCAGTCCTTTTTACTTATCTCATAATAATTTTCGCCCTTTTCAGTAACTTTTACCGACGCAGTCCGTGCTACACGTTCTAAAACTTCACGCTGATCCTCTTTCAAATCAAGTTTCCCTGAAATAAGGACTGTCCCAAGCATCGGGTCGTTATAACTAAAATGAATATTGTAATAACGTTCCAGTTTTTTTACAATTCGGCTCAAATCAACAGTTTCAAACTTCATTATCCCCTGAGTCCAAAGAGTGTAATCTTCCACATTAACCGTTTCTACTGAAATCTGGGAACTTTGCTTATGGAATGAGGCCATCTGACCAGGTTGTAATTCGGTATCACGGGTAAATAAGCTGGAGTTGTTCTGGCGGATGCCAACTTTACCTTCTGCCAAAACCGTCTCAACCCGGTCGTCAGAAGAGTAGGCCGAAACATTAAATCGCGTACCTAAATCTTTAATCCTTAAATTGTCAGCCAACACAACAAAAGGATGTTTTGCATCGTGTTTGACTTCAAAAAAACCTTCTCCGTTCAGCAAAACCTCACGGGTTTTTCCAGTAAAATGATCTGGGTAAACCAGGCGGCTTCCGGCATTCAGAAAAACTCGGGTACCGTCGGAAAGAAGAACTTCTGAGCTTTTCCCATAAGGAATGATCAATTGATTCAGAGGTTGGTTGCTTTGCGTAGAAACACTGGCCGGTTTCAGGGTATCAGCATTAATAACCAATTCCCCGTTTTTCTGGTATTTCAAAACCGTGCGGGTTTGATCAAGAATAACATTCTCTCCGTTGGAACGAATCAGTTGAGCCTGATTTTCCGGTATCCGGTTCTCAGAATTAAATGCAAAATAGGCAGGATTGACAATGTTTTCGCGGTAGAATAACAATGCACCAATTGAAAAGAAAATAACGGCAACAGCGGCATATTTGAATACGGACGAAATAATTGGCAAGGCAGATTTCGATTTTTCTTTTTCCTCAATTTCTTTAAGAACCCTGGAAAACAACAGTATTTTTTCTTCTTCAGGAAGTGTATTTGCCAAAGTCCGGAATCGAAGAACTATTTTCCGGGCTAACTGGATATTTCTGATTTCTTCAGGATGTTCAGTCTCGAATTGAGCCCAGTTTGAATCAGCTTCCTCAGTGGGATTAAAAACCCAATTGATAAAACTGAGATCTTCGAGATATCTGCTTAAATTGTCCATTTGAGTGCTTGATTAGTACAATAAAAGGCAGGCAACTTCTCAAACATGGACAGTTTTTTCGTGCTTTTTTTGAAAAAAATGAAATAAAATCGCAACACTTTTATTATCAAGTATTTCACGAATCGTTTTTAATGCCCGCGAAACTTGTTTCCTGACTGATTCAACATTTATCCCCAGAATGGTTGCTATCTCGCTGTATTCAAGCGCCTCATTAAACCGCAGATAAACGGCTTCTTTCTGCTTACTCGGCAATTGGTTCAGTGCATGAGTCAGTTTGATCTTGACTTCTTCTTCATGTTCCTTTTCAATAAGCAGATACTCAATGCTAAATTCCGGTTCTGCATGTTTTCCCTCCAGGATTTTACCCTGGTCGAACCGGCGACTCGACTGAAGCTTCTTGATCAGGTTACGTTTCAAGGCCAGTAGTAGGTAATATTTCAAATGATCGGGACCAATTGTATTCTTTTCTCTTTTCAGGTATAAATCGAGAAAGACTTCCTGAATGGCGTCTTTTATGGTTTCTTCGTCGTTACAGAATTTGAGGCCATATTGGTAAAGGCGGTCAATGTGCTGGTTATAAAAAATGGCAAAAGCTTCCTTATCGCCATCTTTAAAACGCAACCAGGTCAAATGCCAGTAATCAATATTCCCAGAATTCTGAATCAACTTTGCAATTTTTTGAGGAGCTATTTGCAAATTTAAAAAGGAATTTCAGTTCTGAAAGGACTTGCCATTTTTATTCATTTTATTCCTACAAAACAAATAAACGTTTACAAATCAAATATTTACTATTTAAATTAAACAAAAGTATTTATTTACGAACTAAAGCAATTCATGTATTAAACTGAAAACCAATGCCCTTAAAAAACATTTAAATTTTCACCAATTCTTAAAAGTTCACCACAGGTGGAGATAAGCCCCAAATTTTTATTCCATATTTTTGCGGTCTACAAAAAGGATTAAATGAAGAATAAATCATGGGTTCCCTACGGAGCCGCAATTTTGTCGATGATTTTCTGGAGTTTTTCGTTTGTTTGGGTTAAAATCGTCTACGAAGCCTATGGGCCGCTCACGACCATATTGTTTAGATTAATTATTTCATCGGGCTTGTTGCTGATCTTCACCTTGCTTGCAAAGAAACTTCAACCCATTGAATCGGGCGACCTTAAATTCTTCTGCTTGCTTGCGTTCTTCGAACCTTTCCTTTATTTCATGGGCGAAAGTTTTGGATTAAAGTACGTTTCGTCTACTGTAGCTTCAGTCATTGTAGCAACAATCCCCTTGTTTACACCTGTAATAGCCTGGTATTTTTACAAAGAGAAACTTAACCGTACCAATTGGCTGGGACTGCTAATTACCTTTTTGGGAGTAAGCCTGGTTGTGCTCGACAGTTCGTTCAATTTTACCGCTTCTCCGTTGGGCGTTTCGCTCGAATTTCTTGCAGTGGCTGGCGCCATTGGATATGCAAGTCTATTAAAAGGTATTTCGCACCGCTACAATACTTTTACCATTATCACTTATCAGAACATGTTTGGAGCCTTGTTTTTTCTGCCCTTCTGGTTCACGTTCGAATTTCAGGAATTCAGTCAGGTAGCTTTTAATGCCAGGGCCTTCGGGGCTCTTGTAAAGCTTGCTATTTTTGCTTCAACCTTTGCTTTTATTCTTTTTACCTACAGCGTTCGCAACTTGGGAATCAACAAGTCAAATATTTTCATCAACATTATCCCGGTGTTCGTAGCCATTTTTGCATTTCTGATTTTAGGCGATAAGCTCAACTTTCACCAAATCGTTGGAATTGCTATTGTTATCTCGGGTTTATTTTTAGCACAAATCAACTGGAAACGAAAGAAACATGGATCAAATTCAGTATTCCCGTCCTGAAAAGTTAAAAGAACTGACAGCCAACCGAAAGCAGGATTTTTCAGCCCTTTTCAAAAAACTGAAAGCCAAAAAGCCGAAAAATCTTGACGATGTGGTTCATGAATTGCACGATCAGGCTTTTGAGCAGTTCGACTGCCTTACCTGTGCCAATTGCTGCTCGAGCATCAGCCCCATTATTACCGAAAAAGACATTGAACGACTGGCTAAACGGATGAGGATGAAGGCCGTGGACTTTGTCACTCAATATTTATACATCGACGAAGACAAGGACTACGTTTACCGGCAAACGCCCTGCCCTTTTCTGATGCCTGATAATTATTGCATGGTTTACGAAGATCGGCCCAAAGCCTGTCGCGAATACCCGCATACCGATCGAAGGCGGATGCATCAGATTTTGAACCTGACACACAAAAATTGCGAAGTTTGTCCAGTTGTTTATTGCATTACAGAAGAATTGGTCAGGAAATTTTAATCGGAAGAAATTTGTCACAGATCCCACAAAACTTAAAAACAATAGGAACGATAGAAACAATAGAAAACTCAGGAACTATAAAAACGACTTCCCTGCTCTTTAAACTAAAGTTAACAAAAGAGAACGCCTTGCCTGACGGATTAGGTAGTTCAGAAGTGATTTGCTATTTTTGACAAAAATTCAATAAAAACTCTATTTAAAATCATCGATAATGAGAAAAAAGATTGTTGCCGGAAACTGGAAATGCAACACAACCGTTCAGGAAGGTGTTGAATTGGCAAAAGCTGTAAACGAATTGGTTGCCACTCAAGGTGCTGCCGATGTAGTAGTTGTTCTTGGAACTCCTTTTACCCACATCACCAGTGTTGTTGCTGCCGTTGATGCCAAACGGATTGACGTTGCTGCTCAAAACTGCGCTGCTGAAGCCAAAGGCGCTTTCACCGGTGAAGTTTCGGCTGCTATGGTAAAATCGACCGGCGCAGGCTATGTTATTTTAGGTCACTCTGAACGTCGCGAATATTACGGTGAAACCAGCGAAATTCTGAACAAAAAAGTTGCTCTTGCTTTGGCAAACGGGTTAACCCCAATCTATTGCTGCGGCGAAGCTTTATCAATTCGCGAAGCTGATATTCAGAATGCTTTTGTAAAAACTCAGCTTGACGAAACCATTTTCAACTTAAGCGCTGAAGATTTCTCAAAACTGGTTATCGCTTACGAACCCATTTGGGCTATCGGTACAGGTGTTACTGCTTCGACCGAGCAAGCTCAGGAAATGCTGGCTTTTATCCGCAGTTTGATTGCTGAAAAATACGGAAAAGCAGTTGCTGAAGAAACTGCCATCCTTTATGGTGGAAGCTGCAACGCTAAAAATGCTCCTGAATTGTTTGCTCAACCCGACATCGATGGTGGTTTGATCGGTGGCGCTTCGCTGAAAGCTGACGATTTCCTCGCTATTATCAATGCTTACTAAATCAGGTGAAAAGGATAAGGACAAAAGTCTGAATTCTTTGAACTGTTACGATACAAAGGCCATCTCTGAAAGGTGGCCTTTCTTTTTGCTGCTTTTGAAACATGATTTTATCTTTATACCTTTGAACTTAAACTTGACATATCATGAACTACACGAAAATCAGTTTTAAGCTTGAGCCGGATACCCAGGAAAACCGTGAGATATTAGTCGCTCTCCTTTCCGATCTGGCTTTTGAAAGTTTTGAGGAAACCAGTGAATCCGTGATGGGATATATTCCGGGCGAATCAGTCAATATGGATGAAATCAGGGAAATTACTTCCGTCCTGCATTTTTCGGTTCATTCTGAAGATGAAACAATTCCCGAACAAAACTGGAATGAAGTGTGGGAGAAAAACTATTTCAAACCCTTGCTGATTGGCGGACAATGTTTGATCCGGGCGCCTTTTCATACTGATTATGAGCCGGCTGATTTCGAGCTGGTTATTGAACCTAAAATGGCCTTCGGTACCGGAAATCATGAAACAACAACCCTGGTTGCCGAACAAATCCTGAAAATGGAACTTGCCGGTAAAACAGTTCTGGATATGGGCTGTGGCACTGGAATCCTTGGGATGCTGGCTTCGTTGAAAGGGGCAAAACAGATTACCTCAATCGATATCGATACCTGGGCTTTTGAGAGTACTGTTGAAAATGCCAGATTGAATAACATTCAAAATATAGAGGCAAAACTTGGTAATGCGTCAATACTTGGCAGTGAAACCTACGACATCATTTTTGCCAACATTCACAAAAATGTCATAATCAATGATTTGCCTGTTTATGCTAACATTCTGAATTCGGAAGGCCGATTGCTTTTAAGCGGATTCTACAAGACGGATATGCCCGATGTTAAAGAAGTTGCAGATTCGCTTGGACTTTTGGAAATCGGATGCCACGAAAAGAACAATTGGGTGGTTTATGAATTTGAGAAACCGTAATAGATTAAATTCAAACTCTATCTTTGTTTTTGCATATGCAATCGATTGCTTTTATTGTTATTAATCTCATCAAAATAAATTTAACATGATTCTGGATAAACTTCAAAATGCCGCCTTATATTCAGGCATTAGTTCTAACCTGCAGAAAGGGTTTGAGTTCCTGAAAAACAACGATTTATCGAAGCTCGAAGCCGGTAAATATGAAATCGATGGCAAGGAAGTTTTTGCTACGGTAAGCGAATATGAAACAAAAGAACATCAGGATTGTCGGCTTGAAGCACATCAACTCTATGCTGACATACAATGCCTTGTTTCGGGAAATGAATTTATCGGCTTTGCAACCTTGAGTGATCAGCCTGTTCTGACCGAATACAATCCGGAGAAGGATATAGTTTTCTTTTCGGGCGAATCCACCTTGTTGCCACTTGAACCTGGAATGTTTGCCGTTTTCTTTCCTCAGGATGTTCACCGTCCCTGCATGCAGGTTGACGGCCCGTCAAAAGTGAAGAAGGTTGTTGTGAAAGTGCGGATGTAGAACCCTTCACTTACTGGTCATTAATTGTCATTCGGTAGTCAGCCCCAATGACAATTAATGACTTCTCTTTTAGTCGTTAACGAAGCAGGTTATTTCTGCAAAGCTACGCCGCAGTGCCGATTGGTAATGGTACTGGGGATAGCCAAAAATGACGAAAAGACCGGTTGGAGATTTCTTTGGAATATTCCATTTCTTTTTCAGGTCTTTGGCCCCATACCGGATGATTGGATGAATGCTTCCAATCATGCACGTGCCCAGTCCCAGGCTTTCGGCGGCCAGCATGGCATAGGTGGCCGGTATGTATGGATCAGCAGGATCGGAATATGGAGAAGCCGAAAAATACATAGCCAAAGGAGCATCGTAAAGCAGATAATTTTCGTTCCGCTCTTTCGATTCAACCAAAAAGCTGACCAGCGGCTGAGCAAAGTTTTTCATCACACTGTAAGTTTCGTTTCCAGATAACCGCCATAGCCACATAAGCCAATTAGAGAACATCCATCTGATTTTACGAAAATGGTCGATTACATCAAACGAAAATTCACGCACCTTTTTCTTTCCTTTAAATACGTGCAAATGCACATCCGAAGGCGGCAATCCCATCGGAGCCGTTGTTGCAGCTTCAATAATTTGTTCAATCAATTCATCACTTACCTCTATATCTTTAAAATCACGGATACTGCGCCGGCCAACCATCAGATTTTTAAGTTGCTCGTAACATACTTTATGCAATGTTTCGGGCAAATCCATCAAATCGGCTACCGACATTTCCCGACCAGAAATTTCAATGGCCTTGCCGGGACAAATAGCCATACAATGACCACAGGCAATACAGCCAAAAACCGGATTGTTGCTGATTACCGGACGGTTATCAATCATTTTGATCGAGAAATCTTTACAAACTTTTGCACATAACCCACATGAAATACATCGGTCGTACAAAAAAGTAATTTTTCCAATTTGGTTGGTTCGCCCTGTTTGTATTGCCATAGCATAGTTTTTTCTAAATTTAAAAAGTTTTTTCGTAACCTAAATCACTTAAAACCATGAGATCCACTTTAGTTGCACTAAAAGCGTTTCTTCCTTTTTTTCTTCTGGGCCTGAATGCCGTGGCTCAGGAACGCTACAAAGATGAAATTACCGATTCAGTGAAGGTTGAAACCTACTCGTATGCCTTTAAAGACAATCAAAAGCTTGACCTTGATGTATATTTACCGGCATTGGACAACACTCCTAACCGGCCACTAATCATCTATGTTCATGGTGGAGGTTTCTCTTCAGGAGAACGTAATACCTCAGGCATTCAGACATTTTGTAAAAGACTGGCCAAGTATGGCTATGTTTCGGCTTCCATAACCTACCGGCTAACCCGAAAAGACACCGAAACCGGTTTTGGATGTGACTGCCCGGCAACCGACAAGCGAAATACCCTGAACAAAGCGGTTGAAGACCTTCAGGATGCAACCTTCTTTCTGATAAAATACCGCGATAAATTTGGTATCGATCCACATCGGATTATTCTTTCGGGAAGTAGTGCCGGCGCTGAAACCGTTTTAAATACCGCTTATCAGCCACCTTATTGCTATGGACTCGATAGCGGCCCCGTTTCGTATGCCGGAGTAATTTCAATGGCCGGGGCTATTCCTGACACCTCGCGTGTTTACAAAGATTCAGCAGTACCATCTCTGTTTTTTCACGGAACCTGCGATAACCTGGTGCCTTATGCCACAGCGCCGCACCGGTATTGCAAAGAGAATCAGCCCGGCTACCTGATTATGCACGGCGGTTATACCATTGCTGAAAAACTTAAAAAACTGGGAACACCCTATTGGCTTTACACATACTGCAATGCGGCCCACGAAATTGCTGAGAAACCCATGACTGCTAATTTCAACGAGATTATCGAGTTTTGCTACTCCTTTGTTATTAAGAAAGGTGATGAGCAACGAAGAACCATTATCAAATCAGACAAGGCTCCATGCCAATATCAAAGTTTTGATTTTTGCACTCAATGAAAGGTTTTGAGATAGACCTCGTTATATGATAATTTTCTATTTTTGAAAAGATTAAGAAATCAATATACGTCTCATGAAACGACTTTTACTCTTTGTATTCATAACCTGCTGTTGTATCATAGAACTTCATTCGCAGAATACTGAAATACAATATCTTTCCGGAACAGGGAGTGACAACACGGTTAACTGGGATTTTTTCTGTACCGAAGGCCGGAATTCCGGCAAATGGGGCAAGATTCCAGTCCCCTCAAACTGGGAACTTCAGGGATTTGGCTCTTACAATTACGGTCGCGATAAAGATGAATTACAAAGTCGTGAAATCGGGTTGTACAAATATGAATTTCAGGTTCCGAAAGAATGGCGAAACAAACAGGTTAACATCGTTTTTGATGGTTCGATGACTGATACCAAAGTAAAAATCAATGGCATGTCAGCAGGACGAATGCACCAGGGAAGTTTTTACAGGTTTAAATACGACATCAGTGAATTGCTCCGGTTTGGCAAAGAAAACCTGCTGGAAGTTTCGGTTGCCAAACATTCTGAAAATGATGGGGTAAACAGGGCTGAACGTCATGGAGATTACTGGATTTTCGGGGGCATCTTCCGACCGGTTTTCCTCGAAGCCAAACCCCGCCAGAATATTGAACGGATTGCTCTGGATGCCCGGGCTGACGGATCATTTCAAATGGATGTTTTTCTGAACAATGCCACTGAACGAATGGAAGTAAAAGCTCAGATCAAAACCTTAAACGGCGAACCAGTCAGTTCACCATTCTCGGTTATTCTTGATCAGAACAGCAACGTTGTCCATCTTCACACCTTCGCTGAAAATATTAAACCCTGGTCGCCTGAATCCCCCAATCGCTATCGCGTTGATGTTCAGTTGATCGATTATGTTGATGTAATTCATGAGGTTAGTCAGAAATTTGGGTTTCGCACTGTCGAACTTCGTGAAAGTGACGGCATATATGTCAATGGTGAACGAGTCATGTTTAAAGGAGTATGCAGACATTCATTTCGTCCCAATACCGGACGAACGCTCAACAAACAAGTCAGTATTGATGATGTTAACCTGATCAAAGACATGAATATGAATGCCGTACGAATGTCGCATTATCCTCCTGATGAACATTTTCTCGATGTTTGCGATTCGCTTGGATTATTCGTTCTCGATGAATTGGCAGGCTGGCAGGCTGCGTACGATTCACGTGTTGGTTCGGTTTTGGCTCAGGAAATGCTTTTCCGTGACCTGAACCATCCGAGTATCGTTGTTTGGGACAACGGCAACGAGGGCGGATGGAACGAAGAGTTAGACATGTTTTTTGATGAGCTCGATCCTCAGAAACGACCACTGATCCATCCCTGGTCCGAGTTTCGAAAGACCGACACACAACATTACAAAGATTACGGTTATGGCGTTGGAACCCATCAGCAAGGCCGAAAGATTGTCTTCCCTACCGAATTTCTCCACGGCT
>CAZAVU010000009.1:0-1091 GCA_964488805.1 uncultured Odoribacter sp. | reverse complement strand
GGAACCCATCAGCAAGGCCGAAAGATTGTCTTCCCTACCGAATTTCTCCACGGCTTGTATGACGGAGGTAGCGGAGCCGGATTGGAAGATTACTGGAACCTGATGCTGAATAACCCGCTTTCGGCTGGCGGTTTTCTTTGGGATCTGGCTGACGAAGGTGTCGTACGCACCGATAAAAACGGAATAATTGATACAAACGGTAACCACGCACCCGATGGTATTGTAGGCCCGAATCACGAAAAAGAAGCAAGTTTTTTTACTATTAAAGAAATCTGGGCTCCCATATTTTTTGCCACCCGCTACATTACCCTCACCTTCAACGGCGAGTTCCCTATAGAAAACCGTTATATGTACACCAACCTGAAAGACTGCAAATTTACCTACCGACTGGTTGATTTACCAGGACCTTTCGAAACTGAAGAAAAAGTTACGGAAACTGGCACAATCGATTCGCCAGACGTGGCCCCCGGACAAAAAGGAAAGTTAAAAATGTTTGTTCCTGTTCATTTCTTTGGCAACGATGTACTCTACATCACGGCTACCGATCCTTCGGGACGTGAAATCTACACCTGGAGCTGGCCTATCCGAACCAACAAAATCATTGCTGATGAAATTATCACCGACGATCGGGCCGGAAAAATAAAAGCCGAAGATGAATCCATGTACCTGACAGTGCAAATCAACGAACATTCATTCCGTTGGAACAAAACCAATGGATTGCTGGCTGGAGTAACCAACAAGGGAACCAACATCCATTTTTGTAACGGACCCATTCTGGCAAGCGGATCGGCTGAATTCACAGGAATAAAAAGTAGCGCTGACGGTGGAAATTATGTTGTTGAATGTTCCTATAAAGGCGATCTTAAAAAAGTAATCTGGACGGTTTTGGCCTCTGGATGGCTCAAACTGGATGTGACTTACAAAGCGCCCAATGAATCCAAATTCATGGGCATCAGCTTTGATTATCCTGAAGATCAGGTTAAAGGAGTCCGTTGGATGGGGTACGGTCCTTACCGAGTTTGGAAAAACCGGATGAAAGGAAATACATTGAATGTGTGGAGCAAAGCCTATAACAACACCATTACCGGCGA
>CAZAVU010000008.1:0-91507 GCA_964488805.1 uncultured Odoribacter sp. | reverse complement strand
GGCCAAAGAGATGAACAAGCCGGAAGAATGGGCTGCTCAGCAGGTGAAAGAATTTACTGATTTGGCAAAAAATTATATTTTGTAATTACATTGTAATTTATGTACTTTAATTTCGTCATTTAAAAATGAGGAATTCTGAAAATATTGATAGTTTATGAAACGAACATGTTGCGCGACAACGCAAACACCGATGAAAATAATTTTCAGCAACATGTGAGTTCCATCAGACAATTTAAAAACAAATTATTTACTGATGAAAAATTTATTAGCGCCTCCTGCTCACAAGGAATTGTTGCCGAAAGACAAAATTGATTCGGAATACAAGAAGATGAGGCTTAAAGTCTTTCTGGGTGCATTCCTGGGATATGCAGGTTATTATTTGGTCAGGAAGAATCTGGCTCTGGCAATACCCGGAATGATTCAACCGGCTGCTGAAGGTGGGCTTGGATATACCAAATTACAATTAGGAGTTGCATTGTCTGCAATCTCTATTGCCTATGCTTTCAGTAAATTTATAATGGGGGCAATCTCTGACCGGTCGGATGCCCGTAAGTTTCTGGTCATTGGCTTGATTATTTCAGCACTTCTGATGATGTCGGTAGGCCTTTTCCCTTTTGCCACCAGTTCGGTCGCTATTATTTTTATATTCATGCTGATTATCGGTTGGCTTTCCGGGATGGGATGGCCTCCCTGCGGCCGGGTAATGGTTCATTGGTTTTCGCAGAATGAGCGGAGTTTCAAAATGTCGATCTGGAATACTTCTCATACTCTGGGTAGTGGTATGCTTGGCAATTTGGCCGCATTGGGCACTTTTCTTATCGGTGGATTTTTCCTGGTTGATGTTGGCGGAGTTACCGTAGCTCAAAGCTGGAAGGCTGTTTTTGTTTTTCCCGCAGCCGTTGCGTTGGTAATAGCTATTTTCTGCTGGTGGGCTCTGAGAGATACTCCCCAGTCGTGTGGGTTGCCGCCTATTGATGAATACCGGAATGACCATACTGCCAAAAAGGAAACAAATTCAGGAGAAAAAATACCGTTTAAAGAATTATTTATCAACCACATATTCAAGAACAAGATACTTTGGCTGATTGCTTTGGCTAACGTTTTTGTTTATCTGGTGCGCTATGGCATTGGTGATTGGGCTCCAACTTACTGTGAGGAGTCTGGCTTGTTGACCAGCGATCAGAGTAAACTGGCTTTCTCGCTGCACAATTATGCCGGTATTCCCGGAACAATTTTGTGTGGCTGGATCTCGGCCAAGCTGTTCAAAGGACGATGTGCCCCGGCCAATGTTATCTATATGCTGCTGGTATTGCTATGCGTCATTTTGTATTGGAAGGCCGCTCCGATAGCAACATTCTTCTCCCAGATCTTTTCTTCCGATCTGACTTCAACTACGGTAACCGTTGTTTACGCTTCATTGATCGGCATCGGTTTCTTTATTTATGGTCCGGTTGCCCTCATTGGTGTTCAGGCAGTTAACCTTGTTTCGAAAAATGCTGCTGGAACGGCGGCCGGATTTGTTGGACTTTTCGGCTACCTTTTCGGAGACGCCATTTTGGGGAAAATACTCATTGGAGCTGTGGCCACTGACAAAAGTTTGGGCTGGAATGCAACGTTCTGGATTTTTATCATTGCCAGTATCCTTGCGGCATTCTTCTCGGCTACAACCTGGAAAAGAGAAAAAGCTGCATGTGTTGTTAAGTAAATAGATCTAAACCAAAAAATAAACCAGTGAAGAAATTATTACTAATTCAGTCCCTGTTAGTTTTCTGTTTCTTGTCAGGACTTCAGGCCCAGGAATACCGCACCATTAAAGGTTGGCCGAAAGAAGTGAACGATAAACTTGAAAGCTTTTTAAACTCGACCATTGTAACGAAAACCCGGAAAGTGGCTGTATTCGATGGCGATGGCACCACCTTTGGCCAGGTTCCCTATTATCTGGCCGATGAAGCCCTTTACCAGTACGCTGATGAAGTCCTGAAAGGAAGAACAGACAAGGTTGCCAAAGAAAAACTGGCCATATTGGACCGGATGGTAAAAGATGGGAATAACGTTGGGAAACCTTATGTGGAAGACCGTGTTCATTTTCTGGCGGGTCTGACTCCGGAAGAAATCGAATCGATTGGCGACAATTGTTACCACAAATCATACAAAGGGAAGTTCTATCCTGAAATGAAGGAATTTATTGCCAATCTGAAAGAATATGGTTTTGAAGTATGGATACTGACAGCCTCTCCGGAGCAGCTCTACCAGAAGTTTTTTTCGGAAGAACTTGGCATTCCCGATATTAATATTGTCGGTGCCAAATGTGTGGTTCGGGATGGCGTAACAACCGGCGTGATCATTCCTCCAATTCCTCAGGATGATGGTAAAGCCCACACCATCGAAACATTTATCAAGGCGCGTCCGCTTATTGTTGGCGGTAACAGCCGGGGAGATATGGACATGCTGAACGAGTCGGCCGGGCTAAAAATTGTTGTAAATCCGGATGATGTAACTGTTCGTGGAGCGGAAGACGGCCCGATGAATGGATATACCGTGAAGTCATACTGGGAAAAGGAAGGCGCCATAATCGTGAAATGCAACGATGTGGCTGATCCCAATGTGAAATTTCATACCACTGACTGGAAAATCAGGCAGAATAAATCAAACCCTAAGTAACTATTGCAATCTAATGAATGAATCTATCATTCATTACAATTTAAAATATCATGAGACAATTTTTCAGTTTAAAATGGAGGACAACAGCAGGTGTTTTGATGGCAATCCTGGTTCTGATTGGGCTGGCGGTCACTATTCCGGGTTGTTCCGGTGGAGGAGATCCTGGAGAAGAGCCGGAAACCCTTAACATTACAGGAGTTTCTATCCCTTCCAGCGTAGATGTAGCAGCAAATGGGGACATTACTTTTACCGGAAAAGGATTTGCCGCAAACGACCAGATTCAGCTTACCTTGGCGACTGATGCAACGAAGGTTTACACCAGTACAGTAAAGACAACAACGGCTCAATCCGTAACTTTTACTATTCCCACCGGGCTCAGTTCCGGTAGTTATAAAATCGTGGTAATCCGGGGAACGCAGAGCCTTTCTCTGGGAACTTTCTCTGTTAACATCACGACCAACATGAGCGTTCCTGATGTGGCCGGGATGTCTGTCAAAGGAGTTGTTTACTGCAATGGGAAAGGAATTCCCGGAGTTGTGGTGTCCGATGGTTACCTGGTTACAACTACCGATAATAATGGTATTTATTACCTGGCCTCTGAGAAAAAGAACGGATATGTGTTCATCTCGGTTCCCGGGAATTACGAAGTTCCTGTTGTTAGTAACGTCCCTCAATTTTTTAAACGGCTAACCGGAAGTGCCAACACCGTCGAACAAAAAGATTTTGCACTAACACAAACCGACAACAGCAAACATGTGGTTCTTGCATTAACTGACTGGCATTTAGCTAACCGGAATGATGATCTTTCGCAGTTTACCACTACCATTTTGCCGGATGTAAATACGACTATTAGTGGCTATCAAGCCAGTGGCACGAAAGTTTACGTTCTGACTTTGGGGGATATGACCTGGGACGTTTACTGGTATGATAACAACTATGGTTTATCCGATTATCTGACCCAGATGAGCAAACTCAATACAACGGTTTTCAATACCATGGGAAATCATGACAACGATCCTTATTGTGCCGGAGATTGGCTGGCTCAGGCTAAGTTCAAAACGGTTATTGGACCAAACTACTATTCGTTTAACCTTGGCAATGTACACTACATTGTTCTGGATGATATCGAATACCTGAATGCCAACGGGGCTCAGGGAGTCGTGGGAACCCGTGATTACAACGATGTTGTTGTTAATGACGAAATGGAATGGTTCAAGAAGGATCTGGCAACCATTACCGATAAAAATACTCCTGTTGTAATTGCCATGCACATTCAGTTGTACAAGAATCCTACCCTCGATGCCAACGGCAATCAGGTAAAAACCATCACGCTTAACAATGGATCGACCTTGCTTTCCTGTTTGCAGGGCTTTACAAAGGTTCACTTCTTAACGGGTCATACGCATATCAACTATAATATTGAATCTTCCGAATCGATCATGGAACACAATACTGCCGCTGTGTGTGCAACCTGGTGGTGGACTGGAAAATCGGGATATGCAGGCAACCATACCTGTAAGGATGGGGCTCCTGGTGGTTATGGTGTTTACGAGATGAATGGAACAGACATCAAATGGTATTACAAAGGTGCCGGCTATGCAAAAAACTATCAGTTCAGGACCTACGATTTGAACAAAGTTTACATCACTGCGGCTACCTATGCTCCCAAAGCAACCGAAAACGATATGTCAACCTATGCGGGACCTTATGCTGCTCCCAATTCGAAGAATGAAGTTTTGATTAATGTCTGGGGATACGATCCCAAATGGAAAGTAGAGGTTAAAGAAGCTGGTAAGTCGTTAGCTGTCAGCCAGGTTTACGTTCAAGACCCTTTGCACATCATTTCGTACGAAGCCAAACGCCTGAATGTGGGGGCGGTTCCAACCGAAGATTTCGTGACTTGCAGCACCTCTCACATGTTTAAAGTAACTGCTTCGAGTGCCACTTCCACACTCGATATTTCGGTTACCGATCGTTTCGGAAATGTATATACCGAAACCATGACACGCCCTAAGGAATTAACTTGTGCATCTAAGTAATATATACTGAAACAAAGAACTAGCTATTAATATTTAAATTATTACCTATGAAATTTAAGCCAAATCTAAAAGTCTTTTTGACCACATGCTTACTATGCCTGTTTGCTGTGCCTATGCTGGCTCAGATGAGACCGGTGAAAGGAACTGTGATTGAGGCAGGAACTCAGACTCCGCTGATTGGAGCCACTGTTCTGCAGAAAGGTACTACTGTCGCTACTACGACAGATTCAAAAGGAGAGTATTCTCTTAAAGTTTCGGGCGAGAACCCGGTTCTGGTTTTTCAGTTTCTGGGGTATGTTAAACAGGAGATTCCTGTTGGAAAACAAACCGTCATTAATGTTACCCTTCAGGGAGAAGATGTTCAACTTGAAGGAGTTGTCGTTACCGCTTTGGGTATAACCCGTCAGGAAAAATCCCTGGGATACTCGGTCGGTAAAGTTGATAATGAGTCGATTACCAAATCAGTTACTGGAAACTGGCTTTCTAACTTGTCTGGTAAAGTTGCCGGGTTAACGTTTGACCAGGCAAGTACCGGTCCTATTGGATCAAAACGTGTTACCCTGCGTGGTGACAAATCGTTGAACTATGGCAATAACGAAGCCTTATTTGTTATTGACGGTGTGCCTGTTACTTCAGGAATGACTGCAACCGTTTCGGGTAGTAACTATGCCAATCAGGATACTCCTGTTGACTTCGGTAATGCAGCCAGTGATATCAACCCTGACGATATCGAATCGGTATCTGTATTAAAAGGTCCTTCGGCCACAGCTCTTTATGGATCAAGGGCAGCCAACGGTGCTATTGTTATCACAACCAAATCGGGCCGCAAGGATAAAGGTATCGGCGTTTCTGTAAATTCATCGGTTGTTATGGAGCAGGCTGGTTACTGGCCGGATTTCCAAACGGAATATGGCGCCGGTTCTGACATGGGACTTAATGAATATTGTTTCTGGACACTTACTCCTGAGATGGCTTCTGATGGTGTTGCTACCACACGAAACATTTCCAGGTATGCTTTTGGTGAAAAATTTGATGCCCAAAAGTTACGCTATCAGTATGCTTCTAAAAACTGGGACACCAACCAATATACCAAACTGCCATGGGTTTATCAGGACGACTGGTACACTGGTTTGTTCCGGACGGGGGTAACTTATAACAACACAGTTACTATCGACGGTGGAAATGGCAATGGAACAAGCACCCGTCTTTCTTTTACTGACACTCGCAACGATTGGATTTTACCCAATACCGGATATAAAAAACAAAACCTTTCGCTTTCGTACAATTCTGAAATTAACAAGTATATCAAGGTAAATGCCAAGGTAAACTATTACCATGTAGGCAGCGACAACATGCCTCTGACCGGGTATGACGAAACCAGTGTTATGTATGCCCTCGTTTGGGGATATAATTCATGCAGTGTTAATGACTGGAAGAACGAGTACTTCAAAGGCCGTTTCAATTACGCAAACTGGGCAAATCTCCAGGGAACCAATGGCCAGAGTTTGGTATTTCCGTCTTCAAGTTCGTACAACCCTTACCGTACCCTTAATGAGGAATTAAACACTCAGGATAAAGACCGCGTCTTTGGGAATGTCGGTCTTTCAATCAACCTGGCCAAAGGGCTTACCCTCGATTTGAGATCGGGTCTTGACTGGAATGATGAATTCCGGACTCAGCGCAAACCTTACTATACAACTGACTATCAGTATGGAATGTATCGTGAACAAACGGTACGCCACTTCGAATTCAATAGCGATTTCCTGTTGCGCTATACCAACAATAAACTGGTCGGTGATGACTTAGGATTTACCGTTTCGTTTGGGGGCAATAAAATGGCCAGCGAATATTATCAGAACAAAATTACTTTGAGCCAGTTGGGCCTGGAGGGCGTTTATAACGTGAACAACCTTTCGACCGGTACAATCCCGGACCCATATAATTCCCGGACCAAGAAAGCCATTAACAGCTTGTATGGAGTGGCATCGTTGAGCTGGCAAGATAAATATTTCGTTGATGTAACCGGCCGTAACGACTGGTCAAGTACCCTGGCGCACAGCAACTGGTCTTATTTCTACCCCTCAGTTTCGGCCAGTATTTTGCTCGACAAAGTAGTGGATATCAGAAAATATGCTTCCTGGGTTGATTTGATGAAACTTCGTCTTTCATGGGCTAACGTAGGTAATGATACTTCTCCTTACTCCCTGGACCAGTACTATAGTGCTACTTCATTCTCCGGGGGATATGTATTGCCAGGAACCATTCCGGATCCGATGATCAAGCCTGAAAACGTGGAAAGCTGGGAAGCCGGTTTGGAGGCCAAACTCTTGAAAAACCGTGTTTCTTTCGATGTTACCTTATACAAATCAAGCAGTACAAATCAGATCGTAGCTGTTGACATAGACCAGATTACAGGGGCTACAGGAATGAAGATCAATGCCGGAGAAATCCAGAATAAAGGTATTGAGGTAGCTGCTAATTTTATTCCGGTTAAAACCAAAGATTTCACTTGGTCAATTAATGCAACCTGGTCGACGAATAAAAATAAACTGGTCAGTCTTCAGGATGGATGGGATCCAAAACAACCTTTCCAGAGTGACCTTGGAACAACCATTGGTAGCCGTACTTTTATCTATTCGTACCTGGGACAAGAGATGAACTACATTTATGGCCGTGGTTATCAAAGAGCGCCTGAAGGTTCGTATTATACCGATGAAAACGGGAAACAGGTTGACTGCTCGGGACAGAAACTGATTGATGCCAGTGGTTACCCGCTCATCGATTCTTCTCCGAACCGCAGAATCGGTAAAGTAAACCCAAACTGGAGGGCTGGTTTAACCAACACCTTTACATATAAGAATTTGTCATTGTCGGCTACCTTCTCGGGACAATTAGGAGGTAATTGTTATTCAGTAACCAATTTCAGTTTGTCTTATCAGGGTAAATTGAAAAACTCGCTGGAAGGACGTTATGATGGTCTTGTAGTTGGTGGTGTCCGTGCAGTGACTGCCTCTGACGGAACAGTAACCTATACCAAGAACAATACTGTAACCAGCAATATTCAGACCTATTACAACAGTAAAGTCTGGAACCGCGACAATACTGAAGAAAATACGTTCAGTACCTCTTACTTAAAACTGAATGAACTTCGGCTTGACTACAAATGCCCAGCAAAAGTTTGCCGCCAGATTAGGGGGCTTCAGAATGCAAGCTTAGGTGTATTCGCAACTAATGTGTTCTGTATTACCGATTTCCCTCAATATGACCCTGAGGCAGGTATGTTGTCTGGATCGGAAATCCATAAAGGTATTGAGGCAATGTCATTCCCAATGACCCGGTCTTATGGTGTTAATCTTAAACTTTCATTCTAAATAAATCCGGATTATGAAAATGCTTAATAAAATAATTGCATGTGGTCTTGTTACGCTGTTAATGGCTGCATGTACATCCGATTTTGAGGAAACAAACACAAATCCAAATACAACTCTTGTGGGAACTATCCCGGCCAGTAGTATGTTTGAACCACTTCTGTACAATGGCGCAAATGCCTGGCTGGATTACACCTGGTTCTGGAACAATGAGTTAGTCCAGTTTACCGCGTTTACCGGTGGTACCACCCGTCAGGAACATCGCTACTTTATCTCTGATGCCAACTGGCAGAGCGTATGGAATCTTTATGCCCGTTACACCAATAATGCTTTGCACATGTATGATTTGGCTGTAGCTCAGGGCGACCGTTCGCTGGAAGCCATTGCCCTTACCCTAAAGGTCCTTTACATGTCGAACCTGACTGATATGTACGGTGATGTTCCCTATTCGGAAGCATTTACTGCCCGTAAACCTGATGGAACAACTAAACCAAAGTTCGACTCTCAAAAGGAGGTGTATCAGCAAATGTTTGCCGATCTTGAAACTGCCAATTCGATTTATGCACTGAATCCGACTTTCCTGAAACCAACTCTCGATGGAATGTATGGCGGATCAATGGCAAAATGGCGTAAATTCAGCAACTCTCTTTATCTGAGATTGCTTTGCCGTGTCAGTGGGCGTAACGAGATGAATGTTGGAACCAAGATGACTGAGATGCTTACCAAGCCAACTACTTATCCGGTTTTCACTTCCAATGCTGACAATGCTACGGTTATTTTCTCCGGAATTGACCCATACCGTAACCAGTATGCGATTACTACCGAAGGAGATTTTACCAGCTCCGGACGTAAACTCACTCAACAGCTACTTAAAATGACCGTTATTACTGAAAATGATGTTCAGACTTATGTCGACCCTCGTCTGCCAATCATCGGAAAGAAGAACATCAGTACCGTAACTAATCCTAAAAATATCTGGATCGGAACGGTTGCCGGTTGTACTCAGGAAGAACAGAGTATTGTTGACAAGGGAACTTCATGGCTGAACTACAAAGTATTCTGTCGTCCGGCTGCTCCCGGTTGCTTTATGGACTATGCCGAAGTTCAGTTTATTCTTGCCGAAGCTGCTCTCAACGGATGGATTTCAGGAGGCGAAACGGCTGCAAAAGCTTATTACACAGCCGCAGTAACTGCTTCGATGCAAAAATGGGCTCCGTTTGGTGCGTTCAGCGAAACGCCGGTAACGATTACCGATGCCGACATTACCACTTACCTGGCCTCTAAACTCGGTTCATGGGATCTTGCCACAAATAAAAAAGAACTGATTGGAAATCAGAAGTATCTGGCTTTGTTCTGGATCGGTATGGAAGCTTATCACGAATATCGCCGTACCGGATATCCCGTTCTGACGATCGGTAAAGGAACTGTTTACAACGATTACATCCTGCCAACACGTTTCTCTTATCCGAACACAACTATGGCAACCAATGGCGACAATGCTGAGATTGCCCTGAAGCGGATGGGTGGCGATAATAACATGAAAACCCCTGTGTGGTGGAGTAAACAGGCTATTGCTGAAGGTAAATAACAACTAATCCAAAAATTTAATCTATGAAAATATATAGTTTCTTCAGACTGAAGGACACCAGGATCATCCTGATGTTATTATGCTTGGTCTCGGCTGGATTTTTCTTTTCTTGCGAAAACAATATTGACGAAGATTCGGCGGAAGCATACTTTTCCATTGAAGGCAATCCGACAGGTTTGTCAGTTACCAAAACAGCAAAAACGCAAAGTTATACAGTTCGCTCCAATCGTCCCTGGCAAGTTGTTGCCCAGGGTACCGATAACTGGGTTAAGGCTTTCCCCGCTGAAGGCGACGACGACGGAATCTTCAGTTTCATTGTGAGCGAAAATGCAACGTTTTCGGCCCGTTCAATGAACTTTGCCTTTGTGGTTGATGGGAAAGAACAACCCGTGTTATTTACGGTGAATCAGGAAGCCAATGTGCCCTATATAACCATTACTGAAGCATCCAAAGGTGTCACCATTGCTGCCACTGGTGGAAACGGGGTTATAAATATTAAGTCGAACGTAAAATGGACTTATTCACTCAGTAATACAAGCTGGTTAAGTGAAGTTGCTGTAAGCCCAACTCAAATTACAATGAAAGCTGGTGTTAACGAAGGGCCTCAGCGTTCGGTGGTAATGACCTTAAAAGCAACAGATTACCCATCTGTTACTGCTCAGGTAACATTTACCCAATCGCCTGGATCGGTTGTCTTTGAAGACAACTTTAATTGGCTGACCAGTTGTACTACTAACATCTTCTATGACTCTACAAACCCGAAAAGATACGATGCCTGGACCGCTGACGAAATCGCACATGGATGGACAACGACCATCAATACCTATGCAGGAAATACTCCTGTTTTGTATGCGATCAATGGAGTTGCAAAATTAGGTAAAACAACCTATGGAGGAGATTTGATTTCTCCGAAACTGGTGAACATCGTTGGAACGAAAAATGTGACTGTTAAATTTAAAGCAGTCCCATACATGACGCAAGCAGGCGCAAAAGATGACAACATTCTGGTTGTAAGCGTTATTGGGCCAGGAACAGTAAGTACCAGTCAATTTATAATCGACAATTGGCCAACTTACCCATCTTCAGTATCCGAACACGAAGCCTATTGTGCTGCATTCTGGAACCAGCCAGAAGCAGAACGGTCATTCACAATTACAGGTGCAACCGCCGAAACTCAGATTAAATTCTTAGGTGGCGATTATAATCTGAAAGGTGTTGGCCAAGGTAAAAACCGTTTGTTCATTGATGATGTCAAAGTTTCGTTGAAGTAGTTCATGCAAATGTGATTTTGCATTCAAAAAATTCAAAAAAAAGGCGGGTTACCCCCGCCTTTTTTTTTGGTGCGTCATGCATGGCGAATAACTTGACGGTGCAAGTCCGTTATGGGAGTATGTTGTTGCCAACCATTAGCCAAGGGCGGCAAGGGTATTGTGGGAGACTGCGAATTTGAAGGAAGCGTTCGACTGAGCTCACGCCGAAGTCTGGTGGCAAAGTTCCGACCTGAGGAACACGAACATTATTGGGTAGTTTAGCACGTTATCCCTGTCTCATATTCTAATTGAAACAGTGCTATCCGTTCTGCCACAGCAATTAGAATTTATAGCCAAGTAGAAAATAGTACCCTGTGGTGTTTGATTTTAATCTGGATGACTTGGAAAGGCCATTCCCTTTTTCACGTCTGATTTCAAATGAAAATCTTTTATATTTAGTTCCTATTCCTAGGATATATCCTTGCTCGTATTTTCTTATTTCATCCAAGGCTTTGCCTTCCTCCACTTGTCCGTCTGAATACCAGTTATATTCCTTCTTTAGATAATTTGTTTCTTTGATTGCAAAACCATTTGAAATTCCGGTATTCAAATAAACAAAGCAATTTTTGATTGGATAATTATATCGCAACATGTTGTTCAATTTTAGGTAGGATAGACCTATTGTTGTGTGATATACATTAGGAGTTGAATAACTGTGTTGATTACCAAAATCTTCATATCGCCCAGCCATTTTATATGAGGAAAAAACCAGCTCGTTATTCAACGACCATTTCCGTTGATTTCGTGGTAAAACTAGCTCAAAAAATGCTCCTGCTGAGAACTTTGCTGATGGCTGAAAATCTGCATTTACCAAATAGTCAATAGAACCTATTTCTAGGGAAGTTAACGAAAGACCTGCTAATACCCCAAATTCCAAAAGCGTCTTTTCGGTCTTTTTTTGAAATTCCAATTTTGATTGACTGCAGCCGTAGTAATACAGAAACAGATCTTCCATCCCTTTTTGGGTGTAGGCTGTATTTTCCAATTTTGATTGAATGGAGGGGCAATCCTGAAGATAAGCTGATAGCTGATTGATATACTTCTTATTCTCGGCAATCCCTTGACAAGTGTTCGTTTTGAGTAGATACTTTTTGTAAATCAGTAATTTATATGCCGAGTCCTGTTTGATATAAAACTGTTTTTTACCAGCTTTGTTGACGTAAAAATATAACGATTTCTTTCCTCTGATAATAGTTTGTAAGAAAGTTGTGTCAATGCTTATTTTCAAGTCAGCATTATTGAATGCTTCATCATTGATGTTCCCGATGTCTTGAGGGCTTACCTCGGTTTCGACAATCGCACTTGCATAAAACTCATCAAGAACGCCAAATCCTTTAATATCAATCGGATTATAATGAAAAATGCTATCTCCAGACTTTTCTTTAAAAGATATTTTATCAGGGTTCCTTCCCCAATTTCGATAATCAATACCCCCATGTACAGTGTCTCCGTTTAGTTGAATGATGTATCCGGGTAAGTAATTCTTCTGGCTGAAAGAGATTTGAGATATAGAAATTATAAAGATTAATACCCCAATTCTTTTAATGATAGTTTTAATTTGCATATAGTCTTTTTTTAATGTCCTTCTGGCTTTTGATTCCTGGTTCGTCCGAATATAGCTTAGCCATTTTAACTTCTTTTGCATCAATCTAATTTTCCTTTAGATGGGAAAGTTTCGGGAAAAGAACCAAAAAAGAGCAAAATATTCCCTCCTTCATATAGTAAATAATTAGTTTATAGCTTTTTTCTATAACGTGGATATTCTTTGAAATACGGTTTTAAGATAAACTTATTTTAGTTAATCTGTAATTTCGATATGAAAAATAGTTTGAATTTCTTTTTCTGGTATGAGTTTGTGACTCAAGTCTGCTTAAAAGCTCAATTGGAATGTGTTTTTGTCAATGGCAATATTATGAATACCAATTATTATCAAAATCCTCTTTGCCGGCAGGCTTCAAAAACCACCACCGCTGCGGCTGTCGAAACATTCATCGAATCGGCGCTTCCACGCATCGGGATGATGATATTCCGGTCGGCTGAATCGACCCATAAATCGGTAATTCCATCGGCTTCGGTGCCCATCACAATGGCCGAAGCTCGGGTAAAATCTACTTCGGTATAAGGAACTGCCGCTTTCAGGTAGGTGCAGTAAATGCTGATTCCCTTTTGCTTCATCCACGAAATGGCTTCCGCCGAGTTGCAAACGGCCAGCGGAACGCTGAACAGACAGCCAATACTCGACCGCACTACGTTCGGGTTGTAAATGTCGGTCTGCGGATCGCAAACCACCACGGCATCAATTCCGGCAGCATCGGCCGTACGCAACAGAGCACCCAGGTTTCCGGGTTTTTCAACGGCTTCGAGCACCAGCAGCAAGGGTTTTTCGGGCAATTTCAGGTCACTCAGCGCGTGACTTTTGGGTCGCGCCAGTGCAATCACTCCGCCGCTTCCTTCGCGGTAGGCAATCTTCTCGAATACTTCTTTTGATACCGGAAAAACCTCGGCATTGCTATTCACATTGGCAGAAATAACTCGAAAATGCGGTTCTGCAATCACATCGAAGCACACAAAGATGGCCGAAAACTGGTAGTTGTATTCAATCGCGCGGCAATACTCCTTTTCGCCCTCAACGATAAACACATTCTGGGCTTTACGCTCCCGTGCCTTCTGCAGGTGTGCAAAGTTCTTGATTCGCTGATTCTGAGTGCTTGTTATCGGATCTCGGAAAAACATATTGATGATCGTTTTTAATCAGCCTCAAAATTAGAAGCTTATTTGGAAAAGTCACAGAAAAAGTCGCAGGGATCAGTCTCAGTTTGCAGTTTTTTCGGTCAGTTCACAGCAGTTTGGCTGTCAGTCAGGGTTTCACTCAAAATGAAGCCCCGGCTACAATCTCGTCTCTGCTTTCATCAAGCATTTCCCGGAACCCGTAACTTGCAACCCGCAACATCTACCCGCTTCCGATTTTTCAACTAACTTTGCAGCAACATTTTCAAGCAGGAAACATGAATTTACTTCAGGCAAAAGGGTGGAAAGACTACGAACTGATTGATTGCGGCGGATTTGAAAAACTGGAACGCTTCGGAAAATACACGCTGATTCGTCCCGAACCGCAAGCCATCTGGAACAAGCGCATGCCCGAAAGCGAATGGGAGCAAATAGCGCATGCCCGCTACACCCGCGACAAGCAGAAAAAGGCTTACCGCTTTGCCACCGAGGAAAACGGAGGCTGGACTTTCTTCAAAAAAATGCCCGAAAGCTGGACCATCGGCTACGATTTGGATCAGACCAAACTTCAGTTTAAGCTGAATCTGACCACCTTTGGCCACATCGGCGTTTTCCCGGAGCAAGCCGAAAACTGGAAGTACATCAGCCAGAAAGTAAAAAAGGCCGGAGCCGGATGCAAAGTACTGAACCTGTTTGCTTACACCGGCGGCGCATCGCTGGCGGCCAAAGCTGCCGGAGCCGACATTACTCATGTTGATGCCGTGAAAAACGTGATCACCTGGGCGCGCGAAAATATGGAACTGACCGGCCTGCGCGACATTCGATGGCTGGTTGAAGATGCCCTCAAGTTTGTTAAACGCGAAGTGACCCGCGGAAAAAAATACCACGGAATCATACTCGATCCTCCGGCGTATGGACGTGGCCCGGCTGGCGAAAAATGGGTGCTGGAAGAAAATTTCAACGAACTGATGAGCCTCAGCGCCAAATTGCTCGACGGCAAAGGTAGCTTTTTGGTGCTGAACCTGTATTCGCTGGGGTTTTCGTCACTCATAGGCAACAATGTGGTAGCCGATTACCTGAAACCGCAAGAAAAAGAATTCGGCGAGTTTTTCCTGCTTTCGCAGACCGGCATCCAGTTACCGCTGGGAACGTTTTTACGATTGACTATTTAGTTAAAATATAACCACATAGACACATAGGTCACATAGTTTTAATAATTTGTATTCTTCTATGTGTTCTATGTGCCTATGTGGTGAACAAACGAAACCCTATGAAATTTACCGCGAAAACCGACTGCACGCTCCTCGAACTCATTTTGACACACCACCCCGGCATGTCGAATTCGAAAGCCAAAAAGATGATTGAAAATCACAAGGTGAAATGTGGCGAAACCATCCTGAAACGCCCGGTCGATGCGGTTTTGAATGGTCAAACAGTTGAATTTTTACAGAAGGAAGCGATCAAAACAGTTAAAGTTGATGACTTTAGTCTGCGGATTGTTTACGAAGACAAATGGCTGATTGTGGCCCACAAACCTTTTGGTATTGTATCGAGCGGCGATACGCTGAAAGAAGGGCAGACGCTGTTTACCCAAATCCGCAGTTACCTGCGCAGCAAATATGGTATGCGCGAGCAGCTTTTTGTGGTGCACCGCCTCGACAAAGCGGTTGAAGGGCTGATCATGTTTGCCCGGTCGGAGGCAGTAAAGGAAAAACTTCAGGAAAACTGGAAACAGGTTAGTAAATACTATGTGGCGCAAACTACAGCAATTCCGGCCGAAAAAAGCGGAACTATCCACTCTTGGCTGCGCGAGGAAGAACACATGAAGATGGTTTCGCACGAAACCGAGGTTCCTGGCTCGAAAGAAGCTATTACCCATTATCGCGTGCTTAAGACTATACCTCCATTTGCCTTAATCGAAATAAAGTTGGAAACGGGCCGAAAAAACCAGATCCGCATCCACCTCTCGTCCATTGGCTGCCCCATTGTTGGCGACCGTCGTTACAATGATGACGACCGCACGGTGAAATCAATCAAATTGCTTTCCTACAAATTGGAATTTGAGCATCCGGTAACTAGGCAATTCCTGAAATTTAGCCTGCCCATTCCTCGAAGTTTCGAATCAAAAGGGAGGTAACTCATCTCTTTTGTCACATTTTATTGGTAAGATCAGCAATTGATTTTTTAGCTTCCACGGCCTCATTTGCCAGCTGCATCCTCCCATTTTGAAATTTTCAGGCCGTAAGTTTTAAAATTGGATTTTGTAATTTGCTTAAATTCTTTTTATTAGAAATTTTGATTTTACTTATTAGTAAGTATATTTGCCCCGAATAATTTTTAGGATATGTCGGTAACGCGCGAAAAGATACTGGAACTTGGCGAAGAATTAATCCTGACCAAAGGCTACAACGGCTTTAGTTATCAGGATATTTCGACGGCAATGGGCATTAAAAATGCAGCGGTGCATTATTATTTTCCGAGCAAGGAAACCCTCGGAACAAGCATCCTGAAAACCAATATTCAGCGGTTTGAAGAAATGGTTGAGAACATGCAGAACCGTGGATTCGACGAATGGCATCAGTTGGAAGCCTTCATGAAAATTTACCTCAAAAGCAGTCGCGAAAACAAAATTTGCATTATTGGTTCGTTGGGAACTGACATAAATACTTTGAGCGAACCCATGCAGCAGGAACTGCAAAAGATGGTGGAACGAATTATTGCCTGGCTTACCGAAACGCTTGAAAATGGCAAGCAAAAAGAACTGTTTCACTTCCGCATTTCGTCCGGCGATCAGGCTATTCAGATTCTTTCGTCGCTGGTAGCCGGATTGCAATTGTCCCGGATTTTAGGGAAGCAAGCATTCAAAAGTGTTCATCAATCGATTTGGGAAGAAATTACACCCTCAAAACAATAAACATCAACTAAAAATTAAAACATGAAACGAGTAGTAATCACCGGACTTGGAGCCATCACCCCGCTTGGAAATTCAGTTGCCGAATACTGGGACGCCCTTAAACAGGGGAAAAGTGGCGCGGCTACTATTACAAAATTTGATCCTTCAAGCCTGAAGACTCAATTCGCCTGTGAGGTAAAGGACTTCGACCCATTTCTTTATATGGAAAAACCAGAAGCACGCAAAAACGATTTGTACTCGCAATATGCCCTTGCCGCTACCCACGAATGTATCACCGATTCGATGATTGATTTTGACAAGGTTGACCGGACCCGTTGCGGCGTCATCTGGGCTACCGGAATTGGCGGTATCGGGACCTTCGAGAAAGAAATTCAGGAGTATTTTTCTCCTGCATCGAGAGGTAAAATAAGTCCCTTTTTCATCACCAAAATGATTCCCAACATGGGATCGGGACAGATTTCGATTAAGTATGGGTTGCAGGGAGCAAGTTACGCCACTGTTTCGGCCTGCTCTTCATCGAATCATGCGCTGACCGATTCTTATAACCTGATTAAAATGGGCAAAGCCGATGTAATGCTGGCCGGAGGTTCGGAAGCGCCGATTACCATTGCTACAGTGAGCGGTTTCAGCGTGATTAAAGCACTTTCGGAACGAAACGATACTCCGGAAACGGCTTCACGTCCTTTCGACGAAACACGCGATGGTTTTGTGCTTGGCGAAGGCGCCGGAGTGCTGATGCTCGAAGAACTGGAACATGCCAAACGTCGAGGTGCCAAAATTTATGCTGAAATGACCGGTTACGGGCTGGCATCCGATGCCTATCACATCACTGGTTCTCATCCTGAAGGGTTGGGCGCTCAATTGGCCATGACAGAGGCCATGCGCGAAGCCGGGTTGAACCCGGAAGACATCAGCTACATCAATGCACACGCCACTTCAACCCCGGTTGGCGACATCAGCGAATCGAAAGCCATTGCGGCCATTTTTGGCGGTTGTCTTAACAAAGTTGCTGTTGGTGGCACCAAATCGATGACCGGACATTTACTTGGAGCTGCAGGAGCTGTTGAAGCAACTTGTTGCGTTTTGGCTGTGAAAAATGACATGATTCCGCCGACCATCAACCTGCAAAACCGCGATGCTGCCATCGATTCGAATATACGGGTTGAGCAAACGCTTTGTCAACAGCCCGTTCGCGCGGCGCTGAACAACTCGTTTGGCTTTGGCGGTCATATCGTAAGCACGCTTTTCCAAAAGTACGAGGAATAATTTCACCACTTCCAGATAACAAAAAAGCTCCCCGGAAACGAGGAGCTTTTTCTTTGAGTTATATCGACAAAACTAGGAAGCTTCTGTCAGGAAAATGTAACGAACAACAACCAGGACAAATAGCAGATACATCATCCAGTGTATATTTTTAGCTTTTCCGGTCAAAACCTTCAGCAAGGTGTAGAAAATGATACCGGCAGCAACACCATTGGCAATGCTGTAGGTAAAAGGCATCATGATGATACACATGAACGCTGGTAATCCTTCGGTGAAATCTTCAAAGTCGATTTCTTTAATAGCCGAAACCATCAGCAAGCCAACGATAATCAAGGCAGGAGCTGTTGCTGCATTTGGAATCAATGTTGCCAAAGGAGCCAGAATCAGGGCAATCAGGAATAAAATACCGGTTGTTACAGCAGTTAAACCGGTACGACCGCCTTCGCCGATACCGGCAGCACTTTCAACATAGGCTGTGATGGTACTGGTTCCCATCAAGGCGCCAAACGAAACCCCAAAAGCATCAACCAACATTGCCTTTCCAATCTTGGGTGAATTTCCGTCCTTGTCAATCAAGCCTGCTTTGTTAGCGGTTCCGACCAATGTTCCGAAAGTATCAAACAATTCCACAAACGTGAATGTGAATACCACGGTCCATATTCCCATGCTAATTGCGCCTTTGATATCGAGTTCGAAAACAGCCAGGTTTGAAAAATCAGGAAGAGCAAACGGAGAGAAACCTTCAGCAATTTTGGTCACTCCCATCGGAATGCCGATGATCGTTGTGACGATGATCCCAATCAGCAGGCTACCTTTGACCCGCATGGCCATCAAGGCCGATGTAATAGCCAGTCCAATCAGGCAAAGCACCATATTCATGTTTTTCAGGCTGCCAAAACCAATGTTCCATTCGAAGAACATCAGGTTGGCCTGTCCTTTGGTTGCATTCAGTTTTTCGAGTGTAGGAGGAATTACGTTTGCCGAAGCCACCATGATTTCCGACAATTTCAGTCCGATGATGGTAATGAAAAGGCCGATACCAACGGTAATAGCCACTTTCAACGAGTGAGGGACAGCCACAACCAGGATTTGGCGCACTTTGGTAACAGTCAGAAGAATGAAAATACATCCTGAAATAAAAACAGCTCCAAGAGCCACTTTCCAGGGCATCCCCACTCCAGCCAGCGCAACAGTGGCAAAGAACGCATTCAAACCCATTCCGGGAGCCAGGGCAATCGGGAAGTTGGCAACCAATCCCATTGCAATAGTCACGAAACCTGCAGCAATAGCAGTAGCGAAGAAAACAGCATTCTTATCCATTCCGGTAGCCGAAAGGATATTTGGGTTCAGGAACAGAATATAGGCCATGGTCATGAAGGTGGTGATACCAGCAATGATCTCGGTGCGAATATTCGTTTTGTTTTCCTGAAGTTTAAAGAATTTAGCGATGAATTCCATGATGGCTTAGATTAGAAAGTGTATTTCACAGCTAAAGTAGGATTGACCATGAATCCGTCGTGACCAGCAAAGTTACTGCTGATTTCAACTTCGGAACCTACGGCAAATTTCTTGGTGCAGTTGTACCACAACTGGGGCTCGGTTAAGAATACCATTTTCCCAAAAGCAGTCTTTTCTCTCCACAAATCGGCAAAACCGTCGAATCTGAGTTTCCCTTTTGCAAAATCAAGGTACCAAACTCCGGTTAACTGAAAACTATTTGGTTTTGAGTCACTGGTATTTGCGATATTCTTATATAAAACTTTCAGAGAAAATCCTCTTGAGAAATCCTTGGCATTCCAGGAATAGTCGATACCAGTTAACCAGGCATTGCTAATGGAATAACCGCCATCGTACGGAGTGGCTTTAAACTGCCCAAAACCTCCATTATATTCAACATGCCAACTAAATGGTGATTTACCCAAAGTGAAACAACGGGCAATCTCAAAATAAGCCAGCGACGGGCTGTTTTTAATGTCGCCCGATCCATAATCAAAGTCGATAAAGAAAAAGGTGTTCCCGGTTTTGTCGGGTTTAAACATTTCGACTGTTGAGGTCAGGTACCCACGGCCGTCCCCCATGTCGTAATGGGTTTGGATGTTCTGAGCTTTCAAGCCTAAAGCAAACAAACTAACGAGAATAAAAAAGGCTAATTTCTTCATAATCTAATTTTAAGTTGTAAATATTAATGGTCGCTAAAATAATTAAAAAACGATAAATGGGTCTTATAATATCTTTCACATAAACTAAATTGTTACCAACATTTTTCTAACATATTTTTGCGTTGAGGCACAATTGTTTAGCTAAAAATGCAATCAATTGCATTGAATATTTTTACTATCTTCACCGTCCAAAAAACAGGATGGGAGGCATCTGGCACGGAAGTATCCGAATCATCTTTTTGAAAGAAAGCCGGTTCGGAAGCAGCTTTCGGCGAAGTTCGTGCCAACAGGTCCGGACATTGATGCCGGAAAACGGACGATGAACACAAAGCAGAAACAACCAGAAAACAAAAGAGTCGGCTGGAATCAGCCGAAATGTAAAACTTTGGATTTGAAAATGAGTATGCTAGGAAACGAGCATGTTATGGTTCTGGTTTTTTATGTGGAGGCGCAAATTGCTTCATGAATTTTGTTGGATCAGATGTTTTTCCGGCATGAGAGTTTTGCAAGTGTGATCTGATGTTTAATAATTTAAAAAACAAAGAATAGTTGTGAAAAGGGACAAGCTAAATGGAATGTATGTCCAGGCATTTAAGGAGAACTGGTCACGACCTGCGTTTTCCGATTTTCAGGGTAAAACTTATACCTACGGGGAAGTTGCGCAGGTGATCAGGCAAATACATTGCTATTTCCGTGAATCGGGCATCCAAAGAGGTGATAAAATTGCGCTGCTCGGACGAAATTCGGCTAACTGGTCTATTGCCTATTTGGCCGTTACAGGGTATGGTGCAGTCTCAGTTCCGCTTTTACCCGATTTCAACCCGGAAGACATTCATCATATACTCAATCATTCTGAATCGAGTTTGCTGTTTACCTCCGATCATTTGTTCGACAAGCTGGATCCCGATAAAATACAGGGAATCAGCCGGGTGGTTAGCCTGACTGATTTTTCTCCCTTATCGTTTAAAGATCCGGAAGAAAAACAACGATGGATGCAATGCTTTTTGGTTGAACATGCTGGTCAGGCAAATCCTGAAACTTTCAGCCTCGAAGATTTCCGGGACGAAGAGATCAGCATCATCTCTTATACCAGCGGAACTTCTGGCTTTACCAAGGGGGTAATGATTCCGGCCCGCAGCTTGCTCTCCAATCTTATTTTTGCGCAGGATCACATGCCCCTGAAAGCTGGCGACGCGATCGTTTCGTTCCTGCCTATGGCTCATGTTTTTGGATTGTTGTTCGAATTCCTGTTCCCTGCATCGGTAGGTTGTCATATTACATTTCTCTCGAAAGCGCCTACTCCGCAAATTGTTGTCAAAGCATTTCGGGAGATCAGGCCAAAGCTTATTCTTTCTGTCCCGCTGGTCATCGAAAAAATCTACAGAAAACAAATTTTACCTGCGCTCGAAAAGCCGGTTACCCGGTTGCTGCTTAAAGTTCCCGGAATTCAGCTTCTTCTGTTTAAAAAGGTAAGGAAGTCCCTGATTAATATCTTTGGCGGCAATTTTCACGAGATTGTTATTGGCGGGGCTCCGCTCAACCACGAGGTTGAGGCTTTTTTCCGGAAGATCAAATTCCCGTTTACCATCGGTTACGGCATGACCGAATGCGGCCCTCTGATTTCGTACGAAGCATGGAACCGTTTTCGTCCTTCGTCTGCCGGGAAAATGGTTGATAGAATGCAGGTTCGTATCGATTCAAAAGATCCATACCATGAAGTTGGCGAAATACTGGTCAAGGGCAGCAATGTGATGTCGGGCTATTATAAAAACGAGCAGGCAACGGCAAATGCCATCGACAGCGATGGCTGGCTGCACACGGGCGATCTGGGCATTATCGATCACGAAAATTTTATTTACATCAAGGGCCGGTGTAAAAACATGCTGCTGGGGCCTTCGGGTCAGAATATTTATCCTGAAGAACTGGAAACAAAGCTGAATAACTATCCTTATGTGCTTGAATGTGTGATTACCGAACGCGACGAAAAGCTGGTTGCATTTGTTTATCCGGATCCGGAACTGATTGAAAAAGAAAAGCCTGATGAGAACAGGCTGAAATTGATAATGGCCGAGAATTGCAAACAGGTGAACAAGGAGTTGCCCAAATATGCCCAGTTGAGCCGCATTGTTTTGGTTGACCGGGAGTTTGAAAAAACACCTAAACGGAATATTAAACGGTATTTGTATGCCTGATTTTTGATGATGAGTTACAGCTCTTTTCGTTTGATGAATAAGCTGTAACTCATCATTGTTATCAAAAGTCCGGGCATGAATCTGTACCCAATTTATTTCAGTTCCTTCAGCTTGATGTTTTTAAACCAGATTTCGTTGCCGTGGTCCTGAAGGCCGATGTATCCGTCTTTGGCGGGGTTGTTTACAAAATCGGGCCAGCTTTTGAATTTGCTGTCGGCACATAATTTTTTCCAGTTGTCATTGGCCATCTGAAATTCAACCACTTTAGCTCCGTTTTGCCAGAATTCAATGTGACCGTTTTTGGCTACGATTTTAGCTTCGTTCCATTCGCCGGCGGCTTTGCAGTTTTGCGGATTGGCCGGAATCATGTCGTAAAGCGATCCTGCTTTGTGGTTGCCGTTCTTACCGGCTTTTGAATCGGCGTGGCGTTCGTTGTCGAGCAATTGGTATTCAGGTGCTGAGTAGTAAATTGGTTTTCCTTCCACTTCTTTTCCGAAGATGAAAATACCGCTGTTGCCGCCCTGGCTGATTTTCCAGTTCAGCGACAGTTCAAAGTTGGTGAGTTTCTTATCGAAAATAAGGTCGCCACCGCCACCTTTTTCCTGACAATGGATGGTTCCGTCAACAATGTCCCATCCTTTTGCGGGGAATGTTGATTTGGTGTAGCCTCTCCAGCCATTGCTGGTTTTGCCGTCAAAAATCAGAGTCCAACCTGCTTTTTTTTCTTTTTTTGAAAGTGTGTTTGATTCCTGTGCGAAGCTTGTCCCTGCCATGAAGATCAACAGGGCCATCGATAAAATCCGAAAGTTTTTCATTGGTTTATAATTTTTTGATTTAGTTGAATGATTGGTGCAAAATAACCATATTTTTCTGTTGGGTATCGCATTAGCCACAAGTTTTATTTGCCCTATTCAGGGCGAAGATGGTATAAAACATGCGATTTTTTGCCCGTATTACCCCATTTATTACCCCTCATTTTATACTCATGATGATTTACTTTGCTGTTGAATCTTCAAAAACTATTACTAAATCAATGATATGACATCGAAAACAACCAATCGTCGTGATTTTTTTAAAAAATCGCTGATCGCGGCTGCCGGGATTACCATTATTCCACGGCATGTACTTGGAGGGAACGGTTTTCTGGCCCCAAGTGATCAGTTAACCAAAGCCATCATCGGAGTGGGCAACATGGGCCAGGGGCACATCACCTACGAAGGCACAAAATTGCTCGCCATTTGCGATGTTGACAAAGACCATTTATCCAATACCCTGAAAAAAGTGGGACCGGATGTAAAAGGTTATTCCGACTTCCGCGAAGTACTTCTTCGTCCGGATATCGACATTGTGCACATTGCCACTCCGCCTCACTGGCACGGGATCATGTCGGTGATGGCTGCACAGGCCGGTAAGGACGTGTGGTGCGAAAAACCTATGACCCGGACCATTGGTGAAGGCAAACGGGTTGTCGAAGCCATCAATGCTACAGGCAAAATGTTCCGTCTGAATACCTGGTTCCGTTTCAAAGACAATTTCTACGGACTGGGAACCCCGGTAAAACCATTGAAAAAGGTTGTAGACAGCGGCGTACTGGGCTGGCCTTTAAAAGTAACCATCAGCGGGGTAACCGGTTTCGACTGGAAATTCTATTGGGTAGGAAAAACCAACCTGACTCCGCAGCCTGTTCCTGATGTTCTTGATTACAACATGTGGCTTGGCCCAGCGCCTGATAAGGCATACAATCCACACCGTGTTCACCAGACTTTCCGCGGATACTGGGATTACGATGGTGGTGGCCTTGGCGACATGGGGCAACATTACATCGACCCTGTTCAATATCTGCTAGGAAAAGACAATACCAGTCCGGTGAAAGTTGAGGTTGACGCACCACAACAGGATTACGATGCCATCGGAACCTGGAGACGAATTACCTACACCTATTCCGATGGATGCCAGATCATTCTGGACGGTGAAAACAAAGATCAGAATGCTGCTTACATCGAAGGTCCAAACGGGAAAATCTTCAAAGGATTCCGGTCTGACATCCCGAACCTGCAAGCGTTGATTGACACCCTTCCTGATCCCGAACCACAAATCGGTTTGTTCAGCGAATCAGTGAAAACACGCCAGAAATTTGCCCTGAATGAAATGAACGGCCACCGTTCGGCCACCATTGTCAACATGGGAGTTATTGCCCTGCGACTGGGCCGCACCCTCGAATTTGATCCGGTATCACAGACTTTCATCAACGACGACGAAGCCAACAAGCTGGTCAACCAGCCGATGAGGGGTGAGTGGAAAATTTAGGAGTTACGGGTTGCGAGATCCGGATTGCGTTAACTCGTAACTCGAAACATGCAATGTTTCATTTCATTAATTTTAAAACAAAACAAATGATCAAAATATCAACAAAAATAGGATTGGTTATTTTGGCCCTTTTCCTGATGGTTCCGGCTTTTGCGCAGGATAACCGTCGCCTCGAAACCAAAGTGGCCGATGTGCTGGCACAGTTCCCGGCACAAAACGGAGAGCATACCGGGAAACTGATGCTCCAGATGATTGAAACCGGTGCTCCCGGAATTGAAAATTTTTGTGCAATGGTAGTTCCTGCAGGGACAGGTAACGACACACAGGCCCGCATGGCTTTGGAAAGCCTGGCTCAATATGCCGGGGCTCCAAATCATGAAGCCGACCGCAAACTGGTCGAAGGTGTTTTGCTGAACGCTATTGAAAAAGCTTCCGACAAGGACGTAAAAGCATTTTTTATCCGCCGTCTGCAGTATTGCGGAGGTGCCGAATCGATAGCCAAACTGGAAAAATACCTGAATTCGGCTGACTTATATGCACCTGCATTGGCTGCATTGACCAGCATCGGAACTGAAAAGGCAGGCGAAACTGTACTTAAAAACCTTCAGGATAAAAAAGACCTGCAATTGATTGCGATGGTCAGGACTTTGGGCCAGTTAAAATATCAGCCTGCTGAACCGGTTCTGATCAACATGGTAAAAACATCAAGAACCGCTGTGCTGCTGCAGGTTTATGCAGCTCTGGCTCAAATCGGTGGAAAGGCCTCCTTTACTACATTCGAATCTGCTGCCAATGCAGCTAAGTTTCAGCCTGACTATACCGAAACAATGGCTTCCTACATGCAGTATGCCAAACGGTTGGCTGAACAGGGCGAAACAAAACTGAGTAACCAGCTTTGTTCTGCTGCGATGAAAAACTGTACCCAAGACAACCAACTGATCTACCGTTCGTCGGCGTTGGCAGTTCCCGGATTTGGATCAAACGCTCTCTTCCTGAAAGAAATTCAGAATAAGAATAAGTCTTACCGCAATGCTGTGCTGAACAATGCCGCTGTTCAGCTAAACAGCGGGAATGTAGGTAGCTGGATTGCTGTCCTGAAAAAAGCTCCTGCCGAAACTCAGACCGAGATTATTCATTTCCTGGCCAAACGTACCGAAGGAGATGTTTTGAAGAAAGCCATTCTGCCTAAATTGGAATCAAAAGATGAAGCTGTGAAGACCGAAGCGATCCGCGCGCTGGCTCTCAACCAAAAGGCCAAAGCTATTCCGGCTTTGCTCGGTCAACTGAAAAAAGCCAAAGGTGAAAACGAGCTCGGAGAAATTGATCAGGCTTTGCGCGCTACCACTTCGGTTAAAGATTGCGGTTTGCTGGCTGCTCAGCTCGACGGGATGAACGATGCCGGTAAGGTGGTGCTCATCAATGTACTGGGTTCACGCCGGGCAACCGATACTTTTGCCCAGATGATGAAATACTGCAAATCTGGAAATGCTGATGTTCAGGCAGCCGCTTTTGCCACACTGGCGAATGTTTCGAAAGCCGAAAACACAGCCGACCTGATTGTCCTGCTCAAACAAACTTCCGATCCGAAATCGGTGGCAAGCGTTCAGAATGCTTTGATTGCCGTGTATTCAGGGACAACAAAACCTGATGCCGATTTGATCCTGAAGAATATTCAAAACGAAGGGCTGACCGAGAAACTGATTCCGGTGTTGTCGTCGCTGAATGATCCGAAAGCTCTGAAAACAGTGGTTGCTTTATTGAAAAGTAACAGCCCGTCGGAACGTCAGGCCGCATTTGTAACCCTTTCAAACTGGGAAGACCCTAAAGCTGCTCCATTCCTGTTTTCGGTGTTTACCAATTCCGACATGAAACAGTTCAGAACAGACGCTTTGAATGCCTATATCCGTACAACCGTTGACTCGAACCTCCCTGATGACCAAAAGCTTTTGATGATCGAGAAGCTGATGCCCGAATGCTCCTCGGCTCAGGAAAAAATCCTGGTCATCCAGGCTGCTAAAAATGTAAAAACCTTCCTGTCGCTGGTATTTGTTTCGGCATATCTCGATGATCCTGAACTGAGTGCTACGGCTGCTGCTGTGTCAAAATCACTCGCTTTGCCTTCTTCCGGAAAGAAAAATGGGTTGACCGGACAATTTGTAACGGATGTGCTGACTAAAGTAATGGGAAAAATGACCGGACAGGATAGCCAATACGATGTGATTGATGTGCGTGAATACCTCGAAAAAATGCCGAAAGAAAAAGGTTATGTAAGCATTTTCAACGGGAAGGACCTGAGTGGCTGGCATGGACTGGTGAAAAACCCGATTGCTCGTGCCAAAATGAGTAAAGAGGAAATAGCCAAGGCTCAGGAAGAAGCCAACGTGAAAATGACTAAAAACTGGTCAGTGAAAGACGGTTGCATTTATTTCAATGGCGCCGGCGAAAACCTGTGTACCGAAAAAATGTACGGCGATTTTGAAATGCTGGTTGACTGGAAAATCAGTAAAAACGGCGACAGCGGCATCTATCTGCGTGGCGCACCACAGGTTCAGATCTGGGACACTGCCCGTGTTGATGTAGGCGCCCAGGTTGGTTCAGGAGGCTTGTACAACAACCAGAAGAACCCAAGCAAACCGCTGGTACTGGCCGACAATGCCATTGGCGACTGGAATACCTTCCGCATCAAAATGGTTGGCGAACGGGTGACTGTTTACCTGAATGGTATTCTGGTGGTTGACAACGTGGTGATGGAAAACTACTGGGATCGTTCGATCCCGATTTTCAAGACCGAAGCCATCGAATTGCAGGCTCATGGTACCGACCTGGCCTTCCGTAATATATTTGTGAAGGAGTTGAATGTCGATGATGCTCAGTTGAGCGCTGAAGAAGCTGCCGATGGATTCAATTTGCTATTCAATGGAAAAAACCTCGACAACTGGGTTGGCAACAAGGTCGATTACTCAGCCGAAGACGGTATGATTGTGGTTAATCCCAAAGAAGGGGCGCATGGCAACCTGTACACCGAAAAGGAATATTCCAGTTTCATCTTCCGGTTCGAATTCCAGTTGACTCCCGGAGCCAACAACGGCCTTGGAATCCATGCCCCGCTTGACGGTGACGCAGCCTATGTAGGTAAAGAATTACAGATACTCGATAACGAGGCCGATATCTATAAAAATCTTCAGCCATACCAATACCATGGTTCGGTTTACGGGATCATCCCGGCTAAAAGAGGTTACCTGAAACCGGTTGGGGAGTGGAACTATGAAGAAGTGATTGTAAAGGGCGATGATGTTAAGATCACCCTGAACGGAACTGTGATCCTGGAAGGGAACATGAAAGAAGCCACCAAGAATGGCACTGCCGATCACAAAGATCATCCCGGATTGCTTCGCCACACCGGTCATATCGGTTTCCTTGGGCATGGTTCTGAATTGAAATTCAGGAATATACGCATAAAGGAGCTGTAATGGTCAGTACGATTAATTCTTAACGACTTTATTCTGTTTTCATCCGGAAACTCAATATAAAGTGTGCTAGTCAACGCCTTCTGTTTATATTAAATAGAAGGCGTTTTTTATGGTCTGCTGTTATTCCGTACCTGTTATTTGATTTTTTTGGCGTAACTTAGACTGAGATTCTTAAAAAGAAACGAAATATGAGGCATAGAAGACGATTTATAATTCATCGGAATGGGGTGAATCGGAAGTATCGCCGGATGTTCTTTATTTTGGCAAATATCCTGCTTTTCCTGGGAGCGCTTTTGCTGGTATCATCGTTCTTTTACCTGCTCATTCATCTGGATAAATCCGATTTGTTGATTAACAAGGTTATTCCAATCGTTGTCGCCGGAATAGGTCTTCTGATTGTGTATCAGTTGATTGATCGGGGGCGCCACCACCGGTTGCACCGGTAACCGACTATTTTTTCCGGGTGGTGGTATAATTGACCAGCTCCAGTAAACTTGTGCGGGCATCACTGTCAGGAAACTCCATAATTCCGGCAATGGCTTTTTCCCGAAATTCGTTCATTTTCGTGGCGGCATATTCCAGTCCGCCCCGGTTCACTACCAGATCGACCAGCTCTTTAACTTTTGCCTGGTTTTTGTTTTTTCGCTTGATCAGGCGCAAAATACGGCTTCTCTCTCCCGATTCACAATTATTTAACACAAACAGGAGTGGCAGGGTGATTTTCTTTTCCTTGATGTCGTTTCCGGTTGGTTTGCCCAGGATTCCCTTGCTTTGGTAATCGAAAATGTCGTCTTTAATCTGAAAGGCAATACCCACATCCAGCCCGATCCGGAACATCTTTTCGATAACTTCTTCATCTTTGGTAACCGAAGCGGCTCCCATGGCCATGCTGGTGGCAATCAGCGAAGCTGTTTTCTTCCGGATGATTTCGTAGTAGGTGTCGTTGTCGATGTCTAGTTTGCGACTTTTGCGCATTTGCAGGATTTCGCCCTCGCTCATGTCTTTCACGGCCCGCGAAATCAGGTGCAGAAACTGGTATTCCTTTTGGTCGAGGGTGTTCAGGAACCCTTTGGCTAGGATGAAATCACCAACAAGAACAGCTATTTTGTTTTTCCACAGGGCGTTGATCGAGAAGCTTCCCCGGCGTTCATACGATTCGTCAACCACATCGTCGTGCACCAGGGTGGCCGTGTGAAGCAGTTCGATGGAAGAAGCTGCCAGATAGGTGGTGTCGTTGAATCCGCCGCACATTTTTGCCGACAAGAAAACGAACATCGGGCGCATTTGTTTTCCCTTTTTCCGGAGCAGGTAGCGGATGATGATTTGTAAAAGGGGAATATCGCTTTTAATGGCTTCTTTGAAGTAGTCTTCGAAACTTTTGAGTTCTTCCTGTATCGGCGATTTTATAATGTCCAAGGAGGTCATTCAGGTGAATTTTAAGTGTTTCAAAAATAGGAAATAAAATTACTTTATTTGCTAGGCAACGTCATTTGGGGAAATTTCAGCGCCTGAGCTGTAATACGCTAATTTTCATTGGTCTAAATATGCCCGGTTGAGAGAACAGTTTAATTTTTTCTTTTTGAAGAAAGCAAATATTCATATATTTGCATCCGTTAAATCTTCTGATCCGAGGAATTACAAGGGAAAAGTTGTCGCATCAATCGAAAATAAAATATAAGATCATGGATATTCAGGAAATAGATGCCGATCGTTTAGAAATGGCTGCCAATATGCTCAAAGCTATTGCGCATCCCGTACGCATTGCCATTTTAAAACATCTGGAAGGTGGTAAAAAACTTACAGTTACTGAAATTCATGAGTTGCTGGGCATTGAACAATCAACCACTTCGCATCACCTTGGAATTTTGAAAGACAAAGGGGTTTTATGCTCGCGCCGCGAAGGGAAGAATACCTACTATTACCTGAAACATGATATTTTGAGTCAGATCGTTGATTGCCTGCAACACTGCACCTGCGAATAAAAAAGAAATTCATACTGGAAAATCCGGTCTTCAGTGGAGGACCGGATTTTTTTGTTTATAAAATCTCTATTGGGAATTGATGTCGAAGTTTGCAACTTCTTTCCTAATTTCGACCTCCAGAAATTTACAAAATGGCAAAAATCAGGGTTACCAAACAATTCGGCTTCGAAATGTCGCACGCACTGCTCAACTACGACGGGCTTTGCCGCAACATTCACGGCCATTCGTACAAACTTCAGATCACCGTGGTGGGTGAACCTACTCAGGCTACCGGCAGTCCGAAAGACGGCATGGTTATCGATTTCAGTATCCTGAAAAAGATCATCCAGGAACAGATTGTCAGTCAGTTGGATCATTCGCTGATGATCAACGAAAAAGCGCCGACTGACAAGCTCAGCCAGTTGGGACAAATGTACGAACGTCACCAGGTGGTGCCCTTTCAGCCGACCACCGAAAACCTGGTGGTTTACATTGCTGAAAAAGTTAAACCGCTTCTGCCTGAACCAATTGAGCTTTTCAGTGTTCGTTTGTACGAAACCGCCAATTCGTTTGCCGAATGGTATGCTGAAGACAATTGATTGCAGATTAACGATTAAAGAATAACGATTGCTGAAGGATTTAAAATCTTTATTATCAAATCAGTAATCTTTAATTTTACAAAATCATTAAAATATCATGGCCGAAAACAACAACAACGATAAAAGGCTTTTTCTGCTCGATGCCTATGCACTGATCTACCGCTCGTATTTTGCTTTTATCAAGAATCCGCGGTTCAACTCCAAAGGCCTGAATACTTCGGCCACGCTGGGGTTTGTCAATACCCTGGAGCAGTTGCTCAACGATCAGAAACCCACCCACATTGCCGTTGTTTTCGACCTGAATGTTCCCACTTTCCGGCACGAGATGTTCGAAGGTTACAAGGCCAACCGCGAAATTATGCCTGAAGATATCCAGAAGTCAATCCCCTACATCCGGAAAATCATTGAAGCCTACCACATTCCGATCCTTGAAAAACCAGGTTTCGAAGCCGACGACGTGATCGGAACATTGGCCAAGAAAGCCGAAACAATGGGCTACACCACTTACATGATGACTCCTGACAAGGATTACGCGCAACTGGTTTCCGAAAATATTTTCATGTACAAGCCCGCAAAAGGAGGCGAACAACCCGAGATTTGGGGTGTTCCGCAGGTTCGCGAAAGCTTCCAGATCGACGAGCCCTGGCAGGTGATTGATGTGCTTGGCCTGATGGGCGATACGGCCGACAACATTCCCGGGTGCCCGGGCGTTGGCCCGAAAACGGCCATGAAACTGATTTCTGAATTTAAATCGGTTGACGGGCTTTACCAAAACATTGACTCTCAGAAAGGAAAACTGAAGGAAAACCTGATTCAGTATGAGCAACAGGTTCGTATGTCGCGCAAACTGGCCGAGATCGTTCTGGATGTTCCGGTTGATTTTGACGAGCATAAACTCGTGATTGAAGAACCCGACTTTCAGAAACTGAATCAAATTTACACCGATCTGGAATTTCGCCAGCTTATCCGCAAGCAGGAAGCCAAACCACAGGCTTCGCCGGATGCGCTGTTCGAACAGGGAACTTTGTTCGGTTTTGCCAGTCCGGCCCCGGAAGCCAAACCCATCCATACGTCTCTGGATTCGATCAATACCGTTCCCCATCAATATTACCTGATTGAAACCGCCCAGCAACGGGCCAGCCTGCGGGCCGAACTGTCGGTTCAGAAAGAATTTTGCTTCGACACCGAAACCACCGGCCTCGATACCATGACTGCCGAGTTGGTTTGCATGTCGTTTGCTTTCAGGCCGCATGAGGCCTATTGCGTGACTTTGCCCGCCGACCGCCAGAAAGCGACTGAAATCGTTCAGGAATTCAGGCTGGTATTTGGCGATGAAAAAATCCTGAAAATCGGGCAGAACATCAAATACGACCTTTCAATACTGAAAAACTACGGACTGGAAATCCGAGGGCCGCTTTTCGACACCATGATGGCTCATTACCTGATTCAGCCCGAAATGCGCCACAACCTCGACGATCTTTGTGCTCAGTATCTCAATTATCAGAAAATCAACACTGAAACACTAATTGGTAAAAAAGGAGCTTTGCAGCAGACGATGAGGCAGGCACCGCTTGAAAAACTCCGCGATTATTCGTGTGAAGATGCCGATCTGACCCTTTTGTTGAAACAGGCCATTGAAAAAGACCTGGATGAAAGAGGTGCCCGAAAGCTTTTCGACGAGATTGAGATGCCGCTGATTTTTGTTCTGGCCGACATGGAACTTGCCGGAGTGAACCTGAATACTTCCGAACTGAATGCTTATGCCGATGTTTTGCGGAAACAGATCATCGACATCGAGCAGGAAATCATTCGGTTAGCTGGTGAAGAATTTAATGTTTCGTCGCCTAAACAATTGGGTGTCATTTTGTTCGAGAAGCTGAAGATTGATCCGAATGTCAAAATGACCAAAACAAAGCAGTATTCTACTGCCGAGGAAACGCTGGAAAAACTTCAGGATAAACACCCCATTATTGCTAAAATTCTGGAATACCGTGGCTTGAAAAAGCTGTTGAGTACTTATGTTGAAGCCTTGCCTTTGCTCATCAATCCGAAAACAAAAAAAATACATACTTCATATAATCAGGCGGTTGCAGCAACTGGGCGCCTGAGTTCCACGAACCCCAATCTGCAGAACATCCCCATCCGCGACGAAAATGGCCGTGAAATCCGGAAAGCGTTCATTCCGTCCGACGATCAGCACACGTTCCTATCGGCCGACTACTCGCAGATTGAATTGCGCATTATGGCTGCGCTGAGCAAGGATTCGCAAATGATTGAAGCCTTCCGCAACAAGCAGGATATTCATGCCATTACCGCATCAAAAATTTACAAGATACCGCTTGCTGAGGTCACTTCAGACATGCGCCGGAAAGCCAAAACTGCCAACTTCGGGATTATCTATGGCATTTCGTCATTCGGTTTGTCGCAACGGCTCAATATTCCACGCACCGAGGCGAAAGAGCTGATCGATGGCTATTTCGAGAATTTCCCGGACATTAAGAAATACATGGATCTGAGTATTGAGAATGCCCGGAATCATGGTTTTGTACAAACCATTATGGGCCGGAAACGCTACCTGAGCGACATCAATTCGGCCAATTCGGTCGTCCGTGGCGTGGCCGAACGAAACGCGATCAATGCGCCCATCCAGGGATCGGCAGCCGATGTCATCAAAATTGCGATGGTAAACATCTGGAAAGAAATGAGAAAACAGAAACTTCAATCCAGAATGATCCTCCAGGTGCATGACGAGTTGGATTTTGATGTTTGGAAACCGGAACTGGAACAGCTAAAAGCTATTGTAAAGCATGAAATGGAAAACGCTGTAAACATTGGTGTACCGTTGACTGTTGAAATGAACGCAGGCGACAACTGGCTGGATGCGCATTGATTCAAGTCAAAAGTGAAAGCAAGCTGAGATCGCATTAACTCTCGGCAAACACAGTATCCGCCTGCATTTTCAGCAACAAAAGATGAGCGGATGATGGAAACAATTTTTACCGAGGATGAATACCGGCAAGCGCTGAAACGATTTATGGAGATCTGCGATGCGCCAGAAGGCTCGCCGGAAGCCGAAGAACTGGAAATACTGATTACCCTTATGGAAATCTATGAACAGGAGAATTGCTGCTGAAAACAGGATAAAAGTGAAAAGGCAAAAGTAAAAAATGACAGGTAACGAATCTGTTAGTTTATTTTGGAATTAATTCAGTCCTTCAGTCCCTCAATCCTTCAGCCCCTCAGTAATTTTTGAAAATCTCCGTCACGGCAGCATTGTATTTCAGTAAATTACTCGATTTCTTCACCATTTTCATGGCTTTGTGCGGATTTTCGAACGACTCGCTGAAATAAGACCAGAACTGGTTCATTTTCATCAGGATATGTCCGTCGCCCTGCAGCCGGGTCGAATAGGATTCAAGCAACCGGTCATGAAATTCACGCATTTTTCCCCGAAGCGCTTTGGGCTCAAAAACTTCTCCTTTCAGTTGGGCTGCCAGTGCTGGGTTGATGAGCAACCCGCGACCAATCATCCAGGTGCTTTGTTCCGGCAAAAGATTCTGTAAATCCTGAAGATCGGTCACCGAAAAGATATCCCCGTTGTATACCAGAGGAATATTTAGCAATGAAACTGCCTCAGCAAAAAGCTGCGGGTTGGCCTTGCCATCGTACATCTGGTCGGCTGTGCGGGGGTGAAAAATGATCTCCTCAAAGGGAAATTGGTTCAAAACTTCCAGTATCGCCTTGAAATCCTGATTGTTGGTCGTGCCAGAACGCATTTTTACCGAGAATTTGGCGGGAAGATTTTTGCCGAAAAACTGTTGGAGCACTTCGTTCAGATCAGCAGGCTTTTCGAGCCACGCGGCTCCCCTTCCTTTATTGGTCGCCATCGGGTAGGGACAGCCCATGTTGAGGTTAATTTCTTCATAACCAATCTCCATCAGAATGTTAGCCAGCTCCAGAAGTTCGTTCAGGTCAGAAAAAAGAACCTGGGGAACCACCGGCCTGGCCTGGTTATTTTCGGGGAAAATTTCGCGTAGCTGCGATTTTTTTATCTCATGTCCTTTGCCAAACGACAAATACGGAACGAAATATTTGTCAATTCCGCCAAACAGCTCAGACAATGTTTCCCTAAATGTGAAATCGGTGAATCCCTGAATCGGGGCCTGATAGATTTTAAGGTCGTTTTGTATCATGCTTATTAAATTTACGGTTTTAAGACAAGGCCAGTGATAAAATAAAAGTTATTAATCACTACTTTTGCGCCCACAAACTTATACAATTGGCAAGCGGTATGCAATCGATTCAATTCAAATCAGACACTGTAAACTCCAACCTGACTTTGAATCCGGCTAATGCGAGCGCCCAGACCCTTCAGGTCGACTCAGTACCCAAACCGATCAGCCTTTATGATCCTTCCTTTAACGACTCCCTGAGTGTTAATTATATTGCCCCTGACAGTGTGATTTGCTATGGATTCCGGCCCGAGTGGTCGCAGTTCAAAACCGTTTACGTGAAGCATTTCAATTACGAGAAAGAACTGGTCAGACAGCTTCCGTATGATTCGCTTTATACGGTATTGAAAAAAGTTGAAGTTGTTTTTCCGGGGAAAAAATTGTTGCGGTCTAATCCTGACTGGCTGGTTGGGGTGATGTTGCTGCTGTTTTTGCTGTTTGCGTCGGTCAGGCTGATTTTCAACAAGTACCTGAGCCAGTTGATGCATTCGACGATTAATTATTCGACGTTTACCCGCATGTTGCGTGAACGGTATTTCAACCTGTTTCATGCCTCATTCCGGCTCGATATTGTTTTCAATGCAGGGTTGGCGCTTTTCGCGTATCAGTTTCTTAATACCTACAAGGTAGGTGTTGGCACATCAAAAACCTTTTCGGCTTATTTGATGTGCGTTGGCCTGGTTGTTGGTTATTTTACGGTCAAACGAATTCTGTATTCGATCATTGGCATTTTGACCGAGAGCAGGCAGGAGGTTCAGGAATACCTGTTTAATATGACGGTTTACAATCGGGTTTTGGGCGTATTCCTTTTGCCGGTTACGGCAATCATCGCTTTTGTTCCCATGTCGCAGGTAGAACCGTTACTGTTTGTCGGTCTGTTAATTACTGTGATATTCTATGTGATGTCGCTGATTAGGGGAGGTAAAATTTTCTTGAAAAAACATTTTTCAATTTCATATTTGATTTTATACCTTTGTACCCTTGAATTTTTGCCCTTGCTGGTAATCTTCAATTTATTGTTGATTTAAGAAGGGAAAAGATAAATTTAAAAGTTAATACCTTGAAGATCAAAAGAATTTTAGTCTCGCAGCCTAAACCTGATACTGCCAAATCGCCTTATTTTGATCTGGCAGAAAAGAACAACGTTCAGGTTGATTTCCGCCCTTTCATCCAGGTGGAGGGTGTTTCTGCCAAAGAATTCAGACAGACCAGGGTTCAGATTCTTGAACACACAGGCGTTATTTTCACCAGCAGGACTGCGATTGATCATTTTTTCAGGATTAGCACCGAGCTTCGGCTGGCTATTCCTGATACCATGAAGTACTTCTGTATCTCAGAAGCCACAGCATTCTATCTGCAAAAATACATCGTGTACAGGAAGCGGAAAATCTTTTATGGCGCCGGTAAATTTTCGGACCTGATTGACGTGATGAAAAAACACAAGGAAGAGAAATTCCTTCTCCCCATGTCACAGGTTAGTCAACCCGAAATAACCTCCTTGCTCGATAAGGCTAATTACTCGTACACCAAAGCCATTATCTACAAGACGGTTAGCAGCGATTTGTCGGATCTGAAAGATGTAAATTACGATGTGCTGGTATTTTTCAGTCCCTATGGCATTCAGTCGTTGATGGAGAATTTCCCCAATTTTGCACAGGAAAGCACCAAGATTGCCTGCTTCGGACCGGCCACAGCCAAAGCTGTTAAAGATGCCGGCTTACGTCTTGACATTGAAGCTCCTACCGCTGAGGCTCCCTCGATGACCATGGCTTTAGAGCAGTTTATCAAGAAACACAACAAAGGACAATAACCAAAACAAACAATACGACAGGAAGGGGGAAATTAATTTTTCCCCTTTTTTGTTTATTTTAGACCGATGGGAGAATTCACGCTTAATAAGAACGAAAGGCTTTGCAGCCAGAAGACGATCGGGGATTTATTTACCTCCGGAGAATCTTTTTTGGCCTATCCGCTCAAGGTGGTTTTTTTGAAAACAGAGTTCCCGGAAACTGATCCGGTGCAGGCTGCTTTTGCTGTTTCGAAGCGGAATTTTAAGCGCGCGGTGAAGCGGAATTTATTGAAACGCCGAATGAGAGAGGCCTATCGCCTGCACAAGCCCGGCTTTTATGCCGAAATTGCCGAAAAAAACCATCATTTAGCCGTCATGTTTGTTTTTATAGGGAAAGATGTGGCTGAGTTTTCGCAGATCGAAAAAAGCATGGTTTCGGCCTTTAAAAAGATGCTGGCAAAACTTGATGCCGGTAAATGATTTTGTTGTGGTAACTTCAGTTCGTTCACGTTAAAAACCTTCATAAGATGATCAAGACAGAAATACTTTGCCAGTCGCCCGTTTTTCGCGGCATTCTGCCGGAAGATCTTTATGAACTTTTTACGAAGATTCATTATCAGGTAAAGTCCTATCAAAAAGGCGAACTGATTGTGATCGGCGGTGAAATTTGTGATCGGCTGTTAATTGTTCAGGCCGGAAGCGTGAAAGCCGAAATGACAGACTATTCGGGTAAAACCATCAAGATTGAAGATATGACCGCACCGTGGCCGTTGGCTACGGCATTTTTGTTTGGGCGCGAGAACCGTTTCCCGGTGACGGTCTCGGCTACTTCCGATGCTGAACTGGTTTCGATCCCAAAAGCTGAATTTGTGAAGTTGCTGCAGATGAATGCTTTAATTCTGAACAATTACCTCAATACCATTTCCACCCGTGCGCAATTTCTTTCACAAAAGCTGAGATTTCTTTCTTTTAAAACTATCAAGCAAAAAATTGCCCATTACCTGCTCGAACAGGCAGGAGATCGTCTTCAGACGGTTGAGCTGCCACAGTCGCAGGGACAACTGGCCGAAATGTTTGGCGTCACCCGTCCTTCGCTGGCCCGCGCTTTGGGCGAAATGAACCAGGAAGGCCTGATCGAAACCGATCGCCGCTTTATCAAAATCCTCGACAAAAACCGAATGAACCAGTTGCTGAACAGCTAAAAGGCTGCAACTGTCACAAATCTGTACCGGCGTGGTGTATTTACTTGCACCGCCTGGTTTTGCTGTGTCCGGAAGTTCCCTCCTGTTACTGATCTGTAACCGGGATTCTCCTGTTTACACTTCAACAAATCAATGTTTTATAACCTCAATTAGGGGTTGTAATCTACAATTAATCAATGTGTAATCATTCTGTAATAATGATACCTGAATTTTGTCTCAGGATTTAATCCCGAAAACTAAAATTGAAAAACATGAAGAAACTTAGTTTGATTGCTTTGATTTTTGTTTCTGCCTTTTTCTTTAAAGCCAATGCGCAGGAAACAACAACCAATGAGAAACTTACAGAAGTTAATGACAAGGTAAACGGTCTGACCGAACGACTGGCAACTGCTGAAAGTGACCTTTCGAAGCTGACCAAAATTAAACTTTCAGGGTATATTCAGGCGCAGTACCAACATTTCGAAAGTAAGGCTGTACAACCCGACAATTATTTTTCGCTCAGACGGGTGAGGGTGAAGTTTACCTACGAAGCAGCCGACGGAGTTAAATTTGTGCTGTGTCCCGACTTTTCACCTGGCAACCTGGCCTTAAAAGATGCTTACGTGGTCTTGAACGACCGCTGGACCAAGTCATTTAGCTTATGGATGGGAAAATTCAACCGCCCGAACTACGAGGTTGAATACTCATCGAGCCAGCGCGAAGTGGCCGAGCGTTCAATGATTATAAAAACACTTTATCCCGGGGAGCGTGCCATCGGGGCTAAATTGGAATACAACCCGGTAAATGTTCCTTTCCATGCACAACTGGCCTTACTCAATGGAGCAGACGGACTAACCATCAACAATTCGGCATCGGCAAACCTGAACAGCACCGAAAATAAAGATTTCGATAATTATAAGGATATCATGCTCCGTGCAACCTATAACCTTGGGTTAGGTAGCTTTGGCGGACTGGACTTCGGCGCTCATGGTTATTTCGGATCATTGAAATCAATGGCGCTTAAAACTTTAAGCAGCGATTATACAACCATCAAAGATGTAAAATTTGGCGATGCCGTGAAACGGAACTGGCTGGGTGGTGAATTCCAGTTGTATGCCGATGTGCTGGGCGGAATGTCAATCAAGGGCGAATACATTGCCGGTAAAAATGCCTCTATTGGTTATTCCCCGGTTACCGCTTCAGGAGTTACAACCCCGGGTGTGGCTAATTTCCAGAATAATTTCGCCGGCTATTACCTGTACTTCATCAAGAACCTGGGAAAAAAGAACCAGTTTGCTTTCCGCTACGATTACTACGACCCCAATACTGACATCAGCGGGAAAGATGTGGCAGTTAAAAAGTTTACCTCTGCTGATGCTACAACTCTGAAAAGCCGGCCAAGCGGCAAAAGCGATCTGGCTATCAGTACATTCAGTATCGCGCTTCACCACTATTTCGACGACAACCTCCGTATCTCTTTGAACTACGACATTGTTCAGAACGAAAAAGTAGGTTCATCAGGCCTGGTGACTGATGATTATACTAAGGCTGATGGAACGAAAGTCCTTAAAGGATTGGATTACAACAAGGTAATCAACCAAAACCTTTTGACCCTGAGAATTCAGGCTAAATTTTAACCGAAACAATGAATAAAAGAAACATGAAATCACTGAATATGAAAAAGTTTGCAATAATAGCCATTCTGCTTGGCTTCATCGGGTCGGCCTTTGCTCCCGCTCCCGAACGGATTACCGTGAAAGGTTCGGACACCATGGTTATCCTGGCTCAGAAATGGGCCGAAGTGTACATGAAAAGTAATCCGAATACAGCTATTCAGGTAACCGGTGGTGGTTCAGGAGTCGGAATCTCGGCGCTGATCAACGGTGCTACCGACATTGCCAATGCCAGCCGTAAAATGAAAAACACCGAAAAGGAAAAACTGAAAGCCCGCTACAATACGTTGGGCGTAGAAGTGGCCTGCGCCAAAGACGGGATTACCATCTACCTGCACCCTTCAAACAAAGTCAAAGAACTGTCGATTGAACAGTTGGGAAAAATCTTCCGTGGTGAAATCAAAAACTGGAAAGAAGTGGGAGGAGCTGACACCGAAATCAAGCTTTACGGCCGCGAAAACAGCTCTGGAACGTATGTATTCTTCCAGGAAAATGTGGTGAAAGGCGACTATGCCGCTAATTGCCAGACACTCCCGGGAACGGCAGCCGTTGTGAATGCCGTGAAAAAGGACCCGAACGGGATTGGCTACGGTGGCGCTGCCTATGCCGAAGGGATTGAAATCTGCAAGGTGAAAAAAGATGCGAACAGCCCTGCTTATGCAGCTTCAGCCGAAACCATTGCAAAAAATCAGTACCCGATTACCCGTTACCTGTACATGTATCTGAAAAACAGGCCAACCGGGGCAGTGAAACAATACATCGACTGGATTTTGAGCCCCGAAGGCCAGAAGCTGGTGGTTGATCTTGGCTATTTTCCGGTGAAGTAAAGATGATAGGAATTAGACAGCATTAGATAGAATAGGTTTTGAGCGGGTTATCCCATAATGGAGATAACTCGCTTGCACCATTTAATGAAGATTTAAGTAATACTTCCATGATAAGAAAAACAAAAAAGGGAAATCAGGCCGGGAATAATCTGATTGATATCACCCAACGAAAATTCAGGTTGAGTGATTTCCTGGCAGAGAAGGTGATCAAAGGGGTTGCATTTCTTTCCATTGCATTCATTGTCCTGATTTTCATCTTTGTATTCAGGGAATCAGTCCCGATTTTCGCCACAAAAAAGGCTCCTGCTTTGACCGAAACGGCTCAGGCCAACCATCTGATCCAGGAAACATACGGCGAGGTGACTGACCAGACTGAAAAACAGGAGCAATATGGTGTAGTGACCGATCAGCCTGAGGTGCAGGAAACCTACGGGGCAGTGACCGACAGTCTGGCTTCGGCAGGGGCTTCCGAAGATTCCTATACGGTGAGTGCCGGAAGTGGCTACGACGACAATCAGGCAGCCCTGAAAACGTTGATAAGCAAAGACTGGGTGCCGGTTTCCGAAAAACCAAGATACGGAATCTTGCCGCTTATTATCGGAACTTTCAAGATCACGATTATTTCCATTTTGTTTGCTGCGCCGCTGGCTATCCTGGCCGCTTTATACACCGCCTCGTTTGCCAGCAAACGGATGCGTGAAATCATCAAACCCACCATCGAATTGCTGGCCGGATTCCCTTCGGTAGTCATCGGGTTTTTCGCACTGATGGTTTTGGCTACTTTCCTTCAAAGTGTATTTCATTACGATACCCGCCTGAACGCGTTTGTCGGGGGTATTGCCATGGGAATAGCAGCTATCCCGATTATTTTCACCATCACCGAGGATGCCCTGACTGCTGTGCCCAGCTCTTTCTATCAGGCCAGTTTGGCGCTTGGGGCTTCCAAATGGCAAACCGCTTTTTTTGTGATCCTTCCGGCAGCCACTCCCGGAATTTTTGCCGCTATCCTGCTGGGTATCGGCCGCGTTTTCGGCGAAACCATGATCGCGCTGATGGCAACCGGAAATGCGGCCCAGATGGGGCTGAACCCGTTCGAATCGGTGCGCACGCTGGCCGCCACCATTGGCGCCGAAATGGCCGAGGTGGTGTTTGGAGATACTCACTATAACGTACTGTTTCTCATCGGCTCGCTGCTGTTCATTTTCACTTTTGTGATTAATGCCATTGCAGAGTTTTATGTGAAAGGAAAATTAATGAAACGAATACAGGGAAAATAGCCATCATGATCACTCGTACGAAGCGAAAATAAGGAATGGCTATTCCATCCCGTTGAAGAACACAAGAAAAAAGTTTATGCTACGACGAAAATTGCACAACGATAGGCAAAGTAATATACAGATGAAATGATCAAGAGTTTTAGAAATAATATCAAGGGTATTCTGATTGAAGGGCTTACGCTTTCATCAGCCCTACTGATCATTGCCATTGTGGTGGTGATGATCTCGGTGATTGTTATTGGCGGGAAAGATCAGATCTCCTGGGAATTCCTGACCAGTTTCCCGGAAGACGGCATGACCAAAGGTGGAATCTTCCCGGCCATTTACGGAACGGCTTTGCTGGTGATCATCATGTCGGTGGCCGCCGTACCTTTTGGAACCATCACGGCCATTTACCTGACCGAGTATGCCAAGGAAAATTCCCTTATTGCCAAAACCATCCGGTTTGCGGTGCGCACCCTGGCGGTTATCCCGTCCATTATCTACGGGTTGTTTGGACTGGGTTTCTTTATCAAGTTTGTCGGAACCTCAATGGACAACGCGTTCCTGGGCGGACAACTGAAATGGGGCCAGCCCAACATTTTGTGGGCCAGCCTGACCATGGCTCTCCTGACTTTGCCGGTGGTCATTGTTTCGGTCGAGGAAGCGCTGAAAACCGTTCCGAAAGATCTTCGGGCAGCCAGCCTGGCGTTGGGAGCCACCAAGTGGCAAACCATCTGGAAGGTGGTCATCCCGGGTTCCATTTCAGGAATTATGACGGGTACCATCCTGGCCGTAAGCCGTGGCGCTGGTGAAGTTGCACCCATTTTATTTACGGGGGCTGCCTACTATGTGGCTACGCTTCCCGGTTCGTTGAGCGACCAGTTCATGGTGCTCGGCTATCACATTTATGTGATGACCACCCAATCGGCCAATGTCGACCAGACTCTGCCCATCCAGTTTGGAACCACACTGGTGCTTTTGATGCTGACGTTTATGCTGAATATTTCGGCCATTGTTTTACGTTACCGGATAAGAAAAAAGAAAACCAATTAATATGGCACTTGAAAAGATACATACCGAAAACATGTTCCTGTATTACGGGAGCAAAATGGCGCTCAATAACATATCGATTAAAATTCCTGAGAAGAAAGTGACTGCTTTCATCGGGCCGTCAGGTTGTGGAAAATCGACTTTTCTGCGAAGCCTGAACCGCATGAACGACCTGATTGACGGCGTGAAGATTGACGGCAACATCCTGATCGATAATATCAACATTTACGACAAGAACATTGATGTGGTCACCCTTCGGAAAAAAGTGGGAATGGTATTCCAGAAATCGAACCCGTTTGCCAAATCGATTTACGAGAACATTGCCTACGGGCCTCGGATCAATGGAGTAAAAGACAAGAATCAGCTCGATGAAATCGTGGAAACAGCGCTTAAAAATGCCGCAATCTGGAACGAGGTAAAGGATCGTCTGGGCGATTCGGCGCTTGGCCTTTCGGGCGGACAGCAGCAACGACTTTGCATTGCCCGTACCCTGGCGGTCAATCCCGAGGTTGTGCTGATGGACGAACCGGCCAGTGCGCTTGACCCGCTTTCGACTTCCAAAATCGAGGAACTGATCGTTCAGTTGAAAGAAAACTACACCATTGTCATTGTTACTCACAACATGCAGCAGGCGGCCCGCATCAGCGACCTGACCGCATTTTTCTATCTGGGCGAGCTGATCGAATTTGATAAAACCAAAAAGATTTTTACCAATCCCGATAAGAAACAAACCGAAGATTACATCACCGGACGGTTCGGGTAGAAAGCCAGTGTTCAGTATTCAGTCTCAGTTGACAGAAAAAAATGGAACTTGAAATTTGGAACATGGAACTGAATCAGTACTTCATTCATTCAATCCTTCAGTAAATATGGAAAACAGAATATTCGATTCGGAGCTTGAGAAGCTCACGCACAAAGTAGTGCAAATGTGCTCGCAGGTGAACCAGCAGGTGAACGATGCCCTTCTGGCCCTGCAACAATACGACCTTCAGTTGGCTAAGAGAGTGATTAACAACGACAACGAGATTGATACGCTTGATGTGAAGATCGACAAACTTTGCCAGAAGATTTTTGCCTTGCAGCAGCCCGTGGCTTCTGACCTGCGGTATATCCTCTCGGCCCTGAAAATTAACAACGATCTGGAACGTATTGGCGATCATGCCGTGAACATTGCCAAACGCATTGAGCCGTTGGAAGATTACCGTCACCTGATTTCGGAGTTGGGTGTCGACCAGGTTGGAAAGGAAACTTCGCTGCTGTTTTCGGATGTACTTGAACTGGTGAAAACGCACGATTTGAAATTTTGCCCCGAAATTTATCGTCGTTCAGCCGGTCTGAAAGAAAGTTGCGAAGCTATTGCAGCGCGCATCCTGAACGAGATGATGCACAAATCGGAAGTGGTGGTCGTGGCTTCAAACATCCTGATCATTGTGAACCTGATTGAACGGATTGCCGGGTATTCGAACAACATTGCCGAATCAATCACTTTTGTGGTGGAAGGCGAGATTGTTAAGCACCGGAAAAACATGCAGTGACCAGACAAAAGGCAGAAGTGTTTTAAATTGCTGACCGACTAAGATTCGCGGGGCGTGACGATGCCGAGCAGTTTGCTGCGGCAAAGCAGGCAGGCGCCTAATGCCCCGGCTTCGTTTCCCAGGCGGGCAATGCGCAGTTCGGTGTCGGAATTTACAAAGTTGAGCGAGTATTTCATCAGTCCGCTTTTTACCGGCAAGGCAATGTAATCGCCTATTTGTCCGATAGTTCCGCCCAGGATGAGCAGGTCGGGATTGAACAGGTTCAGCAGGCCGGCCAGATGTTTGCCCAGAATGAGCCCGGTTGATTCAATCAGTTCGATTGAAAGGATATCGTCTTTCTTCACGGCATCGAGGATATCTTCCAGCAGAATTTCATTTTCCTTCTCAATTTTTTCCTGAAGAACGGTGGTACTTCCGGCGCGGTACCGTTCCATGAATTTGCGGAATATGGCCGATCCTGAGGCTTCTGTTTCGAGGCAACCCTTTTTCCCGCAGTGGCACATGATTTCGTTCTCAAACGCGATAGAATGGCCGTATTCGCCCGAAAAACCCGACTTGCCGTAATAGAGTTGCTTGTTCATGATGATGGCAACGCCCAGACCCCAGCTTACGTTCACGTAAATCACGTTTCGTTCGCCGTTCCCCACGCCGCAAATGTATTCGGCATATCCGGCCGAACGGGTGTCGTTGTCAATCAGTACCGGGATACCAAACCGTTTTTCGAGCGACTGGGCCAACGGTTTGTTTTCGTCATAGAAAAAGCTGTATGAGATTCCTTTCTCCGGATTGATTCTTCCTGAAATACTCATGCCGATACTCAGCACTTTTTCTTTGGCAACCGGCAGGTTATTAATGAATTCGATGATGTGGCTGCACAGCGTTTCGAAACCGGTAGCCGAATCTTCCAGGGTGAAATCGGTATAGGTTTCGGTTTTGATGATTTCGATGCAGAAATTCGTAAGGGTAATGACAATCTTTTTGTATTTCAAATCCACCCCGATGAAAAAGCCCGTTTCAGGGTTCACGTTGAAGAGCGTGGCTTTGCGGTTCCCGATTTCCTCACCTTTTCCCAGGTCGCAGATCAGCTCCTCGGAAAGCATCTCGCCCAGAATCTTCGTTACGGTGGGAATGCTAAGCTCGGTTTGCCTGGCCATTTCGGCAATGGTGCTTGGCCCCTTTTCCAAAAAATAACTGACGATTTGTTTCTTGATGTGGTCGTTCTTCGAATTGGTCAGGAGGGTAAGGGGATGCTCTGTCATTTCTGAAAAATATGGTTAGTGCAAAAGTAACTATTTGACCCGATTTTCAAACCGGTGCAAAAAGGGAAACAAGGCAAAAGTAAAAGTCGTTTACTTTTGCCTTGTTCTAATTCTGATTTGTGAATCAGGCTTGTTCCGAAAGGCTTTCCAGAATCCGGAAGCACTGGTACAATCCTCTTGGAACGTGGAAACATCCTTTCCATTTGCCGCCTTTCAACGGGAGCAGCACTTCGCCGCGGCGGTTGAGGTAGCCGTACCATTCACGGTATTCGGTGTCCTTGAAGTGGCTCCAGGTGTAGTTGTGCACTTTTTCGAACCATTCCAGACATTCCTGGTCGCCGGTCATCTGGTAACCTTTCAGCAGCGAAATCAGCGTTTCGATGTGTACCCACCACAGTTTCTGGTCCCATTCGAGTTGTTGGGTCGGGTGTCCCAGACGGTCCATGAAATAGAAAATTCCTTCGTATTGTTTGTCCCATCCGTATTCCAGGATTTTCAGTGTGGTGTCTTTGGCCAGGGTAACCAGATCGGGCCTGTTGAGGCGTTTGCCCAAATCCATAGTGAACCACATGGCTTCGATTCCGTGCCCGGGGTTGATCAGTCGGCCATCGAACGTGTCGGAAAGCGAACCGTCGAGGTTGACATTTTCAATAATGATTCCGCCCAGGTCGGGGCGACGGAATACATCCATCACTTCGTGGATGCAGGTTTCGATGGTTTGCAGCAGGTATTTTTCATCGAGCAGGTGTTCGATTTCCAGCGCCAGGTTGCAAAGGATCATGGGCAGGGCAAAATTTTTCAGGTTGCGGGTTCCCGGGTAGGCCTTGTTCCATTCGCCTTTGGGGTTGTCAACTTTCGAAAGGATGATGTCGAAGGTTTTGCGGGCGATTTCGGCATATTCCTGATTGCCGGTAGCCAGGCTCAACTGACCGAAGGCCATGGTGGCGAAGGTGTACGAGAAAATGTTGTAGGGGTGGGTCAGCGGTTTTCCTTCGCGGTCGAGGGCAAAATACCAGTTGTAGTTGCCGTCGTGCCCGTATTTGTTCAGGAATTCGGCGCCCTGAATGGCACAGTCGAGCCATTCCTGTTTTTTCTCCAGCTTGTTGTAAAGCATCGAGAACATCCAGACTTCGCGTCCCTGAAGCCAGATGAATTTATCGGTGTCGAAGACTTTTCCTTCGCGGTCGAGGCAGGTGAAATATCCGCCAAACTCTTTGTCTTGTGAGTTTTCGAGCCAGAAAGGCAATACGTTGTCCAATAACTCATTTTTGTATTGGGCTGCTAATGCTTTAAAATCCATAATTATCAGACGTTTAAATGGTTGTTTTTTTCTTGTAACTGTGGAGATGGTTTTGTTCCTTGGTTCCATAACGGAATGGTTCCCCGGGGCGCCTTTTCTCTTTTAACCTTTTTTTTGCCCCGGGTCACCTTCCGTCCCTTTCGGAACTTATTAACCACCTAAATTCAAATTCACTTATGCGTTTTTTTACTGTTTCTTTCTATTTGTCCCACATCTTTTCAATTTCTTCGAGCGACTTGCCGGTAGTGTCGGGTACATGGAATCGGATGATGTACATGTAAGGCAGACACATCAGGGCAAACATAAAGAAGGTAAGGGCTGGTTTCAGGTTTTGGAGCATCCATGGAGTCAACTGTCCGATCAGGTAAGTCCCGATCCACAGCGACAAACCGGCAATCGACATGGCCAATCCCCTGACTTTGGTCGGGTACATTTCGGAAAGAAGCACAAAGATTACCGCGCAGATCGATCCGGCACAGAAGAAGATGTAGAACAGGATGAAAATCAGGAGCGCCATCGGAGAAATACCCATTTCGGAGCCTTTCACAAAATAGAAGCTGATTAGCAGAAGGCTCACGATCATTCCTGATACTCCGTAGTAAACCAGTGTCTTGCGGCCTACCTTGTCGATGATAACCAGCGCAAGGACTGAGGTGAGCATGTTGACTGTCCCGATCAGAACCTGGAAGAAAAGCGAATCACCGCTCGACATTCCGCTTTGTTCGAAAATGATTGGTCCGTAGTACAATACGGCATTTACTCCCATAAACTGTCCCAGGATTGCAATCAACACCCCGACGATAACAGCTTTCAGGATTCCAGGTTTTAACAATACCGACCATTCCGATTTGGTTTCGTTTTTAACTGTTTCATTGGTCATTTCAACCTGAGCCGTGGCTTCATTCTTATCGCCGTAAATGCGGTTCAGGATAAAATGTGCATTCTGGTGTTTTTGTTTCAAAACCAACCAGCGCGGACTTTCAGGAATAAAGAAGATGACGATGAAGAATAGCAGCGCCGGAACTGATTCCATTCCAAGCATGGCTCGCCACGATTCGGTGGAGAATACCTTGTGAAGCAGTGGGCTCTGAAGCGATGCGGCCGATCCGTTGGCATACTGGAGCAGGCCGTAGTTTACCAGGTAGGCTCCGAGGAAACCTACGGTAACTGCAAGCTGGTAAAGCGATACCAGTCGCCCGCGGTATTCGGCCACCGAAACTTCGGAAATGTAAAGCGGCGAGATGATGGATACCACGCCAATGCCAACCCCGCCCATGATGCGATACAGAACCAGCGTTTCGTAGGAGCCGCTGACGGCGCAGCCAACTCCGGAGACTGTGAAAAGAACAGCCGAGAGGATCATGGTTTTTTTACGGCCAAAGTTGTCGCTAAGCCATCCGGCAAACATCACGCCGATGATTGATCCGACCAGCGCGCAACCAATATACCAGCCCTGCTGAATCGCATCGAGCGAGAATTGGGAAGTTACCTGCGAGATAGTTCCCGAAATTACAGCGGTGTCGTACCCAAACAGAAATCCTCCCAGAGCGGCAACTACCGACAGGAAGATCATGTACCCCATGTTTATTTTTGATTTGTCCATTGTTTATCAGATTTGGAAGTATTCTTTGTAACGGTCGTAAAGGTGGCCGGCCTGGATGTATGCCGATTGCGGGCTCATGAAATGAGAGAATTCGAAGGTGATGGCTTTGTCGTATCCGGCGCGTTTGGCGGCTTCAAGTTTCAGGCGCAGCTTGTCGAATTTGATGGGCAGGAACTTGATGGGCATGTCGCGGTCGAACGTTTCGGCGTTGGTCCAGCATTGCATGCCATATTTGTCGGCCATTTTTTTGTTGACGGTGAAGAAAGCGTCCAGCTCGTCGTAGTCGATGTGTCCGTCCTGGAAAGCGCAGGCGTCGACCACATCGTGGATGCCGTCGAAGATTTCGCCCCATTCGCGTTCGTGTTCCTGAACCGAAACTGCATTTTCTTTCGACAGGCTGCTTCCTGCAGCTTCCACTGCTTTTTTGCCGTCAATCCAGGGTGAAATAAATGTTGGAAGTCCTCCTGAAACATCCTTGCACTGCTTGCCCATGGCGTGAAACGCGCTGATGGCACCTTTGGTGGCCCGGCTGATTTCTCCGCTGATGTACCATCCGCCAAAGCTCTTGTATTTCTCGCCATATTTTTTCCAGACTTCGTCGATCACGTACTTGTTGTCTTCGGTTTCCCAGCTCAAGTCGCCGGTATCCCAGTATTTACCCGAGTCGTAAAGGCCAAACCAGAATTTCATGCCGTGTTTTTCGGCCAGGCGCAGGTACATGTCGACCAGGTCAACCGAAGGCATGTAGCAATTGTGTTTTTTGAGCAGGTATTCCGACGGGTAGGTGATGAATTTGCGGTAGCCCGAACGGATCATGATGACGGTGTCGATGCCGATGGCTTTCATGTGCTGGAAATCCAGGTCCCATTCCTTTTCACCCCAGTTCTGATGGGGAATATCGTGCGAGATTTCGTCCAGGAAAGTGCCGCTCAGTTTCAGGGCATTTCCTTTCGGAACAATTAATTTACTTTCAATGGAGTTGTCAGGCGTTACGATGCTGTTTCCTTTCGGTTTTACTCTTTCGGCGCCGCTTGCTCCCAACGATGACAGGGCCAGCGCTGACGTTCCGGCCGCGGCTGTCTTTAAAAAATTTCTTCTTGCATTCTTTTCCATGATTGATGGGTTTATGAATAGTTTTATTGTTTTTTGATGAGGTTTCCTTTCAGATCGACCGGTTTCCGGTTAAACGGATCGAGAAAAACATCGATCAGTACGGCCATTGCTCCACGGGTAAGCGGGTTTTCCGGCTTCAGTTCAATGGCGTATTTGGCGCTGATTTCTTTCAGTTTTGGCGCGGTCGGTTTTTCAAATGCTATTTTTTCCTTTTGGGCAATGCTTTCGATGATCCGGAGCGCTTCATCCAGTTTCATTGGCTCAGGTTTCAATTCTCCGGTGAAGGAGGGGTAATAATCGCGCAGGCCTTCCAGTTCGGAAGCAAGCAGTACCGTGTCGGCCCTGAACCAGGTCTGGTTTCTCCAGGCGATGCTTTTCCCAACTCCTTTCAAGATACCGGTCGAACCGATGTGCTGAAGCGGCTGGAACAACGGGCTTGTTTTTTCCACGTCGAGGTAGGGGAGTAGGTAGCCTTTGGCATCGAGGATGGCATTCTGAACTTTACGAACCGGCAATTTCCTGACCGGCATTTTTTCTTTGATTGAAAGCGCTGCCAGCGTTCCGGCGGCCTGTCCGATCTGGAGCACAACCGGCTGAAGACGGGTTGTGCCGTTGACCAGGTTCGACACCGAGATGGATTTTTCGGCCACGATCAGTCCTTCAATATCCTGTGGAATGAGTGTGCCGACCGGAAGTCCATAAGATGGAACCGGATAAAAATACAGGTTCGGGAGCTGGTTCCATCCGTGGTACGCTGCATGATGGTGGTCGACCGGATAGTCGCCAACGGCAATGCAGGTGCGGTACAACGGATTCTTTTGCGAATAGGGATTTTTCAGGTCATTCAGGTTGAAGCGCACCTCGCCGTGGATGCGGCGCGATTCGCGGTGATAGGGGATCAGTGCGAGCTTGTCGGCAGTCGGGAATTCATCGTCGGCCAGTCCCAGGGTGTTCATCCCCAATTGGTTTTGGATAAAATAGAGGAAGCACATGGTGTGTTCCTTGGCCAGTTTAAGCGCCTGTTCGCGCTCTTCGCGGTTCATTTCTACCAGGTTCACGTAATAATCGTTCCCTTCGGTGGGCCAGTTGATCATGTATTTGTTGTTCGGGAGTTTCCCGTAGGTGATCATCTTTTCAGGAGGCCAGACACGGGTTGCTTCTTTGGGCTTGATGCACAACTCGTTTTTACAGGTGCAGGCAAATTTCTGCGGATCGTAGCCTGCCGGACGGGGAATGGTGACATCGTGCCCGTAGTCTTTCAGGATAGCCACGTAGGTCAGGTCCTGAATGATGTCGTTTGCTTTTTCGGGGGCAATGTCTTCGCCGGTATCCGATTTGCTTTCCATTCCGATGTCGTACTTAACGCCGCACATTTTGGCGACGTCGCCCAGTTCGGTGGCATCAATCAGCATCTTTGATTCTATTTTTTGGAGTTGTCCGGTCTTGTCTTTAACGGTAACTGTCCAGAGCCCGTTTTTCTTTTTATCTTTCGTAACCGATTCCACCATCGTTTCCTTCCAAACGGTTAGGTTAGGTTCGGCAGCAGTCATCCGGTGAAAGATTTTGTTGGCCACCGAAGGTTCAAACTGAACATTGCTGACCCAGCCTGTTTCCAATGCTTCCCGGCTTCCATAGTGGTTGACCAGCGAGTCGCGGAATTCGCCCCACAAACCGGCAGGTAACCGGTTGTTGCCGTCGATGGCACTGACTCCGGCAGCGGTGAGCATGCCTCCCAGCCAGGGCGTTTCTTCTACTATCAGTGTTTTTACTTTCATGCGGGCCGACTGTATTCCGGCAGCAACGCCGCTTGCCCCGCCACCCACAATCAATACATCTACACGTGTGGTTGCTCCCTGGGAAGTTAGAACTGAAAGTACGAAGATTGAAATGATCAGATAAAAGTGCTTTCTCATGGAATATGGCTGGTTCTGTTTGATGATTTGGTTTATTGATGTCGTGCAAATTGATAAAATATTTTAATAAAATGCAATTATTTTCTTAATAATTTAATTTAAGAATTGTTGTCTTTAAAATATTTTCTCATTCTAAGAGAGCTCGATTTCTTCGAATTGCCACTTTCTTTTCTGTTCCAGACAACAATCCAACCCCGAAAATCAACAATTCAGACTATCCAAACAGCAGTCCATTTCTCTTGGCTTGCCGGCTCTGTGTTTTGTGACTTGTTTTGTCGAAACAATTATTTCGGAAAACAAAAAACAGAAAAGCCATGATTATTTTATTGATTTTGTTGTTGCATCATTTCGGCAACGAACGTACCGGTGATGTCGCCAAAAATGAAGTAGCCGCATTGCCGGTCGAAACAACTTTTGCAGTCCGTCCCGAATTGGACGTTGAAAACGCTATTGAAATTGCCGGAGTGCCCGCTGAAACTTGCGTAGAAGCCAGTTCCTGGGAGCTTCGCAGGCACGACGACGATGTTTTTATTTATCAGCGTTGGGTGGAAGCCGAACCCGGACGGAAAGCCCGCGAACTGTATGCCGAGATTCGGGTAAAATCAACTCCGGAACAGCTTGCCCAGATCATCCGAAATGAAAAGTATGGGCCTGAATGGCTCTCAATGGCTGATGAGTACAAGGTTTTGCACGAGAATTCAGACTCGGAATGGTACGCTTATTCGAGGTTTAATTTCCTGCCTGCGCTAAGGTTTGACCTGGTTACCCGGAATGAAATGAAAATCAACCCGGCGAATCATTCTGTTGTAATCGGCATTTCGGGACAGCCCAATTATTTGCCTGAAGACGAAAAATACCGTCGCCTGTCGCATTTCGAGGGTAAATGGGAGTTCGTTTCAACCGATGGCACTCATTCCCGGATCCGGTACTACATGTTCTCGAAGACCAAGCCATTTTTACCTCGCTGGATTACCGACCCGTTCGTATTTAATGAGATGGGGAATTGTGTTTCAAACGTGAAGAAAATTGCTGAGCGGTTATGAGCTTTTCAGTAGCCCGAGTCTGGTTCGCCGGAAAGTTGAATGCGGTCCGGCAAATCGGTAAAATCGACGGCGATCCGCGCCAAATTGCCTGTGGTTATTCTTTGGGAATTTTTATCGGATTAATGCCATTGATTGGGGTAAAGGCCATCATGGCGATGTCCATCGCGTCGGTTTTGAAATGGAACAAACTGGCTGCCGGAGTTGGGGTTTTCAACATCAACCCGGTGACTGCGCCATTCTTCTTCGGACTGAATTACCTGGTCGGAAAACAAATCACCGGTTGTCAGCAGTCGTTCGAATTTCCTGCCGAATTCTCATTCCGGTTTTTTACTGAACTCTTTAGGAATGGATCGGAAATAATGCTGACCCTCACTATTGGCGGTGTTTTACTCGGAATACCATTTGCCTTTTTTGCTTATCACCTTAGTTATTTTGCCATCAGAAGATACAGAAAACAATGAAAACGAACAACTTATTTACCCTGATTACCGGAGCCAGCACCGGTCTTGGAAAAGAGCTGGCCATTGAATGTGCCCGCCGGAAAATGAACCTGATCCTGGTTTCCCTGCCCGGAGAACAATTAGCAGAACTTTGCATGAGTCTTTCGGAAAAATACCATGTTATGGCTTTTCCTTACGAAACTGATTTAACCGACAAAGAACAGGTTGAACGACTGGCGGTCTGGGTAATCTCGAATTTCTCTGTCAACGTCCTAATCAACAATGCCGGAGCTGGAGGAACCCGCTTGCTTGAAACTACTCCGACCGACTATATCGACCGGTTGATTCAATTAAACATTCGTGCTACTTCGTTGCTGGTCAGGTTAATGATCCCTGAACTGAAAATGCACCGGAAAGCCTATATCCTGAACGTGTCGAGCATGGCGGCCTTTTCACCTTTGCCTTACAAAACCGTTTACCCGGCTTCTAAAGCTTTTGTGTATCACTTTACCCGTGGTTTGAAAGCCGAGTTGCGCAACACGAATATCAAAGTGAGCGTGGTGAATCCGGGACCAATTATGACTAATCCCGATGTCGCGGCACGGATTCAAAAACAGGGTGCCCTGGGGCGTTTGGCGTTGGTTTCAGCCTCGACCATTGCCCGGATTACGGTTTCTGAACTCATTCGGGGAAAAGCCGTCATCATTCCCGGTTACCTGAATCAGATCAATGTCTTCCTGATGGGATTGATACCTTCAGGCGTAAAACTGGCTCTGAGCTCAAGGATTATCCAGCGCGAGCTCCAGCAAGACTCTGGAAGACAGTCGAAGACGATGGTTTTTCGACTGTTCCCATCTCAATAATGTTGAAAACATGTTTTGCAAACGATCGCTAAAACGGTTAAAATGAAATAGCCATGTGTGCAACAGTCCGCACAAACCGAAAATGTATAAATGGCTATTCCATGCGCAGCAGAGCTAGTATGAAAAACTGGCACTGATGCGAGAGTTGCAGAAATAAACTTTGAAAATTTATACACATGAAAGTATTAGTTACAGGAGCAAATGGACTTCTGGCGAGCAACCTGGTTCGCGAATTGCTCCATTCAGGATATGAAGTGCGTGGAATGGTCCGCGAAAACAGCAATCTGCTCTCGTTGAAAAAAGTGGATATTGAACTTGTAAAAGGCGAAATTACCAACTCAACCGATGTTCGAAATGCTTTTGCCGGGTGTGAGGTGGTTATTCATGCTGCTGCCAATACCAGTCAATGGCCAACCAATTACGAAGCTTACAAAAAAACGAATGTTGATGCCACTCAGCTTTTGTTGGATGAAGCCGTTCGGCGCAGCATCGAAAAGTTCATTTTTGTGAGTTCAGCCAATGCTTTCAATCCGGGAAGCAAGGCAAATCCGGCTACCGAGCAATCACCATTCAGTACAAAAGGGAAATCGGGTTATATGATGAGCAAATACGTGGCTCAGAACCTTGTTTTAGGCGAGTTCCGCAGAAGTGGATTGCCGGTAGTTGTCGTAAATCCAACTTTTATGCTGGGGAAATACGATTCAAAGCCCAGTTCAGGCCAAATTATCCTGATGGCGCACCGGAAATCGCTAATGGCTTATCCGCCCGGTGGCAAAAACTTTGTGCATGTGGCCGATGTCGCCACAGGTACGGTGAATGCGATCAGGATGGGAAAGCCTGGAGAATGTTATTTGCTGGCGAATGAAAATATGAGCTATCGCGAATTCTTTGAGAAACTTCGGATGGTACACGGGCGCCCGCAAACATTGGTCAGGCTGCCTCGTCAGGCCATTCGTTTGACTGGTGGAATCGGAAGCCTTTATGAAAGCATGTTTGGCAAACCCGCGAAACTGAATAGCGTGAATGCTCATTTGCTTTGCGCCGATAATTATTATTCTCCGGCCAAAGCAGTCAAAGAGTTGAAGATGCCGCAAACTTCGGTTGCACAGGCCATTGAAGATGCCCTGGAATGGTTTTGTCAGTATGGATATTTGTCGTAAAGTGTGGCATTTTTTTTATTTTCGTTGAAAACTATTGGAAATGAAACCAGCCTCACGTATTAACGAAATCGCACTGAAATACTTAACCATTTTCCTGGTTTTGAACGGGGTTCATTTTCTGTACAAGTTTTACGACCGTTCGTATACCAGTCTTTGGCAGTATGACCTGCGTGGGATTCTTTTCCATTTGTATTTTCTGATTTTCGGATGGTTGATATGGGAAACCGGTATTTGGATAACCAACCGGATTAATGGTTTGTCCCGGCGACATTTTGGCCAAACCTTACGTTTTGTGATTCTCGGAACCGTGCTTTTCGTTTATTGCATTGGGTTTACCACTTTGTATGGAGAACTCTACTACAACTTGTTTTTTGTTCTTACTCATCAGGAAAAACTATGGGCTGACTACTCGGTACTCGATCGCGACCTGACGGTGATGATGGTGGTCATTTCGCTGATCATCATCGGATTTCATTCGTTTATTTACTATTTTAAAAACTGGCAGGAAGCCGAGATAACAGCCGAGCGATTACAAAAAGAAAATATACGCTCGCAGTTTGAAGCCCTGAAACACCAGATTGAACCTCACTTCCTTTTTAACAGTTTAAGCGTATTGACGACGCTGGTTCATAAAAATGCCGATCTGGCTGCGCAGTACATCGCCCAACTATCTAAGATTTACCGTTATGTGCTTGAAGTGAAAAACGAAACGGTGGTTCCACTGCGGCAGGAAATGGATTTTCTGAATTCGTATATTTTCCTGATAACCGTGCGCCACAACGACAACATCCGATTCATTATTGAAATTGACGATGAATCCAGCAAATACACATTTATCCCCAAGAACTCGCTCCAGATGCTGGTTGAGAATGCGGTGAAACATAACCGTTTTTCGAAAGAAACACCTTTACTGGTGCGCATTACCGAAGATGAAGATTTCATCAGGGTTGTGAATAATCTGAACCGTCGTGAGTTGATTGAAGGTTCGTCGGGTATTGGCCTCGAAAACATCCGAAAGCGTTACCAACTGATTTCGGAAAAACGGATGGAAGTTGAGGAAACTGCATTTACATTTTGTGTCAAACTCCCAAAACTCCGGAAAAGTGAGCTTAAAAGTATTGATATTTGAAGATGAAAGCCTTTCGGCAGAGCATCTGGTGAAGCTGATGAACAGGTACGATCCGACGATTGAGTTGCTGGGGATTATCGAATCAGTAAAGCAAGGCGTGGAGTGGCTGTCCGCTCATCCGCATCCCGATTTATTGCTGATGGACATTCAGCTTTCCGATGGTTCGTGCTTCGACCTGTTTAAACAGGTGCGGCTCGAAATGCCTGTGATTTTCACCACGGCCTATAACGAGTATGCTGTTCAGGCTTTCAAGGTTAACAGTGTTGATTACCTGCTAAAACCCATTGATTTCCAGGACTTACAACTTGCGTTTGAAAAGTTTAAAAAGCAACGACTTCCCCTGTCTCAAAATCCGGAACAATTTTACGAACAGCTTTATGCCCGGTTGTTTCAGCCGGCGCAATACAAAAAACGCCTGCTGGTTAAGATTGGCGAACAGCTAAAACAGGTTGTAGTTGAAGATATTGCATTTTTCCAATTCGAAGAAGGAATGAGCTGGGCGGTAACTTTTGGCAAAAACCGGATGCCGGTTGACTATTCGCTCGATGAACTGGAGCAAATGCTCGATCCGAAGCTGTTTTTCAGGATTAACCGGAAGTTCATCGTAAATCCGGATTCGATCGAGAAGATTCATACTTATTTTAACAACCGCCTGAAATTGCAGCTTCGGCCTAATCCGGAAACTGAGGTGCTTGTCAGCCGCGAACGTGTTCCGGATTTTAAGAATTGGCTGAATAGCTGAATTTTAGTTGGTCACGCAACTTCCGGCGATAATTTTTTCTCTGTCTTCCTGAGCTAATCCTGATGGGTTAAATTCTTTTTCCCATTTGGCCACAACCACCGTTGCCAGGCAATTCCCAATCACATTAACCGACGTTCGGGCCATGTCCATCAGCTCGTCGATTCCCAGAATAATATAGATGGGCCAGGTGGGCAGCCCAAAACTGGTGGCTGTAGCAAGCAGAATTACCAGCGATGCCCGGGGAACTCCGGCCACGCCCTTGCTGGTTAACATCAGGGTGAAAACGATGAGCAATTGTTTTTCGAAGGAAAGAGGAATGCCGCTGATTTGTGCCACAAAAACAGTCGCCAGCGAAAGGTACAGCGTTGTCCCGTCGAGGTTGAAACTGTATCCGGTAGGCATCACAAAAGCAACAATCTTACGGGGTACTCCGAATTCTTCCATCCGTTCCATTGCGACGGGCAAAGCCGATTCGGAACTGGTCGTGGCGAAAGCGATGGCAACCGGTTCCGAAATGGCATTGATAAATTTCTTTACCGGAATTTTCAGCAACAGGGCAATTGGCAGCAGCGCGCCCACTAAAAATATGGTCAGCGAAACATACAGCGTGGCGAGCAATTTGAACAGGTTGACAAATATCTCAAGTCCCATGTGCCCGATGCTGAAGGCGATGGCGGCAAAAACTGCGAACGGGGCAAAATACATGATGATGGAGGTGAACTTGAACATGGTTTCCGATAAGGCTTCGGAAAAGGTGATCATCGGGCGCTTGAATTTGTCTTTCAGCATGGCCACGGCAATGCCAAATAAAACGCTGAAAATCACCACCTGCAATACCTGTCCTTCATAAATGGCTTTGGCAATATTCTCAGGAAAAACGTGCAGGATCACATCGGTTCCCTTCAGTACCGGGACATTGGTGAGTTCGGAATGTGCCATGTCCTTTGGTACATTCACTCCCACACCGGCCTTGCTGATGTTGATGGAAATCAATCCAATGACCAGTGCAATGGTCGATACAATTTCGAAGTAGACCAGCGATTTCCAACCCATGCGGCCAACCTGTTTCAGGTCGGAATGACCGGCAATTCCCACCACAATGGTGGCAAACAGCAGTGGTGCAATGATGGTTTTTATCAGCCGAAGAAAAATCTGGCTGACCACGTTCAGGTTAACCGCTATCTCCGGAAAGTCGTGACCAAATTCGGCTCCAACAACCATGCTCACCAAAATCCAGGTGGTCAGCGACCGCTTCTGCACGGCATATCCTGCCAAAATCAACAGAAAACCCCATCGGCAAAGGGTCAGAAACAGTTTATTGATCTCCAAAATCCCGGTTTGGTTCAGAACCGTCATCAGCGAAACAACAAACAGCACGATGAGCATCGATGCAAAATACCTGACCGGAACTTTCCTTTTCCCGTTTGGTTTATCTGGGGAGCTGATTGGTTTTTGTAAGTCAGTCAATGTCTTTGGGTTTTGGTCGCGTTTTACAAAAATAGCAAAATGGGGCAATTGGCAATTGAACACCCGAAATATGGCAAGTCAGGTTGTTGTCTTTACTGATCCGACGACTCCAATTCATCGGATCAGTTGGTTTAAGCTAAACTTTTTCTTCACCTTGGGACCTTTTTCAGTCCACTCCACCGTGGCGCATTCGGTCTGAATGTCGTGCTCGAAAAACAGGATGTATTCCTTTTCTGCCACTTCTTTCAGGAAGGTTTCCTTTTCTTTCAGCGAGGTTACCGGGTGCAAATCATACGAGGCCAGCCACACGATGGGAATGTTGGCGGCTGTAGGAATCAGGTCGGCCATGTAAACGTAGGTTTTTCCTTCGGACTGAATGAACGGGATCATTTGCCCGGGCGTGTGCCCGTCGAACAGGCGGACGGAAATGCCGGGAAACAATTCGCAATCGCCTTCAACCAATTGCAGGTTGCCTTCTTTCTTCAGGAAATCAAGAATATCAAGGTAATAAGCGGCCCGTTCGCGAAGGTTCGAAACTTTGGAATGTTCCCACTGATGGCGGTTGCACCAGTGTGTGGCATTGGGGAACAGCAGGCGGAGTTGTCCGTTTTTGTTGATTACCGCGCCATTGCAATGGTCCCAGTGCAGGTGGGTAAACACCACATCGGTAATGTCTTCGGCACGATAACCTTTTTCGGCCAGTGATTTTTCGATCACATCAGTGTCTTCGTGGCCATTGTTTCGGCGCACTTTTTCGGGGTAATGGTTGCCGACACCAGCTTCGATCAGGATTTTACGTTCGCCCAGATCAACCAGCAAACAGCGCATGATCATTTGGACAATGTTGTTCTCATCGGCTGGGTAAACTTTGTTCCACATCGCTTTGGGAATGACGCTGAACAGCGAACCTCCGTCGCAAGTGAACTTTCCGGCGTATATCGGGTGTAATTGCATGTGTCTGAGTTTTAAGTTTTGTGTAAAAATAGGAAAAAGTGTTCAGTCTCAGTTGACAGAACAGCAAGCTGCCTACTGAACACTGCGACTGCCTACTCTTTTCTGCGCCAGCGAGTCGGTGGAGAAATCCATGACAAACTGAACCACTCCGAAATAATCTTCGATTCCTTTTTCGATCTTGTTGGTTTTCAGGTACACGTCGTTCACTTTTCCGGCCACCTTGTCGATTTTTTCATTCCGAAGCTTTTCCCAGTGTTTTTGCACCTTCCGGATATCCTCGATCACCGGTTTTTTGATCTGATGGACCAGATCGGGAAAATTATGCAGCCGTTTACCTTGCGACAAAAAGAAGTTCAACATGCTGATGTTGGCGCTGTATTGCAGCGGTTTGGAGTCGCTTTGCGTGCAAACCAGCCAACTGTAGAAATTGGCTTCGGCCTCGCTGGTAATTCCAAACTGGTGGGCATATTCGTGAGCCAATGTTTGTGGGTATTCAATCATCAACAGGCTGTCGTTCAGGTGTACTTCGCCGAAGAAAGGGCCATAATAACCTGCGATGGAGGCTTTTGCAAAGAACTTGCTGAGGGTAATCGGTTTAGGGCGGCGGTTCCCCTGCGGATAATTCAGGTTCAGAAATGGGGCATTTTTTTGGTACGACGATTCGACCTGTGAATTGACGTACGATTTATTCACCGTTTCGTAGGAGCAGTACGATTCGTTGGTTTGGGCAATCAGGTGCTCGAAAACCCGCACGAACTGAGCGGTATCGGGTTTTGAGCCGGCAATGAGCAGCCGCTGGTTAATGCCTGTCCGGTAGTAGTTGAACCCCCAGAACCAGTAAAACATCGCATAAACAAGGGCCAGGGTCTGGATGAACAAAAGAAAAGATCTGCCCCATTTTATTTTCCGGACGATGGCCAGCAGCAAAAGTGCAAAGGCAAAAACCACCAGCAGGGCATAAAAGAGATCGTCGAGCGAAAACGACACCCATCGGTTCAGAAACGAAAGGACAGATGCAAAGACCGGAAACAGGGTTTGTGAATAGACTGTCTCGGTAAGATTGGGATAGTGAAAGAATAACCGGGTCAGTCCGAAGGTTGCCAGAGCCAGCCAGATAGGAAAGGCGGCGCGCCCGAAAAAAATCTTCCTGAATTTATTCTTTGCCATGCTGTTTGGGAAATGAGGATGCGAAGATCAGGTTTTTTGCACGACATTCCTTGGTTTTTTCGCCTAAGTTATGAACTTGCGGGCATTGGAATCGTCCAGAGATGATGCTTCGAAGAATAAAAACTTCTGAGTGATTTCCTGAAATTAGGCTTGTTTTCATTTACAGAACCCTTAGTATTTTATAAGTTTGCGGTTGTCTGACCATTACCCGTTTTTTTGTTGCTGAGAAAAAAAACATATCAACTTTTGTCGATCTTGCTGTTCTGCTGCTCATCGCTTTATGCGGGCGTTCAGACTGGCAATAAGGTTGAAATGCCCGATTCCATTCAAAATTTGGTCCGGCTAAAATCCTATTTGCTGATTAATCCTGATGAACTTGGCGAGGTGCAGCTCGATTCGCTTTTGCAGAAGCAGGTTCCGCTGGCTTTTTTGTCCTCCGGATCAACAACCGGAAAACTGCAAAGAGTGTTGCCCCGGATTTCAAAGCAAAACCTTCCGGTGGTGATTCTTCAGCAGGGAGAACCTTCAGCTTCCAACAATAGTAATCCGGGAACCCTTACGTTGGGTAAAGATGAACTGGATAAAATCAGCACTTCCGAAGCGGTTGAGGCCGTTCAGCAGAAACTTGGGAGCAAAAATTTCCTTTGGTTGGTTGTTGATTCCGACTCGCTTCCTTCGGTCGATTATTTCGTCAGGTTCTGGGGACAAACCGGCAAGTTGCCCAATTTTATCCAGGTGAAAACTTCAAAAATAGCGGATGCAGCCGCGATTGTTACGGCATTGAATGCCCGTCCGAAAATTTTTGGAGTGGTCAGAAACGGCGACCGGTTGCTTGCCGACGTGTCGTGGAAAGACCTCCCGAACCGCAAAACCAATGGTTATTTCTGCTTTCCGAATACATATCCGGCACTGGCGTATGCGCCATACAAAGCAGGTTACCAGTTTTCGCCCGATATCATCCTTCCCAGTCCCGAAAATTTACACAACCTGAAGATTTTCAATGCGGTTCCGCTTCATCCGGATTTTGGGCTGACCGATTGTTACACCTTTCAGAAAGATGTCCGAAATGTGCAGCGAAAAAACGACAGTGAAATCATTCGGTACGGGATTGATTTTGTGAACGATGAAGTTCGTGGAAATTGCGCTTTTTTTTCAGGGAAAGCCTATCTCGACGGCGGGTTAATGAGCCGCTCAGCTTTGAAACCAAATTTCAGCATCACGGCCTGGGTAAAGCCTACCGAGCTTGAAAACAACAATTGCATTCTGGGCAAAGGGAAAAATTTTGTGCTGAAAATTCACCAGGGACTGCTGACGTTCACTGTTCAGGGGGTCAAGGATTATTTTTCGACAAAGACTCCGATTCCTATCAACCAGTGGTCATTCGTCGGTCTGGTGCATACCAAGGCCGATAATCACATCAGTTTTTACCTGAATGGTGAGCTGACTGAAAAAATCAATTTGCTTTTGCCTTATGTCGAATCAGACTATACTGTACTGATTGGCAGCAACCTGTGGGAAGAATACTTCGCGGGATATATGCAGGAGATAAAAATTTGGGACCGGGAACTAAACGAGGATGAAATCCGTAATGAATTCCTTTCGGGGAGAGATGCCAAACAAGCAATTTCTTCAGGATGGTTCATCCTGGTACTGCTTCCTATCGGCGTTTTTGCTTATATCTTCCGCCGACACTTATTCAAAAGAACTTCGGAAAAAGCGCCTCAAAAATCAGATTCCCTGTCTGTTCCGGTTCAACGTGCTGTTCCTGTGTCCGATTTTCCTGAAAATCAGGAGCAGATCAACTGCTTTGGAGGTTTGAAGGTAATCAACAGCGAAGGGAAAGACATCAGCCTGAAGTTTTCGCCTAAGATCAAACAGTTGTTTGTGCTCATTTTCCTGCACAGCGTTGCCGACGGGAAGGGCATCAGTTCGAAGAAATTGTCAGACTGCCTGTGGCCGGGCATGAGCCCGCAGAACGCTAAAAATATCCGTGGTACGAACATCCAGAACCTGAAAGCTTTACTCTCGTCGTGCAACGGCATAAAACTGCTTTTTCAGGATAAACTTTGGGTTCTTGAGTTTTCGGATGGGTATTTCGCTGATTATGATTTTGTTGAAAACAAATTAGATGAGCTGAAATCAGTTGCCGACGTTGAAATACTGGCACATGATCTTCCCGGTTTGTTGTCTGTTTTGAGGAAAGGCACGATTTTCCCAAACATGAGCGAATCGTGGATCGATCCGTATATCGACCGGATGAGTAACCGGGTTATTGAATTTGGTTTGAAATTATTCCGCGAACTTCCCGAGGGGAAATATGATTCGTTGTTACTTGACATTGCCGAGGTGATCAGCATCAACGATCCGCTGAACGAGCCGGCCCTGCGCAAAAAGATTGGCATACTTACCCGCCAGGGCAAGCTGAGCCTGGCTCATTCGGTGTTCGATAACTTTACCAAACTTTACTTCGAACTCTACCAGGAAAAATATCCGGCTGATTTTAAAGCTATGTTCTCCGGAGAAATGCCTGAATAGAATGTCACTATTTTTGGAACTGCTTTAATACACCAGATCCTGGTTCAGGAATTTTTCGAGTTCGACCAACTGGATGTGAAAATCGCACTCGGCTGCCAGGTGATGGATCTGAATGTCGAGGTACATCTGTTGTGTGCTGATCAGGTTCAGCAAATCGACCTCACCACGCTGGTAGGCGCTTAAAGTTTGTGTCTGAAGCTGATCGGCCTTTTGCCGGATGGTCTGGTTATACCGCCGGATGGTTGACCGGCTTGCTTCGTAGCTGTGCCAGGCATGTTCGATCTGTTTCTTCATGTCGAGTTTGATTTCGTCCTGTTTCCAGCGAATTTCGTCTTGCCGGGCCACTGCCATCGAGGTGCGGCCTTTTTGTTCCAGCGGAAGCCAGATCGGGAAACTCAGGCCTACTTCAAAACCATTGAAATTAAATCCATTGCCGTAATCTTGTTTGTACAGATTGAACCGGATGTCGGGAAACAGGTTGCTTCTGGCTTCTTTCAGGAAATAGTTGGCGGCTTCCATTTCTTTTTCAGAAGACCGGAACGAGGGTTGTTCGGCCAGAACGGCCAATGCCTGAATCTGCGAAATTTCGACGTCGGTGCTGCGAAGGGAATCCATGAACTGGATGGAATATTTCTGATTTTCAGTGGCAAGTCCCATGAGGTTGAACAGCTCGTAACGGGCCAGATGCAATTGCAGGCGGGCATCGTCGATGTCGTTTTCAGCATTGGCTATTTCCAGTTCGGCTTTGGTCTGGTCCATGTCGCTTGCTTTTCCCGCTTTTACCTGAGTTTGAACAGCCTGGTAAAGATCGTTGGCTAATTTGAGTTGCTGGTCGCGCAATTGCTGAAGCCGAAGGGCATGGATCACTTCAATATACTGGGTTTTTACCTGCGCTTTTACATTGTGTTCCTCCGACTGGATGCTGTACTCCATTGCTTTTCCTTCTTCCCGGATGGCTTTCAGCCGATAGGACATGGTCAGCGGAAAATCTACCGATTGTGAAACGGTCCAGCGTTGTTCCTGAAAAGGCTGACTGGCTTTGGGGTCAATGCCTTCTTTCATGTAACTGATTTCGGGTGCCGAAACGCCGGTTTGAGTGCGCCATTCGGTCTGTTTTTGCTGAAGTTGCGCCCGCATCTGGTTGATCTGCGCATTGTTTTTGATGGCCTGATCAACGGCATCCTGAATGGTGAGTAACTGGGCGTTCGAATGACAAGCAAAGCCCAGTAAAAATGCAAAAATCATGATTTTGAAAAGGGCGTTCATTGGTTCTGGATTTTGTGGAAACTGAACAAAAGTTAACCAAAATAGTTCGGAAAAACATGCTTTGATTGTTCGATCTCTGCACTTTAATAAATATTGGTTAAAATTTTGGCCAAAGAGGGTCGTAAATATTTTCTTTCGGCAAATCGCCTATCTTTGCGCCTTCTTAAAAAAACAGGATAAAAGATGATATCAGTTGACGGATTGGCAGTTGAATTTGCGGGGTCGGCCCTTTTTTCGGACATAAATTTTGTGATTAACGACAAGGACCGGATTGCCCTGATGGGTAAAAACGGCGCCGGAAAATCGACCTTGCTCAAGATTATTGCTGGTGCGCAAACTCCAACCCGTGGCCGGATTTCAGCGCCTAAAGATGCCGTGATTGCCTATTTGCCGCAGCATTTGCTCATTGATGATCAGCGCACTGTTTTTGAAGAAGCCGCTCAGGCTTTTGCCCGTATCCACGAAATGGAAGCGCAGATTGCTGCCATGAACGACGAACTGGCTACCCGCACCGACTACGATTCGGACAGCTATTATGCCCTGATTGAGAGGGTTTCTGCCCTGAGTGAAAAGTTCTATTCCATCGAGGAAATTAACTACGACGCCGAAGTGGAGAAAATTCTGCTCGGTCTGGGTTTCGAACGTGCAGATTTTACCCGCCCGACCAGCGAATTCAGTGGCGGTTGGCGCATGCGCATCGAGCTGGCCAAAATCCTGCTGCAAAAGCCCGATTTGATTTTGCTTGATGAGCCGACCAACCACCTCGACATTGAATCGATTCAGTGGCTCGAAGACTTCCTGATTAATAGTACTAAAGCGGTGATTGTGATTTCGCACGACCGTGCTTTTGTCGATAACATCACCAACCGCACCATCGAAGTAACCATGGGCCGCATTTACGACTACAAGGTTAACTACACGAAATACCTCGAACTGCGCCGCGAACGCCGCGAGCAGCAGCAGAAACAATACGACGAGCAACAAAAAATGATTGCTGAAACCACCGAGTTTATCGAACGTTTCAAAGGAACGTATTCGAAAACCCTGCAGGTACAATCGCGTGTAAAAATGCTTGAAAAGCTCGAACTGGTTGAGATTGACGAAGAAGATACTTCAGCACTACGCCTGAAATTCCCTCCATCGCCCCGTTCGGGAAACTACCCGGTTATTGCCGAAAGTGTAGGAAAAAGCTACGGCGATCACCTGGTTTTCCAAAAGGCCAACCTGACCCTTCAGCGTGGCGAAAAAATTGCCTTTGTAGGTAAAAACGGTGAAGGAAAATCAACGCTGGTGAAAGCTATCATGGGCGAAATTGATTACGATGGTCATTTGACCTTGGGGCACAACGCCATGATTGGCTACTTTGCACAAAACCAGGCCTCGCTGCTCGACGAAGATCTGACTGTTTTCCAGACAATCGACGATGTGGCGGTGGGTGACATCCGCACCAAAATCAAAGATATCCTGGGCGCCTTCATGTTCAGCGGTGACAATATTCTGAAGAAAGTAAAAGTGCTTTCCGGCGGCGAGCGCACCCGTCTGGCGATGATCAAGTTGTTGCTCGAACCGGTAAATCTGCTTATTTTGGATGAGCCTACCAATCACCTTGATATGCGCACCAAAGACATTCTGAAGAGCGCGCTGAAAGATTTTGACGGCACGCTTATCCTTGTTTCGCACGACCGCGATTTCCTCGACGGACTGGTTGAAAAGGTTTACGAATTTGGCAACAAACAGGTGAAAGAACACCTGGGCGACATCAAGAGCTTCCTGCAAAAGCGCAAGCTGGAAAATCTGCGCGAAATCGAACGGAAGAATAAGTAAACATTGTTCAGTCGTAGGTTACAGTAAAATTGTTGCGAGTTACGGGATACGAGTTAAAAAAACAACACGAAACTCGCAACACGTAACCTGCAACAATAAATCAGTCCTTCAATCCTTCAGTCCTTCAATCCTTTTGCAACATTGGGAAGAGTTGCCTGATTTCGTCATCATTAGGCATCCGGCCGTATTCGCAAATTTCAAAGCTCTCTGCAAATTTCACGACATCAGCTTGGGATTTGTACCACTTGGACAAACCAGCTTTTGTGGCATCCGAAATGCTGCCTTTTCGTTTTTCGGCTAACCATTTTAACCGGTCGGCTTCTGTTTTTGGCACACTTTCCAATTGACCTGCCAGCCAGGGCAACCATTCGAAGAACTGCGATTGGTGTGCTGCCATGGCATAAATCTTCTGATCAAATACCTTGGTAACATCAACTACAATGTCCGGGGAAAACGGATACGGTTTGGTAAACCGGTCGTCGGTGTAAAGGAATACCGGGTTCTTTTTTAGAGCTGGCGTTTGGGGCACAATATTGGGAACTATAACCAGGAAAGCGGCGTCCTGAATGGCAATAGCCGTATTGCGGTGATCGGGATGATAATCGTACGGACGCGGGCCGATTACGATATCCGCTTTCCATTCCCGGATCAACTGGATAAGCTGAAGCCTCAGGTTCAGGTTGGGTTCCAGTAATCCGTCGTGGTTGTCAAGCACTTTATAGGTAATTCCCATCCGGCGGCCCGCTTCTTCAGCTTCAGCCTTTCTGATTTTGCCCAGAGTGTTTCCGCTTTTGTTAAAATGACCGGCATCGCCGTTGGTAGTCGATACGAACAAAACCCGGTGCCCCATTTGGGAAAAGCGGATGGCCGTGCCTCCGGCATGAATGTCGCAATCATCAGGATGAGCTCCAATAACGACGATGTTAATTTTTTGATCCTGAGCAGGCAGGGCGTCTGCAAGTGCGGCAAAGAGCACTAACGAAAGAAGTTTCTTTATCATGGTTGCTGGTTTTTATGGTTTGCTGTTTGTGCTGATTAAAACAGGTTTTCCTGTTTCTCGGTAAAAGAAGAAAAGAATATGTATTTAATCGATTTAATTCAACCAAATTCCAGATTCTGAACACGAAAAGTTCATTTACCGGTAAAAACGAGTCATTCAACGAATAAAATTAATTTTTATCTGTCAACCCCGGTAATTTTGGTAACGGAATTCATTTTCACGCGTCTATTCAAGCAAAACAATCAAAACTATGAAACGAAAACAATTTTACCTGCTCGGAGTTTTTGCCTTTTTTAGCCTGATTCTTTCCTCCTGCTGGTTTATGGGGCCATCGGTTCGAGGAAATGGAAATGTTACCGAAGAAGTCAGGCAAGTCGGTCCGTTTGATCAGATCCATGTGAGCCGGGGAATGAATGTTTACATTACCCAGGGCAGTCCTTCCAAAGTAGTTGTCATTGCCGACAATAACCTTCATGAAATTATTGAAACGCGTGTGGAAGGAAACGTCCTGAAAGTATATGTAAACGAAAACGTCCGCTGGGCCCGGGAGAAGAAGGTGATGGTAACGGTTGAAAAGATTACCGGAGTTGAAACATCATCGGGATCGAATGTCTGGTCACAAAATCAAATTCTGTCAGAAAACCTTGTGCTGAAATCCAGTTCAGGAGCAAACCTGACGATGGACGTGAATGCCAGAAATTTGAAGGCCAATTGTTCGTCGGGCGCCAATATAAAACTTTCGGGACTGGCGAAAGAAGCCAAACTGGAAGCTTCTTCAGGTGCAAATCTGGTGGGTAATGATCTCAAAGTTGATGATTGCCTGATGAAAACATCGAGCGGTGCAAATGTATCGGCAACCGTTAACGAACGGCTCGATGCCCATGCCTCCAGCGGTGGAAATATAGTCTATTACGGGGAGCCCCGATCAACCGAAGTAAGAACCTCTTCAGGAGGAAACATCAGGAAAAAATAAGCCCAAACCACAGAAACAATAGAAACAAAAAACCACAAGCCCAATGAAAACAATTAAACTAGTAACGCTTCTTTTATTTGTTGTCGCATACGTGCATGTTGAGGCTGCCGCCTCCCGTCAAACCCGCCAGTTTTCCGGATTCCATGGGATTTCTGTATCCAGCGGAATCGATCTTTACCTGAGCCAGAAAAGCGCCGAGGAAGTGGTTGTGGAAGCCGAATCCGACGAGTTGGACAAAATAGTCACGACCGTTGAAGGTGGAATCCTGAAGATCTTTTTAAAGGAAAAATCCTGGTTCAACATTAATGTGGGGAATAACCCGCACAAAGTATATGTTTCTTTCAAAACCCTTGATATGCTTGATGCATCGGCAGGTTCGGATGTCGTTTCGCAAAGCCTCCTGAAATTTGAAAAGCTCGATCTGGGAGCCAGCAGCGGTTCGGATATTAAGCTGGAACTTGAAGCTCTCGTGATGAAGGTTGAATCGAGCAGCGGTTCGGATGTTTTATTGAAAGGAAGTGCAGCGGTTATGCACGCCAGCGCTTCGAGCGGGAGCGACATCAATGCCGGCGAACTGCAAACACGCAAATGTGCCGCTAATGTTTCGAGCGGGAGCGACATCCGCATAAATGTTTCCGAAGAACTGGATGCCACGGCCAGTAGCGGGGGAGACATTACATATTACGGCAATCCTGCCAGGAAAAACATCAACGAATCGAGTGGGGGCGATGTGCAAGGCCGGTAAACAGAGTTTCGAGCTTCACACCCCAAATTCAAAGTTTTTTAATGACATAGTCAGCCATTGCCCTAAAAGGAGCAAAAAATAAAACCCGACGCCATGCAGGTCAGCAAAAGTGTAAATAAAACAGACACTGAATGTCAATTTGTTTTACGCTGCACTTGTTTGATTGATTTGTAACATTCAATAAATGTGATGGTTGATGTTGTGGTATAAAAGTGGCATGTAGAAATGCCGTTAGCTTAAATCAAAGTCAGAAAACAATTAAACAATTAGAATTTTTAAAACAGAAAACCATGAAACCCATGTTGAAAGTATCGTTATTATTGGCATTTGTCGCATTTGCCAGTACTTTATCTGCCAGCGGGAACCTGAAAGTGGATATCATCCCGCTGTCGTCGGAAAAAGTTTTTGTGACTATTTCGAGTGTTACCGATAGTAAACTGGAAATATCGGTAGAAGACGATCTTGGCCATGTGCTATATTGTAAGGAAATTGCCGAGCCATCTGGTAATTACCGGGGTGTTTTCGATTTCTACGATCTGGCCAGCGGGTATTATCGCCTTATCGTGAAAAGCGACCGGCTAACCACCGAGCGGGAATTTGAGATCAGAGACTGGCATATTAAGGTTGGCGACGAAATAACGACCATCGAACCCGTCTTCGGCTATAAAGACGGGGTGCTGAAATGCAGTTTCCTGAATTACCGGAATGAAAACCTGACACTGCATTTTTTCAACCAGAACCAACTTATCTATATCCGGGAAATAGGCAACAAATTCAATGTCAGTGAGGCTTTTAAACTCTCGGGGCTTAAAAAGGGAACTTACACCGCAGTGCTTTTAGCCGGTCAAAAAGAATACACTTACGATGTTGAAGTGAAATAAATTTTGTTTTGGTTTTGTCCTTCGCTGATTTAGAACCTTTCAGGGCTTGCTCTGAAAGGTTTTTTTAGCAGACTGACCCGATTATATCAGGCTTATTCCGCTGACCATCCTTCCGGTATCTGTACCGTCGCGGCGGGCCGAAAAGAACAAATCGGGATGGGCAAACGAGCATATACCCATCAGTTCAATATTTTCTTCCTGAAGGCCTGCTTCGAGCAGGATAGTTCTGTTGGCTTCCCATAAATCAAAGTAAGCGCGGTTGTCCTGAAGTGATGGTTTCAATAAAGCTGAGGCATTGCTGAACCCGTTTTTAACAGCTTCGACAACTTCCGGTCCGACTTCGTAGGCATGAATATGAATGGAAGGCCCAATGCCGGCAATTACATCCCGGGGCTGGCACCCGAATTCTTCCGACATCCTGCTGATGGTCTTTTGGGCGATTTTTGATACCGTGCCCCGCCAGCCGGCATGAACTGCAGCCACAACTTTTTTCTTCGGATCGTACAGCAAAACAGGCACACAATCGGCCGTCTGCACGCAAACAAACACGCCCGGAAGGTTAGTGATCAGCGCATCGGTATCGGCAATGGCCGGCTCTTGGCTTTCAGAACGGATAACGGCAACATGGTCGGAATGTGTTTGGCGGGGAAAGACAAACTGTTTTACTTCCCAGTTGCCCGAAACGGCAAGTTCTTTTCGGAAGGCCGAATAATCGGATTCGTGATCGCCGGTAAAACGCGCTTTTTTACCCGAAACCCATCCTTCTCTGGTGGTGATAAAATGAGCAATATCCTTGTAGGATTTGAAGCTTTCAAATTTGAATACTGAAAGTCTTCCCTGGACCATCTTTCGCATATCAGTAAAATTTGCCGCAATATTACACATTAATTTGTTGTACAAATCGTGGTGTAACGTTGCGGCAAATGCCAACCAGACATTTTCCCTGTCCGGTTTTCCTGATTGAATGGCTTTTACAGCGGGGTTAAACAGTTAATTTTTGCCCTTCATTCAAATTGCAGCTTGTCTTTACTCGAATTCCAATCCGCCAAAAAATTCCGGCATGTGGAATGCGGGCTTGTCAGTCTTTATTTTGGTCCAGGATACAAAGTGCGGAACGCTCAGCTCATCGCCGCATTTGTAGAAGTTCCCACGCATTTTCTTTCCTTTTACCGGCTTTAGCGAATGCTTAAAGAATACCTCCCAAGGAATGGCAATGGTGATATTCCATTCAGTGGCTTGCTTCCGTTCAGCGAAAGGTTTGTCACCTAACGACGAAATTCTGCGGATGGTGGCAATCTGTTCTTCGGAAGCATGGACCGCTTCACCACCTTTTTTGCGGAATCCCAGCAGTGCCGTGCCTATGCAGGTCATCTCCAGGTTGTAATATTCGTCGTTTCCTTCCGGCGAAAGAAAAAACTCCACACAACTGTCGGTCCAGACCCGGCCATTGCTTTCGGTAACTACGGCTTTCACGGCCTGTTCGTTTACCTGATACCTGAGGAACAACTCGTTTTTGTTGTAGGCTACCTGAACCGATACCTCGGGTTTATAAGGAAATTCCTCCCAGTTTACCGTTTCCAGCGTAAGCGGAGTCACTTCCTGATCGAGCGTTTCGGCTACCAGGTCAAGTGGCGGGTTCGAGAAGCCTTCCAGTATTTCCTGAATTTTCATAGTTTGAATTTTTTTGATGGGGTGTTCTGTGTTTAAATTTTCACGTGCTTTTGAGTTACCGGCCGATCCGGCAGGCTGATCAGGCCAGCTCAGCAGCAGCAGTACGCACAATCCGGTACATTTCATCATATTGTTCTTCCATGCTGGTCAGTAATTTGTATTGGGCCAGGGTTCGCTGGTAATTGTGTTCCGGGCTCTTGATTTTGTAATAGTTATCGCCATCGATGTAATCCATCAGGAAGCGCAGAACCTGTTCGTAGGTGATGTATCGGGCCGAAAAAGCCAGGTATTCCAGTTCTTTCGGAGTCAGGAAGCTGATGGCCTGAGACAGGTAACCTTTGGTAAAGCCTTCGAAGATGGCAAGGTTGCACGAAACAGCATCGAGGTTTTCATCATCTTCGGCGCCGGTGTTGGTGTACGAACGCATGGCGTCGCCAAAGTCGTTCAGGCAGGTACTGTTCAGCACCGTGTCGAGGTCTATGGCACAGAGCACTTCGCCGTTCTGGTCAAAAAGGATGTTGTTGATTTTGGTGTCGTTGTGAGTGACTCTGGTCGGGATCTCGCCGTTTTCGACCAGCTTCCAGAAGTTGAGCATTTCTTCGCGGCGGCTTTCGACCCAGCCGATTTCGGTAGCCAGTTTTGCTTTGCGGCCAGCCGGATCTTTAGCCAAAACAACATCCCACTGGTTAAAGCGGTACCTGATGTTGTGAAATCCGGGCAGGATGTCGGTCAGCGGTTCTTTTAAATCGGAAACCATCGACTGAAACAGTCCGATTCCCTTTCCGCCCTGGTAAGCCAGCTCCGGTGTTGTTGCAGCCTGGTAGGTAATCGTGTCGCTGATGAAAACGCAAACAGCCCAGTATTCGCCTTCTTCATCCTGGTAATACAATTTCCCGTCAACAGCAGGAACAACGGTCATGGCTTCGCGCATGGGATCGCCATTCCGGGCAATTACTTTTTTCTTGATGTGGGTAGTCACCTTCCAGATGTTTTCCATCATGGCCGGGACGTTGGTGAAAATCCGCTTGTTTTTTCGTTGAAGCAGGTAATTGGGAGCCTGTTCTTCCTTGTTGTGAATGATAAACGTATCGTTGATAAATCCTTCGCCCATCGGTTCAACCCGATCAACTGAGCCTTCAAGCTTAAATTGGCTTGCTATTTTTTCCAGTTCCATTTGTTTGTCAATTTGGTTAAAGCTTCAAAGATATATTCCATTTCCGATTTTAAACAATAAAACAGACCATAAGAAATTCTTTTTCCGCTGTAAATTTCAACTTTTTGGGTTTTGCAGGGAACGATATGGACAAATTCGGGTTTATTATGGAGTTTTGTTCGATTTTTAGTTTTGGTAATGCATCAGCAGTTGTTCTCCTTGTATTTTTATTACTTTTGGGCAACCTAAATCCATTCATAACTAAAAACCAGGTTATTCATGATGAAAAAGATTGGGAACTTCCTTCGTAAGCGCATTCTCCTCGTTTTATTTTGTTCGTTTGCCATTGGAATAGTGGCCACCATTTTTGGAAACAAAGCCATTGAATATACTTCAACCGACGAATTTTGCGCGTCGTGTCACGTGCATCCACACGTTTTTCCTTCGTGGAAACTATCAACCCACTACGACAACAAGAGCGGGATTCAGGTTCACTGTGTCGATTGTCACCTTCCGCCGAAAGGACAAGGTTATATAATCGAAAAAACCAAACTGGGACTCAAAGATCTTTATGGCTACCTCACCAAAGATTCGGCTGAATTTAACTGGGAGATGAAGTCGGAACTTGAACATGCCGTAAAGTATATTCCGAATACATCGTGCAAGCATTGCCACCAAAACCTGTTCCCGAAGGATTTAGTTGATGCAGGCATAGCGGCCCACCTTTACTACGAAAATAACGAAAAGAAACTGGACTTGCAGTGCATCAGTTGCCACCTCGACGTCGGGCATTATAACCCGAATTACAAACACGGCCAAATGACCGGCATACCGGGACAAACCGACGACAAAGCCGAGAGTCTGAAAAACGTTTTTGAACAGGCAGCCACTGTAACAAGTTTTGCCGACTACACTGAGCAGATTCCCGGAACATCGGTATCGTTCAAAATGATTGCAATCAAAGGCGGCACCTTTGGCATGGGAAGCCCCGAAAAAGAACCTTTCCACCAAGCCGACGAATCGCCGGTACGTCAGGTTACGGTCAGCCCGTTTTTCATGGCTGAAGTGGAAACAACCTGGGAACAGTACTGGGCATTTTACGGTAACACAATGAGCGAAGGACGTACTCCGCCCGAACAGATTTATGCCAACAACAGCAACCCGAACGTGGATGCTATTTCAGGTCCGACCCCGCCTTATGGACGACCTGACCAAAACTGGGGCTTTGGCAAACGCCCGGCAATCACCATGACTCATTATGCTGCGGAAACCTTCTGCCAGTGGCTTTCAAAGAAAACCGGCAAAAAATACCGCCTGCCCACCGAAGCCGAATGGGAATACGCAGCGCGCGGTGGCACCGAAACTCCTTATTTCTTTAGTGGAAAACCGGACAAGTTCTCCAACAAAGGATTATGGCGTAAAATATCGGGCGCCGATACCGAACCGATATCACAATACATCATTTATGCAAACAATGGCAAAGGCAAAACGCACTTGCCCGACGAGGTTAAGGCTAATCCGTTCGGCCTGAAAAATATGCTTGGCAACGTAATGGAATATTGTGCCGACCGCTATGCACCCGACGCTTATGCCAAAAACAGCGGGAATGTGACTAACCCAATCGTAACTGAAGGTGAAGAATGGGTTGTACGCGGTGGTAATTATATTTCGGATGCAGCCGACGTGCGCGCAGCAGCCCGGGATCACAGTCAGCACGACGCATGGCTGAAAACCGACCCGCAACAGCCCAAAAGCATTTGGTGGTACTCCGATGTGAAAGGCATCGGGTTCAGGGTTGTATGTGAGCCAGACAATTCAATGAAATAGCCATGTGTGCTAAAGCGCGCACAAACCGAAAGTGTAGAAATGGCTATTCCATCAGGCGATATTTTAATTGAAAAACTAAAGTAAATACGAAAATTATTCGGATCAACTTTGAAAATTTATACAGATGAAAATTCAATAGATAACCAACTATTCATATTAAAAACTAATACGTTATGAAAAAAGGTGTTGACAGACGTTCATTCTTGAAAAGCTCGGCTTTGGCCGGGGCATTGGGCGCAATTGGTACAGGAAGTGTTGCCGCTTTGTCATCGTGTAGCAGTACTCCAAAAACACAGCCTTTGAAAGAGCCAGGCTCTTATTACTTACCTGACCTGGTTGATAAGGCTGCAGACGGCAGACCGTTGAAAGCAGGGATAATCGGCTGTGGCGGGCGAGGCTCTGGCGCGGCATTTAATTTCCTCAACGCTGCCGAAAATGTTACTATCGTTGCGTTGGGCGATACTTACGTTGACCGTTTGGAAGGTTTAGCTGAAAAGCTGAAAAAAGAGAAAAATATCGACATTGCAGCAGACAAGAAATTTGTGGGGCTCGACTCTTATCAAAAAGTTATTGATAGCGACGTAGACGTAATTATTACCGCTACGCCACCTAATTTCCGTCCCGAAATTTTCAAATATGCAGTGGAAAAAGGCAAACATTGCTTCCTCGAAAAACCAATTTGCGTTGATCCGGTAGGTTACCGCACCATTGTGGCCACAGCCAGACAGGCTCAGGCAAAAGGTCTTTGCGTGGTAACCGGTACACAACGTCACCACAAACGCGACTATGTAGCTTCATACGAACAAATCATGAACGGGGCAATCGGTGAAATAACCGGCGGAACAGTTTACTGGTGTGGTGGTATGCTTTGGTTTAAGGACCGCAACCCCGCTTGGTCAGACCTGGAATGGATGATCCGCGATTGGGTAAACTGGGAATGGCTTTCGGGCGACCATATTGTTGAACAGCACGTTCATAACCTGGATGTATTCACTTGGTTTTCCGGACTGAAACCAAAATCAGCGCTTGGATTCGGCTCACGCCAGCGCCGTGTTACCGGTAATCAGTTCGACAATTTCAGCGTCGATTTTGAAATGGAAAACGGTATCCACGTTCATAGTACTTGTCGCCAGATCAACGGAACAGAAGGTGGCGTCTGGGAGTTTATTCAGGGCACCAAAGGTTCGTGGACTTCCGACGGGCACGTCATCAAAGACCTGAAGGGTACCGAAATTTGGAAATATGACTACGAAGCCGAAAAAGCCAAATTCAAACAAACCGATCCATACACACTGGAACACGTGAACTGGATTAATCATATCCGCGGCGGAAAACCGATTGAACAGGCATCTGAAACAGCTGTTGCCAACATGGCTGCCATCATGGGACGCGAATCGGCTTACTCCGGAAAGAAAATTACCTGGGACGAAATGACTGCTTCTCCGCTCGATCTTCTTCCTAAAGATATTGATATGACAAAAAGCATGGCTGCCGCCAAAGAAGGATACGGTGCAGGGAAAGAATTTAAACTGCCCGAATTTATTCACATTGCTGGAACGCCGCAGGGAAACCAAACACGATAGGTATGCCGCTTAACAGAAGATCTTTTTTAGGAACGGCCGTTACCGGCGCTGCATTGGCAGCATCGGGCGGCCTTTTCTCTTCTTTCAAAAGTGAATCTCCATCAGATAAAAAGCATTCCTCAAAATTGAAAATCTCGTGTCAGGAAGGCGTTGCTCCAGGCAAAACGCTGACTGAGAAACTCGATTTCATGGAATCGCTCGGGATTGTTGGTCTTGAAGTGTGGGGTGGGGGACTTGAAAAAAGAGTTAGTGAAATACAACAGGCGCTTCAAAACCGCAATATCAAAGTGAGCGCCATTTGCGCTGGTTTTGACGGGTGGCTGATTGCCGACGATCAGGCTATCCGGAAGAATTGCATGGATTCGATGAAAACCATCATCAGCGCTGCTGGTGAGCTGGGCTCCACCGGGTTGATTTTCGTTCCGGCATTCAACAATCAGAAATCGTTGCCTGATAAGGAAGCCCGTGAACTTTTGCTTGGACAAATGAAGGAATTGGGTGAATTTGCACTGAAAAACAATACCCGCATTTTACTTGAGCCGTTGAACCGTCAGGAATGCTATTTCTGTCGTCAGGTAGCCGATGGAGCTTCAATTGTTCGTGATGTAAATTCGGCCGGTGCCGCTGTGATGGGCGATTTCTGGCACATGACCTGGGAAGAGACCAACGACCGCGCCGCTTTCCTGGCAGCAGGCGATTATCTGCACCACGTGCATATTGCCAGCCGCAAACGCCGTAAAATGCCCGGAGAAGATGGCGAGGCTGATAATTACGTTAACGGGTTCCGGGGACTAAAGGAAATCAACTATCAGGATTATGTGAGCTTTGAATGTGGCTCGGTAGGCGATCCGAAAGAAACTTTGCCCGCCGCGGTGAAACTCATGCGCGAGCAGTGGAAAAAAGCCTGACCTGAGTACTGATAGGCTGTTTGTCGGGGATCGTTCATACTGATTGTCCATCGGAAAATTTTATAGGAAGAAAGCCGTTTCTTTAACCGGAAGCGGCTTTTTACTTTTAAATGGCAACAGAAAACGAGCAATTTCTGTCAATTTAAAATTTTTCGTTTCCCCGATTAGCAGATTTGAATTATTATCCATTATTTTAAGAACCCAAAAATCTCTTAAAAAAAATGAACAAATCGACTAACAACCGCGGGTGGATCATCACCTTTGCCGCATTGGGCATAAATCTGATCATGGGAGCGTTGTATTCCTGGGGTGTAATTAAAAAAGCTTTGGTAAGCGACTGGCAATGGAGCAATACCGATGCAACTCTTCCATTCACCGTTTCTGCAGCGGTTTTTGCAATTTCTATGATTTTTGCCGGCAGGGCTCAGGATAAATTCGGGCCCCGGCCGATCACCATATTGGGAGGTCTTATGCTGGGTGGCGGATTGATCCTTTCAGGATTTGCTACCAGTCTGATGACGATGATACTGACTTTTGGCGTTATCGCATCGATGGGTATCGGGCTTGGTTATTCGGCCGTTACTCCGTGTGCCATGAAATGGTTTGATTCATCCAAAAAAGGATTAATTACAGGGATCGTTGTTTCGGGAGTTGGTCTTTCCCCGGTTTATATGACACCTATTGCTTCCAGTCTTCTGAAGGCTTATGGAATCAGTAATACTTTTTTTATTCTCGGAGCATTTGCCATTGCAGTTGTTGTAATCTTATCCATGTTTCTGTCAGATCCTCCGGAAGCTCAGGCACCAAAAACAGCCAGCAATCAGACGGCACCAGCACCAAAGGGGAATGATTTTACCTGGAGTGAAGTTACTAAAACGCCTCAGTTTTATTTGTTGTGGATCATGTATGCACTTGCTGCTACTGCCGGATTAATGTTGATTGCTCATTTACCAATGATCGCAGAAGCTCAGGCTCAATGGAAGGCGGGTTTCTGGTTGATTGTAATCCTGTCGATATTTAATGCTTTTGGCCGTCTGGTCGGAGGTGCCTTGTCTGATAAGATGGGGAGAATCCGTGCCATGATGCTTGTGTTTATGATTCAGGCAGCGAATATGTTCCTGTTTACGTTTTACACCTCAATTCCATTATTGATCATCGGTTCGATCGTTGCCGGAATCGCTTATGGAGCTCTCTTTTCTTTATTCCCAACCACTACTGCCGAATTCTTTGGAATGAAAAACCTGGGAGTTAACTACGGAATGATTTTTACCGGATGGGGCTTTGCGGGAGTTTTCGGCGGAATGCTCGCTGCTTTTGTGAAAGATAAAACCGGTGTGTATGACTATGGTTTTATCGTCGCCGGAGTATTCCTCATTCTGGCAACCATTTTGGTAAGTGTCCTGAAGGCTCCGAAAGCCAAAGCATAAAAGAAGAATCGAACTGCCAAAACAAACTTATGATATCTCAACAGGACAGCCGGAAATGATTTTCCGGCTGTCCTGGTTTTAATAAATTTCTTTTGCCTTGTTCGTGGGGGCATTTCCGTATCTTTGCTGGTAATGAAACTTAAATAAGTCAATACCAAAATCCACCAAGTACATGCACTACCAGTCAAACCCACAACTCGAACTTGCCTGGAATTTTTTGCAATACACCAACCAGAATATTTTCCTGACCGGTAAAGCCGGAACGGGCAAGACCACCTTCCTGAAAAATCTGAAGAAATCATCGCCCAAGCGCATGGTGGTGGTGGCTCCAACAGGTGTGGCCGCAATCAATGCCGGAGGGGTTACGATTCACTCGTTTTTCCAGATGTCGTTTGGGCCGCAGATCCCGCACGGGCCCGACTCGCCGAGGGTTGTTGAGGTGACAGACAGCAGCAGCGTGGCCGCCGGAATCAAACGGTTCAGCCGCGAGAAAATCAACATCATGCGCAGCCTCGATTTGCTGGTCATCGACGAGATATCGATGGTCCGGGCCGACATTATCGACGGGATCGACGAGGTGCTGCGCCGCTTCAAAAACCGCTACCAACCGTTTGGTGGTGTGCAGTTGCTCATGATCGGCGACCTCCAGCAACTGGCGCCCATCGTGAAAGACGATGAATGGGAAATTCTGAAACCATACTACGATACCTGTTTTTTCTTCAGCAGCCAGGCGCTGAAACGTTCGAGGTTTGTGGGTATTGAACTCACGCACATCTTCCGTCAAAGCGACCGTCATTTCATCGATATCCTGAATAAAGTGCGCGAAAACCGGCTCGATCAGGAAACGCTTCAGGAATTGAACCAGCGGTATATCCCGGGTTTTAACCCCGATGAAAAGGAAGGTTACATCACGCTGACCACACACAATTACCAGTCGCAGCATATTAACGAGTCGAAACTGGGCGAACTGAAAACCCGCGTGCACCGTTATACGGCGCGTGTCGAAGGCGAATTTCCGGAGTATTCCTATCCTACGGATCAGGAACTGGAGCTCAAGATTGGCGCTCAGGTCATGTTTGTCAAGAATGATATCTCTGCCGAAAAGCGTTATTACAATGGCAAAATAGGCAAGATTACCGATATTTACGATGATGTGATTGAAGTGCAATGTCCCGGCGATGCCGAATCCATCGAGGTGGAGCCTGTCGAATGGCAGAATGCCAAATTCGTGCTTAACGAAACGACCCAGGAAATCGACGAAGAAGTGATTGGAACTTTCACGCAATACCCGCTGAAACTGGCCTGGGCCATCACTATCCACAAAAGCCAGGGGCTGACATTTGAAAAAGCCGTCATTGACGCTCGCGCTTCGTTTGCGCATGGGCAGGTTTACGTGGCGCTGAGCCGCTGCAAAACGCTGGAAGGGCTGGTGCTCAGTTCGCCCATTGCCGATTTCAGTGTAAAAAACGACACCACTGTTCTCAATTTTTCCAATGAAGTGGAGCGCAACCAGCCGGGTCCTGCCGAGCTGGAGCAATCGCGTAAAGAATACGTGCTGCAACTGCTAACCGACTTATTCGATTTTAAACCGATGCTTCGGCAGGTTCAGTATTTGCAGAAACTTTGGAACGAACATTCGGCCCAGTTGCTTGGAACGCTGAATGTCACGCTGGAAAGCATGATTCAGCCGCTCCAGACCGAACTGATTGAGGTAGGGACCAAATTCGGGCACCAGCTCCGGCAACTGATCTCGGTGTCTCCCGATGCCGAACAAAACCAGCAACTTCAGGAACGGGTGCAAAAAGCTTCGGATTATTTTGCCGGAAAACTTTTGGAATTTGTGGATCAGCCCTTTTCGGGATCGACGGTTGAAACCGACAACAAGGCCATCCGCAAAAGCTTCAGCGATGCCACTGACAAACTCCGGAAGGAAATCCATACCAAAAAAGTCTGTCTCGATTTGTGCAGAAACGGTTTTGCCATCAAAACTTACCTCGAAACCCGTTCGAAGTCGGCCATCGAAATTCCCGAAACAGGTCGCAAAAGGGTTCCTGCTGCAAGTTCTTCGGCCTTCTCCGTACATCCCGATTTCTATACCATCATGAAAAACTGGCGCAACCAGAAAGCCGATTCACTGAATGTCGAGATCAGCCGCATTTTACCCCAAAAAACCATGCTTGGCATTGTGCAGACACTTCCGGCTACCAAAGCCGAATTGAAAGCCGTAAAAGGCATGGGAGGCGCCCGTATGCAGCAGTTTGGCAAGGAAATCCTGCAACTGGTGATCGACTACCGCCGGCAAAAAGGAATGGATTTGCCCGTTGGCGCCGAAAAGGAAGCCGAAAAAGCGTCGATGAGTACGCAGGAAATCAGCCTCGATCTGTTTAAAAGCGGTAAATCCATTCCAGAAATTGCCCGGGAGCGAAACATGGCCATCTCAACCATCGAAGGTCATCTGGCTCATTTTGTTGGGCTTGGAGAGCTTTCGTTGGAAGGTCTGGTTGAGCCGGAGAAAATAAAGATTATTACCCGGTACCTCGAACAGCACCGGGCAACAAGCCTGAATGAAATTCGTGCGGGATTGGGCAACGAATACAGTTATTCCGAAATTCGGTTTGTGTTGAAATATCTGGAATTACAAAATTCCTGATTTCTACCTGACGATAAGCTTTTTACTCAGGTTCGAGCCGTTGATGCGGACGTTCAGCAGGTACATTCCTTTTTCATTTCCCAACAAATCGAGGGTCAGGGAATTGTCGGAAATACTGGTTGCATATTGACTGGCCAGTAATTTGCGGCCATACACATCATAAACGGCGATATCGGCCTGTCCTGGTTCCGGGTTCGAGATAACCACGTTGAAAATACCTGATGACGGGTTGGGATACACGTCGAGCGAGTTACTGATCATATCAATCTCCACATTTCCGTACGAGGCATCTTTGCCGTCGAGTTGCAGCCAGTATTGTTTGCCCGGATCGACCCGAAGGTTCTCGATTTTCGCTGTGTTATCCGAGGCCGACCGGTTATCGTTGGCGGCAACCAACGTGTATTGACTTGAATTTCCAGATAAGATGGAACTGTAGTCTGATGCTTTATATACGGCAATCCGGTCGTCGAAGCCACTGGTGTTGATGGTGACCATCCCGCTCGACGGAGCGATAAAAGTGTACCAGATGGAGTTGTTCAGGATATTGCCCGATTTTGTCTGGGGGCACCAGTTGTCGGCGACCAGACAGCCGGAAGATGCCGGATAGGGTTCATTGGTTTCAACCGTGGCACATTGATTGGAATACCCGGTATTTCGCCCCGACGATATCTTTGCAGCGTGTGCAATATTGTCATTAGGCTGAACAATTACATGAAGCAGAAGGCTATCGGTTGTTGAGCAAAGTCCATGTGTTCCGGTAACTTTTACCCAGGTGTCGAACGATTTGGCGCCATTGGCCGAATTGTTCAGTGTCAGAAATACGGTATCCGAATTTACTTTGGTGTCAATCATCCCGGTTTCGGATACGTTGAATTTGTAAGTATAGGCTCCTTTGGCAATAAAAGGCAGGGCTGCCAGATCGCAGCCACAAACCACGCTGTCGGTCCCGGCCTGAAAGAACTGGACATCCAGCTTGCTTTTTGCCACGATATAATTTCTCTGGGTTATTTCGTTGTTCCCGTATTTGTTCGAAGCTTTGAGCGAAACCGAATAATTGCCGTCTTTCAAAAACACGATCTGGGGATTTTTGGAAGTGCTGGTTGTTCCGTTGGCAAAGCTGTACGATGAAGGCTGAATCTGCCAAAGCCAGCTTGTTGGGCTAAATTTGCTTTCGTCGGTAAAGGCAACCGGAGTATTGACACAAACATCCTGCAGTTCGGCTATGAAATTAGCCTGGGGGGCAACTATTCCCATTCCGTCCATGATTTTTGTTCCTGTATTGTCAGGATCGAGCCAGTGTGCCAGTTGCTTACTGTCTGTCGAGCTGTTGTTCCACGACAAGGAGAGTTTACCGTACAATGATTCGGTATCTGAGCCACCGTGTAGCTGTCCGACAATTCGTTTGTTCTGGTCGAACAGCGGACTGCCTGATGACCCTTCTTCAGTAGTTCCCTGATCAAACAAGACTTTCCAATGCGTATTGGCCGAAGTTGTTGAGGTGGTTTTACCGGCATCGTCGGTCCATCTTACCGAAGAGGCGTAACTGGTTATGGCATCATCGTCAATCGAAATACATTTGGGAGTTCCTTCCGGATGATGAATACAAACGCCCGAAGTGGGATTATTTCCGCTGGCATCCCATCCGGCATAGAAAGGATTGTATTCGTCGTCGGGATATTCTTTTAACATCAGCAGCGAGAAGTCGGAATTGCTGTTTGTGGCTTTCAATGTCGCTCCCGACAAAGTCTGAAGGTCAGAAGCATCGTTGGACGAACACGACGAATTTTCGTAATTGAAATAGGTTACCATTGTGTTTGCTACCGCTTCGGTACTGATGCAATGGTTGGCGGTCAGGAAGTACGGAGTATAGTCTTCCCTGACATTGTTGATCAGTGCACCGGTGCAATAGTATGAGTAGTGCGAATCGTTAAAAGTCATGCGGCATACACATGTTTTTTCTTCCTGCCAGTCTTTCCCCTGCGGACAATTGATGCCTATGCGATCAGTCGAAGTGCTGTACAAGTCGAGGTAGGCCTGTGAAACCGATCCCAGCACCAATTCTCCTGAAAATTCGGGCGATTGCGGTTCGAAATATTCAACAACCATGTTTTTCCCCGGAAACTCGGCCACGGGCAACTGGAGCCTGTCGTTGTTGTTCTGATTGGTAAAGGCTCCCATGGAATGCTTTTTGCCGGAATCATAGATGTAAACATTGGCTCCTTTTGGAAGATTGTAATTTTTGAAGGAAATGCCCATTGAATAAGCATTTTTCGATTCAATCTGGTATTGCCAGATGGTTCCTTTGCCCGGAACTTCGGTTTTGACGCCTTCTTTTTTGATGTCGATATCGCATTGCTGAACCACCCCGTACCGGTTGTCGATGCGGAATTCCTTATCTTCCTTCAACATTCGCTGTATGTGCACCGAATCGAGTTTCATAACCGGAATCAGATGCGCTTTTTTTGTTGACAGCAGGAAGCTTTCGGGCGTTCCTTTCATTCTTTTTTGAGCATTCACGAAGTTTGAATGAACACAAAAAAGGAAGGAAAGAATCAAAATTCGATATCCAATTTTCATGTTTCTGTTTCTCTGCTAATTGTCACTGTGAAGTAAGCTTTTTTTGCAAAAATATTCACAGTTTCTTTTCAGGAACAATAAACGTTGTTAATAGATTTAAAATTGCGAAAAAAACTGGAAAAGGATCACGTTCCCCACAGACAATCAGCAGTAAAGCCTTATAATCAGATAACCCTATTTTGCAACAGAGAAAGTTGCTTTTGCCGAGCCTGGCCGACCATCAGCAGAAATACCCTGCACCTGAATCACAAAATCTGACAATACATTTCCGGCGGTAACCGAAAATTCGGCCTGCCCTGAATTGTCGACCTTTAGCTCCGGAATCCAGAGCAAGGTGGTCCGGTTGTTGTGTTTCAGATTGGCTGGTTCCTTTGGAAAAACGCCTGGGATCCGATATATGCCGTCGTAATGATTACCGTTTTGTGAAGACTCAGTATTTTCTGGTTGTTTGGCCTTTTTCTGGAAGATTTCAATTACCCCAACCGAGTTCAGCCCGGTGTATCGCTGAATATCTACCGGGTTGGTCGAGATATTGATGTGGTCAACTTCAACCGGAGATATGTTCTGAATATTTGAGATGTCAGTTCCCATCTGTTGCCCGTCAACCACCAGCAGTGCTCCTCCCTGATAATTGATCGAGTTCTCGCTTCCGTTAAAAACAATCTGGTTGTTCTTTATCTGATAAGGTTTCAGGTTTTTAATCACATCTAGGATATTGGTTGAGGTGGCCAGCATTTTTCGCTGGTTATCCATTGCCATGGTGTTGGGTTTTGCAATTTTCGGTGCCCGTTGAAATAAACCCGGATTGTTTGTGAAATAGGCCTGTTCCACAGGCAGATCATTGTTTCGCATGATGTATTTTGCCGCATTGTTGGCAATAAAGTCGCTTATCCGGCTTTCAAAATCTTTGTTCATCACCACATTCAGTTCCCGTTTGCCTTCGGGATCGGTTGCCTTTACGGTAAAATCGTTGGTAGCGTTCATCGAGGCGTTGGGAAACGAAAAGGCGCCCTCTGCATTGGTTGTCGTGGTGTGTAGTTGTATGTTTTTGTTATTCACCAAACTAACCTTGGCTTTATTGACTTTATTCCCGTTTTTATCGGTGACTACTCCTGATATTCGGTTGGCAGAAATAAAATCCTGGGCTTTCTCTGCTTTGAATTGCCTGATCTTTTCCCAATCGAAGCTTTTTAAATGATTTGAAGCAAGAAACACGTCGAGCAATGCCGAATTGTTGGTTTGGCTATTGAACGCATCTGAGATCAGTGAAAATGGCGTTTCAAGTTCCGATTCCATCAGAAGACTTTCATTAATTTGTTGTCTAGTTCCCTGAACGCGGAACTTATCGGCCACCGCGATGGCAATATTTCCGGCTACCGGTTTATTATTCTCGTCAGTCAGGAGCACTTTTATTTTCATGCGTTCACCCGGCTGCAGGGTTTCCTTTTCCGGCTGAATGTTTACATTAAATTGTTGTTTTTTATCAGCAAACACCAGGCGTTCGGCCAGTAATTGGCCATCCTGGGAAAATACCGACAAAAGGTTTATTCCCTGCTGAAGATTTTCAGCCGGTATTTTTATCCGTCCGCTACCGACAATGTCCAGATCGCTTGACCATTTTAAGCTGTCGGCTTTGGTAACGACTAGCGAGATGGAGTGCTTTTTCTGGTCGGCAAAAAACAGATTTGTTGTGACAAATGCAGGATCGTTCTTTATTACCGAAAAAGCCAGCCCGTCGGTGACTGCGGGCAATTCAAAGGACTGGTTTTTACCAGTTCTTCCGGAGATTACCAGTTTGAGTTTTTGTTTCCCATCAGGGTTAACCGCGAAAAGTCCCAGCCCTTTGGTGAAGGTTTTGACAACTGTTATTGGTTTGCCATCCTGATTGACCAACGAACCTTCCACATCGACCGGCATTCCCCATTTGTTGAAGGCTGTGAACCCGATTTTGGCGATTGCCCCGGTTGTCAGAGTTCCTCCTTCGGGATAAAACCGGATGACTATCGGGTCGAGTTCGAAGGGTAAGTTGATTTCTTCTTTCCATTCATCTTTGGCATCGGCGATTTCGCAAATAAATGGGCCTCCATTGGTTTTCGCCGGAATGTTTAGCTGGATTACGGCTTTCCCCTGGTCATCGGTTTTTATTTTCCCTTTTTCCAGGATCTCAGTGCCGTTCATCAACTGATAGCGTAATGCTTTGTTTTTCTGGATGTCACCAGACACATCGCTCAGCGTAACGTACAGTTCGTTCTTTTTGCCGGACACGCAGATACTGTCACGGGCAACCACATCAGCCACCCATTGGTTGCTGTATAATGGGTCGATTTTCAGCGGGGTATAGGAGATTTCTTCGGGTGAAGTATGAGCAGTGGTGTAGGCAACCAGGAAATACAGGCCTTTCGACTGGAGGTCGGGAATGAGTAAGTCGCCCGAAGCTGATCCCCGGGTTAGCCTGAAAATTTCATGAGAAATCGTTTCCCCGCGCTGGTTGCAGAGTTTGATGTAAAGTTCATTGCTCTCAGCCGGAGCCGGTAAATTGGCTGAATTGGTAACAAATGCTCTGAACCAGATGGTTTCGCCTGGTTTATAGGTGGTTTTGTCGGTTGCGATAAAAACCTTTTCACGTGGGTAATAAGTGAAATAATCGGTTAGTTGCCTGTTGATTTTGGGAATGGGACTTTGTGTTTGCGCTGCCAGAACGAATCCTGCCAATAGATTAATAACCAACAATATTAAAGTTTTCATTCTTCTGTTAGTTAACGTTTTTTGGGTTTGATTTTTTCCCTTTATCGGTAATGTTGAACAGGGAATCGTTTTGTAGGTAATAGTTTTTCAGAGCTTTCCGGAGATCTTCAGACGGCTTGATGGTGTTGTAATCGCCCCAGAAACCTTCGTCGTAAGTGGTGATTATTTCGGTAAAAATATCTTTCGAACTGAACAGTTCGTTCCTTTTGAATTGGGTTCCGTCATCAGGTTTAATATCGGCGATCAGCACTTCCGACAAGCTGTGGAACGTTGAATTGATTTTGTCTTTTTTGCTTTTTACCTTAAAACTGACTGATGTTTGTGCATTGCTCAAGTGCCATTTGTCGCCACTTCGGCGGTAACTTACTTTATAATCGGCGTTTAGCGGGCGGACAAAGAAATCTTTGGGCTTCTTTTTAATGAGCGACTGATGTGCAAATTTTAACCCTGAACGGCTGAGACTGAATTCGGCACGAACCAGAGCAAACGACGACATATCGACATATAATTTGCCCTGATAACAAGGATAATCGATCTTTTCTTTTGGCCGAAACCGAATGACATAAGCACTGCGGTCGTCTATGTCAAGCACCTCGTCGAGCGTATATTTGTAAAAGTCGCGGAATTCGGGATCGAGAAACGAATCGACGGTCTTTACCACATCTAGTTTGGTAATGTAATATGGGCCTCCCTGGATTTTGAAATCGACTGATTTGAATGGCATGATATTCAGGTTTTTGCGTCCTTTAATAACCTTGACTTTGTCCTGAGCGAATGCTTTGTCGTAAGGCGATTTGCGGATTTCCATCAGCGCTTCGGCAACATCGATGTATTTACTGTCTTGCTTCAGTACTTCGCGGTAGAATGAGGTCATGATTTCCGGATCGCCGGGATAGTTAAACTTGATTTTGGAAAGGATTCGATCCAGAATCTCCTGTGGATCAATGACAGTAACTTTGATTTCTTTTAACTGAACAGCCGTTGGCTGAAGATAAATGGTGCAATCGTCGCCGGCAATTTCAGCGATTGGCTGTTTGTATTTGCGGTATCCCAGACAGGAAAAAACGACAGTGTCCTGTAGCATTGATTCCGGGATTTTCAATTCGAACTCGCCGTCAGTGTTCGAAACTGTTCCGATGTTGCTTCCTAAAACCAGAATGCTGGTATAGGGCAAAACTTCTTTTTCTTCCCTGTCGATTACCTTGCCTTTAAAGGTGATGATTTTGGGCTTTTCGTCAATCAGTTGAACGGCTTTTTTTTTTACTTCTACAGCTTCGGGCTTCGTTATAATTATTTGTTCTGCAAGTACTTTGTATTCGAATTTTGAATCGAATAAAATATCCAGAGTTTCCCGTATGGTTTTTTTATTGACCGAGATGCTGACTTTTTTATCAGCTTCGATCAGCGAGGCGTCATACGAAAAAAAGACCTGCGCCTGTGCTGAAATTTTATCGAGTATTGCCGAAACCGGCTCGTTCTTAACTTCGATGGTTATCTTCTTGTCCAGTGCGGAATTATTTTCCTTTTGTCCGTAGGCCAGACCTACGGACAAAAGGAAAATCACCATGAAAATTCCGAAAACTGACCTCATGCTTAAAACATTTTCTTCAGGAAGAATTCTGTTTTAATTTCTTCACCATTCCTCAAAACGGTGAGCTTAATTCTTTTGTCTTCCTGACTTTGGAACAGCAAATTTATATCATTTAAATTTAATGATTTATGAGCCGTATTGTTTACTGCAATAATCTGATCGTTTTCCTGGATGCCCGCATAATAGGCAGGCGAATTTTTCTGGATGCTGCTTACGATAAAAATGGGTAGTCCCGGCATCGGGTTTGTTACTTCCAGCCCACTCATGTTATAGTTGAACTCGTCTTTCAGATCGCTGTTCGGGCGCAGGATAAGCCGTTTATTTGGGTAATCCATGGTGACATAAAACCGGCGGAGAATTTCGGCGCCAAGGGTTCCGTTGCGGTCGTTTCGTCCAATAAGCTGGTCAACCAGTTCATTGTCTGGGAAAGCTACGATGGGTTCGTACAACACCAGAGGTCCTACCCAGATAGCCCCGATTCGTCCTTTTTTTCCGAACAAGTCGCCGCTCAGACCCCGTCCCAGAAAAGTTTCGATGTTATTTTCAGGAAGTTGTATCCGGTTGTCTGAATTGGTTGATAACCAAAGGGCGTCGCTTGCTCCGGTATCAACAAGGAGTTTAACCGGGACATCCTGATTCTTATCGGTAACAATGCTTGTTCGTACAAAGGGCTTATTTTGCTCGAAGATAAGGGGCAAAACAATGTCTTTTTCTTTTTCCTTGTAGGTAAAATATTCAGGCTTGACCAGAGTGATCCTGTGTTCGGCGTAATCGATTTTAACAACATAGTCTTTGAACAAATTAAAACCAATCAATCCGTGAACGGGGATTCCCAGGATATGTGAAATCTGGAAATTTTCGTTGATGATCATGTGGATCTCCTGATCGTAAGCGACCAATCCGCTGATGCTGATGGTATTATTCCCTGACCGATAGGCTGTCAGTTGTTCACCTTCTCCCAGCCCTTTCACATTGATTGGCTGCAGAAAATTAAGATTCAGCTTGTTGACAAAAGGAAGTTCGGTAATGATAGGATTCGAAACTCCCGTGTCGAGGATGAAATTCAGCGTGTCGGAATTGTTGATAGCTACCGGGATGATAATCAGGTTGCTTGATGTCTTGAAGTTAATGGTAATCGATTTTTTCTTTGGATTATCGAATACAAAGCCTTTCGTGCTATTCTCACTCTTAAGTCTTTTGTTGTAGTCGAGGCTTTTGTCTCTGGGAACATAGTCGCGCACAACCAAAATGTTGTCTTCTATTTCGAACAGCAAATAGAAGTCTTTCATTAACTGTTCGAGGATGTATTTGATTGGTTTGTTTGAAACGTTCAGGCTGATGTTTTTACCTTCGATCAGTTTCGAGTTGTAGGAATAGTCCAGCTTCAGGTAGCTGCAAATCCGTTCGATGATGTTCGACAGCGACTCGTTTTCGGCGTAAATGCTGATGTTCTGGTTCAGCACGTTTGACGTTTGATCCTCTTTTTCTCCCTGTTTAAGGGTTTGTTTTGTGCCTTGTTTGGGGGTTTGTTTTTGCCCAAAGGATGCAAGAGGCGCTGCCGAGAACAACACGCATATTATGAAAATGGATAAAAATGGTATGATTCGGACTGTTTTCATGGCATTGTAATATTAAGAAATCAGGACCGTGCTTTTAATATATACTGTCCGTTAACCTTTTGCGCGTCAATTTTGAAAGTGGTTTCAATAACTTTCAGGATGAAGTCGAGGGAGTAGTTGTTAAAACGGGCAGTGAGCAGAAGTTCGTTCAGCTTTGGATCGGCCAGCCGAATGTTTACTTTGTAGACTTTCTCTAAATTCTCAATTACTTCGGCCAGCGAAGTCGCCTTAAAAATCAGGTTGTGGGTTTTCCAGGCCAGAAAGTTAGGATCTTGATTGGTTGTTTTAAGCAGCGAATTGCTTGAGCAGACCAAAGTTCCTTTATCGCCAGGAGTCAGGATCAGTTCATTGGTTAGTTTTGTTTCTGTTGTTTTGTTTGAAACCTGTACCCGACCGGTTTCGACTATTACTTCTACCATTTTTGCTTGGGGATAAGCATTTACATTAAAGCTGGTACCAACGACTCTAATTTGTGCTTTGCCGGCATGAATGACGAAAGGTTTGTTTTTATTTGGTTTTACATCAAAGAATGCTTCTCCTTCGAGAATTACTTCCCGGATTTTCCGGTTAAATTTTCTGGGATACCTCAATTTGGTATTGGTGTTTAAACTGACCAATGTTCCGTCGGGGAGTTCAACCGATTTCAATACCTGATCGGCAGCAGAAATTTCAACTAATTGAGCTGTGGTTGCTGAGTTCCTGAAAAATGTATATCCCGAAACCAGCAGTAGCGCTGCAAACAAAACAGATGCAGCTATTCGGAGTAAAGGACTGGCAACAAGTCGACGAATTTTATTCGGTTGTGCTGATGATTGTCGGTGAATCTTTGATTGTATTTTTTGCCAGGCGGGTTCTTCAGGATATTTTTTCAGTTCGAAGTACAAATCAACCTGTTGGGTGAGTTTTAGCAGTTGCTTCTTTTCGCTTTCATCCGAAAATACCCCTTCGGTCAGCGGAAGTTCCTTCCCGTTGGCTGGTTCCGGAGTTTCGTTGTATATTCGTTTGGCGAGTAACTCCCACTGATCATCAGTTATATGCTGATTTGCTTTTTTCATACATACATAGGACATTAAAAGGTAGGTCTAACCCTTATTGCCGATGTCCGTTTTTTTTAAGATTAGAAAAAGAGTGATTAAGTGATTGCTGAATTCCTTAAGTTCTTCGCGCAGATGTTTCAATGCCAAACCCATCTGGGCCTCTACTGTTTTAACTGAAATGTTCAGGGTGTCGGCAATTTCCTTGTATTTCAGGCCTTGCTCACGGCTGAGTTTGAAGATTTCTTTTCGTTTGGGAGGTAATGATTCTATACTTTCCTCGATTCGCTGAACCAACCCAACTTCAATATAATGTTGATCGGGATCAAACTCCGATTGTGCTGATTCAAGCACCATGTTTGCATATTGCTTTTTAATCTTTTCGTGCTGAATTTGGTTCAGGCAGTGATTACGAACCGAACGAAAGAAATAGTGTTTTACTGAGGTTTCGATATTCAACGATTCGCGTTTTTCCCAGATACGGACAAACATATCCTGAACAGTTTCTTCGGCCAATTCGCTGTCGTTCAAAAGTTGCCTGGCAAACACACACAATGCCGAATAGTATTTCCGAAACAAAACCTGAAAGGCCTGTTCGTTACCAACTTGTAGCTTTAAAAACAGTTCATTGTCCTCTGACTGATCCATAGGTTTCCCGGCAAAATCGACAATTTATAGAGTTTGGATAAAGGTATAAAAAAAATGAAGAATGCTTATGAATAGTGGGTTCTTCTGCTGATAAGTATAAAAAGATGTTTGCAGGTTTTTCCCAGATTGCGTTTGTTTTTGTGTTTAATCTTTTCATTGGTGGGAAAATGTATAATCGAAACAGATTCTTGTGAGTATTTCGAAGAGATACTGCGTGAATAGATAACGATTTGTTTGTCAATATATTGCTTTGGCAGGCTTGACTAATGTGCATTCTTTTTGTGCAGTTTGAAATGTCAGAAGAAACCCGAATATCATGAAAATGTCTAAATTTTAACTGAAATCTTTTGTACAAAGGAATTTTCCATTATTTTTGCAGCCGGTTTACAGAAACGCCCGAATGGCGGAATTGGTAGACGCGCTGGACTCAAAATCCAGTGATAGCAATATCGTGCCGGTTCGATTCCGGCTTCGGGTACAAAGAAACCGCTTAATAAACTAATTATTAGGCGGTTTTTGCTTTTGCCGGGAACGAATAGGGAACGTTTTAATGGGATCACTTCATATTGTTGAGGGGAAGTATTAGTTAAGCA
>CAZAVU010000007.1:22308-92816 GCA_964488805.1 uncultured Odoribacter sp. | reverse complement strand
ACGATGGTTTGAAAATCCATCCTTTTTCGTCCTGAAGTTTTCGGGCTTCGGCTTCCGAGTATATTTTGCCGATTCCCTTGGTTGGGTTGCTGAAAGCGGGATCGCTCGGATCAATGATGGTCATCGAAACCAGCGTGATTACATTTTTGCGGATTCCGTGCTTCTGCAACACGTTTCGGAGCATTCGCTCAATCATGTAGCCAATGCCACCTTGCGAGTCAGCCACGCAAATGTCCAGAGGCATCGGGGCAATGTCGTAGATTTGTTGCCCGGCATCGTTGCGCATCAGTATGTTTCCAACTTGTGGCCCATTCCCGTGGGTGATCACGAGTTCAAAACCATCTTTCAGCAGGAAAACCAGGTTTTCGAGAGTTTCGGTCGTATTTGCCTCCTGCTGCTCAATGGTTCCTTTTTCGTTTTCGCGCAGCAAGGCATTTCCTCCGAGGGCAACAACGGCAATTTTCTTTCTGATCTGGTTACGGATGTTCATCAGCAATTGATTATAGGAATTAGGTTTAAACAGGTTCCCGACATTTCGATATTCCCGGAAAAGGGAACTGTTTGAGCAAACTTAAAAAAAGAGATGAATTAAAAGCATGATCAAAGTGGGCTCGGATTGCTGAAACGGATGCTTTTTAACAGGTGTAAATCTGTTTTGTTCCGGCTGAATTTTTGCATTTACGTTTTTATATCGGCATATTTGTGACCTCTAATCCAACGATAACGTTTACATGAAATGGGAAATGAGGAACTTATTGAACCTTGGAATAGATTCATTCATGAAGGTGACCTCGATGCTTTGTCGCAGGTATACTTTCATAATTATGATGTTTTGTTTACTTATGGGTTGAAGATTACATCGGATAAGCAAATTGTTGAAGATGCCATTCAAAATGTGTTTATCAATTTAATCAAACATCGGAAGAACATCGGAACAGTTAAAAATCAAGTCGGTTACCTGGTAAATAGTTTGCGCCATCAATTGTTTTCAGACCTTAATTCCCGAAACAAGATGGTTCCGGTGGAACAAATTTCAGAGGAACAATTTGATTATTTCAGAAGTCCGGAACAGGAACTTAGCGATAGTGAAAATCGAGAACTTATTCATGTTACTGTAAAAAAGTGTATTGAAAACCTTTCTGCAAAGCAGCGGGAAATCATTTTTTTAAGGTTCGAGAGCAAAATTTCGTACGAGGAAATTGCGGAAATGCTTGATATTTCAGTTGGTTCGTGTTACAAGTCGGTTTATCGGTCAGTTAAAACAATCAGGTCGGAAGTTGAGAAAATCCTGGGCAATGGGGGAAATCTAATTCTTTGGATCTGGTCAGGATTGACTCGTTAATCATGCTTTTTTTCGTTTTCTAATGTGTTTTGTTTTACTTCGTTAGGAATGCCTTTTCCAAGGACTGATATTTTTTTTCAAAAAAAATTGATTTTTTCTGTCCAGATTTTCCTGTTTTTTTCTCAATAGGGCATAATGTGATACGATTGAGATGAATCTGGAAAATTTTAAGACCTATACGACTGATGATTTTATTCTTGATGAGGAATTTAGAAAAATCATTCAAGAATCACAAACCGATGGATTAGGTGAACTAATGAAAACGTTGCCTGAGAAGTCGAGGGACATGAAGCTGGCGGCTAAAATATTGAGAGAAATGAGGCCAAGGATGTTTCATCAGCCGGAAGATCGCCAAAAAGAGCTTTGGCAGCAGATTCTTCGAGAGCAAAAGAACAAAATCAGGATTCTTTATTTCAGTTATGCAGCATCGTTTCTTCTTTTAGTGGGAATTGGGAGTGCTATTTTCTTTTTGTCGCCTCTGAAAAAGGAGGAACCCGTTGTTGCCAGTACACTGCCATCCAATGATGCTGTGTTGATTTTGGCCGATGGTGAAAAAGTTGCCATTGACAGTAAACAATCCACCGTTCAGTATTCGGCTGACGGTTCCGAGATTAAAGTTAACAATTCGTCCGAGATAGCTCAACCTGCTTCCGGCAAGGGGATGAATGAAATGATTGTTCCTTACGGGAAGCGTTCATATATTATGCTCTCGGAGGGAACGAAGGTTTGGCTCAATTCCGGTTCGAAGCTGACCTTTCCTCCGGCGTTCAAAGGAAAAACCAGGGAAGTGACCTTGGAAGGCGAGGCTTTTTTCGATGTGGCAAAAGACCCGGAGCGACCATTTTTTGTAAAGACTGAAGCTTTCAAAATGAAGGTGTACGGAACAAAATTCAATATTCAGGCATATTCTCAGGAAAAAGATTTCAATATCGTTTTGGTTGAAGGCAAGGTGAGTATGAATGCCAATAAGGCTTCACAGACTCAGGAAGTATTTTTGGTTCCCAATCAAAAAGCATCAATTTCGAAAGGGGATAAAGATTTTGAAATTACCCAGGTTGAAAATATAGAGGTTTACACTGCCTGGATTGATGGATACCTGACCTTTATCAATGAAGACGTTTCGGTTTTATTAAAGAAAGTTTCCCGTTATTACAATGTTGAAATAGAGGTTAAGCCGGGTGAAAATATGGAAAAGATATACGGAAAGCTTGACCTAAAAAATGATCTTGAAAGAGTTTTGGATGGGATAGCTTTTATTTCAAAAACGAAATATGAAAAACAAGGAAATAAATATGTTTTTATGTGTAACTAATTAATTATAAGGAGGAAATAAAGAAATATCAAACTAACTTAATGAACTAAAAAAACCGGTTAATGCTGGTAACATTAGCCGGTTGGAGTTTAATCATCTGCCTTATGGCAAAGTAATTTATTAAAACAGTTCAAACTTATGGAAAAAAATCTAATTATTCACTCTTCCTGCATAAGGAAGAAGGTGAATGTTATTTTATTGAAAATGAAATTACTAACACTATTGGTTTTCGTTGGTACCATGACTTTGTCGGCTAGTACCTATTCTCAAAAAACGAAAATTGATTTGCGCCTTCAGAACTCTTCTCTGACGGAAATTTTAAACTCAATTGAGAAAAAAAGTGAGTTTATTTTTATTTACAACGAAGACGTAGTGAATTCTGATGTAAAGAGGAGCATATCTGTTAAGGATGAAAAAATTGAAAAGGTACTGGATCTTTTGTTCCAGGGTATTGATGTTGCTTACAAGATCGATGACCGACAGGTTTTTCTTTACAAGAAGAACGAACAAAAACGACTTGATGCGCTTGAAGCTCAAATCAGTGTCGATCAACCTCAAAAGAAAGGTATATCAGGGAAAGTTACTGATGCTAAAGGGGAGGCTATTCCTGGGGCAACTGTGGTGATAAAAGGTACTACGGTTGGTACTATCACCGATTTTGAGGGAAAATTCTCGCTCCAGGTGCCAGTTGAAACCAAAACACTCGCGATTTCTTTTGTTGGTTACAAGTCTCAGGACGTGCCTGTTGCCAATAAAACGTCCATCAATATTACTCTTGAAGAGATGAATGTTGGGTTGGAAGAAGTCGTGGCTGTTGGTTATGGGGTACAAAAGAAGGAAAGTATTGTCGGGGCGATAACTCAGGCAACCAATGAGCAATTAAAGAAATCGGGGAATGTTACTGATTTAAAGCAGGCATTAACAGGTCAGCTCCCTGGTGTTACTACTATTACATCTTCCGGTGAGCCTGGGGGAACAGGAGCAGGAGATAGCTCTACTTCAATTTTTATTCGTGGCCGAAATACCTGGAATGGAGGTCAACCTTTGATTCTGGTAGATGGCGTTGAACGGAAAATGGAAAATCTTGATGTGAGCGAAGTTGAGAATATTTCCATATTAAAAGATGCTTCAGCTACGGCGGTATTTGGGGTAAAAGGGGCAAACGGTGTTATTCTGATTACCACCAAACGAGGCTCGACCAGTAAACCTAAATTATCATTTTCCTATAATGCCACAGGTTTGATGATTTCCAAATTGCCTCAAAAACTTGATTCATACCAGACTCTTTTATTGAAAAATGAAGCAATTGAGCGGGAAGTGGTATTGAACGAGCCCTCGTGGGCCGACTACACTCCTGAGCAAATTGTTGATCGTTACAAACTGCCCCAGTCGGCTGAATATGCTGAGATCTATCCCAATGTAAATTGGGTTGATGCCATGTTTAAGGATATCTCGATTTCGCACCATGCCGCATTAAATGTGCAAGGAGGAACAAATTTTGTGAATTATTTTGGGTCGTTGACTTATCTGCATGAAGGAGATATGTTCAAAGATTATAACAATAACAAGGGATATGACCCCAATTACAATTTTGATCGTTTTAATTTCCGCAGTAACCTTGACTTTAAAGTGACAAAAACCACTAATCTGAAAGTGGATTTGTCAGGCTATTACAGTCAAAAAAATACAAACTATTCTTATTCAAATACAACATCGGGCACAAATCCTTTGGCTTGGGCCTCGGCTTATGTAATGCCTCCTGATGTTTGTTTGCCTCAGTATTCCGATGGGCGCTGGGGGGCTTCTTTTAAATTGCCAGCCGAGCAATTGCAGAACCCAATAGCACTTATTTATAATACTGGATTGTTACAGATGCGAAATACTCAGTTGAATGCTGATTTTACCCTGGAACAAAACCTGGATTTCATAACGAAGGGGTTAACAGCAAAAGCATCAGTTTTTTACGATAATAATATACAAACAACAGGTGGAATAACAGATGGAAATTCAGTTAGACCAGAAAATGGAAGCGGAACAGCACAGAAAGTGATTAATTCTGATTTATATACCGGCCCTGATCAGGATCCAAGTGAATATACCCAGATCGTGCCTGTAAGTGGCAGTTATTTGTTCGACTGGATTGCAGGAAGATGGGGCATTGCACAGGAAGCTGTTACTGCCGCATCGTATACTGGTTACATTCCAATTGAAAGAAGGTTAATGTACCAGCTTCAGGCCAATTATGTCCGAAAATTCAATAAACACAATATTGGGGCAACCGGAGTTTTTAAACGTGAAGAATATGCTATGGGAAGTATGTTTAAAAATTACCGGGAAGATTGGGTATTCCGTACAACTTATGATTATGATGCCAGGTATTTGCTGGAGTTGAATGGTGCCTATAACGGATCGGAACAGTTTGGCCCAGGTTACCGTTTCGATTTCTTTCCTTCATTGGCTCTTGGCTGGTATGTTTCCAATGAAAAGTTCTTTAATATTGACTGGATCAATAGGTTGAAGTTACGCTACAGTATTGGTATGGTCGGTGACGATAAAGGTAGCGGTGGCAGATGGTTATATTCATCGCAGTATTCCTATGGCGGATACAGCAGGATGAACCAAAATCCGAACCAGGCAAGCCCGTATACCTGGTATAAAGAATCGATAGTCGGTAATCCTGATATACACTGGGAGAAGGCAAAAAAAGATAATGTAGGCGTTGAATTAGGAATTCTTAAAAACCTGCTGTCAGTTAATTACGATTATTTTACTGAAGACCGGTCTGACATCATGCTGGCAGGAGGCTCACGATCAAGCATTCCCCCTTATTTTGGGAATACTCCGCCGAGTGCCAACGTTGGACGTGTTAAATCACATGGATATGAACTAGAAGTTAAACTTGATAAGCGTACGGCAAAGGGATTGCGCTATTGGGCAACCGCCGCGTTAACTCATACAACAAATAAAATATTGGACAGAGATGACCCTGCTTTGCTTGCATCTTACTTACAATCAAAAGGTTATTCGATTGGTCAGACCCGAAGTTTAATAAGGTCTGGGTTTTACAACAACTGGGACGATATTTATGCCAGCGCACCGATGGAAACAAATGACCTGGCCAAACTTCCTGGTTATTACAACATCCTTGACTTCAATGGCGATGGGGTGATTAAATCAACCGACGACAGCGCTCCGATTGGCTATTCTGAAGTTCCTGAAAATTCATTTAATTTTTCATTGGGAGCCGAGTATAAGGGATTTAGTTTGATGTTACAGTTCTATGGCGTAAATAACGTATCGCGCAATATCCCTCTCCGCAACTTCTATCTTTACCAGGATGTTCTTTTTGACCATGTTCTGGATTATTGGTCAAATGACAATACAAATGCGAGTTCTTTTCTGCCCCGGTGGAAAACTCAGGGACAAAATATCGGCGATTATTATATCTATGACGGATCATACCTTCGCTTAAAAACCGCAGAAATTGCCTATACATTCCAGGATAAATTAGTTAAAAAAATCGGGTTGTCAGCCCTTAGGATATTCCTTAATGGGAATAACCTGTTCTTTTGGTCCAAACTTCCTGATGACCGTGAAGCAGCCTGGAATGGCGGAGATGCTTCATCTGGATCATATCCTACACCCAAACGTATCAACCTCGGTTTTGACTTAACTTTCTAGCAAATGGGAATCATGAAAAAAAGAATAAAAACATATAAACTGGGCATTGTTGTAAGTCTTTTGATTTTAGGATTTGCAATGGGATCTTGTGAAGAATACCTTGATAAAGCCCCGGAAGCAACAATTACTGAAAAGGACGTATTTGGCAATTTTGTCAGTTTCCAGGGATACGTGGAAGAAATGTACAATTGTATCTGCGATTACCATAAAACTCTGGGAGGAAACTATTATTATAATTTCAACTGTGCCGATGAAGTATTGTCGAATGCACCATTGTTATGGGACGATGGAAATTACTGGGATCAAAGTAAGTTCCTTTTTGGTACTTCAGTAAATACCGGGCTTGACCCAATGTCGAAAAGGGTTTGGCCATTGGCCTGGTACGGAATCCGGAAAGCAAATATTAGTCTTGATAAACTGGATTTAATGACCGATGCCACCCAGGAGGAAAAAAACCTGATCAAAGGGCAGGCTTTGTTTTTCAGGGGGTGGTTTCATTTCGACCTGATGCGTTTTTGGGGTGGACTGCCTTATATCGACCGCACACTCTCGTCAACCGAAGAATTAACATTGCCCCGGTTAAGTTACAAGGAAACAGCGTTAAAAGCAGCTCAGGATTTTAAGGATGCTGCCGCAGTATTACCATTGAGATGGGATGATACTGAAGCTGGAAAAATAACCTTAGGGAACAATTCTCAGCGGATTACAAAAATTCATGCACTGGCTTATCAGGGGAAAGATCTTTTATACGCAGCTAGTCCTATGATGAATGAATCATCTACCGGAAATGCTACTTATGATGTCGAACTTTGTAAGCAAGCGGCAGCGGCGTTTGCTCAGGTGATTAATATTTGTAACGAAACCGGCGTATATAAACTTCAGTCGTGGGCTACCTGGACCGATAATTTCTGGGTTTGGTCATCAGGGAATGCCATTCGTTCGGGAGGTACAGAAGTAATTATGAATCCAACGATTTATAATGTTGGCTATCCCAGGTGGACTACCTGCCGAACAAGTAGCCCTGTACAATTCGGGGCAGGGAACAACCGGGTTGAGGTTCCAACTCAAAACTATATCAAAAACTATGGGATGGCTAATGGCTTGCCGATTGATGATCCAAATTCCGGGTATGATCCCAATGATCCGTGGAAAAATCGCGATCCTCGTTTTTATAAGGATATTGTTGTTGATGGCGATGAAATGGTTACCAGCAACGCTGCCGGAGCTGATAAAATAGCACAGTTATACAATGGTGGCCGTCATAAAGGAGGAACCCAGGGAAGTGTCACAGGGTTTTATTATAAAAAATTTACGCCTAAGGGTTGCAATCCATGGGATAACAAATGGGGAAATTTTCAGGCCTATCAGCCCTTTATGCGTTTGGCCGATGTTTATCTGATGTATGCTGAAGCTGTTTTGCAAGGATATGGTTCGAGTTCAGCCAGTGTGCCGGGATGTATAACGGCAGAACAAGCTGTAAATACCATCCGGAACCGTGCTCAACTTCCTAATTTGACTAGTGATTATACTGCGACCAAAGAAAAATTCATGGAAACCATTATGCGGGAACGGGCTGTTGAGCTCGCTTTTGAAGGACACCGTTTTTTTGATTTGCGCAGGTGGAATATATCCGGAGACCCAATATATCTAAATAAAACCGCATTGGATTTTGACCGTGGCGCCAATGGAAAACCAATCAATATGCAGGAAAGGGTTGTTGTAACCCGGGTTTTCGAAAAGAAACACAATTGGTTGCCGTTCCAGGTAAGTTATACCAAGCTTTACAAGGGTTTTCCTCAAAATCCTGGATGGTAGGTCTTTAAATAATCACATAAAAGTTTTAGAAAATGAAGAAAAGATATATCCAAATATTCATCTTTCTGGTTTTCGCGCTGTTACTTTCTCCAAACGGAGTTTCAGCCCAGAGGCTTAAGAAAGATAATCTTACAACCATTGAATCAGTTGTGAAAGACGAGAATGGCCTTCCTGTAAAAGGGGCGATCATATATGGGAACGAAGGGGCAACTATTGCAAAAACAGATGAAATGGGGAGGTTCTCAATTTCAATTCCCGATCAAACCGACTTACTGATCGAATCTGAAGGGTACGAACCGGTTGTTTTCAAGTCGGGTGAGTACAATAACCTGAATGTATTTTCCTTGAAATCATCCGTATTTCACTACGGAGAGAAAGATGATGTTAACATTGCTTTTGGAAAAGTGAAGAAAGGCGACTTGGTTAATGCCGTGAGCTTAATTAATACCGAAGACATGCTTAAATACGATAACGTTCAGGATATTTCTTCGTTATTAACAGGTCAGATTCCTGGAATGCTGGGAAGTTCAAATATCCGGGGAATCGGGAGTGCTTTGTTTATTGTAGATGGACTTCCGAGGAACATTAGTACCATTAATGCCTCTGAAATTGAACAGATCTCTGTTCTGAAAGACATCAACTCGTCAATTTTGTATGGCAATGCTGCCGTTAACGGGGTTGTATTGATTACCACCAAACGGGGGCAAGCCTATAAAAATCAGATCAACGTTTCAGGATATTATGGGATGTCGGTTCCGACAGCCCTGCCTAAATATTTGTCGTCGGCTGATTATATGGAATTTTACAACGAGGCAAGAATAAATGATGGACTGGCACCTCAGTACGATGCTGCAACCATTGCCAATTATCGTAATGGAAATCCATACCGTTATCCGAGTGTTGATTACTATTCGGGTAAATATCTTCGCGAAGCAAAGCCTTTTTCACGGATTATGACCGAACTTTCGGGAGGGAACGACATGGCGACCTATTATTCCAACATTGGCTGGGACCAATCAGGAAGTCTTCTGGATTTCGGGTCTGGCAAATCGGCCAAAGATAACCAGTTCCGTGTTCGTGGTAATGTCGATCTGAAAGTCAATAGCTGGATAAAAAGTTCTCTTGATGCCGCTGCTATTTTGGACAATAACAAAGGACCGGTGGGTAATTATTGGAGCAGTGCTGCAACATTACGTCCCAATTTGTTTGCCCCGTTACTTCCCATAAGCTTGATCGATCCGGATAACACGTTGCTGAAAGGCAGGAAGAATGATGTCGATGGTATGTATTTGCTGGGTGGCACGTCCACCTACATGACAAATCCCATTGCCAATGTTTATTCGGGAGGCATCAATGAAAATATTCAGCGTACTTTTTCTTTCAACAACCGGATTGATTTTGATCTGAACCGTTATGTGAAAGGTCTTGCTTTTCATACTAATGTAAGTTTCGACTTTTATACTATTTACGATCAGGCAATTAACAATGCATACTCGGTTTATTCGCCAACCTGGAATGCAACAACCGATTCGATTACCGGGCTCACAAAGTACGGAACTGATACACGAAGCGGAACACAAAGTGTGGCCAATTCATCTTTCCAGAGAAGGTTTGGTTTTTACGGGATGTTTGACTACAACCGGACTTTTGGCGACCATCGTGTTTACGGGTCGTTGCTGGGCTATGGGAACCGGTATAAAGTTCAGGGCGATTTCCAGGGGAACAAATATGTAAATCTTGGGTTGCGGGTAATGTACACTTATAAGAACAAGTACATGGCCGATTTCAGCAGCGCTTACGTTAACTCGGTTAAACTGCCTGAAGGTAACCGCGGGGCCTTGTCTCCCTCGCTTGGGCTTGCCTGGGTTATCAGCAGCGAAGATTTTATGTCGTCAGTATCTGCCATAAATTACCTGAAACTTAAGGTTTCAGGTGGCTTGATGAATTCAGATGCCGGAATCGATGGTTTTTATTATTACGACAATCGGTATGCCAATTCGGGAAGCTACTCCTGGTACGAAGGTTCGTGGTCGAATTCAGGAACTATTTCAAGTAATGGTGGTAACATGAAACTGGGCTACGAAAAACGGGATGAACTCAACCTGGGTTTTGAGAGTGTGTTGTTCAACCACAAACTTTCAGTTGATGCCAATGTATTTACAAGTAAATATTTTGACCAGATAACCATGACTCAGACCCAGTATCCGAGTTTTTATACCAATTTCATCCCTTACGAGAATTTCGATTGCAATTCTTACCGGGGTGCAGAACTGGGGCTGTCATACAACCAGAAGATTGGAGACTTTTCCATTGTTATTGGGGCCAATGCTTTATATACAACTTCCAAAGTTGAAAAGAAAGACGAGATCTATGCCAATGATTATCAATACCGCAAGGATCGCTCGGTTGATGCACGGTTTGGTCTTGTTTCCGAAGGTTTCTTCATGGATCAGTCTGATATTGCCGCTCACGCCACTCAGGCTTTTGGTAGTGTAAAACCTGGCGATATCAAGTATGTTGATCAAAACCATGACGGAATCGTTGATGCCAATGACGAAGTTCAGATTGGTCGATGGCAGGCTCCGTTCTCATACGGGCTCAACCTGAAGCTCTCCTATAAAAACTTCACTTTGTTTGCCCGAGGAAACGGACGCATCGGGGCAGATGGTTACCTGACTGACAATTATTATTGGGTTGATGGCGATGACAAGTATTCCGAATTTGTTTTAAACCGCTGGACAGAAGCTACAAAGACTACGGCAACTTTCCCACGGTTAAGCTCGGTGGCTAATACTAACAATTACCGAAGTTCGACCTTCTGGCTTTACAAGGATAACTATTTCACGGTTGACAGGGTGCAGTTGACTTATGATGTGCCTGAAAAAGTGACCAGAATTCTGAAGATGAAACACCTGAATTTCTATGTAGACGCTTCCAATATCCTGACGATCTCCAAGTATAAAGATTATAGGGAATTACGTATCGGAAGTGAGCCCTACTACCGTTCGTTCTCCTTAGGTGTAAAAACAATGTTTTAAAAATCTTAATACGAAATCATCATGAGTTTACTAAGAATATTCTCGATACTATTGGTGCTGTCATTCTTTTTAGGGGCATGCAAAGAAATGCTTGAGCCTGAAAATGATAATCACAGTACAGTTGATCGTATATATCAGGATCCGCAATTTGCCGAAGGTTTATTAATCACAGCCTATACTAAAATTCCGACCAACGGATTAACTTTTAACGATGTGGCAACCGATGATGCTGTGACCAACAACAAACTGGATTCCTATCTGCGCATGGCAACAGGTGAATGGTCGGCGCTTTACAACCCGGTGAACCAGTGGGATAATTGCAATTCTGCAATTCTCTATCTGAATGAATTTATGAATATTATTGACACGGTGGCCTGGAAATGGAGCAGCAATGAAATCAATTCGATGTATGCACAGCGTTTTAAAGGCGAAGCTTATGCGTTGAGAGCCTTGTTCGAATATCACCTTTTGGTAACTGTTGGCGGAATCGGAACCGACAATAAATTATTGGGTCTTCCGATTTACAACAAGTTCATAAAAGTTGACGACAATTTCAATGTTCCAAGGGCAACCTTTGCCGAATCAGTCGCACAGATTTATGCCGATTTTGATAAGGCTCTGGAATACCTGACAATGGATGACTATAAGGATGTCTCTACTGCCAGCCAGCTTCCGAAGGGACTAGAAAGTGCCAATATTGCCAATTACAATTCTGTTTTTGGTTCAAGGGCCAATCAACGAATCAGCGGTCGAATTGTAAAAGCGATGAAAGCCCGTGTTGCCCTACTTGCTGCAAGTCCGGCTTTTAACAGTAATAACGAAAACTCTCTGTGGGAAAAAGCTGCAATTTTGGCTGGTAATTCCATTAATGGAATTAACGGAGTTTCAGGGCTGGATCCGGTCGGGCATCTTTTTTACGATCAGACACGGGCTGAGGCTATTGATGTGACATCGACTACCAAAGGCGACCAGAAAGAAGTCGTCTGGCGCAGGGCGATAACCACCACCAATACCAGGGAGGTGAATAATTTCCCACCCTCGTTGTTTGGAAAAGGGAACGTAAACCCCACACAAAACCTGGTTGATGCTTTCCCTATGGCCAATGGTTATCCGATCAGTAATCCGTTAAGTGGTTATGATCCGGCAAATCCGTATGCAAATCGCGATCCTCGTTTGGCGCTTTACATTTGTTATAATGGCAACAAAATCGGATCAACAGTAATCAAGACCGGAGTTGGAGGTGGCGTTAATGCCAAAGACTCGATCGAGTCGTCGACCCGGACGGGTTATTACCTGAAGAAGTTGCTTCGCGAAGATGTGAGCCTGAATCCGGTTTCAACAACTACGAAGAAGCATTACGAGGTTCACATGCGGTATACCGAGTTGTTCCTGATTTATGCCGAGACCGCCAACGAAGCCTGGGGGCCTGATGGTAAAGGCACATTTGCTTTTTCAGCCCGCGACGTGATCGCTGCAATCCGAAAACGCGCTGGCATTAAACAGCCTGACGCTTATCTTGCTTCCATTACCACTAGGGAAGATATGCGTAATCTGATCCGTAATGAGCGCAGGCTTGAGTTGTGTTTTGAAGGATTCCGTTTCTGGGATTTGCGGCGGTGGAATGTCGATTTGACTGAAACAGCCAAAGGAATCAAGATTACCAAGACAAGCATTGCTGTAGTCGATGTCGAATCCCGTTTGTACAAGAATGATTATATGCATTACGGACCTCTTCCTGAACGGGAAGTCATCAAGTATAATGCTCTTATTCAGAACAAGGGATGGTAGAGTTTCATTAAAAACAGATAATATATTTTTGACATGAAGAAAATATTACTAATACTGACACTTTTTGCTGGTTTCATAGCCTGTAAAAACCAGGAAAATGAATTTCCGGATTTTGATTATACAACGGGGTATTTCCCTTATCAATACCCGGTTCGAACTCTTGTATTGGGTGATTATATCTATGATAACACCAACGATAACAACCACAAGTTCCTGATATCAGCGGCAATGGGCGGTGTGTATGAAAATACCAGGGACCGCGAGTTTGATATTCAGGTTGTCAATGACCTTTGTTCTAATGTATTATTCGAATCGAGCAAGGACACCATTCGTTTGATGCCTCAGAAGTATTATTCCCTGAGTTCTTCAAGTAAATTGGTGATCCCTGCCGGCAAGGTAAATGGAAGTATTGAGGTTCAGTTGACTGATGCCTTTTTCGATGATCCGTTGGCTATCAAATTGGGCTATGTTATTCCCATCCGGCTTGCAAACGCCACCAGTCTGGATTCCATTTTGCGGGGTAAATCTTCGAAAACAAATCCTGATCCGAGAATTTCATCTCAATGGGATATTTCACCGAAAGATTTTACCATGTTCGCAGTTAAATTTATCAATCCTTATCATGGAAAATACCTGCACAGGGGTGCGAGCAGTGTAAAAGATGCTGCGGGGACAGTTGTTGAAAACACGGCTTACCGTACAACCTACATTGTCGACAACGAAATCTGGAGCCTGGTTACTACAGCAAAAAAACAGGTTTCGGTTAGCGGGACTGTGCGTTCGAAAATCGTTTCAGGAACACTCAATATGCTGCTGACCTTCGATGATAATGGAAATTGCATGGTCAAAGAGAACACCGGATCGGCATTCACAATCACCGGTACCGGCAAATTTCTTGACGATGCTGATGAGTGGGGCAACAAGAAACGTGATGCCATTCATCTGAAATATCAATTTACAAGCAATGGAAACACTTACTCAGCAACCGATACCCTCGTTGTCAGGGATCGGGCTGTGGTAATGGAGGTTTATAAACCGGTTGTTTTTAAGTAATTGAGCATAATGTGGTCTGCCTGGAGAGCCAGGCAGACCTGTCTTTTGTACTGAAGGGCCAGCTTTGTATGACTAACCCTTCTTCGGCCATGTGCCTGTTGTTCAAACCCTAACCAACTAAACTAATAACTATGAGGAAGTCTTTCAATTATTTTTTGATTTTATCAATATGTTCTTTAGTCATGGGTTCCATGATTACTGATGCCTTTGCGCAAAAGAAGAATTCAGAAATTAAAGTCGGGGCTTACTACTTCGACGGCTGGTCTGGCACTAATCGAAAGGCCAATGATCCCAACGAACAGTGGGCAAAAAATGCTCCGACAAATTTATCACGCCGGATGGTTGAAGAATTCACCGAACGGGAACCTATATGGGGCTGGCGTGATGATTCTCAGGCAATCATGGAACGGCAAATTGATCTGGCTGCCGACAACGGTATTGAGTTTTTCCTGTTCTGCTGGTACTGGAAAGACAGTAACGGACCAATCAACCATGAAGCAATACAGAACCTTCCGCTGCATACCAGCATGAACATGTACCTGAAAGCAAAAAATAAAAACCGGGTAAAGTTTGCTTTTCTGGTAGCCAATCATCAGGGATCAGAAATAAAAGGGACCGAAAATTGGGGAAAAGCTACTGAATTTTGGATGCAATATTTCAATGATCCGCAATACGTTAAGGTTGGCGGGAAACCTTTGGTAGTGATTTTCAACTCGAAAGGAATTGACGACGAAGCGCTTGCCCGGATGCAGGAGGTGTCTAAAAAACAAAGATTAAAAGGGTTGTCTATTGCTGGTTGTGGAGGCACTGAAGATAAAAACTTCAATTACCGCACTCATTATAATGTTATTCCCGGATATACCAATGGGCACGAAGAACACAAATATGCCGAGTTGGCCGATGCTCAGCGGAATCAGTGGATTGGTTCGGAAAAACAACCCTATTTGCCTGTTGTAATTGTGGGATGGGATAAACGCCCGTGGGAAGATAAAACCGGGAACGGACAGGGCGGTGCTAAGCAGGGCTGGTATTATCCAGATCATACTCCCGGTCAGTTCAAAAGTTTGTTGACTGATGCAGTGAAATGGATGGACGCGCATCCCTTGCAAACTCCGAAAGAGCGAATTATTCTGGTTTATGCCTGGAACGAACTGGGAGAAGGAGGATACCTTGTTCCAACCAAGGGTGATCCTGAAGCCAGTTATTTAAAAGTTGTAAGAGATGTAGTATTTGAGAAAAACCGGAAATAAACCTAAACCAACTAAACCTAATCAATCATGAAAAGTAGTATGAATAGAGTAATGTACTTAGTTATCTCAGTTTGTCTTTTTTTATGGATAACTAATGTACAAGCGCAAAAGGCTCCCAAAATAAAGCTTGGTGCTTACTATTTTGCCGGGTGGGCAGGCAAATGCCCTTATGATGACGGAACGCCGGAAAATGCCTGGGCGAAAGGAATGCCAACGCATTTCACCAAAAAGCTTGCTACCGAATTTTCGGGTCGTACTCCAATCTGGGGATGGCGCGACGACACACAGGAATTAATGGAACGCCAGATTAAACTGGCCTCGGATAACGGAATCAGTTATTTCTCGTTTTGCTGGTACTGGCGCGACAATAAAAGGCCGATAAATCCTGCAGCCATTGAAGCCGATTCGAAGCATCTGCCGATGAATCTTTTTATGAAAGCCCGGAACAACAATCTGATGGAGTATTGTCTGCTGGTTGCCAATCATGGTGGCGCCGAGATTATTGGCACTGATGCGTGGAAACAAGCCGCAGATTATTGGATCAAAAGTTACTTCAGTCATCCGCGTTACCTCAGGTCTGAAGGAAAACCTGTTATTATGATTTTCCAGCCACGAAATGCCGATAAAGATGGTCTGGCATACCTGCAGGAAGCTGCCCGTAAAGCCGGCTTCCCCGGTGTGGTGGTGGCTGCATGTGGAGGAGGCTCAGTAACAGAAGGTTTTCAGGCGCAAACATTATACAACACCAAACCCAGGGAAGGGCTGAATAACGAAGAAATCTATCCGTTTAAGCTTCTGGCCGACTGGAATATCTCGGTATGGAATAAGCGCGAAAACAATGGAATTCCATATATCCCTGTTGTAACTCAGGGTTGGGACCGCCGCCCCTGGGAAGCTAAAAATGGCGAGGGTTTTGGTAAAGGAGTTGATATTTCTGTGCATTTCGACCGGGGAACGCCCAAAGAATTAGAACAATATCTCCTGAAATTGGCCGAATGGATGAACAAGCATCCGGAACAGGCGACCAAAGATAAATTGGCTTTGATTTATGCATGGAACGAAATAGGCGAAGGCGGATGGTTGGTTCCCTGTAAAGACGATCCGAAAGGCAAATACTTGAAAGCTATAAAGAAAGTGGTAAACTAACCGATCAACTAATTTAACCAGCTTTATTATGAAGAATATTGTCAATTCTTCGTTGTCTGCAACCCGGGGTTTATCAATAATCCTGATAAGTGTGATGATGTTTTTTGTGGGATGTAAAGATGATGCCGGTTCTTATACTTCGAAGCCTCAAATGAAGCTGGGAGCCTACTATTTTGCCGGTTGGGCAGGTAAATGTCCTTATGATGATGGTAAGCCTGAACATGCCTGGGCCAAAGGTATGCCGAGTCATTTTACCAGGATGCTGGCAACAGATTTTGCAGGTCGGGAACCCGTATGGGGCTGGCGCGATGATACACAGGCTATCATGGAGCGGCAGATCGATCTTGCCGCCGACAATGGAATTGCGTATTTCTCATTTTGCTGGTACTGGAAAGATACGAAAGCGCCGATTAATGTTCCGGCTATTGAAAGTCTTTCGTTACACCTGCCTATGTACCTGTTCATGAATGCCAATAACAACCGGAAGATGGAGTTTTGCCTGCTGGTTGCAAACCACTCTGGTTCTGAAATCGTTGGCACGGATGCCTGGAAACAGGCCGCCGATTTCTGGATTGCCAAATATTTCAAGCATCCGCGGTATCTGAAAGTTGATGGCAAACCAGTGATTACCATTTTTCTGCCTAACGGTGCTGATAAAAATGGGTTGGCCTATCTCCAGGAAGCTGCCCGCAAGGCCGGGTTCCCGGGAGTACTGGTAGCCGGCTGCGGCGGTGGCATTGCCGACAACGGTTTCCAGGTACAAACCATATACAACACCAAACCATCATCGGGGCTAAATCTGACCGACATTTATCCGTTCAAGTTATTGGCTGATTACAATATTTCAGTTTGGAAACGTACCGACCGCCCCAATACGCCCTACATACCCTGTGCTACGGCTGGTTGGGACCGTCGTCCATGGGAGGCTCTCAATGGTGAAGGATTTGGTTCAGGGGTAGCTGTTTCGGCACATTTCGACCGGGGCACGCCTGCCGAACTGGAACAATATATCCGAAGTATGGCCGATTGGATGGATGCCAATCCGGATAAAATAACCAAAGACCGTTTGGGTCTAATTTATGCCTGGAACGAAATAGGCGAGGGTGGCTGGCTTGTCCCTTGTAAAGACGATCCTGATGGCCAATACCTTAAAGCCATTCGCAATGCTATAGTTAACTAACGTTGGTTGCCTTCGACGGTATGAAGTTGACCACATAGAGCATTGGTATACTAATTAACTAACTAAAAATAAGCGAAATGAGTGTAATTCTAAGATTAGCGATTGTATTGGTCATCTTTCTGGGAAGTGTGTCCTATACCCATTCGCAGCAAAAAAAGCAAACAGTTAAGAACGACTACTTGGTGGCGGCCTATATCTGGCCATCGTGTCACGACGATCCATTGGCACATAAGAAGTTATGGTCGGAAGGGATTGGCGAGTGGGAAGTGATCAAAAAAGGAAATCCTCGATTTGAAGGACATTACCAGCCACGTCAGCCACTTTGGGGTTACGAGATGGACAATGACCCGAAAGTGGTGGAGAAGTGGATTGATGTGGCAACCGACCACGGCGTCAATGTATTTATTTACGACTGGTATTGGTACGAAGAAGGACCATACCTTGAAAGCGCCCTGAACGATGGTTTTCTGAAAGCAAAGAACAATTCAAAAATGCAGTTTTACATCATGTGGGCCAACCACGATGTAAAGTATAATTACTGGAATGTTCACCGCTACAAAGACAACACCAATATTCTTTGGGATGCCAAAGTCGATTGGAAAAACTATAAAATCATTGTCAATAGGGTTATTAATCAATATTTTAAGCGCCCTAATTATTTAAAGATCAATGGCGAACCTTTATTCTCGATTTTCAGTGTGGATAAACTGCTTGAAAGTTTTGGCGGTAGTGTGGAAGAAACCCGTAAAGCGCTTGATTATTTTCGTGATGAAGTGAAGAAAGCAGGCTTTCCTGGTTTGCATATCCAGTGGAATCAGGGTGGCGGTTCTCTGATGTCTGAAGAAAAAGCGAATCAGTTCAGGGATAAGGCAAAAACGATGGGTTTCAACAGTGTCGCCATGTACAACATGGGCGGGCGCGTTGAGGATTATATCGTTTACGGAACCAATTCTATCAAAATACGTGAGCAACTTGATTCTGTTCTTGATATTCCGGTGTTCCCCTGTGTTTCAATTGGCTGGGACGATACACCTCGCTTTCCGGCAAAAGGTATTAAAGATGTTGTACACTATAACAATACGCCTCAAAGTTTTGCCACTCTTCTGAGCAAAGCAAAAAAATATGCCGATGCTCATCCTGAACAGCCTAAACTGATTACCATTAATGCATGGAACGAATGGGTGGAAGGCAGCTATCTGTTGCCCGATATGCTCAACGGCTTTGGCTACCTTGAAGCAGTTAAGGATGTGTTTGTTAATGGCAAATATGAAAGGTATTAATTGTTCCCAATAAGGTGAATTTTACGATTAAAACACTTAATAAGGATTTACTCATGAAATAGCCATAAGAGCTAATGCCCATACAAACCGGGAATGTATAAATGGCTATTCCATTCGTTGAGATCTGAATTGAAAAACTGAAGTTAATACGAAAATTATTGAAACCTAAATTGAAAATTTATACAAATGAAAAGATATACTGTTGACAGTTTTAATAAAAACGGGACTTTAAAAAATGGTTCCGTGCGTATTTCTTTGTTCCCGATGACAGCCTTGCTGGTTGGGTTTTTCATTTTCGCAGGATGTTTCAGCGAGGTGAATGCACAGGGAAACAAAATCAATGTAAAAGTAGGCGCCTACTATTTTGATGGTTGGGCTGGTAAAAACAGGCTGGCTGAGGACCCCGGCGAACCGTGGGCTAAAAATGCTCCGACTCATCTGACCAAACGCTTTGTCAGGGATTTTTCAGATAGAGAACCTGTTTGGGGATGGCGCGACGATACACAGGAAATTATGGAACGACAGATTGACCTTGCCGCGGACAACGGTTTGGACTTCTTCCTTTTTTGTTGGTACTGGCAGGATAACAAAGGTCCTCTCAACATTGATGCTGTTGAAAAAAACCATCATCATACAAGTATGGAGTTGTACCTGAAAGCAAAAAATAAGAACCGGCTGAAATATAGCCTTTTGATCGCTAATCATGCCGGTTTTGAGATTTTGGGTAACGAAAATTGGGAAAGTGCAGTTAAATATTGGGCGAAATATTTCAGAGACCCACAATACATTAAAGTGGATGGAAAACCGTTGCTTGTTATTTTCGGTACAGGCGACAATGCAATTACGAATGAACAGATTGCCATTATACAGGAAACCGCAAAAAAAGAGGGTTTTAAAGACGGTGTCGCCTTAGCAGGCTGTGGCGAATCGGCAAAGAAAAAGGCATTTACCTACAGCACACATTACAACCTGACATCGGGATATGCCGACGGTCACGAAGAACATAAGTTTCAGGAATTGATCGACCGGGCAAAGCCAAACTGGAGAGGTTCCGAAACACAACCTTATATTCCTGTACTCAATTCGGGGTGGGACAAGCGTCCGTGGGAAGGGCCCGAGGGTCTAAAGCAAAAGGAAGGCTGGTACTATCCCGACAGTTCGCCTGAGTTGTTCAAGAGCTTTCTCAAAGATGCAGTTAAATGGATGGACGACAATCCAACGAAGACAACCAGGGAAAGGTTGATTTTGGTTTATGCCTGGAACGAGCTGGGTGAAGGCGGTTACCTCGTGCCCACCAAAGGCGATCCGGGAGCCTCCAAACTAAAAATGATTAAAGAAGTAGTCGACGGAAAATAATTATGAGAAATCATCTGTTTTTTATCCTGTTTGTAACAATTCTCCTGGCTGGTTGCAGGTCTGGTGTATCTGTCTATCCGGCTCCGGATGGTGAACCAAAATCGACTGATTTTGAACTGAATGTGAACGGAAAACCTGTGTTTGTTTACCAGGCAAGGGTTTCGAAATACCCGGTTAACCAGATATGGCCGGGACATCAGCGACCTGTTGAGCAAACCGAGATGGCTTCGTTCGCATATTTCGATATTTCGGAAGAAGTAGTGGTACGCATCACATCCGAAAAAGAAATTCATTCGCTCGATATTCGTCCTAAAGAATTTGGCATAAAACCTAAAATTGAAGGAAAGACGATTGAGTTTAAATTGCCGAAACCCATGCAGTTTGTGGTTGAGGTGAACGGCTATCATCATGCACTGCATGTTTTTGCCAATCCTCGCGAAACAGTAACGATCGATAAAAAAGATCCCAAAGTGCATTATTTCGGACCAGGAGTACACGAAGCAGGAATCATTGAGGTAAAGAGTGACGAGACGGTTTACATCGATGGCGGTGCAATTGTATATGGAGTTATTAGGGGGGAAAACGCGCGGAATGTGACCATTGCCGGACGTGGTATACTCGATGCAAGTAAATTTAAAAGAGGAGAGGTTTCAGCAATGATTGCATTGAAACAGGTAACCCATTCGACGGTAAGTGGAATTATTCTGCGCGATACTCCTATCTGGACAATTATACCAACCAATTGTGACAGCGTAATTTTCAATAATTTGAAACTGATCGGGCACTGGAGGTACAATTCAGATGGTCTGGATATTGTGAACTGCCGGAATATTCAGTTTAAAAACACGTTTATTCGCACCTTCGACGACAACATCGTGATTCGCGGAACCCGGAAAGCATATGTTGATCCGTATAAAATCATTGAAAATATTTCGGTTGACAGTTGTGTTTTATGGAACGACTGGGGGCGGGCTATTGAAATTGGAGCCAGTATTGTGGCCGATACCATCAGGAACGTTACTTTTTCGAATTGCCAGATTCCACGTTTTACGGCAGTTGCGCTCGATATACAGAACTGCGACCGTGGCCATATACGTGATATTCATTTCAACAATATTGCCATTGAAGATCCGATAACTGACAGCCTGACCATCGGAACAACTCCCATCATCCCGAATGCCTGGGGGAAAATTGCTGTTTTTGGAATTTATTCGACCTTCTATTCTGAAGACGCAGTTAGGGGACAAATCAGCAATATTAGCTTTAATAATATTCGTTACAACAGGTCTGTTCCTTCAGTCATCCCGCTGGCTGTGACCGACAGTGTGCCGATTGATAAAAATGCTTCATTGAAAGAGTATGATAAGTTTATCAGGGACAATATTTATTTTGGCGACATTGATTTCAACTGCCGCAAAGAAGCTTCGATGTATTTTTCAGGATTTGATAATGATCATTCAATAAGCAATATACATCTAAAAGATTACTATATAAACGGGCTGAAGGTGGAAAACCTGGCCACTGTAGGCAGGAATGAATTTGTAAAAGGAATAACTGTTGAATGACAAAAGATTACGGTATAAAACTAAAATCAAAAAGATGAAAGCGAAATTTTGTTTTGCCGCATTAGTCCTGTTTATCCTGACTATTGCCAGTGGGTTTGCCCAGAAATTCACCATTCCGGTACTTCCTGATACTCAGTGCGAAGTAAACTATAAACCGGAGATGTTCACCAGTCAGATGCAATGGATCGCCGATAAAAAAGATTCGCTAAACGCACCGATTGTGTTACATGCAGGTGATTTTGTTGACTTTAACAAAATTGAACATTACATCAAGGCAAGTGATGGGTTTAAAATTCTGGACAAGGCCGGAATTCCCTATGCCTTGTGCCTGGGGAACCACGATACGGAGGCTGTTGGTGAGAATAGCGGAAGCGCGGCGCCTGGAAATGTTAACCAGAACTTACGGAAAACTACCAAGTTTAATACTTATTTCCCGGTGAATAGATTTACAGCTCAGAAAGGGAGGTATGAAGAAGGGAAAAGCGACAATGCCTGGTATACCTTCAAGGCTGGAGGTCTCGACTGGCTGGTGGTGTCGCTCGAATTCTGCGCTCGGAAAGAACCCGTTGATTGGGCCGGTAAGGTTATTGTAGATTATCCGAATCACAATGTTATTATTCTGACTCATTATCATTTGAATCCCAGCGGCGATATCAGCGAACGAAATGCCGGGTACGGCGACTTGAGCCCTTATGAAATCTATAATCAGATGATTAAAAAATATCCCAATGTTATGCTGGTTCTGAGCGGACATGTGGGAAGTTCGAGCTGGCGAAACGACCGTGGCGACAATGGCAATCGCATATACCAGATTTTACAGGACTATCAGGGCGAAAACTATGGCGACGGCTACATCCGGCTTTTGGAAATTGATCCGGAAAGAAAATCTATTTCGGGAAAAGTATTCTCACCCTATACAAAAAAGGAAAAACCTGAAGCCCGAATTCGCTTTATGGGGGTGAAATTTATACAACCTCAATAAACTAAGCTACCCGGATACACTAATCTTGACGATATGTGAAATTTGATTTTTCTGTTTATCGCTTGTTTTATACTTTTACCAACCAGCTATTCTCAAAATAACCAATCAATGCTTCTTGCATCGTATAACATTCGGTATGACAATCCCGGCGATGGGATCAATTCGTGGACTAACCGTAAGAAACAAGTGAAAGCGCTGATCCGGTTTCATGACTTCGACATCTTTGGTACCCAGGAAGGACTGATCGGACCGCTGAACGATATTGCCGGACTTCAGAAATATTCGTTCATCGGTCATGGTCGCGACGATGGGAGAGAGGCCGGCGAACATTCAGTTGTTTTATACATCAGACCATCTACCAATAATGGCCAAAATCATAACCAACTAAATCTATTCGAATGAAAAAATTATCTGGACTTTTGATCCTTCTTGTTTGCATGGGCTTGAAAGCCTTTTCGCAGCTGATGCCGTCTCCTGTTGTTTCCGATTATTTATATCCGTCGTTTTCGGTTAAAGTGAACGGCTTTGTTGGCGACAGGCTTGATGCTTCCTACCAAAACCGTATTTTGGCGCAGGATGTCGATCGTTTGGTTGCTCCGTTTCGTAATTGCACCGAAGCCAGTTGCTGGCAAAGCGAATTCTGGGGAAAATGGTTTACTTCCGCCGTGTTGGCCTACCGTTACCGCCCGGAACCTGAGCTCAGAAAGGTACTCGATAAAGCCGTCGAAGGATTGATCTCGACTCAAACTTCGGATGGCTATATCGGAAATTATGCCGATGATAAACATCTGGCGGCCTGGGATATCTGGGGCCGCAAATATTGTATGTTGGGTCTGCTGGCTTATTACGACCTCACCAAAGACTCGAAATCGCTGAAAGCTGCTGGCAAAGTAGCCGATCACCTGATAAACGAGTTGAAAGACCGCAATGCCCTGATCGTTAAAATGGGCAATCACCGGGGAATGGCAGCTAGTTCCGTGTTGGAGCCCATTTGTCTGCTTTATGGCCGTACCGGCAATAAAAAATACCTCGACTTTGCCGAAGAAATTGTTCGTCAATGGGAAACTTCCGATGGGCCACAACTCATATCGAAAGCGGATGTTGATGTTGCAAAACGTTTCCCGAAACCCCAAAATAGCTGGTACGGCTGGGAACAGGGTCAGAAAGCTTATGAAATGATGTCATGTTACGAAGGTTTGCTGGAATTATACCGTCTTACCGGAAAAGACATTTACCGGGATGCCGTCGAAAAGACATGGCAGAGTATCCACGATACTGAAATTAATGTTGCCGGATCAGGTTCTTCCATGGAAGTGTGGTTTGGAGGGCAAAAGTTGCAAACCTTGCCAATTACGCACTATCAGGAAACATGTGTTACAGCTACCTGGATCAAGCTTTGTCAGCAACTGCTGCGTTTAACCGGCGATGCAAAATATGCCGATGCTATCGAACAGGCTTTTTACAATGCCCTGCTGGGAGCAATGAAAGCTGATGGTTCCGATTGGGCAAAATACACCCCGCTTGCAGGTCAGCGGCTCGAAGGGACTGAGCAATGTGGCATGGGACTGAATTGCTGTGTAGCTAGTGGTCCTCGTGGTTTATTTACATTCCCGTTAACTACGGTAATGTCATCTAAAGAAGGGCTTCAGGTCAACTTTTTTGCCGCTGGAACTTATACGTTGCAAACTCCAGGCAAACAGAAAATTGAACTGATTCAGGCAACAGATTATCCGGTTTCCGGAAAAATCCAAATGAAAGTGCAACTTCAAAATACTGAAAATATGGCCGTTATGGTCAGGATACCTCATTGGAGCCAAAAATCATCTCTTCTGGTAAATGGAGAAGCTATTGGTAATATTGTTCCCGGACAGTATGTGAAAATTGAACGTAAATGGAAAACCGGTGATGCTATCGAGCTGACATTGGATATGCGGGGAAGGGTTTTGTCGCTTGGCGAATTTCCGAAAAATATAGCCATAGTTCGTGGTCCGGTCGTTTTATCGCGCGATGCACGTTTGTCGTCTGAAACTGCTCTTGAATCGGTAATCAAACCGATGGAAGATAAAGATGGCTATATTGAACTTCAGCCCGTCGAACAGAAAAATCCGGAGATCTGGATGGAATTCCAGGCATCATTCGTGCCGGAATCATACTCAGAAGGAGGGAGCAAACCGGTTCCGATCACACTTTGCGACTATGCTTCGGCAGGTAATACCAAAGAAGGGCATCCTCATTTTAAAGTTTGGCTTCCACAATTGTATGATCCCAGAAACTCAAACGACTAATTATGAGGTATTTCGTGTTTTAATGGAAAAATGCTTTAGCAGAAGGATTCAAGGTCAGCCTTGAATCCTTCTGTTTTTTAGGTTCTTATTCTGACGGTGCATTTACTGGTGTGTTAACATCTACACAAGTTATCAGGCAATTACATGGAAATTATTTGATAGAAAGTGCCTGATATTTATATGACTTTGTTTTAATTATTTCGTACAACATAGTAGTTCATTATAAATAGTTCGTGTATTAATTGTTTAATATTCAGGGTGATGAAAATTTTTCATTTGACAGTTATAATGACGGTTTCCCTGATGATTTATTCAAATGGAATACCGGAGCAGCCTACACAACCAACGCTCAATCAGGTTGAATCAATGAAGCAGTTTATAGGCTCGTGGACTTCTGCTGATGCTAAAGACACCACTAAATTTTATGATTTTAAGCCTTACGGAACTGGCCTTGAAATTGATCACAAGTGTGTTGTAAAAGGGAATATCCTTTTACGAGCTAAAATCCTATGGGGGTATAACGAACGGGTTGATAAATACATCATATTTTATTTGCCGGAAGCAGTGGACATGCAGATTTCTGCAATCTGGTTTGTTTCTGACAGCAAGTTTGTAATGATTAAGTATAGTGATATTTCTAATCCCAAGAAGGCAGCTCACCAGATGGAAGGTGAATTTAAGTCATCTGATTCATTGGTGTTTAATTGGTTGTCAGATGGTAAAACTGTTAATTCTGAAAATTATATAAAGGTGAAATAGATAAGAAAAATTTGATTTTATCAAAAAATTGCAGGCAGTTCTCATTTTAATCATTTAGCATTCAATGTGATGAAAAATATTTATTTGATAACTGTATTTACTGTATTCTTTTTGATCTGTACAGACGGCTTGTTGCAGGCTCAAAACACTCAAACAACACTCAATCAGGTTGAGTTAATGAAGCAATTTGTGGGCTCCTGGAAATGCGATATGGGGATGGATTCGGCTCTTTTTGTGGATGTGAAATCTTATGGAACAACAGGATTGGAAGGCAATGTTAGGATTGTTATTAACGGAAAAACGGTTCAGGAATCCAAAATTCTTATGGGATACGATAAAAGTGCAGATAAATATTTTCTGGCAGAAATGGTCAAAGGTAATGATCTACACATTTTAAGCCGTCGGTTCCTATCCTCTGACAATTATGAGATTACGCAATATGATTTATCCAATCCTAAAAAGGTCTCGTGGAAATGTGAAGGTGTTTTTATAACTCCGGATATGTTTGCTGAAACAACGATGACCGAGAACAAAGAGCCCAAAACCGTTACTTATATAAGAACAAGAAAGTGAATTATCTTCCAATATCAAATAAAAAAAGGGTCAACTCTTAAGTTTAACCCTTTTCTTCAGTCGGGGCGACAAGATTTGAACTTGCGACCCCCCGCCCCCCAGACGGATACGCTACCAGGCTGCGCTACGCCCCGAACTTTTGTGGTTGCAAAAGTAGCTATCTTCTTTACTTATGCAAAAAAACAAGTAGTTTTTTTTCAATAAACCTGACATGAAAAACGTTTAGGTAAGTAGGTTTGATAACTTGTAGTTTTACTGTTGTTTAACCAGTACAAGGGGAATGAATCATAAAAAAAGTGGGCTCGTGTTTGTGCCCACTTTGACAAAATCTACAATTTTACGATTGGATAAACTAAATATAGACAACTAAAACAAGGTGTTGAGGATCGTTTCTATAATCTCAGATAACTGATTAAGCAGCTATGCTTAGATGGGTTGATTGCATGTTTCGAATTCAAAATGAGGCTTCATGATCAGAAAGTATCATTCATTTGCCAATCTACAACAAAAGGGCATTCCTTTTTATTTTTGCTTCTTTCCGAATAATCTAAAGAGAAGCGGTCATAATCTTCGCTTAAAATGCTTAAATGATCAGTCCTCCATGATTTTCTTTCGGAAACGGGCGATTGTCTTTCAAGGCTTTCTTCACTTGAATACCATACATTCTCTCTGGAATTTCCAATCCTTGATTGTTTCCTGATGTTTAAGATCCTTTTGCGCGCTTTCATAGAGTTATAGTTTTGCTCATTCTTGTTTACATCAAAAAGATGATAAAAGTTACCTTTTTAGTTCTGTGTTATAAAGCATTTTGTTTGTAATCCAATGTAAATCAGCATTTTGGTAATGGTAATTTTTACCAGAGAGAATTTTGGAATTTTCTAGATATTATGTTTGTATTTAAAATTATCCCGGAAATGTGTTTGGTTAATAGGTATTTATACGTATAGATTTCGATTTCAATTTTGTCTATGAATGAATAAGGATTATCGATAATGACTTTGTTGCTACAGAGAAGAGGTTTTATAACTTTGGCATAAAATAAAAATTTCAAGATATGTTTAAACCATTGAACATCGACAATGCAAATGGCAATAACGCAAATACGTCAGCCGAAACTGAAAAAGTAAAATGTCTTATTATCGGATCTGGTCCTGCCGGTTATACGGCTGCTATATATGCAGCCAGGGCAAATCTGAGTCCTGTATTATATGAAGGCCTTCAACCCGGTGGGCAGCTAACGACAACCACCGAAGTCGAAAATTTCCCCGGATATCCGCAAGGAGTAACTGGACCCGTTTTGATGGAAGATTTAAAGGCGCAGGCTCTTCGGTTTGGAACTGATATACGCTGGGGACTGGCTACCAAAGTTGATTTTTCTGGAGCTGTTCACCAAGTTTGGATTGATGGAGGTAAAGTTATTGAATCGGAAGTTGTTATAATAGCTACAGGGGCCACGGCCAAATACCTTGGTTTGGAAGATGAGAAAAAATATGCGGGAGGTGGAGTTTCTGCCTGTGCTACCTGTGATGGCTTTTTCTATCGGGGACGAGATATTGCAGTTGTTGGAGGTGGCGATACTGCCGCTGAAGAAGCCATTTATCTGGCCGGTCTTGCCAACAAAGTTTATATGATTGTCAGGCGAAATGAGCTTCGTGCTACGAAAGTGATGCAGGAACGGGTATTTCGGACGAAAAACATTGAAGTTTTGTGGGAACATCAAACGAAAGGACTTTTTGGCGATGGTGTGGTTGAAGGAGCTGTGTTATTGAAAAAGAAAGGTACTCCAGAGGAAGAGGAACTCACCATTAAAATTGATGGATTCTTTCTTGCAATTGGTCATAAGCCAAATTCCGATTTCGTGAAAGACTATATTGATACTGATGAGGTTGGATATATAAAAACCATTCCTGGATCCTCAAAAACTAACGTTCCAGGCGTTTTTGCCTGTGGTGATGTTCAGGATCCAATTTATCGGCAGGCAGTGACTGCAGCAGGATCGGGATGTATGGCAGCCATTGATGCCGAACGTTATTTGTCAGAGAAACATGGATAGCAGTGAATATTTTAATATAATGCAAAATGAAACGAATCATTAAAACCAGTCAGGCGCCTGCCGCAATAGGTCCTTATAGCCAAGCTGTTGAAGCTGGCGGAACTCTATATGTTTCCGGGCAGATTCCTTTAGATCCCACAACTTCGAAAATTGTAGAAGGAGGAATTCAGGAGCAGACCGAACAAGTTCTGAAAAATATTGGTGCGATATTGAATGAAGCAGGATATGATTACTCTGACGTTGTAAAATCGACTTGTCTGTTAAGCGATATGGTCAATTTTAAAGCCATGAATGAGATCTATGGAAGGTACTTTTCAGAGAATCCGCCAGCCAGGGCTGCTTTTGCGGTTAAGGAACTTCCCTTGGGTGTTTTAATTGAAATTGAAACGATTGCCGTAAAATAACGGGTTCTGATCGATCATGTAGAAAGAAGATCGCTGGTTAAGAACTCCTGCGCGATTCTTCTTTCTATAACTATGGACTTTTATTTCTTGCCGAGTTGCTTGTCTATCAATTCCTTAAGTGCGCTAAGATCTTTGTCCTCAAAACCTATCGAACTGAAAAGTATTTTCCCTTCAGGAGAAATCAGAAAATTGCGTGGTATAAACTGAGTGGCAAACTTTGAGTATATCAGGCGCTCCGGATCCGGATAAAACGGCATGGTAAATTTGTTGTCGTTCGCAAATTTTTTCACTTCTGTCCATGTGTGCTGGCGGCCAAAAATAAGAACTTCGAAGTTCGGATTGTCTTTGTACTTGTTGTATATATCCGATTGTATATAAGGAAGTTCCTTGCGACAGGGGCCACACCAGGTTGCAAAGAAGGTGATTAAAACGGTTTTCCCTTTTAGATCAGTAATATTGATTTTTTGGCCGGGGCTTTTCTCAAACTCAAATGAAGGAACAGTTTCTGCAAGTTTTACCAATGTCGTTTCTTCCTGGGCAAAGCCGGTGAAAACGGAAAGAAGTAAAATGATTAAGAGTGAATTTCGGAGAATTGGTTTCATTGCTAAAAGTGTGATGTTTTTTTTTTTTTTTCTTCTTTTAGGATGTTTATTTTCAATGTATTGACGTGTATTGTTGATTTCTATTCAGTAAATTTGGTGCCATTTAATCGTTGGGGAAAGTCTGTCAAGAGCTACCTTTAGATTTGAAATTTTACTTACTTTTGAAGCTATAAATTTATTAACCCCCGCCGGAAAATTACCTCTCACCTTATCCGGCGGGTTTTTTTTATTCAATTCACTTTGACTGGCTTGAGATGATGAATTGTTCGGTTGAAATAACCTGGGCGAACATGCCATTCAGTGCTGCCATGTATGCTGCATGGACATCGGATGCACTTACTGTATGATTGTTAAATACCAGGTCGCGGGTAGCACACGAGTCGTAAATCAATTGACATTTGTAGCCTAAATCGGTGGCAGCCCTTGTCGTGGTGTCGATACACATGTGGCTCATAGCCCCGCAAATAACCAGATCAGAACACTGCGTTGCCTGCAAATGTTGGTGCAGGTTGGTGTTCCTGAAACTATTTGGGAAATGCTTAACAATGACCGTTTCATTTTCTAGAGGCCTGACTGCTTTATGAATTTCGGCTCCGGGGGTATTAGGTAAAAAGAAAGTGGCATCAGGCCTGGTTGAAAGGTGTTGAATAAAGACAACCGGCCATTTTTTGTTTCTGAAAACGTTAAGTATTTTTCGGGCATTTTCACTGGCTTTTACCATACCGACCAGTTTCATTTTTCCTTTTGGGAAATAGTCATTTTGGATATCGACAACCAGAAGTGTTGGATTCATTTCAATTGATTTAAAGTAAAAAGGTGACTTTTAATGAGCCACCTTTATGAGTTATTAACGAATGTTCTTTAAGGCAGGAATGAAAGCAACGTGTCGCCACGAAGACCAAGCCGAAGTGTTTCGAGCGGAATGATTTCGTTGGTGGCAATATTTCCAAGGTTCACATTGGCTCCCAGAAGTTTAATAAACCATACCTGTTGATTTTTCAGAGGAGCCTCCCAGAGGATTGAATCTGCATTTACCGCTTTCTGGATGCCTGCAATCAATTCAGCATTGGCAGAACCATCGTCGTTGTAAATTCCCATATTTCCGCTTTCGCGGGCCTCTGCAATGACTTTCCAGGAACCTGCCTGTAATTCTGATTGCATGAATGAAATCCATTTTTCATTCGAGATTTCTCTTCCTTTCAGTTTGGTTCCCACTTCTGACAAAACTGTATAGTTTTTACTCAGCTTTGAGATGTATTCGCATTTCAGGTCATGGTCTAATTCCATCACTCCGTCAGAAACCTCAACTAAATCCATTTCGAATTCTTCGAGGTAACGCAGGTATTCATCGAACATTCCGCGAACAATAAATGCTTCGAAAAGGGTTCCTCCAAAATAAGGTTTAAGACCGGCTGATTTATATAGTTTTATCTTGTCTTTCAGTCGATTGGTAATGACAGAAGTCCCAAATCCTAATTTAATCAGATCACAATACGGTGCGGAAATATCACATAAGTCTTCTGCTTCGCGCAGACTTAACCCTTTGTCCATGACCATTGTTAATCCGCTTTCGCGGGGCTTGGCCGGACGTTCGGGCATGTAAGGCAATTGAATATTCATTGGCTTAGAATTTCATTGGTTGGTATTGAGAAATAAGTTTCTTTATTGATTCGATTTTTGAGGCTGCCGGATAAAATTCAAACAGCTCATCCTGTTTGCTGTAATCAATTTTAAGGGCTTTTTCGAAGTGACATGCAGCTTCGAGTTCTTCGTTTTTATCGAGCAGGTAAGCCGTTAAACGATAGTTGAGATCGGCGTTTGCTTTATTGATTTTGCTTGCAGCTTTTAGCACCTGGATAGCCCGGTCAGTATCGTTAATGTCATAGTACATTTCGGAATAGGAGAGCCAGTTGTCGACATTTTCGGGTTCAAGCATGGTAGCCATTTCAAATGAAGAAACTGCCTCTTTCAATTCGTTGAGTTCGGCGTGCACCTTGGCATCCATGGCCCAAAAATCGGAATTATCATCTTCAAGTTCAATGGCTTTTTTGAAAAATGCCTGAGCTTCGGTTAATTGTCCTTCCGACCACATAATTAGTCCTGAACCGTACCATGCGCTCGAATTACTTTTGTTCAGGTTAATAGCCTTTCGGTAATTTTCAAGTGCTTCGGGGTAGCGTTCTATATTGAGGTAACATTCAGCCAGATAACAATAGGCATCGTCGTTTTCCTTGTCGAGTTTCAGGTATTCGATGTAACAATCAATAGCCTTTTCGAACTGGCTGCTGTTTGCCAGCGCATTGGCTTTGTTGAAATGAGCATGAAGAAAATCTTCATTCAGAACAAGGGCATAGTCGTAGGCCTCTATGGCTTTCTCGAACATCCCAATTCGGTTGTAGGTAATTCCGATGTTGTACCACACCGAATGGTTGAAAGGGTCGATATCGAGATATTTGTTGTAGTACTCAATGCTGTTTTCGAATTGCGAATCACGGTCGTAGTAATAGCCCAATTCGTAAAGAACGATTTCGTTTTTGGGGTTGATATGATGCGCTTTTTCGAGGTATTTGATCGCCAGATGGGTTTCACCGGCCTGCCCAAAAGATATGCCGATGTTGTAATAGGTTTCGTCGATGTCGTCAATCGGCATTTCAAGGGCTTTTTCGTAGGTTTCAACAGCTTTCTTCACGTCCCCAAGCAGGTTATAAACCGCACCTTTGGTAAGAAGAATATCCGGATTGGTTGTTTCAATCTGTTCGGTCATGTTCAGCAAGTCGAGACATTCTTCCAGTTTCCCTTCGTGCATCAAAACCTGTGCCTGCCGGATTTTAATTGATATGGAAGCAGGGTGTAACTGAAGTCCCGTTTCTACGGCTCTTCGTGCGAGTTTAATTCGTCCATCTTCCAGAAAATGGTCAACAATGCCTTCTACTTCATACACATCGAAATACTTCGACGTGTTGGTATTAAGCATTTTAGTGAAACGTGCGACGGCCTCATCAAAGTCATCTTCATCGAAATTATCTCTGGCGTCTTCGTTCATATCCTTTTCATTAAGAAGTTGCAAATTTAAGAATACTTTTCAAATAGACTCAGTTGGCCTGATGCTCTTTTCGCAACAGGTCGTTAATGGTCTTTACCGGATTAAAGGTTTCAATTGGCACTTCCACAAAGAGGGTGTTCCAGTCTGACATTGATCCGTTCCAAAGCCCCGGCAATTCCTGGGCTCTCAGCTTTTTCCCATCCTTTGATTTGGTGGATATAAAACCGGTTTCAGGGTCGGTGAAATCACTGAGATCGTATTTTACTCCGGCATAGTCGTGAACGGCACAAACCAGATCAACCGGATTAAAGTAGCTGGCATTTCGGGCAATGGCCGTTTGCTCCGTGTCGTTAAAATCAATCTGTAAACTTTCTGCTATCTGCAATGAAACTGAACCATCGCTGTTTTGTGCGAAAAACGGGCCGCCACCAGGTTCTCCCTGATTTTTGACCATTCCGCAAACCCGCAAAGGACGGTCGAATTTCTTGCAGAGATATCTGTGCATTTCTTCTTTTTCGCTGAAAAATGATTTTTGCGGAGGTATTACGTTCAGAATATTTTCAAGATAATCTGCTGCTTCGGCATAGAAGGCACTGTCGAGTGTGTTGTAATGGTGCGTTTTTAGCATTTTCTGATAGTAAAATAGCTGTTCCTGAATTTCAAGTAATACACCTGCAAGGGCTTTTTTGTAGTCGATCGTTGTCTTTTTCAACACATCGGGTACCACGTTGTCAATGTTCTTGATGAAAATGAGATCCGCGTCGAGTTCGTTCAGGTTTTCGAGCAGAGCTCCATGGCCGGCAGGCCTGAATAACAAAGAGCCGTCGTCATTCCGGAATGGCAGGTTTTCCTGAGTTACAGCAATGGTGTCGGTTCCAGGTTTTTGCTGCGAGAAATGAACCCGGTAGCTAACTCCGAATAATTTTTCGTATTTGGGTTTTATCTCGGCAACATGTTTTTCAAAAGCAGGCTGATGTTCGGGTGAAACCGCAAAATGTAATTTTACAATTCCCTGTTTGTTTTTTGAATAGAATGCTCCTTCTACGAAGTGTTCTTCCATTGAGGTGCGGCATTCCCCGGAATAACGGTGGAATTTGAGCAGTCCTTTGGGCAGATAACCGTAATTCAGTCCTTTGGGCCATAGCACCCATTCCAGCAAGTCCTGGGCCGATATTTCCTGTAGGTCCTGATTTTGAGCAGACACGATTTGTTTTAAATCGTCGAAGAAAGCGAACTGGCTGATCTGTTGCAGGAAGATGGAAACTTCACCGTTGTTGGTTATGGTAGATGGATCTGTTCCTCTTTTAAGTTCATCCAAGGCAGAAAACAACGATTGAAACATTCGGCTGGCGGCACCTGAAGCCGGAACAAATTTCAATGGGGACAATCCTTCTGAAATTTTGTTTTCAAAAACAGAAATGTATTTCGTTAACTCGCTGTCATCCAATTTTATGATTCCTTTGTGGATGCTGGCTGCTTCGTTGATTTTGAGGAAAGGAAACCCTTTAGCGAAGTTTTCGAGTTGTTTCCTGACAGTATCAGGGTGGCTTCCCCGGGCCGTAATATGGCTGATATCTTCAGTCTTTAACATGGCGGCATTTTGTGTTTTTTAAAATTAAAAATTCGGTTTGAAGAAATGATCGATTGATGCTTATTCCTTCTGAAAAGTTTTAAACTGGTTTTTAACAGTTTTGTTAATATCTTGTCTGTGTAAGGATTTGAATGTTAGCGTGTTGTTGTGTCTATTGTTTGTGTTGTGAAAAGAAAATCTCATTTTCTTGTTAAGTACAAAATCAGGTGAAGAGCTGTTTTAGTGTCGTAACGACGTTATTTTTTGACCAACCGTTTATAGTTTGGTGGTAAAAGCTGAGAAATTGGGCTACTTTTGTCGCCTGTTTTTTTAATCAAATTTGGATGAGCCAATTTCTGTGGAAAAGCGATAAACGTTACAATGATTTTTCAGGGTATTTTCGGAAGAAATTTAAAGGACGGGTTCAAAAAATCTCGATTGATGCAGGTTTTTCTTGTCCCAATCGTGATGGCTCGAAAGGTACCGGAGGGTGTTCCTATTGTAACAACCAGACCTTCAAGCCTGCCTACTGTAACCTGGAGAAAAGTATTACAACCCAACTTAATGAAGGAATAGAATTCTTTTCCCGGAAATATGTTTCGATGAAATATCTTGCATTTTTTCAGGCCTACAGTAATACTTATGCTCCGGTCGAGAACCTTCGGATATTGTATGAGGAGGCTTTGTCGCATCAGGATGTTATCGGGTTGGTGATTGCTACTCGCCCCGATTGTGTAAATGCTGAGATCCTGGATTATCTCCAGGAATTGGCAAAGAACCATTATGTGATGGTTGAATTTGGAGTTGAATCGCACTTAAACTCAAGCCTCGACCAAATGAACCGCAGACACAGTTTTGAAGAATCGGTCTGGGCATTGGAAGAAACTTACCGGCGGGGGATTCATAATTGTGCTCACCTGATTCTGGGTTTACCCGGAGAAACAGAAAAAGACTGGTTGGAACAGGCCCGGATTATTTCGCAAGTGCCAGTCGAAAACCTGAAACTTCATCAGCTTCAGATACATAAGGGAACTCGTCTTCACAAGGAATACCTTCAGGATCCTGAAAAATTCAGGATGTTTACTGTGGATGAGTATTTGTCGTTGATTGTTAAATATTTAGAGTTGCTAAATCCGGCAATTGTTGTTGAACGCTATGTGAGTGAAGCTCCTGATAAACTGTTGATTGCACCCAGATGGGGATTGAAGAATTTTGAGTTCACGGCCAAACTCGAAAAACTCCTTGAAAAGAAAAATACCTGGCAGGGAAGGCTTTACAGGTAATATTTCTAAGAGTGATTTCCTGCTAATTAGCCAGATTCTGATTGCCAAACACTCTTTTCAACAATGTTGTTACCCGGGCATTTGCATTGGTGCGGATATCCTTTTCACGTTCCTCAATTTTCAGGAACATGCCGTTTAGCGCTTGCTGCAAAAGATAATCCTCGAGTTTGACATTTACGGTTTTCAATCCGGCCACCTGTCCGACTGGAGAGCCGGCTATTTTATTCCATCGGCTGGTTAGCTCATCCCACGATTGTTGCGTAGAGATACCTGCAATCAGGTCTTTGTTTAGCGATTCCTTGATTTTTGGCCGGTATAATTCACCCAGTTGATTATAGGTTTTTGATTTGAAATATTGGGTTGCCGCATTGTCAGGGCCTTTCAGGATTTGAAGCCCGTCGGAAAGAGTCATTTCGCGTATGCTGTTTACAAAGATTGGCTTAGCCCCTTTGGCGGCATCTTCGGCAGCGCGGTTTATCCGGGTAATTACATCATCAACCAGTTTTGCACCACCCGGAAGTTTCGAAAGATGTTCAGTAATGGTCTTTGCTTCGGGCGGAAGCAAAATTTTAGCAGCCTGATCTTTCAAGTAGCCATCGATGGCCGATAGCCGGGTTACCGAGCTGTCGGTTCCGACCAAAAGAGCCTCTTTCAACCCGGCAATAATTTCGGTATTGGTTAATGGCAGATTCTGATTGGCAACAGTTTGTGCTATTTGGGTCAGTTCGGCACAAGAGCTGAGCAAATATATAGTTGTAAATAAGACTATTGTTTTTATTTTTTGCATGATGGCTGAAGATCGTTTTATCGTTTTCGGGCGGGTTTATTTTCTTTTTTTGCTGAACCGAATAGTTTGTCGAGCAAGTCTTTGCGGTTCAGGCGGATGAGTTCATTTTTTATTTCCTGATGGAATTCTCGCTCGTACCAGAAAAAGTATTTGCGCTGGGCCAGCTTTTCTTTCTGGCTTTTAGCTGTGAATACTTTTTGCATCGTGTATGGATGGTATCCCGAATAGTACATCACGGTGGCCAGAGTCATCGGTGTTGGGGTAAAATCCTGAACCTGTTCGAGTTTGAAATCGAGATTCTTCGTTTCGACTGCCAGACTGGCCATGTCAATGTTTTCGCTGCCCGGGTGGCTCGAAATGAAATAGGGAATCAACTGCTGGTTCAATCCTTCCTCTTTATTGATGGCTTTAAATATGGCATTCAGTTTATGGAAAAGCTTGAACGAAGGTTTTCGCATCAGTTCAAGAACCTGATCTGAAGTGTGTTCAGGGGCAACCTTCAGCCTTCCTGACACATGGTGTTTGATCACCTCGCGCAGGTACTCCATGTTGTTTTTATTGACCTTCGGATTGTTGGTTTCCTTTAGGATCAGGTCGTAACGGATGCCGCTGCCGATGAAGGCCTTTTTGACGTCGGGGTGCTGACGAACTTTGCGATAAAGATCCAGCAACGGTTGGTGGTCGATATTCAGGTTTTTGCAAACATCGGGGAACACGCATGACGGGCGTTTGCATTTGTGGCAAATTTCTTCCTGAATGCCTTTCATTTTGTACATGTTGGCCGAAGGTCCACCGAGATCGGATATATACCCTTTGAAGTCAGGCATCATGACCAGTTTGTCAATTTCTTTGAGAATCGACTCTTCTGACCGGCTTGAAATGAATTTGCCCTGATGTGCTGAAATTGTACAGAAGGTACAGCCGCCAAAACATCCTCGGTGAATGTTAACCGAATGCCTGATCATGTTGTAGGCCGGAATTTCTTCTTTGTTCTTGTATTTCGGATGGGGCAAACGGGTATATGGCAGGTCGTAAAACCGGTCAATTTCATTTTCTTCCAGCGGGGGCCAGGGCGGGTTGACAACAATTTGCTGATTGCCAGTGTCCTGAATAATTACGCTGGCTTCCATTTTGTTTGATTCCTCCTCTATATACCTGAAGTTTTGGGCATATTTCTTCTTGTCGGCCAGACATTCTTCGAAGGAGAACAGTTTGATGCAGTCCCACTTTTTATTTGAACTGTAGTTTTCTCCTTTTTGAACCAGAAAGGCTGTCTGCGGAATGTTGGTTATCTTTTGCGGAGGAATTCCCTTTTGAAGAAGCCTGCAGTATTCCTGGATTGACTTTTCTCCCATACCATAAAAGAGCATATCGGCTTTTGAGTCAACCAGAATTGAAGGTTTTAGCTTATCGCTCCAGTAATCGTAATGAGTTACACGGCGGAGAGAAGCCTCGATACCGCCAATAATCACCGGAACTTCCGGAAATAATTCTTTAAGGATATTGCAATAAACCGTTGTTGCATAATCGGGCCGTTGGCCGGGCCTTCCTCCCGGTGTGTAGGCGTCGTTCGAGCGTTTTCGCTTGTTGGCCGTGTAATGGTTCACCATCGAATCCATGTTCCCGGAGGTCACTGCAAAGAAAAGGTTGGGGGTACCAAGCTTTTTAAAATCACGGAGATCGTCCTGCCAGTTCGGCTGAGGTACAATTGCCACTTTAAGTCCTTCAGCTTCAAGTATACGGCCAATAACTGCGGCTCCGAACGAGGGATGGTCAACATACGCATCGCCGGTAAAAAGAATGACGTCAAGGCTGTCCCAGCCCCTTAATTCAACTTCCTTTTTAGTGGTGGGCAACCATTGATTGATGTCGTATTTTTGGAATAGAATATTCAATTTTTGAAATTTTTATGCGAATTAAGCTAAAGCATTTACAAATGACCAAAAAAAATGTTCATTTTTAAGAATTCTTTTTGGGTGTCGGTTTTGTTTTGCGACATCCATTTTAGGAGGCTGTAAAAGCTTCTTTTTTAGGAATGAACTTATTTTTCTCAAAAATATGGAACTTTTTAGACCGAAAGACATCCTGAAAGCCAATCCGAAGTTAAGTTTTATTGGTGGTGAACATTTTGCCCGTTTCCTGATGCTTTTGCTGCGTTTCGACAAATTGAACCGGGTTTACAACCAGATTGGCGACAAGAAGGGACTTGAGTTTATTGATGAACTTTTGAAGGTGTTAAAAATCAATTATTTATTTGATCAGGAGGAACTTCAGAAACGAATACCTAAATCAGGGGCTGCCATCGTGGTGTGTAACCATCCATTTGGCGGTTTAGAAAGTATTTTGCTGATCAGGATGCTGAGCCAGATCCGGTCGGATATCAAAATAGTATCCACTCAATTGCTTCAAAAAATCGATCCGATAGCTGAGTTTTTCCTGAAAGAGGATGACCCGTTTTCGAAAAAAGCAGATAAACGGGCCTCTGTTCACGGGCAGAAGAAAGCTTCCGAACATCTTCAGAATGGTGGAATCCTTTGTCTTTTTCCTGCTGGCGATGTTTCACAATTTGATGATTTGGGGGTGCTTTCTGATAATCAATGGCAATACAATACGCTTAAATTCATCAAGCAACAGAAAGTTCCGGTTGTCCCGGTGCATTTCCAGGGGAACAACAGCCGGTTATTTTACCTTATGGGGAACATTCTTCCTTCGTTGATGAGTGTGAAACTTCCGACTGAAATTATGTATCAGCACCGGAAGCCGGTTAAAATCAGGATTGGCTTGCCAGTATCGGTTGGTGAGCAGGATAAATTTTCGGATATCTATCAGTATGGCAGGTATTTACGTGCTAAAACTTATTTGTTGTGCTCGAAGATTGAAGTCAAGAGATTCTTTAGCTATTCTCTCAAGCGTCAGCAGCGCATTGAACCGGTTGCCGATCCGGTGCCGCATGAAAAGATAATGCAGGAACTTCAGGAACTGGGGGCTGAATCGCTTTTGTTTAAGCTGAAAAATTATACGGTTTATTGTGCGCCGTCGAAACTGATTCCCAATATCCTTCTTGAGATCGGACGCCTTCGTGAAGTAACCTTTCGTCAGGTAGGAGAGGGGACCAATCGTGCTATTGACCTGGATGAGTTTGACTTGTATTATAATCAGATGTTTATCTGGGATACTGAAACTCAGATGATTGTTGGCGCTTACCGCATTGGTAAAGGGGCTGAGATTATGCACAAATATGGTGTTCGCGGTTTTTATATCCAGAGCTTGTTTAAAATAAAGGACGATCTTCAGGATATGCTCAAACAAACGATGGAACTGGGGCGCTCTTTCGTGATCAGTGAATACCAGCGAAAGCCCATGCCTTTGTTTCTTCTTTGGAAAGGAATCCTGTATTTCCTGCTTAAAAATCCGGAATACCGTTATTTGATGGGGCCTGTCAGTGTAAGCGACGATTACTCGACTACCTCAAAAGAGATGATCATCCGGTTTATCATGGAACATCATTTCGACTGGAAATTGGCAAAAAGCATCACACCGCGTAATTCGTACAAGTTTAAAACTGTTGATCCCAATCTGAATATCGTTATGCAAACAATGGATAACGATATCAACTCGCTGGATAAGTTTATTGGTGATGTGGATGAACTGAATTCAGGCTTGCCCGTTCTTTTGAAAAAATACATCAAACTGAACGCGAAAATCATCGGGTTTAATGTCGATCCGAAATTCAACAATTGCCTCGACGGCCTGATTGCGCTTGATTTGTGCGACATTCCGCCCAACACCATCGAATCGCTTTCAAAAGAAGCTAACGATGGATCAATCCTTCAGCAGTTTTATTCAAACAGGGAGAAAAATGGAAAGAACTAACAATTTCTCTTAGGTCTTTTGAAATGAAGATCGTTCGTGCTCCTATTTTTTGAAAATAAAATAAACGGCAAGTATCAGGAAGACAAAGCCAACCAGGTGATTGTACCTGAAATTCTCGTTCTTAAAAAGTACCAGCGAGAAAATGGTAAAAACGAGCAGGGTAATTACTTCCTGAATGACTTTCAATTCAATCAAGGAGAAGGGACCTCCATTTTCCTTGTATCCCAGGCGGTTGGCTGGGACCTGGAACATGTACTCAAAAAGGGCTATTCCCCAGCTAATCAATACAATTGCAACGATACCGAGTTTGCTGAACCATTTCATTTCAGCAAATTTCAGGTGACCATACCATGCTAGTGTCATGAACGAGTTAGACATTATCAGCATGATTATCGTGAGTAATCCTTTCAAATTCATAAACCTATTGTTTTAAAAATAGGTCGCGAAATTACATCAAACCGATAATTCTCTGACGCATGGCTTCAAAAAATAATCCTTAAATTGTATTGGCAATGCTGAGGAACAGACATTCCGGCGTTCATTTCGGTCGTTATTTAATAGCAAACCGGGCGAAAACCGAGTATTTTAGTTTAATCTTCTGAAACGATATTTCCGGCAGTTCTTCTTCCTGACCTTCGGCTGCATCGGCTACTTTCATGGCCATCATCATCGAATTTCGCAGAGGTTGGATTTCGTCGAAGGTTTCGCGTTCCTGAATAAATAAAGGCTTTCCGAGGGTTTCGCCAATCCCGGCAAGCAGGTAGCCTGCCTTTTCCCTGGCATCCTGAAGGGCCTTAATCTTTACCTCTTTTTTGAATTTCTGAATTTCAGAATGATCAACACGCTGAATTTTGGCATTAAAGGCATCAATTTCATCGAGTACTTCAAAAACCTTGTCTAGTGTTGATGTGGAAGTGACTTTGAGTAGATAGTTTTTTGACGCAATTACATCTTTCTTTTTCTTCTTGATGATGATATAGTCGGAGTTCGCATCGGCCAACTGCAAGTCATTCAGATCGATGTTGAGCTTGAGTAATTTTTTCTTCAGGTCTTTTTCCTGATCTTCAATCGCTATTTTATTCTTCCCTTCAAACCGTTCTTTCAGGGTAAACGAAATATAAACCTGATCCGGGACGATTTCCATTTCACTTGTTCCAACTACTTCAATGTAAGGAGTTTCTTTCCCAGTTGATGTTTCCTGGCTCATGGCCCATATGGGTAGCATGGCAATGATCAGACCTAAAATTTTTGTTTTCATTTTTGCTTGTTATTAAAGTTTGTTTGTGTTAGATGCAATTTTTGTGTTATTGGTTGTGCCCTTTTGCATCGGATCTGTTGCTGTATGGTTAATTTTCAGTTTCACAAAACGTGTACCATTTCTTAAAATGTCAAATGCAGCAAACGCGATTAAGTCAACTCCAAATTACAAAAATTGATTGGTTTAATCATTGCCAAGCGTTTTCCTTTCCGAAAAGAAGGGATTTAGTTTACCTTTAATGCCGGTTATTGATCACAAAAAATTGATTTTGCCGAGGATGAACCCATTTTTAAAACAGGTAGCCAACTATCTATATATCAATCACCGGACGGAGCTAAGTGAATTCTGTCTGGTTTTTCCGGGTAGGAGGGCCGGTGTTTTTTTTACTGCTTATCTGAATGAACTGCTGGATAAGCCCATGCTTTCGCCTGAAATCATTACCATCAACGAGTTGATTTCTTCCCTGACAGATTTGCAATTGGCCGATCCGGTTTCGCTGGTACTCAAACTTCAGGAAGTTTACAGCAAAGAAACCGGTCATCAGGAACCGTTGGATGAGTTTTTCTTCTGGGGAGAAATCTTATTGGCTGACTTTGATGACATTGATAAATACCTGCTGAACGCCGATGATCTGTTTCGGAATATCTCAGATCTGAAGGAGCTTGAAAATCAGTTTGAATATCTGACCGAAGAACAAAAACGGGCTATCGATGAGTTTTGGGGTAATCTGGATAAGGTGCCACATTCGTTCAACAAAGAAAAATTCATCGGCATCTGGATCAAACTGGCCGCCATTTATCACCGGTTCCGTGAAGTTCTGAAGCAGGGAAATATAGCTTATTCAGGAATGGTTTATCGCCAAGTGGCTGAAGCTATGACTGACCGGCAGTTGTCGGAGCTGCGTGCCGGGAAGTATGTCTTCATCGGATTTAATGCCTTGAATGAGTGTGAGAAAGCTATTTTCAAGATGCTCGAAAAACAGCAACGGGCGATGTTCTTCTGGGATTACGACGATTTGTACCTGAAAGATGGCGAAAACGAAGCTGGCCGGTTTCTTCGGTCCAATATGATTTCCTTTCCATCTCCCCGGAATTTTGTTCTCGAAAATCAAGTGCCTGAAGGAAAGCGAAAGATTACGCTGGTTTCAGTTCCCGGAAATATTACTCAGGCACAGGCGGTTAATCTTCCTCAGGTGCTGAACAGCTTCCCGCTCAACAATCGCTTTGATAATACCGCATTTGTTCTGGCCGATGAAAACTTGCTGGTTCCGGTTATTTCATCTGTCGGAAAACGATTCAGTGACATCAACATTACCATGGGGTATCCGTTTGTGAATACGCCAGTTTACGGGTTCATTTCTCAACTGATCAGCCTTCAGAAAAATATACGCAAATCGTCGAAATCGGCGGTGTTCTATTACAAGCCGGTAGTGGCCCTGCTGAACCATCAGTTTGTGGTAAATCCTGAAATTAAAGAGTTTGTCTCTGGAATTCATAAGAAGAACAAGGTTTACATTAATGCGGCAGAACTCCGTTTCAGTCCGTTCGTGAAAAAGATTTTTTCATGTCCTGAAAGCTGGCTGGATATTCTGGATTATTTCTCTGAAGTTATCCGGGAACTTTCTTTGAAAACCGATACCCCTGAAGATGAGCATGTAAAACTGGAGTCGGAATACTTGTTCCAGGCTTATCTGTCCGTCCAGCGATTAAAGGATACGCTGTCAGGACTGAATGTTCCCGATTTTCCGGTGAAGATTTTATACCGGTTGCTCGACCAGAGTCTGCGGCGAATCTCCATCCCTTTTGAGGGAGAACCGTTGACTGGTCTTCAAATCATGGGTCTGCTCGAAACCCGGTGTCTCGATTTTGAAAATCTGGTGCTGTTCTCGGCCAATGAAGGATTCCTTCCGCGGATCTCTCCCGGCCATTCGTTTGTCCCGTATCACCTTCGTAAAGGGTTTGGGATGCCTACTTACGAGGATCGCGATGCCATGTATGCCTATTATTTTTATCGCATGATCCAGCGAACCCGGAATACGGTGCTTGTTTACAACTCGATTACTGAGGGGATCGCGTCTTCTGAAAAAAGCCGTTTTTTGTATCAGCTTTTGTATGATTCGGATTTTGAAATAGAGCAACTGAACCTTAGTTTTAACTTCAAAGGCACCACCAACGAGCCCATCCGTATTGACGCCAATGCCGGTCATATCCGGAAACTGATTGACCGTTATTCTGAAAAGAACCTGAGTCCTAGCGCCATTAATACTTATCTCGACTGTAAGCTGAAATTTTACTTTAAGTATATCGCCGGGATCAAAGAGAAGGAGGAGTTAAAGGAAGAAATTGATGCTGTGCTGTTTGGAAATCTGTTCCATTATGCCATCGAACTTTTATATCGTCCGTTTGTGAATAAAACGGTTGAGGCAGAAGCTCTGAAACTATTTCGTGGCGATAAACGCAGAATTGAAGAAGTTGTTCGTCAGTCGATTGCGGTGAAATATTACCAGATGACGCCGGAAGAAGCCTCGAAAATGAAGTTGAGCGGTCAAAGCATTCTGATTGCATCTCATATTCGTGATTACATTCATCAGTTGCTCGAAAACGATATGGCTTTCGCTCCATTTTGGGTGGAAAGTCTCGAGACGGAGTATGCTGCTGATTTCCTTGTCGCTTTAGGAACCGATCAGGTGAAAATTCGCATTGGTGGTATTGTTGACCGGATGGATAGGACTGCCAATGGACTGCGCATTGTGGATTATAAAACTGGTCGAGGCCTGAAACTCGATTTTAAAGACTGGTCGCAACTGATTGACCGAAATTTTTACGACCGCCGGAAAGAAATTTTTCAGACACTGATTTATTCGGAAATTCTTAGCAGGACTGAGAAGTCTGCAATTCTTCCGACTATCTATAAGTTGGATAATCTGTTTGATGAAGACTTTGAACCAAGTGTTATTTATCAGGGGAATAAACTGACTTATCAAAGTGTCTGTACTGAATTCCGCGAAGTATTTTCCGAAGTATTATCTGAAATTTTTAGCGCCAGCAATGTATTTGATCAGGTCAGAGATTCACAAAAGTGCAGCTATTGCCCCTACAATAAGATTTGCAGAAGATAGAGAAATCTGAACACCTTTACTCTTTCAGTAAGTCGGGCCTAAGCCGTTTGGTGCGCTCGTAGGCTTGCTGTTCCTGCCATTCCTGAATTTTTTTATCATTTCCGCAGAGTAAAATGTCGGGCACTTTCCACCCCTTGTAATCGGCCGGTCGGGTGTAAACCGGCGGACTCAGCAAATTATCCTGAAACGAATCGGTGAGGGCCGAGGTCTCGTCTGAAAGAACGCCGGGAACCAGCCGGGCGATACTGTCGACTATCACGGCAGCAGCCAGCTCCCCGCCGGTAAGAACGTAATCTCCAATGGATATTTCTTTGGTAATCAAGTGCTCGCGGATGCGTTGGTCGATACCCTTGTAATGTCCGCAAAGGATAATGATATTCTTCAGAAGCGATAGTTTGTTGGCTTCTTTCTGGTTGAATTGAATTCCATCGGGACTGGTATAAATTACTTCGTCGTAATCACGTTGGGCTTTCAAAAAATTTATGGCGCTTTCGATGGGTTGGATGGTCATAACCATACCGGCTCCGCCACTGAACGCGTAATCGTCGGTACGCCGGTGCTTGTCTTCCGAGAAATCGCGGATATTGTGAACGTAAATTTCAACCAATCCTTTGTCCTGCCCCCGTTTGATGATTGAGTGTTTGAAGGGGCTTTCAAGCAATTCGGGAACCACTGTTAAAATATCGATGCGCATACCAATTAAATTTTTTGCAAAAGTAATAACCTGCTCAAAATGATCGTCAATTAGTAGAAGATAATAAGAAAATTAACCTCTTGCAACACCAGCTTTTTTGTAGGGTTCCTAATTGTTTTACACTTTTATTGCTTAAAATCTTTGAGTATTAGCTTGTAATGCCTATTTTCGTAAGCTCAATGAGGACCTTATTCTCTGTAATTACCGTGTAATTTAAATTTTTTGTTATGGAACCTAAAGATCTAAAAAACTCAGATGTAGAGTTAACTGGCTCATCAGTTGAGCCAGAAACTGTTGTTGGTCAGATTGTTACTAAAGAAGCTGTTGAACAGTCAGAAGTAATGGAAGTCGCTGAAGTTGAAACTGCTGTGGAAGAAATAGCCGATGAGGCTATAACTGAAACAGTGGAGCCAACCGTTCAGGAAACTGAAGAAACAGTTACCCCTGAAATTAGTGAAGTCGCAGCAGAGCCTGTGGTAGAAGGAGTTAAGGAGGAATCTGCAGCAGAAATTCCGTCAATCGAAGAACTGATTGATATTTCGGAAGAAGAACTGGAGATGCATGAAGACGAAACTCTGGACGAAAGCAGTCCGATTGTGAAAGCGGCTGACTATGCCAATTATTCAGAAGTTGAACTTATCAATTCGCTTCGAAATTTATTGCAGAGCGGTGATTTTGAGAGTTTCAAGGACGATGTGGATGCTATTAAAATTAGTTTCTTCCGTCGTTACCGGGCTAATCTCGAAGCTCAAAAAGCTGCTTTTGTTCAGGAAGGCGGTGATATTGCCGAATTTGTGGCAGAACCCGATCCTTATGAATTAGACCTGAGAAACCTGCTGAAACAATATCAGGATTTAAAAAACGAACACAATAAAAAGATTGACGAGATAAAAGAAGTCAACCTTCAGAAAAAATATGAAATCATAGAAGAGATTAAAGCTCTGATTAATAATAAGGAATCGATTAATAAAACTTTCCACGAATTCCGTGAACTGCAAAACCGTTGGAGGGAAATTGGTCTGGTTCCCCAGGCAAAACTGAAAGATCTTTGGGATACCTACCATCACCACGTTGAAAATTTCTATGATTTTATCAAGATCAACAAGGAATTACGAGACCTCGATCTGAAGAAAAATCTGGAATCAAAAATGGAAATTTGCGAAAAAACGGAAGAACTTTTGGTTGAACCATCAATTATAAAGGCTTTCAATATTTTGCAGAAATATCACGAACAGTGGCGTGAAGTTGGTCCGGTGCCGCGCGATAAAAAAGATGAGTTGTGGGAACGCTTTAAAGCAGCAACATCAATCATCAATAAAAAGCATCAGGACTACTTCGAAGGCCGGAAATCGGATCAGAAAAAGAACCTGGATGCCAAGGTAGCTTTGTGCGAGAAAGTCGAAGAAATTGCCAACGGAGAAATTGAATCTCACCGCGATTGGGACGAAAAATCAAAAGAAATAATTGAACTTCAGAAGGTTTGGAGAACAATAGGTTTTGCTCCGAAAAAGGATAACAACAGAATCTATGAACGTTTCCGGATTGCTTCGGATAAATTCTTCGATCGTAAACGCGAATTCTATAACCAGAATAAAGAAGAACAACAAAATAACCTTCAACTGAAAAATGATTTGTGTGTTCAGGCCGAAGCATTAAAAGATAGCACCGACTGGAAGAAGACTGCTGATGAATTCATTAACATTCAGAAAGCATGGAAAGAAATTGGTCCGGTACCTCGTAAATATTCTGATGTTATCTGGAAACGTTTTAGGGCAGCCTGCGATTATTTCTTCGAAAATAAAGCCAAGCATTTCTCAACTATCGATGGCGAACAGGCTGAAAATCTGCGGAGAAAAAGAGAGCTTCTTGAAGAGGTAAAACAATTTGCTTTGACAGGTGACGACAGCGCTGATCTGGATAAACTGAAAGATTTCCAGCGTCGTTTCACTGAGATTGGACATGTGCCATTCAAGGAAAAGGATGCCATTCAGAATGAGTTCCGCGATGTGATTAATCGTCATTTTGATACATTGCGTATTGACGAAAAACGTCGCAACCTGATGAAATTCAAGAATAAAGTGGCCAATAATACTTCATCAGGAAAAGGGCAGAGCAAAAACCGGTTTGAACGTGAGAAATACATGACCAAACTGAAACAGTTGGAAACGGATTTGGCTTTGCTGGACAACAATATTGGGTTCTTTGCCAATACGAAAAATGCAGAAGCCCTTATCGATGATGTAAATCACAAGATTGCCAGCACGAAGGAGAAAATAGAATTCCTGAAAGAGAAGATCAGGATTATGGACTCGATGGAAGAAGATGAATAGCCTCATAAAAAACCCGCTGAAGTCAAGCGGGTTTTTTGTTGTTAACCATTTATTAAATTTTCCAACATTTTTTAGCCGTACGTTTTATTGATTAACTTTGCTCGCTTTTAAGAACCATTAAATTTTAAAGTCTTGTCAGCAACCAGGTACATATTTGTAACAGGAGGAGTAACATCCTCACTTGGCAAAGGAATTTTAGCCGCATCACTGGCTAAGTTACTTCAATCCAGAGGTTATTCCGTTACGATTCAGAAACTGGATCCATACATCAATGTAGATCCCGGAACTTTAAATCCGTATGAACACGGAGAATGTTTTGTAACTGACGATGGCGCAGAAACCGACCTTGATCTTGGTCACTACGAACGTTTCCTGAATGTTCCTACGTCGCAGGCCAATAATGTTACAACCGGACGGATTTATCAATCGGTTATAAACAAGGAACGACGTGGGGATTATCTTGGAAAGACAGTTCAAATCATTCCCCACATCACCGATGAAATTAAACGCAGAATCAAAGTGCTGGGGTCCAAAGGGAAGTATGACATTGTTGTAACCGAAATCGGGGGAACTGTGGGTGATATCGAATCATTGCCCTATATCGAAGCTGTTCGTCAGTTGAAATGGGAACTTGGCTCCAATGCGTTGGTTATTCATTTGACTCTGGTGCCGTTTTTGGCTGCTTCGGGAGAATTGAAAACGAAACCTACCCAGCATTCGGTGAAAGCCTTGCTTGAAAACGGAGTTCAGCCTGATGTTTTGGTGTTGCGTACCGAGCATGAGTTAAATATGGGCTTGCGCAAAAAGGTTGCCCTTTTCTGCAATGTTGAGAGCGATGCCGTCATTCAGTCGATTGATGTGTCAACAATATATGAAGTGCCGAACAAGATGCGTGAGGAACGTCTGGATGAAACCGTTCTGCGCAAAATGGGATTGCCATTGAAAGATGAACCCAAACTGGATGACTGGAACGATTTTCTGGCTAAACTGAAAAAACCAACTGCTGAAATCGAAATCGGTTTGGTTGGCAAGTACGTTGAATTACAGGATGCTTATAAATCGATTGTTGAAGCCATCATTCATGCAGGAGCTGTAAATCATTGCAAGGTAAAAGTTCGCTGGATTCATTCTGAAAAAATAACTGCTGAAAATGTTGCCAAGAAATTGGAGGGACTGAAAGGAGTTATTGTGGCCCCGGGTTTTGGACATCGCGGAATCGAAGGCAAGATTATTGCTACCCAATATGTGAGGGAAAATAACATTCCATTCTTTGGAATTTGTTTGGGGATGCAGATTGCCGTGATTGAATTTGCAAGAAACGTATTAGGTTTGGCTTCCGCTGATTCAACCGAAATGAATGACAAAACCGACTGCCCGGTAATTGACCTGATGGAAGAACAGAAAGGAATTACCGAAAAAGGAGGAACGATGCGTTTGGGGGCTTATAAATGCCAGATCGTTGATACGAATTCGAATATTTACAAGGCCTATAATAAATCAGAGATAAAGGAAAGACACAGGCATCGTTATGAATTTAACGATCATTATCTGAAGGCATTTGAAACTGCCGGAATGAAAGCCGTTGGGTTAAATCCTGACACTAATCTTGTCGAAGTAATTGAAATCCCGTCGCATAAATGGTTCGTTGGAGTTCAATTTCACCCGGAATATAGCAGTACAGTCTTAAACCCACATCCGTTGTTTGTTGCTTTCGTAAAAGCCGCCCTCGGAAAATAATTAAAATTTTTATATGGATAGAAATACGGTTATAGGTATAGCCCTCATTTTTACGATCGTAATCGGGTTCAGTTATTTAAACAAGCCTTCTGAAAAACAAATTGCCGCAGACAAACGCGTTAGCGATTCAATTGAAATGGTGCGTGCTGAAAAGCAAAAAGAAATTGAAACTGCTGCAAAGTTGCAAGAGCCCAATTCTTCGGCATCTGCTCCACTCTTGAACGATAGTCTGACTTCGTTAAAAGATAATGCGTTAAAAGAAAAATACGGTGTGTTTGCAGCAGCATCTGTTGGGAAAGAAAAATTCTATACAATTGAAAACAACCTGATTAAGGTAACTTTCTCGAATAAAGGAGGACGAATCTATTCGGTAGAACTTAAAAATTTTAAAACCTATGATTCGAAACCGCTTATTCTGTTCGAAGGGAATACCAGTAAGTTTGGAATGAATTTCTTCTCGCAGAACCGCAGCATCGATACGGAGTCTTTTTATTTTACACCATCCGATTCTGTTCCTGCTCAGGTTTTGAATGGCTCTGCGGTCAAAATTGGAAAGGAAGGAAATGAAAAATTCAACTCTTCGAATAAAGGTGATTCCAAAACTTTATCGATGAGGTTATTTGGAGGTGATGGTAAATACCTGGAATACAAATATACGCTCACTTATAATTCCTACCTGGTTGGTTTCGAAGTGAATACTAAGGGGCTTGGTGATTTGATAAACGCCAGTAGCAATCGTTTGGATTTTACCTGGCAGGTTAATGTGCCTCGTCAGGAGAAACGATCGAATTATGGAGAAGACAATTATTCTACTATCTATTACAAGTACCAGGACGACGATGTAGAGAAGATTTCTACCGGCAAGTCTGGGAATGAGAGCCTTCGCACAAAAACGAAGTGGATTAGCTTTAAACAGTTGTTCTTTTCTTCAACACTGGTTGCTGAGGATGCCTTCCCTTCTGCTGATATCAAGACAGAATTAACTAAAGAAGATCCAAAATACGTGGGGGTTTTTAATGCTGCAATTTCTCTCCCTTACGAAGGAAAAGATTCGGAAAGCGTTAAAATGAAGTTTTATTTTGGTCCTAACCACTATAACACGCTGAAGCAGTATGATCTGTCCTTGGAACGTCTGGTTAATCTGGGCTATGCCATTGTGCGTCCGGTTAACAAATACATTGTCATTCCGGTTTTCGACTTTTTGCGTAAGTACATCAGTAATTTTGGGATAATCATTTTGCTGCTTACCATCTTCATCAAGCTGATCATTTTCCCGTTCACCTATAAATCATATCTGTCTCAGGCCAAAATGAAAGCTTTGAAACCAGAGATGGATGAGATTAACCAGAAGTTCGGCAAGGATAAACCCATGGAAAAACAGCAGGCAACAATGGCTCTTTATAAGAAAGCTGGAGTAAACCCGATGGGAGGATGTTTGCCGATGTTGTTCCAGTTCCCCGTTTTGATTGCCATGTTCTTCTTTTTCCCTGCATCTATCGAATTGCGGCAGCAAGGCTTCTTGTGGGCAACCGATTTATCGACCTATGATTCAATTATGACATTGCCTTTTTCAATCCCATTTGGGTTTGGTAACCATGTGAGTTTGTTCTGTTTATTAATGACCATTACCACCATTATCACAACCTACATGAACTCTCAAACTCAAAATACTGACGCAATGCCCGGAATGAAGACCATGATGTATATTATGCCCATCATGTTCCTGTTCATTCTGAATAGTTATTCTTCGGGGTTGAGTTACTACTATTTCCTTGCGAATGTAATCACTATCGGACAGACCTATGTTTTCCGGTTTATGATCGATGAAGAAAAGATCAGAGCTCAAATACAAATAAACAAGAAGAAAACTGTGGTCAAATCGAAGTTTCAATTGAAGCTGGAAGAGATGGCCAAGCAACAAGGAGTTAAACCACGAAAATAAATATTACAAAAAATGCTGCTCTCGGGCAGCATTTTTTTGTAACTTGTTGTCTGTAAAATAAAAACGAGAAGTATGTATCAATACAAGGCAACAATTAAAAAAGTGGTCGATGGCGATACTCTTGAAATTGACATTGACCTTGGGCTTTCGGTTTGGATTCGCAGTGAAAAAGTTCGTCTTTACGGGGTAAATACTCCGGAAGTATATGGGGTAAAAAGGGGAACTGCGGAATGGGAACAGGGGAATAAGGCTTCAGACTTTGTGAAGATGGTTTTAAAAGAAGCCGACGAGATTATTGTTGAAACGGTGAAGGATAAAAAGGAGAAATATGGTCGGTACCTGGCGGTCGTCTTTATAAAGATCGATCAGAATGAATTGACTGGACTTACTGATATTAGAACTGTGGGCGGGTATTATTGCCTGAATGATATTCTTATTGGTAAAGGGTTGGCAGAAAAATACCTGCTCTGAACTGCCTGTTTTATTGTCAAAATCATCTCTTCGAAAACAAATAAAGATTTGAGCCTCTTTATTGTTCCCAATCTCCTCCTGTTTTTGAAATATAGATGGAGTATTTTTTCATTCTTCTGATCAGCGAATCGCGTGTAATGCCTAACAATTCGGCTGTTTTGTTCTGGTTATAATTCTTTTCTTTGAGAGCCTGCCGGATTAAATTCATTTCACTTTCTTCCAGGTTGAAGATTTGTTTTTCTTTTACTGTTTCAGGTTCATTGCTGATTTTTGCCTGAAAATCATTTGGAGTCAATGAATTGCTTTTGCAGAGAATGATAGCTCGCTCAATCATATTCCTTAGTTCGCGTACATTGCCTGGGAAATGGTAATTTTTTAACATCGATATGGTTTCTTTCTCGATGTTTGGTACCTGTTTTTTGAGTTTCCGAGCAAATTCACCTACGAAATGGTATAATAGAGGCTCAAGATCATCAATACGCTCACGCAACGGTGGAATATGGATGTGAATCGTATTTAGGCGGTGCAGCAAATCTAACCGGAATTTTTTTTCTTCGATTAATTTTTCTATGTTATGATTTGTTGCCGCAATTATTCGGAAGTCGGTTGCAATGGGTTCGGTTTCGCCTACCCGGGTTATTGTTTTTTCTTCTATTGCCCGTAGTATTTTGGCCTGAAGATTTATGGGCATATCGGCAATCTCATCCAGAAATAGCGTTCCCTTGTCGCTTACTTCAAAAAATCCTTTTTTGTCGTTAATTGCTCCGGTAAATGATCCTTTTTTGTGTCCAAAAAATTCACTTTCAAGCAATGATTCTGGGATAGCACTGCTGTTTACAGCACAAAAGAAATTTTCTTTCCGTTCACTTTCATAATGAATAATTCGGGCTATATTCTCTTTTCCTGTTCCACTTTCGCCTGTAATCAGTACGCTTGTATCCTTGTATTTGGAAGCGATAAGTGCCATTTCGAGTATTTCTTTGATTTGTTTGCTTTCTCCAACGAAATCACGTTTGATCTTTTCCTGAAGGTTCTTTGAGATCAAAGAATTTTTCTCTTCCATATCTTTGATTACTCGTTGGAGTTCGAGAAATCTTTGAGTTCTTTGTATAGCAATTTGAATATCGGTGTGCCTGAATGGTTTTTTTAGATAATCGATAGCTCCATTTCTTAAGGCTGTGATTACAGTATCCATGTCTCCATGGGCTGAAACGATTATCACCTCCAGTTTCGGATAGGTTTGCTTGACTTCCCGAAGAACTTCAAGTCCGTTTACTCCTTTTAGTCTGACATCCAGAATCAGTAAATCAATATCGTGGTTCTTTAATATTGTCTTTCCTTGTTGAACGTTATTGGCTGTGAATGATTTATACCCTTGGTTATGGAGGAATTCTTCGATTTCTTCCGTAAAATTTACTTCGTCGTCAATAACCAGAACCTTTATTTGTGAATTCACTTGCAGATTTTCTGGCCGTCTTGGGTTATTAAATAAGTTTTGCATGTTTTTGTTTGTTTCTGCTTTGGTGAACAGGAATTGTGATTTGAATAATTGTTCCCTCCATGGGGGTGCTTTGAATATCTATGTGTCCGTCAAGTTCTTTTATGATTCCGTATGATATTGATAGTCCAAGTCCGGTCCCTTTTCCCGGGGCTTTGGTAGTATAAAAGGGTAATAGAACTTTGTCGATTTCTTCCGGTTTTATTCCTATGCCATTGTCTTTTATTTCTATGATGATTTTATCGTCAATTGATTTTGTTGAGATGTTAATCTTTTTATCAAAATCCATATTGTACTTTCTTTTTTTTTCATCAATAGCGTCTTTTGCGTTGATTAATAAATTTAGAATAACTTGTTCAAATCGGTAGGCATTGCCTATTACTGGCGGAATTGCATTATCAGGGGTGAAAGCCAGGTTGATTTCTTTATGCAACATGTGCTCCGATACCATGGAAATACTGTTTCGTATGCTGTTGTTGATTTCGAAGGTTGATTGTAAAAAATCATCCTGGTCTCTGGAGAACGTTCTTACATGCTCAATGATCTTCTTTATTCTTGTGATATTGTCGAAGACTTTATTAATCTTGGTTCTCAGGTATGCCTCGCTTAAAGTTTGGCTGTCAAGTGAATAGGCAATATTGTCGATTGCCAATGAGATTGTATTCAACGGCTGGTTTATTTCATGGGCCATACCAGTAGCCAGTTCTCCGATGGCAGTCATTCGTTCGGAGTGTCTTAATTGCTTTTCAAACATTTTTCTATCAGAGATGTCTCGGATTACCGACATAAAGGCTTTTAATTCTCCATTATTACTTTTTATCAGAGAAGAACTAATTTCACCGGTAAATTCAGTGTTATCCAACCGTTTTAGTTTTATTTCGAAATTCTGAATCATCCCTTCTTTTTCTGTAGTTCTACAGATCTTAACCAAAGCCCTTTTTGAAGATCTTGGCACGAACTGAATCAAATGAGTTCCTTCAATTCTTGATTTATTTACATCCCCAAGTAATTCGATTGCAATGTCGGATGCCTCTATGATTTTTCCATCCAAATCGGTTATAATTATTCCGTCAGGCGATGTTTTTAGTAATGAATGGTACAATTCTTCGGATTCTTTCAGCGCAATCTGAGCTTCTTTTCTTTCGGTTATATCCATCATTGCTAGAAGACATTTTTGATTCTCATCGATTAATGCTCCTTCCAGGAATATATGGAATGGTTTATTACTGTTTCGTTGAATTGTTATTTCACATCCGTTAGATGTTTTATTTTCATATAAGTTGGATAAAAAATTAGATATTGTAGAGATTGCCTGGTTATTCAGAAAATCCTTTATATTCCGGTTTATTAGTTCCGAAGGTTCGTTGTTGCTGAGTATCTCAGCTCCTTTAATGTTTATCTCGATAATTTTCCCGTCGCGTTTAATCGTGCAATAACCTGTTGGTGCAAAATCATAGAGTTTGGTGTATTTTTTTCTTGCTCTTTCTGATTCTATTTTCGCTTTTTGTAGTGCTTTATTTTGGAACTTGATTTTCTCCTGTCTTATTTCAAGTTCAGTTTTCGATTTTATTAATGATTCTTTACTTGCAATCAGTTCTCTTTTTTGCCGGTCAAGTTCAAGAAATATTTTTACCTTACTAAGAAAGATGGTCTTGTTAATGGGTTTAGTCAGGTAGTCAATCGCCCCGTAATCATATCCTTTAAACATCTGAAAGTCATCAGAAAAGTAGGCTGTCAGGAAAATAATAGGGATCAAATCACGGTTTTGTAAATTTCTAATATGACTTGCTAGTTCGAAGCCATCCATTTCTGGCATCTGAATATCTAAAATAGCCAAGGCAAAGTCGTTCTGATTAATTAAAGATAAAGCTTCTCTTCCTGAGTTTGCCATAAAGACTTGGGCTTCGACGTCTTTTAATACTGTTTTTAGTAACGACAGGTAAAAGGTATTATCATCAACGATTAATATTTTGGAGATACTGTTATTCATATAAAAAGGTGTTGCCTGTTTGTTCTTTGTAATGATATATGTTGATTTTTGTTCTATTGGTTGTAGGAGATTTAGCACACACATGTGCGATTTTATGTGTTGGAAACTCAGTTTTTGTATTGAAGTATGAAGGTGTATATTTACATTGGTAATTTATTATTTTTTTATAAAATGTTGAAATCTAGTATTTTGGATGGTTTTATTAGACTTGATTTGTTGGATATTTAAAATTTGGTATGCCGTTTGGTTTTCTGAGTGTGTTTTGTTGAAAAGTTCTTACTCTACTGAATCAATTGAAGGGAAGATATCACTCTTATCTGCGCAGAAGTGAATGATTTCTTTAACGTTTGTGTAAGTAAGAAATCTATGTAGTTTACAAATTAAAATGTTGGTTTTTAGATCAATAATTTAATGGATAGATTATGTGGAGAGGATTGGAGAAGGGAGAGATTTATTCTGAAATTATTATTTAAAACGCTAGAAGTGATGAAACGAATTTTGGGCAAGAATGTGCAAAGAGTGGTTTTGACATTCGTTATTATTTTATTATCGCTGATAAGTTCGGGGAAGACTTATTATGTTAGTAACAATGGGAGCGATTCAAATAGTGGATTATCTGAAACGGCTGCTTGGAAAACATTGTCAAAAGTTAATTCAGTTACCTTAGCTGCGGGAGACAATGTTTTATTTAGAAGAGGGGATACTTTTTATGGTTCATTGATCCCATTAAAATCAGGGTCGTCTACATTGCCAGTTATTTACGGTGCTTATGGAACCGGAGATAAACCTGTCATTAGTGGTTTTGAAACAATTACTGGATGGACAAGTTACGGTAACGGCATATATTATGCCTCTACGACTGCTTCATCAAGCTGTAATATGGTCACGGTGAACGGAGTAAATACTCCGATGGGAAGATACCCTAAGAGCGGGTGGCTGACTTTTGAATCTTATTCGGGGACTACTTCAATAACGGATAACCAATTGGCAAGTTCTCCAAGTTGGACGGGTGCCGAAGTGGTAATAAAAAAAAGTAACTGGATACTGGACCGAGGTGCAATAACCAGCCATTCAGGGACAACAATCACTTATACAAGTGGTTCAAGTTACACTCCAGAGGGAACAGGAAATTTCAGCTATTTTTTACAAAAAAGCCTGAATTGCCTTACTCAATTGGGCGACTGGTTTTGTGATGGAACAAACATTTATATGTATTTCGGGACAAATACCCCGTCTAATTATACCGTAAAGGCAAGCATTATTGACCGATTAATTAACATATCCAGTAAAAATTATCTTGTTTTTGATAATCTGAATATTCAGGGAGCCAATACAAACGGATATTATGAATCGGCCAGTAACAACACAATCAAAAATTGTGACTTTACTTTTATGGGCGATAAGGCTATAGAAACCAATTATTCTTCAAACATAACTATTGACGGGTGTGCGTTAAGTCAAGGAAATGGAATAGCGCTTTATATTATAGCAAGCGGATTCTCTGTTAAAAACAATTCAATAACTAACTATGGAATTTTAGAAGGCATGGGACAGGCTTCTGGCACTACTTTCATGGGAATACGTTTAAAAGGAAACAACGGTATTTGTGAATACAATACGATTATTAATACCGGGTATTTAGGGATAGGGTTATTTGATTATTATGACAATGCTAAAATTCGTTATAATTTTATTGACGGAACTTGTTCTATTCTTCAAGATGGTGGGGCTATTTATTGTCATTTTGGAACAGTAGGTACAAACCAGGCTGGGATTCAAATTTACAACAACATTGTTTTAAATAGTACGGCAAATGGACTGTACACAGACGGTTTAGCCAATCACATCGAGTTGTTTAACAATCTGGTATATCATTGCAGCAAATGGGGATTGCACATGAACGAACCAGTTGCAAATAGTGTTCACGATAATACGTTTGTTGATTGCACCCGCTCATGTATTAACATATCAAACTTATATTATAAAGAGGTTCAGGCTTCGGGTAATACCATTTCAAGCAATATAATGGTTCAGGGCAACAACTCACAATACCTTTTTGATTTAGTTGACGGTAGGACTTATAACATTGGAAATTTTGGAACCAGTAACAGCAATACCTTTGTAGCTGAGTCGAGCGATCTTAATATTTTCAAAACGCAGGTATCTCAGCCGGGATTCCGTAATACTCTTTATGCTTTTTCTACTTGGCAAGCATTTTCTGGTCAGGAAACTGCATCGACATTAACAAAAGCAGATTTGAAAAATATACAGTGTGAATATAATAATTCAAAAATATCTCAAGTACAATATCTAGCATGCCCCATGGTAGATGTGAAAGGTGTAAAATACCCTAAAAGTATTACTTTACAACCTTTTACCTCTGCTGTTTTAATGAAAGATCCTGATGCTATTACAATTCTTCATGATGAATATATTGCAATTTGTCAGGGCACTAATTATAATGGATGGACAATCTCAGGCAAATATGAACGTACTCTTGTTGCAAAATCAGGAGCTGATAGTATTGTTACAACTTATTTGACCGTAAATCCAACTTATTCTATTTCAGAGAATGTTACTATTAAAGAAGGAGCAGTATATCTATCCTGGAATAAAACAGGACAATATGTCCGCACGTTGACATCAATTTCAGGTTGTGATAGTATTATTACAACAAATCTGAAGGTATTGTCTCCTGTCGTTTATACTGAATATAAGTCAATATGTGATGAAACTAGTTACAAGGGCTGGACGACTTCAGGTAAATATATTCAAACTTTTGAAGCAAAGTCAGGCGCCGATAGTATTGTTACTACTTACTTAACTGTTAATCCAGTGTATTCTATTACTGAGAATGTTACGATATCTGAGGGCGAAACATATAATGGATGGACTACATCCGGAGTATATACCCGAAAGCTATCATCGGTTTATGGTTGCGATAGTACTATAACCACAAACCTTACCGTAAATAGCCTGGTGATTAAACAAGCGCAAACCACCTCTCATTTTGTTCCGGTATCGCAAGGCCAAAAATATATGAACTTTATTGTAGTTTCAGCTATTTCAGAGGATATTCCGTTGGCTCCGGATGACGAGATTGCCGTTTTTAGTGGAACATCTTGCGTGGGAGCAAATAAGCTATTAAAAACCATTAATTCGGTGGATAATTCGACTAATCTGAATATACTTGCTTTTCAAAATGATGGCTCCAACAATGGTTTTAATAATAATGACACCATCATCTTCAAGATTTGGGATAATGTTAAGCAGAAAGAAATGCAGGCCAAAGCCGTAAAATATCGCAGTGATGAAACTCTTTGGGCGACTAGTGGAAAATATCTATCTGGAGCAACTGCTGTTGTCGAAATAGTTTCTTATTCAGAATATACTCAAACAATTCAATTGATTAAGGGTAACAATTTGGTCTCTACTTACCTAATTCCAACAAATCCTGATATGAGTGTAGTCATGAAATCTCTTTGTAATGATGGGGCTCTCAGTAAAGTGTCAGATGAGGCCGGCAAAACACTTGAATACTGGGGCAACTATGGAGGTTGGATTAATAAAATTGGTTCTATTCAAAAAACTGAAGGGTATATTTTAAGAGCTAATCGCAATTGCTCTATGCAAATAACAGGAAGATCCATTGTTTTACCTCTTGACATTCCTTTAAAAGCAGGATGGAATATTATCTCCTATCCGCGAACTGATTTGGTTAATGCGATGTCTGTTGTACAAAGCCTGATTGATCAGAAGAAACTGATTAAAGTTCTGGATGAGAGTGGAAACTCAATCGAAAACTGGGCAAAATATGGAGGCTGGAAAAACAACATCGGTAATTTTGTGCCAGGAAAAGCTTACAAGATCAATGTGAGTACTGATGCAGTTCTGACGATACAGCAAAGCTATACTAAATCCACTGTCATTCAACCACGCAAGGAGTTTACAACTTATTATCAACCTGCATTTGACGGGAACGGTACTAATCACATGAATATTAATCTGGTTGGCTTGCAGGAGATGGGAGTTGGCATTGGCGATGAGATCGCTGCATTTGATGGAAACGTTTGTGTAGGTGCACTTAAAATTACGGCATCAAATCTGGCTCAAGGATCAGCAAGCCTGATTGCTTCATCTTCGACTGACAGTAAAAGTATGGATGGCTTTAATGATGGCAATGCAATTCAGCTCTACCTTTGGAATTCGGTTACTGGCAATGAATCGGAAGTTAAATCTGAAACAATCAGTGGGCAAATGGATTATCAAGGGAATAATACAGTTCTGATTAATCTGAAATCATTATCAACAGGAACAAAGAATTTGGAAAACATGTTAAAGATAGAGGTGTTTCCCAATCCGAGTGTAGGCAAAGTAACTGTACGTTTCTCTCAAATTCCCGACATGGGAAGCAGAATTGAAATATTGGACATGTCTGGCCGGAAAGTGGCGTTGCGAACAATTACAGGGTTATCCGAAGAATTTAACCTGGAAAGTCAACCTGCTGGATTATATCTGGTAAAATCGATTTTAGGCTCTGAAGAATTAATTCAAAAACTGATCATTAATAAATAATTGGTGATCATCTCCCTGTCCCCGGATGCTAGCGTTTCCGGGGATTTTTTTATTTGGGAATTCTGAAAATAAACTTACTACCTTTTTCAGGTTCGCTTTCAATTTCGATGGATCCATTATGCCTTTTAATAAAATCTTCGCATAAAAGCAGCCCTAAGCCGCTTCCTTTTTCGTTTGCGGTTCCTGGTACTGAAATTTGCTCGTCAATTCTGAAAAGTTTATTTTTTGTTTCTTCGCTCATTCCAGTGCCTGAATCCGTAACTATGATTTCCACAAAATTGCCTTTTTGCTTTGCCTCTATAAGTATTTTCTCTCTTGGCATTGAGTATTTGATCGCATTACTAAGTAGATTTTGAAATATTGTTGTCAGCATATTTTTATCAGCATATATTTTTAGCTCATCTTCAATGTCATAGTCGAGCGAGAGCCGTTTGAATTTTAATGAGGGATTTAAAGTTTCAGCTACTTCCTTTACAATTGGTAAAAGGTCTTGTTGTATAGGTTGAAATGAGATCTTTCCACTTTGAGTTTTGGCCCATTCCAGCAAATTATCCAGAAGTTTTAACGTGTTAATGGCATTCTCTTCAGTTTGCTGGAGATAGTATTTTTTCTCGGAATCATCGAAGTCTTCGTATTGGCTTTGAATGAGTTCAAGAAAACCAATGATGCTATTAAAGGGACTCCGCAGTTCATGTGCAATAATGGAAAAGAATTTATCCTTGGTGGCAATTAGTTCTTTTAATTTGATCTCATTATCTTTTAGTAGCTGCTCTGCTTTTATCCTTTCTGTAACATCCTGGCATATTCCCGTGAATCCGGTTAATGTATTTTTTGTATCATATATTGGATCACTGGTAATTTCAATCAATTTGGTTTTTCTATTTTTATCTACTGATTCTAATATTATTTTGTTAGATATTGTGCTCTGGTGACTTCTTTTCTTCAATTTCCAGTCGGCGATCTTGCTGAAAAGAAGCGCTGCCGATTCGGGAGTAAGAAAACTGGAGATGTTCTGATTGGTTACTTCAAGAGCGTCGAACCCAAGAATCCGTTTAATTGAAGGACTTACAAACGTTATATACCCTGATAAATCCATCGCCCAGATAACATCTGAAAGATTAACGGCAAGAGTTCTGAATTTTTCTTCACTCTTTCGCAAGTCATCTTCTGCTTTTCTGCGTTGTGTTATGTCGTTAATAATTAACTGAATTGCTGGCGAATCTTGTAATACAGTTTGAGCAAGGCAGACTTCTCCTTCAAACTCTGTATTGTCCAATCGAATAAATTTTTCTTCAAATGTTAGTTCCTGTCTTTCAAGTAAAACAGATTTTACTTTTTTTAGGAATTCTCTTTTTGATTCAGGAGGTAAAAATTTTATAATAGGTTTTCCACTTAGTTCGACGGGCGAATCCGCTCCAAAAATTTTAGCTCCGGACTTATTAATAAAACTAAATTTATTATTCCGAATTATTGCAATTCCTGAAGGAATCGACTCAATCAGATTCCTAAACTGTTCTTCTTTTAATCTAATATTATTTTCAGAGATTTTGTATTTGGTTATGTCCTGAATAGTTCCGTATGATCGTAACGGATGGCTATTCTGATCGAAATCGGTACTGCATATTTCGTTAATCCATTTGATACGGCCATCGCTAAAGAGCAAGCGGTAATTGATTTCAAGAGGTTTTTTTGTTTTCTGTAAATCTTCGTTTGCTTTGTTTTTCAAATAACGGTCATCCGGATGAACGATTTCCAAGAATCTGGTGTAACTCGCTCCTGCAGATCTGGAATCCAGTTCAAGAATTTCAAATATCCCATCTGACCATATAAGCTGATTGTATTCATAATCAAGAAACCAACGGGCCATGTGTGCATTGATTCTGGCTCTTTTTAAGAATTCCAAGTGAATTTCATCATTACGTGAATCGGCGTAAATAATTTCATAAGGTTCAGTTCTTTCTGCAATTCGTGTTGACGGTTTTGTTCTTTGGGCTGTTTTATAGTTAATGCTTTTCATGGTTGGAAATATTGGTGGTGGCAAGGAATTGAAATATAGGACATTGTCTTTGATGAATAGTAGCAGTTACTTCTAACTGAGTGGGAGGAAATGATTGTTCGTGAATCAGAATAAATGGGCTTATGTTATGTTTAGTATGTTAATTTCTGTTTGAAAAGCCATTCTAAAAGATAATTGTCTTGAAATGGGAAGCTGTTAATTCCATGGCCGACCTGGTTATATTCGGTTTTTTTTGCCACTTCAATATTGTTTTCAGTTAAGGTAAGTGTAGTTCCTGAATATCCCGGAATATTTACTTTATTGATTGTTTCCATAGCATTAGGATGCGATGCTTTTAGAAAATTATATGCTTCTCTTGTAACCTGAATCCGGATTTCGGCGTCGGTTAGTCCAATGTGTAGCCATATCGATGTGTTTTTTGCTATTGTTTCTTCCAGTGTCGTTTGACTTTGTCCAGCTAATCGGATAATACCGGCAAACAGATGTTTGTTATACCTATAATAAGCATTGGCAAAAGAATATGAGCCAGATCCGCCCATCGAATAGCCAATCAGATAAATACGATTGGTATCAATTCGGTAATCTTTTTTGAATTTCTCAACCAGCATGATGAGCTTTTCGTTATTCCAGGAATTGCCAGTTTGGGGCACCAGAACGAAACATGGATAATTTAATTGAAAATCAAGTGCTTGTGTGTTTGTGAACAGAGCCGATCTTTTCTCATAGCCCAAATAGTCTAAATAACTTATTTTCCCGGCACCACCTGCACAATGCAAGTACACAATTAAAGGATATTTTCGCTTTAGGTTTGTTTCTTTTTCATAATTCCATGGCTCGCACGAATAATAATCTGATTCGCTATTATATTTATAATAAGGTCGGTCAGATTTATTAAATGTTTCCGATTCAATTGTAAAAGAACTCTTTGTACAAGAAAATAAAGATATTAATGAAAGAATGGTCATAAATATTTTCATTATGAATGGTGGTTTTGAGTCCAGTTTAGACGCTTATTAAAGTTCTCATTAGGGAATGGTTATTTCACTAAATTTAGATTCAAGAAGAATAAAAAATTTTAGATCAGGATGTTGATACGTTGGGATTGATTATTCAACAGTTTGGCTAAATAACCACTCAATTAGGTTGGCATCCACAAATGGGAAACTGTTAATTCCGTGACCAACCTGGTTGTATTCAGTTTTTTTGACTATTTCTTTATTATTCTCAGTCAATATAAATGTTGTGCCGGAATGCCCGGCGACCGTTATGTTTTGAGAAGTTTCAACGGCATTAGGATGTAGATTTTTCAAGTAGTTATATGCCTCTTTTGTTATAGTGACCCGTGCTTCAAGGTCATCTAAACCAATGTGTAACCATATTGCTGTTTTTTTTGCAATTTCATCCCGTACAATACTTTGACTCTGGCCTGAAAGTCTTATAATACCTGCAAATAACTGTTTGTTATAGTCGTAATAGTCATTGGCTAATAAATAAGATCCAGCTCCTCCCATGGAATAGCCAATAATGTAAATCCGACTTAAATCAATTCTGTATTGTTTCTTATAATCTTCTATAAGTGAGATAAGTTTAGATGTATCCCATACATACGCCGTTGTTTGGGGAACCAAAACAAATGAAGGATGATTGATTTGAAATGCTTTGGCTCTTGGGTCGTCAATACCATCATTTGAGTCATATCCCAGATAATACAAACCTAAGTTTTTAACGTCTCCGGAGCATCCTCCGCAATGCAGATAGACAACTAAAGGATAGGTTCTTTCAGAATTTATGGATTTATTGTAATTCCAAGGTTTGCAATCATAATAATCTCTCGAAGCATTGTACTCGAAGAATGGCCTGTCTGCATCATTAAATGTTTCGGGTGGTGGATTCTTCCATTCAGGCAATCCTGATGAATTAACCGTAAGCTGTTGTCCAATAGTTCCATTTGTGATAGTAATCCAATTTGTTCCATCAAATTGTGCAACTCCTTTGTTTATAAGTCCGTCATTACAACCTACAATATTGGTAGGCTTGTTTATTATGTCTTTGTAATCTCCAGAAAAAGAAACAGAGGAGAATGAAGGTACGTCTGATAATGAGTTGAACGATCCGTTGAAATTACTTTTAGCGTTCCAGTTTAATATATCATTTCCTGTTATCGTTTTTGCTGGCGATTTTACAAAAACAGGGTCTGTTTCTGTTGGATCATTCCATTTTATTAAATCAGCTTCAGAGATCGAAGATGCCGGAAAGGATTTGAATAACGGATCTGACTCATCCGAGTTTTTGAAATGATGTAAATCAATTATTTGATTCTCTCGTAATTTTATGCCGGTTGATTTATCCCACTTTTGAAATTCAGGATCACTTTCCAAAGTTTTTTCACTTGATTGAGCAAATTCACAATAAGGTACTGTAAATAGTTGTGATATTCCGTTAAATGAATAATTGGTTCCTCCAGAAAGATCAGTTTCAATCTGGCTGTAGTATGAACTTTCTTGCCATTTTATATTGGAAAACTGCACTGGATCTTTCTCCCCAATGTCAAAGGTAATTAATCCATAGTTATTCGTTTTTGCTGAACCTGTTTCAACAAAAACGGTTTCTCCAGTGGGGGATCCTTTCAATATACTAATTCGTAACCCAACGGAACGATTCAGAATTGGCTCGTTTTTATTGTCAGTTACTAATAACTGAATTTTAAAGCTGTTGGGAACCTGCGCCTGTATTTGAAATACAAGGAAGAATATAAATATGAGAAACTGAAATTTTGCCATTCAAAGAACTATTTAATAGTTGTAATTTATTTTCTAAGAGATAACTCAAATGGGATCTTTGATTGCCTTGATAAGAGAATTGAAAGAAGCGAGTCCCTATATTTGGGACCCGCCCTTTAAACAAAACACTATGATGCGCCACTTTTTCTATTTAGACTTTATTCCTATTTCCACGAAGGATTTCCTGTAATATCAATGGTTAAAACCTGTCCTTCTTTACCAATAGGTAATGTTATCCATTGATCTCCAGTGAAGTAAAGGATGTCGCCTTTGTTCGGAGTCTGTTTCAGGTAAACTATATTTGCAGGAGTATTTGTCAAATCATTATAGTTGCCAGAAAATGCTACTTGTTGAAAATTTGGGATTTCGTAAAGGCTGGAATATTTCCCATCGAAATCACTTTTATTATTCCATTTTGATATGTCATTTACCGTTATTCCGTATGCAATTGATTTAATGAATATAGGATCTGTTTCGGTTCTAAGGTTCCAGTTGGTGATATCGCTGGCTTTGATGCTTGCAGCAGCAGAGTTAGAAAAGATGGGATCTTTTTCATCTAGATTGTTAAAGTGTTTTAAGTCAATGATTTGGTTTTCTTTGATTTGGATTCCATTGCTTTTGTCCCATGCAAGGAAAACTGGATCTTTTTCATTTGTTTTTTCCGCTATTTTGGCATGAATTGCATAAGGAACTGATAGTAATTGGGAGGTGCCGATAAAACTGAAATTAGAACCTCCTTTCTCATCGAGCTCAACGTTCAAAAAGTATGGTCCCTTGCTCCAATCTATTGCATCAAAAGAAAGTGGAGCTTTGCTGCCAATGATAATGTTAATTAATCCATTGGAATTGGTTTTTTCTGTAAATATTTCAGTACATACAGGATTTCCGGTAGTTGATCCTTTAAGAATACTAATTCTCAAACTAATTTCACTATTGGCGATTATAGAACCGCTAGCGTTTCTTGCAACTGTTTGATAACTAAAGCCATTTGTGGGTTGTCCATAAGTAAAACTAATACATAAAACCAGAATTGAAATAATGTGTAGATTTTTCATTGACTATTTCGTTTAAATGGTGCTGTTTTGAGAACGAATTTTTGAAGAGAAGAGTATAATGAGAATTGTTGTTGTGAATTAAGGTTTCACTAATTTGAAGCTTTTGACTATTTGCTTATCTCTTTCGATAAGTAGCAGATATATCCCACCAGGAAAGCGATTAAGCGGGATTCTTGTTTCGTTGTTGCTTATGTATTCTCGTTGCAGAACTATTCCATGTATTGTTAATAGGTTAAATGATAAATGATTGTATTTGTTGCATTTTATTGTCAATAAATCACCTTTCGTATTCAAATAAACTAAAATCATTCTTTCATTGTCTGGAATGCCGCTTTCACTGGTAGCAATAAGTCTGGGCTGATAAAATCCTTGAGTTAATACACTTTCGTTTCCACTAATTGTTTCAGATATAATTTCGCCAATTGTCCAATAAACTGATCCTTCTTTACCAATTCCGGAAGCAATTACACTTTGAGAATACAGCATTAGAGATTTTCCCAGTAGTAAGAATAATGTAAAAATATATGATCTATGATAATTCATTTTGGTGACAATATGAAAGATTTAATTTTTGTGTTTTTGGGGAAGTGGAGTTCTTGTTTCTATGCTCTTAATTGAATCATTTCTTATTGCAGTGTTTTGCTTAAATATGGGTAACCTAGAGTTAATTTAATGAGCTTTTGACGGATCGTCATGCCGAACTTGTTTCGGCATCTCTAATAAATAGTATGAAACCCTAAAACAAGCCTACGGCGTGAGCTCTGTTGAACGTTCTGTGCGACTTGCACTTGCTAACAAAACACTAGTTCGCGTTGTTAAATATAAGCTGTGCTTTTTGTAGTTCTTGGTTTATATGACTTACCATTTTTTCAACGTTTTTACTCTTTCTGATTATGTCCATGTGGTTTCCTTTAAGTTCTATGAGATCAACAGTTGAGCAGTGTTCATCCCAACCAAGAAACTTGAATTTAGAACGATTTTCCGATGATTTAAATAAAGTTAGATTACCGCAAAATTTTGTTGGTTTATATTTCTTCCATAGGCTTGCATATACCCCCATGATGTAAGCATTTCTATAGTCGATTGACATTGATTGTCTTTTCCCTTTTGCATGGCTGTATACTACTTTTTTTATTAAAGTTTTTAGGATGTAATTTGCTCCTTCAAAAGAGAATCGTAATCGTTTTTTCAGAGGATTCAGTGAATCAACCATAATCAATAACGGAACATCTAAACCTTTGTTTTGTAATTGTATTGCCATTTCAAAAGCTACAATTCCACCAAAGGAATAGCCTCCAATTAAATAAGGCCCGTTTGGTTTGATTGCAATTAATTCATCAACGTATGAAGCGGCCATTTTCTCTATGCTATCAAAGTCAATTGTTTCGCCATCTGATCCTGAGTGCATAAAGCCCCAATAGGGATGATCCTGATTAATCATTTTGGGCAGATAAGTGTTGCAAATGTCGCCGAATACCATGATGAACGGAATGTTCCTTCCTTCTGGTTTTAATACAACCATATTCCCTCCGGTTTTTAGGGAAGGAGGATTGGTAATTTCTTTGGTGTTTTTTTGTTGAGTATTCTTATCGATATGACTTGTTAACAACTCAAGATTTGGATATTCCTGCATTAATTGCCTGAATTTTATACTAACCTTAAATCTTTTTTCGATTGCTTGAGCAAATTGTGCAAGAAATAATGATTCAAGTCCAAGAAATGAAAAGGATATTGTTGGTTTTACTTCAATAGGGTCAATTCCGGATAAATTACAAAGCATCTTTTTTAGAATAGCCATTGTATCAGGTTGTTCTTCTGATTGAAGATCGCCATTTTTCGTTTTTAATTGATCATCCTCAAACGAGTCAGTCGTTTGACTATTTGTTGTTGAATGGTTAAAACCTTTAAAATTAGTTTTCTCAATCCAATAGCTTTTCCGTTCAAAAGGGTAGGAGGGAAGTACAACCTTTTTAGGTTCGTGGGGATGATGCAATGAGGTGAAATTTGGGTCAATACCTTTCGCCCATAATAGCCCGATAGTTTGCATCATCTTAACTTGTTCGTTTGTATTTTCAGGTTTGCCTAAGGTTGAAATAATTGGACACTTTGATTTATTTTCCGTACTTCTTTTAGCAAGAGATGTTAAATGAGTATTGGGACCAACTTCTAAAAAAACATAATTACTAGTTTGGATGATGGTATTTACTCCCTTATCGAATAAAACAGTGTTTCTTAATTGGCTTGCCCAATATTTGCCGGTTTTGACAAATTCAGCGTCGGCAAAGTCTCCGGTTAAACAAGAAATGACCGGAATCTGGGGACTTTTTAGATTAAACTGATCAACGAAGTTCGAGAATTCATCAAGAATGGGGTCAAAGGCTGCTGAATGAAAAGCATGAGATGTGTTCAGATTAATAAATTCGATTTGATTTTCGGTTAGGATTTGATTTACGGCTTCTTTATTTTCTGTTTTGAACGAAATTGTACAATAACCAGGGGCATTTGATGCTGCAATTTCAAAAGTATTATTCATTATTGCCTTCAGTTTTTCTTCTCCGCATTTTGCAACCATCATATATCCATTAGGCATTTTTTGCATTAATTGTCCACGTTTTATAACAATCTTCAGGGCATCTTCCAGTTCAAAAATACCTGCAAGACAAGCTGCTGCATACTCTCCTATACTATGTCCAATTAGAGCATTAGGCTTAATTCCGAATGACTCAAGATATTTTGCTACAACATACTCTGTTATAAATAGTGCTGGTTGTGTATATTCAGTTCGTGATAATATAATATTGGCTTCTTCATCCTGGCTGGAATTGAATAGAATGTTTTTAAGGGAAATATTTGTTTCCCGCTCAAAGATTTTAAAACATTGATCATAAATTTTTGTGCAAAGTGGCTCTTTTTTATAAAGATCATGTCCCATTTTAAGGTATTGTGCACCTTGTCCAGGGAACATAAATGCGAGCAACCAACTTTCATTTTTATAAACCGAATCGATAAAGCATTCATTGATGCGGTTTTTTAATAAGTCTTCTTTACTTTCGATTACTCCAAAACTTCTGTATGACATTCTACTACGTCCAACTTGCAGCGTGTAAGCAACATCAGGAAGGCTAAGGTCTGGGTTGGTCTTAAAGAAGTTGACTAAATCATCTTTCCTCCTGCCAAGTGCTGCTTCTGATTTTGCTGATAGTACAATTAATTGAGGCCGATCAGGAATATGATTTGACTTTGAATAAACATCAGGTTCCTGTATGATAACATGAGCATTTGTCCCTCCTATCCCGAAAGAACTTACTCCCATTATTAAAGGGTTCTCGCTGTCCCATATTTTTGTTTTATCTATAACATAGAAAGGTGTTCTGGAAAATTCGATGTTGGGATTAGGATTCTTGAAGTTTATTGATGGGGGAATAAGTCGGTGGTTGGCTGCCAGACAGGTCTTTATAAAACCAGTGACTCCGGCCGTTGTATCCAAATGGCCTATATTACTTTTTACTGAACCGATAGCACAAAATTGTGTTTTATCTGTTTTAGATCGGAACGCCTTGGTCAATGCTGCAATTTCAATCGGATCGCCTAATGGAGTTGCGGTACCGTGAGTCTCAATATAGCTTATTTCTTCCGGGTGAACATCGGCAATTTCCTGAGCCATCATAATTACATCGGCTTGTCCATCAACACTGGGAGCCATGTAACTGACTTTTTTATTACCATCATTGTTTATTGCCCACCCTTTTACAACAGCATAAATATGATCTTTATCGGCCAGAGCATCGTCTAATCGCTTAAGAACAACAGCTCCGACTCCGTTACTTGCTACGGTTCCATTGCTATCGATATCAAACGGGCGACAATGTCCATCGGGCGATGTTATGGCTCCTTTCTGGTAGGAATATCCAGATTCCTGAGGAACATACAAACTGATACCACCGGCAATACAGGTGTCTGATTCGAAACTAAAAAGGCTTTGGCAGGCCTGAGCTATGGCTACAAGTGAGGTAGAACATGCACTTTGAACATTTATTGCTGGTCCTTTTAAATTAAATTTATATGCAGTTTTTGTTGGCAGAAAACTACTGTCGTTATTAATCATGATTTGGAACGAATCGATGTCATAAATATGAAGGTATTTTTCCAGCGATTCCTGCTCCCGGATGACATTATTCAGTAGATAAGTGTTGTATAAGCACCCTACAAAAACTCCAATTGATCCTTTATATCGGTCTGGGTCGCATCCTGCATTTTCTAAGGCATTCCAGGCAGTTTCCAGCCAAATCCGGTGTTGTGGATCCATTATCCTGGCTTCCATAGGCTTATAGCCAAAAAAATCAGCATCAAATTTATCAATATCATCAATGATTCCTCTGGCTTTGATATAGTTAGGGTCATTTTTCTTTTCTTCAAAGTCAGGATTATGCTTTGCCAGTTCCTCATCCGAGAAATAGGTTATGGATTCTTTTCCATCAAGAAGGTTTGCCCAAAATGTTTCTATGTTCTGAGCTCCAGGAAACCTTCCGGCCATGCCTATTACTGCAATTTTATCATTATTTGAGTCCATTTCTGTTTTTTATTACAGATTCAACTAATTTTTTCTTTTAAAAATCCTCGGAGAAGATCTTTCTAACCGGTGTTTAGTAATTGCAACTGAGGAAAAATTATTTTTGGAATCCAATTTTGATAAGTATTCAGAGAGATCTTTTATTGTTGGATATTCAAAAATTTTAACTACTTCCAATTGAATTCCATATTTCTCACAAAGAATGTTTGTTAACTTAATGGCCAATAGCGAGTTGCCTCCGATGTCGAAAAAATTGTCAGAATTATTGACTACTTTAAGTTTAAGAACTTCAGCATATAAACTGATCAGGTCGTTTTCTATTGAAGAAGAGGCCGTTGTTTTTTGTTCCTCTTTTTCGGCGTTGATTAAATTTAATGCTTTTTTATCAATTTTTCCATTGGGTGAATAGGGCATTTTTTCAATCAGGTGTATTTGGCTTGGAACCATGTAGTT
>CAZAVU010000007.1:0-22208 GCA_964488805.1 uncultured Odoribacter sp. | reverse complement strand
TATATTCTGGTTTGTTGGATGTTTGAGTTGAATTCCACAAATGGGAATTTTGTTTCAGTAAGAGTCTGATTGTTAAAATATCCTCTGGCTAGATTTACTCCGGCAATAACTAGCTCTCCAGGAACGCCCCAGGGTTGTATTTGATTGTTTTTATTTATAATGTATAGTTGAGTGTTATCGATAGTTTTACCAATAGGGATTTCGATAATGTTTTCATGCTTAGGACATTTATAGCACGATACGTCTATTGTTGCTTCTGTCGGGCCATATAAATTAACTATTTCCGGGAGTGTTGAATACCTTCTGAGTCGGTTAAATTCGTTGACAGTTTTGGGAGGTAAGGCTTCACCACTGTCAAAAATCCATTTTAGGCCGACAATTCGTTTTACTTGTTGTGAGGCTTTCAGGTATTCGATGAAAACTGAGAACATTGATGGAACAAAATGTATTACAGTAACCTTACGTTCATGAATTTCATTCACTATTTTCATGGGTTCTCGTTCTGCTCCTGGTTCCAGTATTGCCAAACTTGCTCCGACAAATGACCACCAGAAAAGCTCCCAAACCGATACATCAAACGTTATCGAGGTTTTTTGCAGCAAGACATCCGTTTGGGAGAGAGGAAATTCTTTCTGCATCCAGTTTAGCCTGTTCATTAACGAATGGTGCTCGATCATTACACCCTTTGGCTTGCCGGTTGAACCTGAAGTATAGGTTATATAGGCCAGATTAGTTGATTTTATTCCACTTTCAGGGTTGCTACTGTTCTTACTCAATGGGTTATTTATAATATCATCGATATAGATAGTCGATGATAAGTTTGGTAGATTTATGTCAGATCTTGAATTGGTCAAAACTATTTTGGGACTGGCATCAGATATGATTTCAGATAACCGGTCTAGTGGATATTTGGGATCGAGAGGAAGGTAAGTTGCTCCGGCTTTCAAAATAGCAAAGATCCCAATCATCATTTCCATACTGCGGTCGATACAAACAGCTATGATGTCCTCAACTTTTATTCTTTTTGAAATGAGATGATTAGCTAGTAGGTTTGAATGAACATTCAATTCGTTGTATGTTAATGTTGAATCTCCAAAGTGGAGAGCCGGTAGGTTCGGGGTGATTCGTGCGATTTTTTCCAGCTTTTGGTGTACGCATAGGTCCTTTTCATAAGGGACTTCTGTTTCATTCCATATTTCAATTAAATTTTGTTCGCGGGGAGGTAAGACGTTAAGTTTTCCAACTTCTGTGATGGTGGTATTCAGGAATGAATGAATAATTTGTTGATAGATCTCAATCCAATGATCGATTGTTGATTCTTCAAACTGCTCGGAATCGAAATCGACAACCATTTTAATTCTATCCTTAACTTCGATAATCTTCAGGAACAAATCGAGTTGGGAGCCATGTTCATCGATAACAACAGGATCAGCCTTGATCTGATTGAAATCAAGGGTTGCCAACGGTTCCATCGTAAATCCTGCCTGAAAAATCGGATTGCTGTTTCGGTCTAATGCATTGTCAATGTGATTGATAATTTCAAGAAGTGGAACTTCTTGATTTCGGTGGGCGAATAGAAATTCTTTTCGTATTTGTCCGATTAATTGAGTGGTTGTGGGATTGGATGAAAAATCGATTGTAATCGGCAATGTATTTACGAAACATCCAATTGTGGTTTTATCCTGGGGCCTCATCCTATTTGTAAACGGAACCCCAATAATTACTTGTTCCTGTAGGCTTAAGCGTTGCAATAAAACCGAATAGCAAGTAAAGAGGAAGAGAAACTGGGTAATTTCATTTCTTTTGCAATAGTCATCAATTTGAATGCTTATAGCTTCGGCAATTACAAAGTATGTTTGTTTGGCTCCAGTTGCTGTTTGTTTTGTTTTTTGTTTGTCTCGTGGAAGATCAAGTATTTCGAGAGGTTTGTTGTATTTTTTTGACCAGTTTTCTATTTTTTGCTTTGCAGAGGGAGAACTTAACCAATTGTTTTGCCAGAGAATAAAATCTTGATATTGAGAGATTTCTGAATCCTGGCAGATCGGACTCTCTTTTTGTAATGTGTTATAATATGACGATAATTTATTGCAGAAAACGTTTCTGGATGTAAGGTCAATAATTATGTGATGGAAAACAATCGTCAGTAATGTTTCTGAATTATTGAATATTGTCAGTTTCACTCTGAAAAGAGGAAATTGAGAAAGGTCAAAACAGTATTCTGCTTCTTCATTCAGTATTTGCTTAATCAAATCAGGATGAGTGAGGCGATTTATTTGTTGAGTGCGGAGGTTAATTGTGCTGTTCTCAATCGGATTAATTTTTTGGACCAGTTTCCCATTGTCTATTACAAAACTTGCTCGCAGCGATTCATTTTCTTCGATAATCATGTTTATTGCTTTCTCCAAATGAGGGATGTCCGGAGTTTTATCCAGTAGAAAAGCTAATGGAATGTTGTAGGCAATGTTTTGGCAATATCTGTTTGTTGCCAGCCAGAATTGTTCCTGAATTTTTGAGGCTAGTGTTATGATAGACATAGTTGTAGTATTAGCAAATTTGAAGGTAGTTTGTGTTTTGTTTGTGTGTAATGTGCTGTAGAAAAGTTAATTATTTATTGCTTCCATATAGAGCATAACTTTATTGCACATGTTGTCGAAGTAATACTCATTTCTCAATACAGGAGATGCACTTTGTTCTGGTGCTGATAAATAGATTGTATTAAATCCGGCTTGAGAAAGCATTTGCTGTAATTTTTCAGGGTTCCACCAGTTTATATGTCTGTTGCGGTACTTGTTTTGTAATTCGACAGGACATTTTGATTTACAATAGTCCAATGCTTTCCTGTAAGGCATTGTTTCAAAGATTTCTTGTAACTCTTTGTTTGAGATACGGTGATTGGAGCCCTCCTTTACTAAAGTTGATGCACTTGCTGCAAAATGTTCAAGGAAAGCTTGTTCTATAGAAACTGCTGAGAAATCAGGAAACCAGAAGAAGTATTCCCGGTCTTTATTTTTAAAAGCTCTGTAATCCAAGTCTGTATTCAATGTTATTACACGAAATATTCCGTTTCTTTTAAGCATTCGTTTGACTTCCTTGAAAAAAAACAGCGCTGCTTCGTCAGTTATATGTTCGATGCTTAATCGGGAGTATATTAATTCGGCAGTACCAGAATCAATGGGTATAGGTGTTGCGGTTAGCAGGTCGTGGGCTATGTCTTTTTGAGGATCGAATCTTTTCCCAAATTTCCACTTTCTATCCATATCAATATTTGTCCAGCATGGATGATGTATTCCGCAGCCAAAATCAAAATGCCCCCCTGCACTAATATTGTAGAATCTTCTGAAACGGACACTTTCCTCTCCGAAGAGTTTCAAGTATAAGTCGTGATCGTTCTTCTTTAAGGTCAGAGGTTTTATTACATAACCCGATTTGCTAATAATGCTTAAGGTTTTCTGTTTTATGATCTCTTTCATTTTAGCGGGATTTAATTGTTGAGATTCTAACGTTTGATTTGACGGGCGTACATTTGTTCTTTTCGTTTACTTAGTTTTTCTGTGCGGTTTGTTTTCAGGTCGGCATTCTGCCCTGAAAGGTAGTTGGCAAAATCTTTGATGCTGGAATATTCCATTATTTTAACAATATCCAGGTTTACGCCTAAATTGTCTTGTATTTTGGTGATTAATCGAATAGCTAACAGGGAGTTTCCACCAATTTCGAAGAAGTTGTCTGTTATACTTATATTACTGATATTTAATAATTCTTTCCATAGTTCAGTTAAATGTTTTTCATATTTCGATGTCGGTGCTATAAGCTCAACCGCCGACTGTTGTCTTGGTACCGGAAGCCGCCGACGGTCAATTTTACCGCTTGTGGTCAGGGGCATACTTTCAATCTCGACGAATTGCGATGGTATCATGTGTCGAGGAAGTCTTTTGTTGAGATAATCATTTAACTCAGCAATTATATTGGGCCTTTTTGTCAGAGGAACAATATAGGCAATCAGATATTTGTTATCCGGATCGGTTTCTGATGCGATAACAGCAACTTCGCTAACATTCGGATGCTCGGTAATCTTTGATTCGATATCTCCAAGTTCTACCCGGTGCCCCCTTATCTTAATTTGATTGTCGGCTCTTCCGGTAAACGATATTTCTCCGTTTTTGTCCCACTGGGCGATGTCGCCAGTTTTGTAGGCTCGCAGAATCTTGTTGTCAGGAGTTTCTAGATTGATAAACTTATCATTTGTTAATTGGGGGGAATTTAAATAACCCCGGGCAAGATTAACCCCGGTAATAACTAATTCTCCGGGAACTCCTATCGGTTGCATTTTATTTCTGCTGTTTATGACAAATAGTTTCGTGTTTTCTATTGGTTTACCAATGAAAACTTTTTTTACGTCTTGATCTTTTGGACATTCGTAGTAGGAAACAGCAATTGTTGCTTCTGTTGGACCGTAAGTATTAACAAGAAGAGGGGAGCCTTCCCAATTGATGATTTTGTTGTATTTGTTAACCAGGGCAGGAGTCAGGGCCTCACCAATCAGAAATATCCATTTTACGTTTTGTAAGCAACTGGTCGTTTGGGTAACTTGCAAATACTCGATAAACGAGGAGAACAACGAAGGAACAAAGATCAAAGCGGTAGGCCTTTTTTCGATTATTTGATTCTTAAGAACTTTGGGGTCTTTTTCTCCTCCGTGTTGAAGTAAAACCAGATATCCTCCGTTAAACATCCACCAAAAAAGTTCCCATATTGAAACATCAAATGTTATCGGAGTTTTTTGGAGCAGTTCATCTCCAGGCATTAATGGATATTTTTTTTGCATCCACCCGATTTTGTTCATTACTGAGTGATGTTCAATCATAACACCTTTCGGTCGGCCCGTAGAACCAGAGGTATACATGATGTATGCAAGATTATTGGGCTTTACATCAATTGTCGGATTATCCTCTTGTAATGAAAGTGGATTTGTGAGAATTTCATCCAAGAGAATATAGTTTCCGCCACTCGGAAGATTGGTGCTGTTTATTTTTGTCGTAAAAACATATTTGAGAGTTGCATCGTCTATCACTACTGATAATCTTTCGGTTGGTGATCTAGGATCTAGTGGAACAAATGAGGCTCCGCCCTTTAATGTTGCATATATGGCTATCATCATTTCAAAAGATCGATCCAGACAAATTCCAATTTTATCTTCAATCTGGATCCCATTTCCAATGAGATAATTAGCTAGTCGGTTGCAGTGTTTGTTGAATTCGGCATAAGTTAAGCTCCTTTTTTGGTAGTATAATGCGATACTGTCAGGTGTTTGGATTACCTGTCTTTCAAATTTTTGATGTAAGCATATATTATTCTCGTAGGGAGTGTTTGTAAAATTCCATTCTGTTAATTTGTGATGGTCTTCAGGAGTAAGTATTTCCAGTTTATCCAGCTCATTGTCTGGGTCTTCAATAATTGAACCCAGATGATTGATAAATATGTTTTTCCAATGTTTGGCTGTCGATTCTGCAAATAATTCTTCTGAATATTCTAAAGAACCTTCAATTTTATCGCCATTTTCAAACATTGTTAAGAATAATTCGAGCTGCGACCCTTCACGTTCAAAAATTAATGGGGTTACGTTGAGGTGCTCTAATGAAAGCTTCATTGGAGGTTCAAACGTAAAGCCTGTTTGAAAGAGAGAGTTGTTTATCTCTTTCATTTTTGATTTTGCCCTGTCAATTAGATATAACAGTGGCAATTCCTGGTTTCGGTGGGCTTTAAATAGTGCTACTCTAATCTGTTTAATTAGCTCACGTCCTGAAATATTGTTCTGGAAGTCGATCTTTATAGGAACAATATTCATAAAACATCCGAAAATATTTTTGTTCTCTTCGCGCCGTCTATTGGACAGAGGAACGCCAATTACAATTTGCTTCTTATTGCTTAATCGGCTGAGCATTGAAGCATAGGCGCCTAATAAAACGACGAATGGCCGTACCTGGTTTTCGGATGCATATTTTCTGATTCTTAAAGTCAACTGTTGGTCAATTGAGAATTTTATTGACCTTCCTTTCAGCGATAGTTGTTTTGGCCGGTCAAAGTCGGTGGGCAAATCAAGCGATAGATTTGTATCCTCAATTTCTTTTAACCAATAATCCAGCATATCTTCTGCTTCAGGAGTTTCAAGCCATTTGGTATACCAGTCAACATAGTCGAAATAGCTGTTGCTATTTTGTCTGAGTTGTGGAGCTCTTTTCTGGCATAATGAATTGTAGATTTCAGAAAGTTCTTCTCCGAAAATGCTCTTTGAATGCAGGTCGACAATGATATGATGGAAAACAATAGTTAGAATAGAAACTTTATTTTCGAAAATAAACAAACTTACCCGGAAAAGACTTCCTCCCATTAAATCAAAGGGTTCATGGATTTCTTTGTGTACTTCTTTGGGAATATTTGTTCCAGTAAAATCAGAGGGAATATGTACGACATTGATTTTTAAAACATGTTTCAGCCCATCCAATTTCTGAAAAACATTATCTTTTTCAATGAAAAAGACTGTTCTCAGTAATTCGTGCCTTTGAATTAACATGTCGATTGATTGTTGAAGATAATCGACATTGGGGATACCCTCAATTTTAAAAACGGATGGGATATTGTAAGCCGTGTTGTTTTTGTGCAGGTAGTTCAGGATCCAGAATTGTTCCTGAATTTTTGAAATATTCATTTTTTCCATTAATTCAAAGATTTGGAGGTATGGTATTGCTAACGAATAATTATTCTTTGAGAATAGAAAGGATTCGAATTTGCTTTTTTGCTGGCTGCGAAGCTGCTATGATAGCTGAGATTCATTTATCTGGAGCTCATTCATAGCATATCTTATTTGATCGATAGGTTGATCCAGAAGTTTTTGCAAGGCTTCTTCCCGCGATAATAGATTCTTCCGAATTAGGTGACTCAATTCGAGTTCATAGGGACTATACCCATATTTTTTTTCATGGACATAATTGTTGAATGCATTTATTCTACAATTGGACGAGCAGCCATCCACATCTTTGGGGGGTATCCATCCCAGAGGAAGAATCTGATCAACGATTTCCTTTTCTGTATATGATTCTAAACATAGGAGGTTGATGTTGACCGGATATTTTTTGATTTGTTCAATGGTTTTGTCGCTAATCCCCAGATATTTGTAAACTTCATTACCTAGAAGAGAAGATAACTTATCCATCGTATTTTGACGACTTTCTTTGAGGAACGAATAATTGGTTGTGTAGTAAATTGCATTTAAAGGGATTTGTCCAAGAGTAAATCCAGAGAGTATAAATGGAATATCTTTCTCAAGTGCATATTTGAGAGCTGTATTATTAACTATTGAGATACACGAGTTGCAATTGGCCGAGATGCGTGTCAGTGTTTTTTTGTTGTAAATCTCATGAATTGAACTTACTCGATATAGGTTTTTCATAAATTTCCAGGAGGGACGGAAAGTTATGTGGTCGACCCCCAGAGCGGAAACGACTTTCTGGATGTTTTTGGTTGCTTCTGGCGAAGTAAATCCATTTTCCAGAGTGAATGCAAGAACCTTCAGTCCATATTTCTCAATGGCCAGTTTTAATGTTAAGGTACTGTCTTTCCCTCCACTGTAACACAATATTGCATCGTATTCCGACAGACCTTTTTGTTTCTCAAACATCTCCTGAATAACAATTTTCGCTTCCTCGATATATGCTTTTTCAGTACTGTGGAATAGTTCTTCTCTGCAAAAATTGCAAACTCCATGTTCGTCAAATTCAATCCTTGGGAAATTCTCAGAAAGAACACAATGACTGCATCGTTTTAGTATATCTTTCATTGTTAATACTATTACAAGGTGAAATTCAGGTTACTTTCACGGATGATGAAATCGACTATTCGGATAACAGATCCAAAATTGGTTCTGGTCATCATATCTTCGGTAACCTTGAAGTCATACTCTTTTTGGATGTATGCAGATATTTCGATTAAGCCCATTGAGTCGATAATCCCTGTGTCAACGAGTGATTTATCAAGTTCGATGTCTGTTTTCTCGACAAGAAATTGTTGAGAAAGAAAATCAAGCAAGGATTCCTGAATTGATTCTTTTGTTAGCACTGCTGTTTTCATAGTTTTCGGTTTTATAATCGTTAATTTTTATTTTGAAATCCGTTTCAATTAAAGGATGGCTAATCGGGTGGTTAATCCAGTATTGTACGATTTGGGTTGAAAGCATGAAGCATATTAGCATATTATCGCGGTAGCCAACATTGTTTGGGACGCCATTTCGGAACTTGTTCAGAAACCTCGAAACGTATTTGGTGTCCCATATTCCATAATCTTTTACAATGGATTCATTTAAGAAGAAAGATGTGTTTTCAGTAGGTTTGCCATTTCTGAAGAACGAGCTTAGATCTGGCGATATATATGGTTTTTTGGGACGGTTTATAATTGAGTTTGGTATTTTGTCAGCGTATGAATCTCGTAATAAGTGTTTTTGAGAAAGACCTTTCATTTTGTACTCGTCGTCGATATAAAACAGTGAATCCACTATGCGGTGATCGAGGAAGGGGTATCTTCCTTCTATGCTGTGAGCCAGAGACATCCGGTCGCCTTGAGATGAAAGAAGGTATCCCGCTAACAAAGTTTTCATCTCCAGAAACTGATTCTTTTGATAAATACTCCATGAGTCGTAGTTGGATGGCAACGTTTTTTTGACATCTGCAATAATTGAATCTTTCTGAAAATTAATGTTATAGTCCTTGTTGAAATAATTCTCAATTATTTTATTGTTGTGAATACGGATGTTTAGCGAAGCTAATGGGTTTTCAAAATCACTTAAAAAGCCTTCATAATACATCTTCATTAATCCATACATTTCGTTGTTGCTGTAATGGGTTAAATGAGGATAAAGCTTTTTAATCAACAAGGGCCTTAGTTTCGAGTCTGGAAATTTTGACCAGAATCGCAGCATTTTTAGTTCTTTGTACGAATCGTAACCATATAATAGCTCATCAGCGCCTTCGCCGGTAAGTACAACTTTTATGTTGTTTTCGCGAACTTGCTGCGATAAAAGAAACAATGGAATTGCAGCTGTCCGAAAAATTGGCCGTTCGGCATGGTAGACAGCCATTGGAAAAGCATTGTCAATTTTCTCGTTAGTAATATTCAGAAAAACATGGTCTGATTGGATTTTTCTAACCATTTCCTTCTGGTATTCTGATTCGTCAAATTCCTTGTTTTCAAAAGTAATTGAGAAAGTTTTCAACCTTTCAGGCTTGTTTTTATGAATCAGATAAGTGATTACAGAACTATCAATCCCTCCACTTAAATAAGCACCTACAGGCACATCACTTCTTAACCTAAGTCTGACAGCATCTTCAAGCAACGAATTGAATTCTTCTTTTGATTCAAGGTAATTCTTTGAGTCGGACGGAATATTTCCTCCGATTTCGTAATATCTTTTTTCAATGACGGAGCTTCCCTTAATGAGCATAAAAGTTCCTCCGGGTAAACTTCTGATATCTTTAAATACAGTTTTATCAGAAGTTGTGTTCCAGAAAAGGGCATGTTCAAATAAATGATCAATGTCAAAGTTTCTTTTGTAGCTCTTTATGGTATCAAAGGCTTTTAACTCGGAAGAGAAGTAATAGGATCCGTTGATCCGTAAAATGTATAATGGTCTAACTCCAAACCGGTCACGAGCTGCGAATAATTCTTTTTTCTCCTTATTCCAGATTAAAAATGCAAATTGGCCATTAAATTTAGATAAGCATTCTTCTCCATAAAATTCATACGCTCTAACGATTACTTCAGTATCACTAGTTGATTTGAATCTTATTCCATGTTCCTCTAATTCCTTTTTAATTTCGATGTAGTTATATACCTCTCCATTATAAACGATTATGGATTTTTCGGTCGTGAAGGGCTGATCTCCTGTTGACAGATCTATGATTGATAGTCTAGTCTGCCCTAGAGCTACATCTGGAGAAATATAATAACCAAATCCATCTGGACCTCGATGCCGAAGTGTTGAAGTCATTTTAATTATGGCTTCAGTACGTTCGCTTTCATTGCGATCGAACCCTAAAATACCTACAATACCGCACATTTTTAGTTCCCTTTCTTATTGGTTGAGTTATGTATTGACTTTGAGCTTTTTGTAATAACCGAAAGGCTTCATGTCCCAGTTAATATTGGTAATTTGAGATTAACCGGAATAAATTATGAGGAGACCTGGTAATATTGAAATGGCATAAAGCCTTCATTCAACCATGATTGTTTCGGTGATCGATTTTATCATTTTATAAATAGTATTCCAATCTGGAATTCCCAGCAGATTTCTATCATCGATATATAAGTCGGCATAAATTTTTCTACTACAAGGGAAGTCCATTTCGTCTTCGTTTAAATTACTATTTATGGAATGAAATACAAGACCGTTTTTTTTGCAGTATTTAACAGCTTGTTTCAGTTCTTCTCCCGATCGATAAGTCCAAAGAATGAGGATATGCCCATCTTCCTTTAGTTTTTTCAATATGCGCAATGCATTCGGAATTTCTTTCCCAATATCTGGATACCTGTGTTCTACAATGGTTCCATCAAAATCAATGGCTATAATCATAGGTTTTATTTTGGAGATATTCAGATCATTAAACAGAATAGAAAAGGAGAGGTAAATAAGTTAGGCTGTTTTTGCAACTTTAACATAGTTCCCATACCCGTTTTTCCAATATTTATTACCGTATCCAAAACGATTTTTAGGAGCATCATTAATTACAATAATTGCATTTTTAATTGAGTTGACTTCAATGGTTTTATTGATTTCTCGAACTTCTTTTTTCCTGCTGTAATTTAGACGAAGAATAAAAATGTTTGAGTCTGAATGTTTACTGGTCATTAATCCGTCGGGAACAAGAGAAACTGGTGCATTGTCTATTATAATGTAATCAAACCTTTTACGGGCTTCTTCGATAAAACTGGCAAATCTACCATTTTCAAGTAACTCAGTTGGGTTTGGTGGCATTTCCCCGGCAGGGATAAAGAATAAATTCGGATAAGAAGTAGGTAAAACGATTTCATCAAAATTGTTTTTAAGTGAAAGGAATGAACTTAGCCCAATTCCATCCTTACTTCCAAATAGTTGATTTAACATCGGTTTTCGAAGGTCGCCTTCGAGCAGAAGCACTTGTTTATTAGTAGCACTCATTGATAAAATTGAAGCTAAATTTGAGGAGATAAATGATTTACCTTCTCCGGATACTAATGAGTTTACGGATATTATTTTCTTATCAGGATTATTTAGTAGGTTTTTTAGGTTTACTTTCAGCACCCTGAATGATTCGGCAATTCCGGAATGAGGATTGTTGAAAACAGGTAAATCATTTTTGTAATTTGAGTGAATAATCCCATCCAGAACAGGAACTTTGGTAAGTTTTCCGATTTCCTCGATAGATTCAATCTTAGTATTGAATAAGTCTCCTAATAGAATGAAAATGAATGGGAAGAATAATCCTATTCCACCACCACTTAATACGTTTAATAAAAGATTGGGACCTACCTGTGTTGCGGCTTCCACCATTGCGGGGTCGATAACCTGAACTTGAGGTATGTTTGATGCAAGAGAAATTGAGGCCTCTGCCTTTTTTTGCATTAAGTATGTGTACAATTCGTTGTTTAGATTAAAGTCTCTTTGTATGCTAATAAGTTTCTTCTCAGTATCAGGTAACTTAGTTAATCTCTCTTGTATCATTGCATATCGGTTTTCCATACTTTGCATCTCAATTTCTGCATTTTTTAGCAGATTGTTTAAGTTTTCAAGCAAGGCATCGCTGGTAAGCTGGATCTCTTTTTCCAAAAGAATCAGACTGGGATTGTTTGCTTCGACACTATAGGCTAGTACTTCTCTTTTACTGTAAAGATCCATTAACTTTGGCAATAATCCATTAAGGCCAGCATCGGTTATTCCAATAATTGACGGATTAATCATTTGTTTTATTTTCTTGGCATCTCCAATATATGATTGGAGATTCTTATAATAATCAATCCTCATCTTGGCCAGGTACTTTTCGTTCTCAATTTCCTCCAGTTTTTGGTAGATAACATTAGCTTCTGCTCCCAGGTCCAATACTTTATTATCCCTCCGGTAATTACTTAAGTTATTTTCAGCATTCTTGAGTGTTTGGGATATTCCGATGAGTGTTGTGTCAATAAAATTGATTGAGTTTTCGGATGTTTGATTCTTCTTTTTTACACCAAAAGATATAAAAACCTGATTTAGTTCGTTAATAAAGTCGGCACTTTTTTGGGGATTTGGTCCTATTAGCTGAACATTTATTAGTTCGGATTTTTTATCTTCCAGACTGATTTTTACTTGTTTTAAGTAGTTGTGAGTTAAGTTATTAATATCGTTCAGTACTAAATAGTATTTTTTACCTGGTTCGCAGTACTTCTTATTGAGTACAAATTCGAAGTATGGATTTTTAAAGGTGGTATTAAAATTCTCATGTTTTTTGAATTTTATTGATCTTTTTATACCACTCACGTAAGCATTATCATCTCCACTTATTACATATTCAAAATCATTTAGAGGGACAATCTCCAACATAAATCCCGAAATATTTTTTGCTCCTTTGGGAATGGTTATATCGAAAGGTTTATCTTCATAGAGTTCTGTTAAGTAATATCCGTCGTCAATATAAAATGAAGTTTTCCAATTCAAATTTTCCAAGGCCTTCTTGTATAGCGAGAATGATTGAAGGATTCCGATTTGATTCTCAATTTTTTGATTGTTTTTTAAAATTGTATTGTTGAAAGGAAGAAGCGAACTGAGTGTATTATCTTCTGACGGAATTAGTAATCTGCTTTTTACTTGATAAGTTGCAGGGGTAATGCTGAAATGCATGTATCCCACTACAATTCCAATGATGCAAAATAGCAAGAACCAAGGCCAATTCTTGATATATTTTAATAATATATTTTGACGAGTTTCGTTGTTTTCTGATTCAAGAGAATTCAGAAGGTCTTCTAGCTTATCCATTGTGTTTATATTTAATGTTTTTATATTACTTAAAAAGATTAATAACCAAAAGAATCGTAGTTATAGTTGATAGAAATAATGAATAGGAGGTTGTATTGAGTTCCATTTTTTTGTTTCGGCTTGGATTAATATAAACCATATCGTTTGGCTGTAAGTAATAAGCATCCGAAGCAAGTAGATTTTTCGATGTTAAATCGAGGCAATATGAGTCGGACCCGTTCTCAGTTTGTCTGACAACTAATACTTTCTTAAGTTTTGCATTATCTGTTATTCCATTGGCCATACTTATAGCTTCCAGAATGTTTAGCTTTTCGTTGTATGAGTAATAGACTCCTGGAACTTTAACTTCTCCGCTTATATTTACTTTAAAGCTTAGCAGTTTTACCTTAATTGAGGGATCTTTGACAAATTCGAGTGATTTTTTAAAAATCTTTTCTTGTACTTGTTTTAAGGTTAATCCAACCACATTAATCGTTCCGATAATTGGCAAGGATATAGTGCCAAGAGAATCAACCTGGTAACCGTTAATGTATTGAGATACATGATCGCCGTACATCTGAGACGTTCCCGCAGAATATCCTGTAGAGGATTTGTCTGTGTTAAAAAGTTCGTTTACTTCAGGATTTAAGGTTTTGATACTGATATACAGATTATCATAGGGTTTTACCTTGTATTCCTGTACATCGTTTGAAACTCCGTTTATATGCTGGTCCGTATTTACATCTTGAAAATAAGTAAATTCCTTATAGGACCGGCATGAGGTGGTGCATAAAATTAATCCATATAGCAACAGGATTAAAATAGAGAATGATCTTTTCATAGTGTTTTGTTTTATGTTTGTTTTGTTTGATAGAAAAGTATTGCCAATCTTTTTTCTGTTTGGGGAAAAGTTTGTTTATTGTTTCGAATTGATATATTCTGATTTATTTATGCTACTACTGATAATCTTTGTTTTTTGTTGGGTACTTTCTGCTTGAGGATCTTTATCTTTCCTGTCCAGAAATTCAAAAGTTGAATTCCTGGAAATAAATTCGGGAACCAGGTCTTTAAGACGAGAAACAAGTGATTCGTCATTTTCCTTTGAAAGATAATTTAACAAGTCTGTAATTTTTTGATTTTGTTCATGATAGCTATATGGTCTGATCTTTCCTACTAAAATTTTGTTGTGAAAGGATGGTAGTGTATTTTCAGATGAAGCGAGCAACTCTTCATAGAGCTTCTCTCCCGGTCTTAATCCTGTAATCTCTATTTTGATATCTTTATGTGGGGTTAATCCAGACAGTAGTATCATCTTTTCTGCCAGTTCATAAATCATGACAGGCTGTCCCATATCAAAGAGGTATATTTCGCCTCCTCTTCCCATAAAAGCGGCTTCCAGAACAAGCTGACTTGCTTCCGGAATAGTCATAAAATATCGGGTAATGTTCCTATGTGTCACTGTTACAGGACCACCCTGACTGATTTGTTTTTTAAAAAGTGGAATAACTGAGCCGTTTGATCCCAAAACATTCCCAAAACGTGTGGTAATAAAACAGGTTTTCATTCCTGGAATTTGTGATAACGATTGGACATATATTTCACAAATTCTTTTGGTTGCTCCCATTACGTTAGTCGGATTTACTGCCTTATCCGTTGAAATCATAAGGAATTTATTCACGCAGAATTCAACAGCAAGATCAGCAATGACTTTAATTCCTCCAATGTTACATTTTATTGCTTCGTAAGGTTGTATTTCCATTAGCGGAACATGCTTATATGCGGCCGCGTGGAATATTATTTCTGGATGATACTTGTTAAAAATCTTTCTCATCCGATATTTGTCTGCTACATTTCCGACCACAAACATAATGTCATGGCAACTGTATTTGTCTTTTATTTCTGTTTGTAAGTCATACAACGCCGATTCTGCTTGGTCTATTAAAATTAATTGCTGGGGTTGAAAATATAATATTTGTCTTACTAGTTCTGAGCCGATTGAACCGGCTGCTCCTGTTACTAATATGGTTTGTTTGAATAATCCTTTAGCAATTCTGTCTTTGTTTAAAACAATTGGTTCTCGTCCGAGCAAATCTTCAATTTGAATTTCTTTAATTTGATTGAATGATAATGATCCATTGATCCATTGTGATGTTTCTGGAACATCACTGACCTTGATTCTTCTTTCAAGGCAAAGGTTAATGATCTGCCGTTTCCTTTCTTTGGTTATTTTGTTTTTATTAATTGCGATTATCACTTCTTTTATTCCTTCAGAAGGGATTATTTTTCCAAAAGCTTTTCTTTCCGAGAATACAGGGAGGCCTCCTATCATTTTGTCCTGAAGTTGCCAGTTGTCATCAATAAAACCAATTAGCTTAATCCTTAAATTTTTGCCCTTTTCAATAACGTCTCTTGTGATTTGTCCCTTATTTCCGGCCCCGAATATTAAAACTCTATGTATTTCTCCTGGTAATATTGAAAAGTAATTGAATATGAATTTGATGGATAATCGGAACGAGATCATTCCCATTACCGAAATGAAATAATGAATTAATATAATTGAATAGGATATAGCAAGTTCTTTGATAAAAATATGGCCAATAAGAGAAACAAGTAAAAAACCACAAGAGATCATCAAATGAGCAAAAATGATGGCAATTGCATCTTGTGTTGTTGAGTGCCTGATAATTCCTTTATGCTGTCGTAGGAAAAATGCAGATAGGAAGAAAAATGGAACTCCTGTTAATAGCTGTAATACAATTATTTCATTGAAAACTATATTTTTTGTCAGGTCTTGAGATAACCAATATGTAAAAACAAAAGTTGTTGCATAAATTATGAGGTCACAAATTAATATCATCCAAGATGGGATATAACTATGACTTAGAAAAGCCTGGATTAGTTTTTTCATAGGAGTTTTTTTATTGGTAAAACTTTTGTTGTGAGAGATTTTTAAGAAGACTTTTAGTATAAGTAAGCAAGTTGCTTCTAGGACAGATTTTGTTTTGTATAAGAAGTAATTTTCTGAAGAATCAAGAGGCGTATTCCGGAAAAAAATAACGTAAGAGTTCCAAGAGTAATAAGTCCAAATATTATGTCGTTTGACTTATTTGAGATATGCGTGGCGTTAAAATATATCAATATACATATTGCAAATTGAACAAGAGCGTAGCTTGTTGCAATAACAAGATGAGGTAACTTCAATTCGTTCGCCATCAGTTGGTATAAATGCTTCCGATGTGCTTCAAAGATGTTCTCTCTATTCCATATTCGGTGTAAAATAGTTAATACACTATCGGTGCCATAAATACCTAAAAATAATAAGAAAATAAGATTCTCTGACTGAATGATGAGTCTGGTTAACATGAATACCAGGATAAACGCTATGGATACAGATCCCACATCTCCGGCAAAGCAAATTGCGTTTTTTCTGAAATTGAAGAAGCTGAAAACAACTATTGCAATAGCGGTAAAATAAATAAAATCATTAGTGATGAATTCTTCCTGCGAATTATTAATCAGCCAAATGCCAGCAAGGACAGCAAGGCTGTATCCTGTGGTAATGCCGTTTATCCCGTCCATGAAATTAAAGGTATTAATGATGCCAGTCAAAAGAATCAGAATGATTAACCATGCCCACCACGGGAATGCCTGAATGCCTATTTCACTTATAAGTAATCCTATTGAAATAGTCTGAAAGACAAGTCTGGTCTTTTTACTTAACTGAGAAACATCATCCCAAAAACTAATAAGGCTGATCATGAATAATCCAATAAAAAAAAGTGGGTATTGAAATCCTGAAACTACAAACCAGGTTATTGCCCCAATCGGGAATATGATTCCTCCGCCACGTACGGTTATAATATGATGTGAGCTTCGACTATTTGGCCTATCCACAATATTGAACTTTAAAGCCAGATCAATATAGATTTTTAGGATAATCAATAAAAAAACTCCAAGTAAAACGTACTTCATAATAGATGTGGAAACCTATTGTTCACTGTGAGAATTTTGAAAACTGATAGTTGTTAATTTCAATCCTTCGTAGGCGGTAACAGGGAGAGTGATATCAAGCGCTTTTGTTATTTTTTTGTTTGAAACAACGTAGCTCTCAGTTAGTTTCTTTAGCTTTTCTGAATTAAGCGGGAACATGCCGTAATCGCCAAGTTTCGATGCTATTTTTATAAGTCTCATTGGCAGTTTCCAGATTCGGGGTTTCTTCCCGAGTATTTCCGCAATAAGTTTAATAACATCGCAGGTTGATAAAGTTTCATTATCGGCAACCAGATAAATGCCAGACGGAATATCTTTTACGATTAGTTGTTCTATCAGAAAATTTAGATTTGCAATGGATGTAAACGATCTTTGATTCGAATAGGCTCCAAGAGGATAGGGGAGACCTCTATATATCAGTTGATAAAGTAAATTAAAATTTCCCTTATTCCCTGGACCATGAATCATAGCTGGACGCAAGATATAAATTAGCTTTTCTTCTGGTAAATGTTGGCTTATTATATATTTTTCGGCTTCCAGTTTTGATTTTCCATAAGGCGTTTGTGGATTTGGAGTTTCATCTTCTGTAAGTTTATCTCCTTTAACAGTGTCTGTAACAGCTTTTACAGAACTGAAATAGATGAATTTCTTTGCTTTTGATTTTAAGAATAGATCAAAAACCTGTTTGGTGAGTCCTGTATTAATATTATAGTATTCATTCTCTTTTGACGTATTCTTTGTGTCGTGAGCTTTCCCTGCGAGATGAATGATTGTATCAAGGTGATAAAAAGGAATATCACTAATGTCATTCCATAAATATTCCTCCGAATAAACCGATTCTCTTTTTTTCAGAATGTCCAGGGCATAAAGTCTAAAGTTTTTCTTTCTGGCCAGATATTCGGAAATATTTGATCCTACGAAACCGTGAGCCCCGGTAATTAGTATATTATTCATGGTATGTAAGCGAATGCCTGTTTGGGGAATATTTGAGGTTGATTAATGATATTGTTTCTTCGATATGTTTTCTGGAAGAAGCGCCAAATACTACCGATTCAATGTTTTGCTGATTAATGAATTCATAGGCTTCTTTGGCTCTTATTGCCCCGGATGCTAATGTTGACATAGCCATCAACTGATATTTTGATGGGTCATTCTGACTAGCTGTCTGGATATAGCTTTCAACATTTGGGGACATCAGGTATCCAATTTTATTGAAAGAGCTACAGATTACTACCTCCTCGATCTGCCATTCTTTGAGTTTTGAAATTAACCTGGGCATGTTTTGAGTGATTAAGCCGGGGAGTACTCTGTATTTTGAAGTAATGTAACTACAATATTCAACAAATATTTCTTTTACTTCATAACCCAATAATAGATCTGTTATGATATTTTGTAAGAAGATTGCCTTTACATTTAATCCTTTAAACATTCGCATTTCCACATCTATCAGCATTTTCATTAACTTAATGGCATCTTTCCCGAATAAGGCAGCACTTCCGTTTGCTATCATTCCAATCATTCCCAAAGTTGTATTTTCCTTGAAAAGAATCTCGTTAATAGTTGGTATTATTCCTTTCTCACTGATGAGGTTTGCATATTTATGTGGATAGGGAATAGATGGATACCAACTTATTTCTGGATAAATGGACCTGTTTTCTTTAAAGTATTCACAGATACTTTTTGCTTTGTCGTTGCTGTTTAGCATTATTGCGCGAATGCCGGCATCAAACGCCATTTGATAAACATCGATAATACTTGAAAGATCATAAAACTGTTCAGCTAGCTGTTGTGCTTTTTCCTGAGACATGTGGTTGATCCCGAAAAACTGGTTGTCTCCGAAAATAATTTTATCTATAGGTTTCATAGCTAAAATTTTCCATTATGTTCGTAATCATCTAAAATTGCTTCAATTTCTTCAAGAGTTCCACTCGCATCTCTAAAGCTGCATCGGTTTTTTAAACTTTTGTTCTGTATGCAATCAATAAAATGATACAGTTCATTAGTAAATTCATTACCTCTGACATAAAAGGGAACGGGCTTAAATACATCGGTTATGTAAAGGCTGTTCCACCCTTCACGTAATTCAAGACTTGGAAGTGCATTTTTTCGGAATATTTTTATTCCATGCTGATCTGCCAAAATTTTACCTTCAGTTCCAAATATTTCAATTTTATTAGTTGGTTTACGGTAGCTTTCATCACTCCAATTAACGTTTAGAGTTCCTGAAATGCCATTTTTATAGAGCATGGTTGCCAACACTGTATCTTCAACATTTCTTGAAAATACTTTTGTTAAGTTGGATCCTGTAATCTTGTCTGGTTTTCCGATTAAGAAAATGATCAAATCAATTGCATGAGAAGCAACTTCAAATAAGGCTCCACCTCCATTCTCATGTGAATCTCTCCAGGTATTTCCTTCTTCTGATTTTGTTATGGTTCGGCTAAACATTTCTGATTTGAAGCGAATGATTTTACCAATTGAATTATTGTCTAAGTATTCTTTTACTTTCGAGAATATGTCATTGAATCTATTAACATAGCCAACCTGGTTCACCAGTCCCTTTTGTTCAAATATTTCGGCAAGTTCTATACCCTGATATTTATGTGTAGTGAATGGCTTTTCGGAGAATACGTGAATGTTCCTATTTGCAGCTTCAATCGCAATTGGATAATGTAGAGATGGAGGCGTACAAATGATAATAGCATCGAGACTTTCATGCTGGAACATGTCGACATAATCCTTGTAGGTTCTGATATTTTTCAGGTATTTTTCAATTAGAGATAAAATGAGTCCTGAAGTATCAACTACTGCTTTTATTCTCACTTCCGGATGACTATTTATTATTGAATAATGTGTCATCCCCATTCGGCCGATGCCGATAATTCCGAGATTAATCTTTCTCATGATATTTCTAGTTAATGCAGTTTCGATAAATATTTACTATGCGATCCCAGGTATACCGGCGTTTTGCAATATTGTACATGGATTCACTTAACTGAATTAAGTCGCTCTTTTTTAGTTCTTTCAATAGCTTAACTAACGATTCGGAATCCTTAAAGTAATAAGAACAATTTTCAGTTGTCGCCCTATTGGTATTAACATCAAAACAGACGATGGGAAGCTTTAAAAACATCGCTTCAGTTAATGATGGTGCTGTTCCGCAAAGAGAATGTGCATGAATGTAAATTTCACCATTGCTTCGAATAGCATTAAGCTCATTTATATTGTAGATGGCGTCTTGAAGAAAAATGTTCGGAAATTTATCTTTGTTTTGCGTTTTAAGATTTATTCCATATTCTGATATTTCCCAATTTGAAACTACTACTAAATTTCTTTCAGGAACATTCTTGTATGCCTCAATAATCAAATGAATATTCATATCTTCCTGAGCTCGCGTAACTGTCACATCGTACTTATTGGAAAGAAACGGATATTTTTCTATTAGATTTTGATTTATTGGTTGATAGATTGCATGATTTCCTCCGTACTCAGCCAATATAGTATTTATTTCATATGTGTTTTTTACGTAATCGGCAATGACTTGATTGTCAGCAATAACTATATCTGAATAATGAACACATATCTTTTCGAACATTTTTTTTATGAAAACTTCAGCTTTGCTTAGTGCTTTGTGACCTCTTACTTTTTTCCATTCAACACCACCAATATTGAACACAATCTTTTTTTTAAAAATTAATTTAAGAGGGAATGCAAATACTCCTGAAAATCCAAGAATTATGAGAACGTCATTTTTTCTAAAAGCATCGATGATTGATAATGTGTCGTAAATTAATGATTGCCATCCATTTGCTCGAAATGGTATGTAAACGAGTTTTGAATTGTTGAAGGAATCTAATTGTTTTGAACGCGGGGTTTTGGAACAATATACAGTAAGAGAGTACTCGAGATTCAAATATTTGGAAAGATATTCGGTTAAAGTTTCGAATCCTCCATATTTTGCAGGAATACCATTTGTCCCTATTATGGCAACACTTTTTTTCATGTGTCTATATATTCTTTGTAGTAATTGTCAAGATATTCTTTTAATGCGATTTTCCAGTTTTTCATAATGTTTAGATTTCTAATCTGAAGTTTTCGATTTACTAATCTTTCACAAGGAGGTCTTTCTGCGAAATAGATTTCTTTAAAATAATCTGATTTAACTGCAGTTATTTTTACTTTGTCATCTAATTTTAGAAGTTTAAGGAGCTCTTGAGCAACCTCATATCTGCTGGTCTGTCCTCCACATACCATATTATATAATCCCCAGTATTCTTTAGAAAGAAGTAATTTCACATTTTTTGCGAAATCATGCGTATAAGTGGGAGTTCCATCCTTATCATCAACAATAAAAAGTTCCTCCTTCCCTTCTTTCAGTTGTACCATAATTTTTTGGATAAACTTTTTATCTTTTCTGGGACCAGAGCCCATCATCCAACCGGCACGGCAAACTAAATATCGTTTCGCATTTTCTACAACAAATCTTTCGCCCATGTATTTTGATCGGGCATAAATACCAAGAGGATTTGGTATATCCCAGTCATCATAAAGATCCTTTTTCCCGTCGAAAATACCTGCTGTACTAATGTAGAGAATTGGAATATTAAGACTGTTGGCAATTAGTACAGCATTTTCTACAGCTAATGTATTTGTAGCATAGGTCTCATCTGCATTTTGTTCGCAAAATTCAAGATCAGTATATGCTCCTAAATGGAACAGATAATCGGGATTAAATTTCTCGACATCATTTTTGTAGGCATCAAAATCGCGGAAATCCAAGAATGATAGCCAATTGTCATTTACATCCTTGTCTGTACATTTTAGTTCGAAATCATTTTTAAATTGAATGTGAAATGCTTCACCGAGCATTCCACCACAACCGGCAATATAAATTTTTTTCATAAGAATATATGGTATTTTATGCTTTTTGTGGAAGATGAGTGTTTCTTGAAAGAAGATATTGTTCCAACAGTTTCGTATGAGTATGTATTTTTGTTTATGGGAGTGTTATTCTTTCAAACTTTCCGGTGATCTTTTTTTATTGATTGTTAAAATATTGCCTATTGTTTGGGAAATCTATTTAAATACTCTTATTGATTTGTTTCATACCATCCTTTTTCAAGTGACCAGTTTAATGCTTCTCTTTTTTCATTTAATCGGATACCTGATCTAATGACTCGGGCAGGATTTCCCGCAACGATACAGTTTG
>CAZAVU010000006.1:72457-92976 GCA_964488805.1 uncultured Odoribacter sp. | reverse complement strand
TGCTTATTTACTTTCCTTTTTCGAACCGGAATACAATTCATAGTTCCTGAAGCTACATTCCAGCGAACCGTTTAGTACCGGTATCTTTCGCGAGGGCCGCAGTCCGATTGATTTCAGGCATTGCGGGGTGCTGATGATCCAAACCGAGGCATTGGAATAATGCTGTTTCAGGCGGTCGCCAATTTGTTTGTAAAAATCCGAGTCCTGAGGCAAAAGGCGTTCGCCATACGGCGGGTTAAACAACAGGAACGGTTTTTCCCCCGGCGTTTCCAGTTTCATAAAATCGGCAACCTGGAATTCAATGAACGAAGAAACACCAGCTTCTTCCGCATTCTTCCGGGCAATATCGATGTTCCGGCGCGAAATATCCGAGGCCTGAATTTTCACCCGGTTGGGGGTCGGTCGGGAATATTCGCGTTCCACCTGTTTAAACAAATCAGCATCAAAGTCGCGCCAGTTCAGGAACCCAAAATTCTGGCGAATGCTTCCCGGATAAATTCCGTTGGCCAGCATCGCAGCCTCAATGGCAATGGTTCCCGAGCCGCACATCGGGTCGGTTAGTTCCGACTGGCAGTCCCATCCCGACAAACGGATCAAACCGGCCGCCAGCACTTCATTCATCGGCGCTTCGTTCTGTCCAACGCGGTACCCGCGCTTGTGCAGCGATTCGCCGCTGCTGTCGAGCGAAATGGTACACATCTCGTTGCTGATGTGCAGGTTGATAAGGATATCCGGGTCTTTCGAATCGACAGAGGGCCGTTCTCCCAATTTATAGCGGAAACGATCGACAATGGCATCCTTCAGTTTGAGCGAGGCAAACATCGAGTTGTTGAACAAATCGGAAAAGACGGTGCTTTGAATGGCAAATGTCTGATCGCAGCCAAACAGCGTTTCCCATTTGAAATTCTTGGCGCGCTGATACAAATCGTCAGCCGAATGGATCTTGTACGAGTCAACCGGAACCAAAATCCGCAGGGCTGTCCGGAGACAATAATTGGCTTTATAGAGCAGCTTCTGATCGCCGCTGAAATACACCGAACGGCGGGCTACCTGAACTTCGTTCGCTCCAATTTCAATTAATTCCTGTGCAAGAACCTCTTCCAGTCCGGCCAGCGTTGTGGCTGTATATGATCTGTAATTCATTCAAATATATTTAATCTGTTATGATGCTTTTGGTTATCGAGTAATGCGAATCAAGGGTTGAAATAAATATCCGATGATAATGCCGAAGGTATGGCATGATAATATCACCACTTCGTGGTTTAATATTCCCTTCTTTAAATTTTTCTACAATCATATCAACCCTTTGGGTTTTAAAATCCAACTCTTATTCGCATGAGTAAGAAAACAATGATTCCTGAGAAACCAGGTGAAAAGCGACAAAGTTAATCGATTACAGTAATTACCCCATCAGCCCATCAACCCATCAGTCCTTCAGTCCTTCAATCCTTCAACCCTTCAGTCCCTCAGTTTATCCTTCATTTAAATTCCGGCCCCATCGCTGAAATCGGTGTCCTTGGCTTTAAACTGAACCAGTTTTGAGTTTGGTGGTATGCTGTTGGTCACCCAAACGTTTCCTCCAATAACAGAGTCTGCCCCAATGCGGATGCGGCCCAAAATGGTAGCCTGCGCATAAATGATGACATTATCCTCAACAATCGGGTGACGGGGAATGCCTTTTATCGGGTTCCCGTTCTCGTCCAGAGGGAAACTTTTGGCGCCAAGCGTAACGCCCTGATAGAGTTTTACATTGTTGCCAATGATACAGGTTGCGCCAATAACAACCCCAGTTCCATGGTCAATCGAGAACGCTTCTCCAATCTGTGCCCCCGGATGAATGTCAATTCCGGTTTCGGAGTGTCCCATTTCGGAAATAATCCGGGGAATAAGCGGAACCTCCAGTTTTAATAACTGATGAGCCACCCGGTGATTGATAATGGCACGGATGGTCGGATAGCAGTAGATCACCTCGCTGCGGCTGTTTGCAGCCGGATCGCCCAGATAAGCCGCTTCAACATCGGTGATCAGCAACCGCCGTATTTCGGGCAAAGACGAAATAAAATCGGCAGCAAGTCCCTGAGCATACTTCGATCGTTCCTGCATATCAGCCGTTTCGGGATTTGAACAGGTAAAACACAGGCCAGCCAAAATTTGCTCCGACAGTAATTCAAACAGTTCATCGATATTAACTCCGATATAATGTTTGGTTGTTCCTGCCCGCAGGCTGGTGTTTCCGTAATATCCCGGGAATAGGATTTCGCGGATGATCCCCACTATCTTTTCGAGTTTTTCGATGGAAGGCAATGGTTCGCCAATGCGATGCTCGTGGCATACCAGGTTCAACGATTTTGCATCAGCCAAATGATCAATGGCATTGCGCATTTTGTGCTCAATATTTTTATCTGACTGCATCGGTCTTTATTTTTCAAGGTTAAACGTTTCAAAAGTATATGCCGGAATTTCGTTCATGGCATGGTTACAACTAAAACAAAACAAAAATCATACTTTTAGGTCTGAAACCCGCATGTTTGGGGTGTTTTTTTACCCCTGAAGCCTAAAAAATAAAAATCGGGTCAACATCGGGAATCGCTCACCGATAAATCAGGACAGGATTTGTGGAGAAAATCGCGTATTGCATCCACTGCATTGTTCAACCGTTCATCACCAACTCCACCGATTTCCACAAAATTGAAGCCGTAACGCACCAACTCATCATGGTATTCCTGGAACAGCCGGGTTCGGTTTTCCCCGCCGTTTTCCCTTACCGGATCGGCCTCCCAGGGCAAATCGGGACAACACAACAGGAACAGGTCCATCGGGCAATTACGGATCTGATCTTCAAGACGGTCGGGAACCTGCCCGTAAACCCACCGGAACCACACTTTGGTAATGATGAGCCAGGTATCGAAAATAAAAAAGGACTGTTCACTGCGAAGGGTTGCCTCATACTGCAAGATCTGCTGATCGGCAATAAACTCCACATCCTGGTATGTGTAGTGCCGGTCCAGTTTTTCGACATACCCGCGGGCAAATTCGGGGATATACTGTCCACCGAACAATTGCGACAATTGTTTAGCCAGGGTAGTTTTACCCGTCGACTCTGGTCCGGTAACTACAATGCGGATTTGTCTTTTTGAGGTATTCATTGGACTGCTGCAATCAGATTGTTCCTGAATTCTTTTTTCCATTCGATAAAACCGACTACGGCCATAATGGTATATACAACAAATAAAATTACGGTTGGAAGCAAGTCCTTGTACCAAAATAAACCGATGGAGAACGTATCGACAAAAATCCATACCAGCCAATGTTCCAGAATTTTACGGGCCAGCATCCAGGTAGCCACAATGCTAAGGGAAGTAGCCAGCGCATCGGCCATCGGAACCGGTGAATCGGTATAATTTCTCAGTACAAACCAGATCAGTCCGAAAATGGCCATGCTAACTACCGAGAGAATAATTCCCAGACTGAACGACAAGCGACTAACTTTCAGGTTTCCTGTTTTATCCGTCTTGTTCCCGCACAACCATTCGTACCAGCCATAAATGCTGATCACCACATAATACATTTGCAGGGCCATGTCGGCATAGAGCTTCGAAACCAGGAAGACCCAAACATAGAGGATGGAGGTCAGCAAACCCACCGGCCAGGTCAGGATGTTTTGCCGGATGGAAAAGAAGATATAAGCGATACCTAAAATGGCTCCCAGGAGCTCAATGTAATTTCCTGAAAGCCATTTGATAATTAGTTCCATAAAGAAGTTTCAAGTTTTAAGTTCCAGGAGCCAAATCTGTGATTGGTTCCGGGATTTTCTGCTTCCATGCGTTTTTCTGTCTGCTGCGACTATTTCCCGCTAAGGATTTTTTCGTAGGCCCCCTTCTTCGAAAGAACCTCCATGGCTTTATCTATAGCCTCATCTTTCTCATTCATAATCTGGAAATAATGGCTTACCGAGAACAGATCCCTGGCCATCAAGGCTTTTATCTGCCTTTTCATCAGCGGACGGGCAAACTCGATGCTTTTTTCTTCACGTTTAACCCCTTCCTTTTCTCCGGCAGAAATGATTTTTTCGATCATCTCGTCAGTAACCTCAAACTTACTCCTGAAAGTTTCGAAATCAGCAAATTTCTGTTTCAGGGTTTCGCGGTTGGCATCCATAATGTCGAGTACCCCGGTATAAACCACATTTTTACGAAGCAGGTTGTTGTAATAAGCGTAATATTTGGAGGTGTCAAGGGGAACAAACAAATCGGGCATTACACCGCCACCGCCATAGACAACACGTTTACTGAGTTTTGTTTCATACTTCAGGGCTGTATTTTGCACAATGCTGTCTTTCGAAAAAAGCTCGCCTTTTTCAATCCGTTTGACGTAATCCTTTTGATACTCGTCCACGCCATCCGAATAAGGTTTCTGGATACATCGGCCGCTTGGAGTGTAATAATGTGCGGTGGTCAACCGGATCATCGAACCATCAGTCAGCGGGAATGGCTGCTGAACCAATCCTTTTCCAAACGAACGGCGCCCAATTAACACTCCCCGGTCCCAATCCTGAATGGCACCCGACACAATTTCACTGGCCGAAGCCGACCCCTCATCAATCAGGACAATCAGTTTCCCCTGTTCCAGCTCGCCCAGCGCAGTAGAATTGAACTCTTTTTTCTCGGCGTGAAGACCTTCGGTATAAACCACCAGTTTGAAGGCTGTCAGGAACTGATCGGCCAGCTCGATGGCCGCATTCAGATAACCGCCCCCGTTACCGCGTAAATCCAGAACCAGGCTATTCAGTTTCGATCCTGCCTTCAGCGTTTTGATAGCTTGTAAAAATTCATCGGTTGTGGTGGCCGAAAACTTATTCAGCTTGATGTAGCCGGTATTGTCGTTGAGCATGTATGAAGCGTCGAGACTGTTGATCGGGATTTTATCACGGATAATGGTAAAATCAAGCAAGTTGACTTCGCCTTTGCGTTTAACTTTCAGCTCGACCTTGGTGCCTTTTTTTCCGCGCAGCAAATCGTAAACATCGGTATTTTTCAGTCCTATACCGGCAATGCTTTTCGCATCAACCTGAACAATCCGGTCGCCGGCACGAAGCCCGACTTTTTCGGAAGGTCCGCCGGGAACCGTAGTCACTACCATCAGCGTGTCGCGATAGACGTTGAATGAAATGCCAACCCCTTCGAAATTACCCTGAAGCGGCTCATTCATTTTTTCAACTTCTTCTTTGGAAATATATACCGAATGCGGATCGAGCTGACGCAAGACCTCAACAATGGCATTTTCGGTCAGTTTGCCAACATTGGTTGTATCAACGTAATAACTATCGATCAGCCGAAGCAACCGGTTAAATTTCAGGGTACTCCCCTGGACATCCTGAGCTTTCAGTTCGCTGCCACCGGTCCACAGCATCATTCCCAACAAAACTGAAACCCCTGTATTTTTTAAACTTAGATTCATAGTCATTTTTTTATCAAACCAGGCACACAAAAACATGCCCTCATCACAAAAGTATTGATTAGCGAAGATAGCGGTTAAAAACGATCATTTTTCTGCGACAGCGGAAATTAAAGTTAACATTCGTTGCAAATTTGTGTTCATAAGTTTTTCAGGCTCTCTTTTAATTTCGGGCTAAGATGTCAACGCTGAAATCAATTCGGTTAACATTAAATTTTCTATATTTGGTTTCTGATTACAATACCTATTTCTCCGATGAAGCAAATTTTCAATTTTTGGCTAAAACCTTCGCAAACCCTTGAGTCCATTCAACTGGAAGATTCAAGGAAAGTAAATCAAATGGTCAATATCATTTTCATCTTCATAGCCTTATACTTGGCATTAGCAAATCCTATGATTGGATCTGAAGCGACGAATAAGCTTGAGATGAAAAATGGGATTGGATCGACCATTTTCTCCGCGTTTTCTGCGTTCCTGGGTTTAAAATACATTTATCCCTTTTTTCTTCAATTGATCAGCAAACTATTCCAAGGACAGGCTACCGTAAGGCAAATCAGGATTGCGCAGGCTTATTCGTTTTCTCCGTTTTTGGTCTTCTTGCCATTTACCCTGATCTGGTACATGCTTACCCTGAATATCCCCAATGCTGCAAGTGAAGGAACTTATTCCAGCGCCTTGCATTTTATTTTTGCCATTATCGCATTTTCATATCTGATCATTGGACTAAGCAGAGTAAACCGGTATTCCTATGGATATGGACTGGCAACTCTTCTTCTGTTTGGAGCCATGGCCGAGATTCTTAAACTACTTCTCCAATCCATGATCAGATGAATTGAAATGCCGGGAAGAATAACTGAAGGCATTGAAAAGAAATGCAAATTGACCCGGGAAACGAATAATCGGTTTGTCTTTGTTGTTTAGCTATCCTTCTTTTCAATAGAGAAATAAGCCATCAGATTTTTGAGGTTTTCAGTCTGCCGGGAAATGTCTTTCGAGTTGACCGACAGTTGGAACGACGATTCTGCATTCTGCTGGATAACCATGTTCAGCAACTGGATTTCCTTGTTGATGGCTTCCGAGCCGTTTTTTTGTTCGAGACTGGCTGCCGAGATTTGTTTTACCAGGTTTGAGGTGTACTCGATATTAGGAATAATCGAAAGCAGTTTTTCTTCTGTTTCGCGGGCCTGCAAAAGTCCCTGGTTCGATAACTCATTGATTTCCTTGGCTGCCAGTTGCGACCTTTCGGCCAGCTTTTTAATTTCGGCAGCTACCACGGCAAATCCTTTTCCCTGCATTCCCGAGCGTGAAGCCTCAATGGCCGCGTTGATAGCCAACAGGTTGGTCTGCTTGGCAATCTCTCCGACAATCGATATTTTTTGAGCTATCTTGTTCATTGACTGAATTAAATTCTGGGTCGATTTGTTACCATCCTGAATTCCAAGTGCCGCTTTTAAGGCAATTGATTCGGTTTCCTGCGCATTTTTCGTGTTTTGCTGAATGCGGACAAGCATTTGCTCCATCGATGAGGAAATCTCTTCGGAAGAAGCGGCCTGATGATTGGCGCCTTCCGATAGTTTTACCGACGAATTCATCAGTTCGAGGCTGCTTTGGGCAATGGTATCCGAGCTTTGAATGATCTCGCTCATGATCGTGGTGAGCTTGGCCGACATCAATGACAACGATTCGGCCAGATCGCCGATTTCGTCGTTTTGTTGAATGGACAAGCTGGCATTGAGATTACCTGTTGAAATGTTTTTTGCAAACTCAACGCCTTCTACTATTGGGGCGCTTATCCTTCCGGCAATAAGGTAAATGATGATGTATAAAAGAATTAAACCCAGGATTCCGGCGAAGATCGTGTTCTTCATGACCTTGTTCGATTCTTTCAAGATTTCACCGGTTGGAACTTCAACACCAATGATCAGGTTGGTGGGGGTTTTTCCTATTGAAATAGGTTCGAACGATACGAAATATTCTTCTTTTGTCAGTGTATTTTTATAGGTAAACGAATGAGAAACATCTTTTTTTAACTGTTCAAAAGCCGATTTGAAAATGGCGCTGTCGGAAGCCAGGCTGTTGAAAAAATCTTTTCCGGTAAGCGACTGGTCGGTATGGGCAATTATCATACGGTTCCCGCCAATCATGTATGAAACCGCTTTTTCAAAGGGCTTTATTCCCGAAACAAGTTTGTTCATTTGCGAAAGGGAAATGTCAATCCCGACCAGGCCTTCAAATTTTCCGGAGGCATTTTGAATCGGAACAAATACCGATGTGATGAGTTTGCCCACGAGCGCTTTTGTCATGACTTCGTAGTACGGGTCGAGAATTGTTTCCGTGTTTGAATTCCTGATTTTGTAATACGTTCCTTTCAGTTCGTCATTGGTAAGGTCAACAGTGTCTTTCTGGAATTTTAGTTCATTGTTTTGCCGGTAACAAATATTTCGGATGCGTCCGTTCTTTTTGTCGTAGCTTTCGTCAATCGTTTTGATTTCCCAGTAAAGGCCAACCGATAAAAAGTCAGGGTTTTTCTCAAGGTTACTGCGTAGGATATTGTCGAAAAAGGCATCGCGCTGAACAGGATCGTATTTTTGATGGAAGCTGAACACGTTGCGCATGGTTCGGGCCGACTCCATGATTACATTCAGCTCTTCCGATATTTTGTTACGGTATTCGCGCGTTGAGCCTTTCACAATCGCAACCGAGTTGTCGTAGGTAATCTGGTGCATACGATAGCTGATGTAGCCCAGGGTTAAACAATAAATCAGAGTTGCTGCACTCAGAATGTAAACATTCAGTTTTAGTTTGAGATTGAATCTGCCTCGGTTCATCATGACCAGAAAGTTAAAAACAAAGGTTGTTATTTGATCAACGGTCAAGCGCGTTGAATGCGGACCAATTTAGAATTATTAATCCAAAATTGAAAGTAAACCATAAGAAAGGTGTGAATTGTTCCGGCGTCAATTTTGGTGGAATAAAGTTTTTCCACCATACCCGAATCAAAAATCTTTTTCGGTATTTTGCACGAATGATCGAAGATGTACTTTTTGCTGACGTGATTTTGCCTTTGCCGCTCGATTACCGCTTTTCTTATCGGGTTCCATCGGCTTTCCAGTTGCGCATAAAAACCGGAATCCGGGTCATTGTGCAGTTCGGAAAGCGAAAGTTCTATTCGGCCCTGGTTTATAAACTTCATCAGAATACTCCGGAAGGCGATTTCGAAATCAAGGACATCGATGCCATTCTGGACGAAGAGCCCATCATTGGCGAAAAGCAACTCGAATTGTGGAAATGGATTGCCAGTTACTACTGCTGTACGCTGGGCGAGGTGTTTAAAGCCGCTCTGCCTTCGGGATTGAAACTCGAAAGTCAGACCAAAATCAGCCTGAATCCTGAAACGGTTATTCCTGAAGATTTAAGCGACAAGGAAAATTCGGTCATGTTGTTGCTCGAAAGCCGGAAAACAGCCAGTATTCAGGAAGTGAACCAATTTTTGGGGCAGCAGTCGTCGTTCGCGGTGCTGAAACTGCTGCTCGAAAAAAATGCCGTGATTGTGGAGGAGCAACTGCGCGAAAGCTACAAACCACGTAATGTTTCGTATGTGCGGCTTAATCCGGAATATGATTCTGAAGAAAAGCTGAACGCCACGCTGGATCTGCTTTCCCGGAAAGCCAAAAAGCAGGAACAACTCTTGAAGATTTTCCTGGCAGAAACCCTGTTTGGCGATCCGGTTCAAACTGAAATTGGGAAAAAAGAACTGCTTGAGGTGGCTGATGCCTCCGATGCTGCGCTGAAAGGGCTGGAAGAGAAAAACATCATTGAAGTATTCCAGAAGGAAGTTGGGCGGATTGACCGGACACAAAATGATAAGCTGCTGATCAAAGACTTGTCGGAAGCTCAGCAGAAAGCGCACGATGAAATTCTGAGACAATTTGAAACCCAGCAGACGGTTTTGCTCAATGGAGTCACGTCGAGCGGAAAAACTGAAATTTACATCAAACTGATTGAAGAACAGTTGAAACAAGGCAAACAGGTGCTGTACCTGGTTCCTGAAATCGGCCTGACCACACAAATAATCAGCCGGTTGAAAACCGCTTTTGGTGATCTGGCCGGAATTTATCATTCCAAGTTCAACGATGCCGAACGGGTTGAAATCTGGTTCAACGTGCTGAATGACCGGAGCAGTCACACCGGTTCGCAATACAAGGTGATTCTGGGCGCACGGTCGGCTATCTTTCTGCCGTTTAAAGACCTTGGGCTGATCATCGTTGACGAAGAACACGAGAATTCGTACAAGCAGTTCGATCCGGCGCCACGCTACAATGCCCGCGACATGGCGATCCTGATGGGAAACATTCACGGGGCCAAAGTGCTTTTGGGCTCGGCAACACCTTCGTACGAAACGTATTTCAATGCCTGCAGCAATAAATACGGACTGGTGGAACTGACCGAACGCTTTCAGGGAATTGAAATGCCCGAATTGTTGCCGGCCAACACTCAGGAAGCCTATAAACGCAAACAAATGCGCTCGGTTTTTACTCCGGAATTGTATGACGAAATTTCCAACGCGCTGGCCAACAAGGAGCAAGTCATTCTTTTTCAGAATAGGAGAGGGTTTGCCCCGTTTGTTCAGTGCGGCAAATGTGGCTGGATACCGAAATGCAAATACTGCGACGTAAGCAAAACCTACCATAAAAACCGCGAAAGCCTGATTTGTCATTATTGCGGCCATACTACTTCGGTTGTTACCAAATGCGAAGAGTGTGGCTCTGACGAAATTAAAACGCGGGGCTTTGGCACTGAAAAAATTGAGGACGAAATCAGCCAGCTTTTTCCTGAAGCCCGCGTTGCCCGCATGGATCTGGACACAACCCGGGCCAAGAGAGCCTATGAACAGCTCATCTGGCAGTTTGAACATGGAAAGATAGATATTCTGGTGGGCACGCAAATGGTTACCAAAGGACTCGACTTTGACCATGTGCGGGTGGTTGGTGTGCTGAATGCCGATAACCTGTTGAATTATCCCGATTTTCGCTCCTATGAGCGGAGTTTTCAATTGATTACGCAGGTGAGTGGTCGTGCCGGACGAAAAAACAAACGGGGCAGAGTCGTTATTCAAACCACACAGCCCCAGCACCCGGTGATTCAGGATGTGATTGCCAATGATTTTTACCGGCTTTTCAGCCGTCAGATGGCCGAACGGAAAATGTTCCGCTATCCGCCGTATTACCGGTTAATAAAAATTGTGGTGAAACATCAGAACCGGGAACGGCTCGATCTGGCGGCCCTGCATCTGGCAACAGCTTTTCGCGGCATCTTCAATAAAAATGTACTGGGACCTGAGTATCCCGTGGTTGGCCGCATCCAGATGTGGTTTCAGAAGGAAATCCTGATCAAATTGCCGAGGGATGGTAAAATTCAGGAGGCCAAGGCCCGAATCATGGAAATCATCAATCATACCAAATCGCAGCCCAATAATAGCCAATTGATTGTGTATGCAGATGTCGATCCGATGTAGTTTGCTGTTAATTTGTTATTTCAATGAAATATTTTCCGGTCTGGTATGTTTCCATCGCCGGTGCGACCAAAGCCACAATTCCGGTCTTTTGCGGATAATGTCTTCCAGAAATTTCACGTGCGCTTTGGTGACTTCGAAAGGTTGTGTGGTTGAGGCATCATCGAAAAGTTTGGTGAATTCAACTTCATAGTATCCCCGACGTACTTTCTGGATGTCCATAAAGACTACAGCCTGTTTAAATCGGGATGCTACTTTTTCAGCGCCTGGGAAAACCGGGGTTTCCTGGTTCAGGAACATCATCCAGTAATCGGTGTCTTTCAGGGCAGTTTGGTCGGTCAGGTAATAGGTAGCCGAAAGCTGCCCGGTTTTTTCGAGTTTAATCATAGTACGCATGGAGATCAGTTGCGGCATCAGGAACATCCCAAATCGTGAGCGCACTTTTCTCATGTAATCGTTGAACGTTTCGTCCTGAATGGTGCGGTAAATCACGTTTACCTGATGTTTGATGATTTTGGGCAGAAGGATGTTCCATTCCCAGTTGCCGTAATGGCCCGAAAGCAGCGCCACGCTTTTTCCCTGCTTGTAAAGCTCATCTAAAACTTCCGGGTTTTTGTATCGAAAGCGTTTCCGAAGTTCTTTTTCTGAAATCTGGAAAGCCTTGAGTGTTTCAACCACCATGTCGGCAAAATGATGGTAAAATGCAATGGCAATCTGATGTATTTCCTGATTCGATTTTTCAGGAAATGAGTTCTTCAGGTTTTGAATTACCGTTTTCTTTCGGTAGCCTACCACCCGATAGCAGATCAAATGGATCAGGTCGGCCCAAAGATAAATCAGCCAGAACGGAGAGTGTCCCAGTATTTTCAGGATAAGTACACCGGTTTTGGCTAATAGTTTTTTCATTAAAGTTCCTGGTCTTAGGATTTTAAATCTAATATCTAAAGTCTGATATCTTTGTCCTTATCTGGGGTACAGTTCAACATTTTCAGGCCGTTTGTGTTTCCAACGGCGGTGTGACCACAGCCAGTATTCGGGTTCCTCGCGGATAATTTCTTCCATTTTTTGAACATAGGCCATCAGGATGTCTTCAGCATTTGCTTCATCCGGATTGTCAGTCAGCTTGTAATGGTAAATTTTGTATCTGCCCCGTCCGATTTTCCGGGCATATTGAAAAAATACCGGCAGGTTGGTTTTTTTTGCAATTTTCACAGGACCGGCAAAAAAGGATGTTTCCTGGTTCAGGAAGGTTGTCCATAGTTGAGAGTTGGCTGGCGGCGTTTGGTCGGCCAGCAGGATCAGCGCCCTGGATTCGCCGGAATGGTTAAAGTCGAGGGCCGTGCGTACCGAATGGTTTACCACCACTGATTTGGCGCCAAACCGTTCGCGGGCATCAAGCATGTACCGTTCCAATGCCTTGTTCTTCCTTACCGGGTTATAAACGACATAAAACGTAGATTTAATGTATTGCTGAAGGTAGAGGCACCATTCCCAGTTGTTGTAGTGCATTCCTAAGACAATGAAACTTTTGCCTTGCATGTAATAGTCTTCAAAGTAATTTTCGTCATTTAGCAGAATCCGTTTTTTCAATTCTTTTTTGGTCATCTGGCCGAATTTGATGGTTTCAACGCCGATATCGCCCAGATGGTGATAAAACTTTCTAGCGATTTTCCTGATTTCGTACGGGCTTTTTTCAGGGAATGAATTTTGGAGGTTTGTAAAAACAACTTTCCGGCGATACCTGACCACATAGAACAGCAAAATATAAAAGAAGTCGGCTATCCCGTAAAGAACCCAAAACGGAAGTTTTGCAATTAGTTTGCATGCTCCGACCACCAAACGATCAGTAAAAGAATTCATAGTTTATATGTTGGAAGCGGCAAAAATAGCAAAAACGACTTTGATGCTCAATAATAATTATGACTTGAGTCTAAAACACTGGACGGGCAATAGTAATTCCGGTATTTTTCGATTCGGGTTTAATAAAATCGGTGATCGGCCCATCAGAAAGGACCACTTTTCCTGCGCTCAACGAAGCATGTAACAGGTGAAACTGCTTTTCTTTTCTGACAATTATCCCGACGTGGGTAATGTCGAGTCCTTCAGTACTGGTTACCAGACCGATGATGTCGCCATGATGAAGATTTTTCAGCAGGTTTTGCGGTTTGTTTTTCGGGAAATAGTAGAATCCGGCAGAAGTGATTGCTTGCTCCTGTTTGGCCAGGGTGGGAACGAGCTCCGGATGTTCTTTCAAAACCGGGTAGCTATCGGCATGGGTACTCATGAAATTGATGGTTTTATTCAGCTTTGTTCCATGAAGATCGGGCTTTTCGGAAATGATATTTTTCGAGCTGTTGTTGTGAATCCAGTCGCTGAAATAGTGCAGTCTGGAAAGATACTGGTTGCGGATTCCATCGCGGTACCTGATGTGTTCCAGTTCGGCCACGAACGAATCGAAATCGCTTTTGCCTTTCTTGACCGTTCGAGCCAGGGCCAGGCAATTTTCGGCAAACGTGGTGCAATCCAGCTCGTGGAGGTTGATCACCATTTTTTCTTCGGGGCCATTCTCCAGGGTGGCTGCCACGTAAGGAGTTCCGAGGAATGACAGTCCGATTTCAGCAATCAATTCTCCAATTGGCTGATCCGATCTGGACGAAAATGTATTGAGCTTTTCTTCGGCAATACGTTTGTCTTCAAGTTTAAAAATCAGGGTATTTGTTTGTGCTGTAATGATTTGTGGAGTATAAATAAAAACCAGCAGTAAGATGACAATCAGATTTTTCATATTCAGTTTGCATAAATGTGAGGACTATAAAGTTAGAAAAGTTTGCGAATCCGGTTTGGTTTCATTTCATGTTGGTATTATAATCTGGGGCGGTCACTTGATGGTATTTTTATCGTGATCTATTTCTTCGGATAGCAGGATTGGATTTGAAGAATAAAAATAAATCAGATTTATGAAATTTATCAGGCGGAAAAGTTATTCTTCAGCCTAAAGGATTTAGTATATTTGGCTCCAAATTAAGGGGATTAATCATTAAGAAATCAGTATGAATAAGTTTAGGAATCTTCTTCTGGCAGGTGCTCTCCTGATGGCTCTGGCATCCAATGCACAAGTAGCCAAAGAAGAAGGAAAAGAGGCAGGTTATCAGTTCTCTGTAATTAAGGAAAATCAGTCTACTTCAGTTAAAGACCAATACCGTTCGGGAACCTGTTGGTCGTTTTCGGGATTGGGTTTTTTGGAAGCCGAAATGTTGCGCTTGGGGAAACCATCGGTCGATTTATCTGAAATGTTTGTGGTATATCATTCTTATTCGGAAAAAGCTACCAAATACGTTAGGTTGCACGGGAGCCTGAATTTTGGAGCAGGCGGTGCTTTTCACGATGTAACCAATGTGATTAAAAACTATGGGATTGTACCAGAGGAAGTTTATACCGGTTTGAATTACGGCGAGGAGAAACATGTTCACGGCGAGCTTGACCGTACTTTATTCGACAATGTGAAAACCGTGGTTGATAATCCAAACAAGAAGGTTTCGACAGCCTGGCACGATGCTTTCGACAGTATTCTGGATACTTACCTTGGCGTTTTGCCCGAAAAGTTCCAATACCAGGGGAAAGAATATACACCCAAAAGTTTTGCTCAGAACGTGGTCGGACTGAATATGAACGACTATGTTGAGCTTACTTCCTACACCCATCATCCGTTTTATTCGAAGTTTGTTCTTGAAATACCGGATAACTGGTCGTGGGACGAATTATACAATGTTCCGTTGAACGATCTTCAGGAAATTATTGATAATGCGATAAATACCGGATATACTGTGGCCTGGGCTGCCGATGTGAGTGAAAAAGGTTTTGCCACTTCGCAAAAGGGTATTGCCGTTGTTCCGGTGGCTGATAAAGCTAATATGACTGATGCCGAAATTACCAAGTGGGACAAGCTAAGTGAAAAGGAGAAAAACGAAGAACTTTATAAACTCGACAAGCCTGGCGCTGAAAAGGTAATAACCCAGGAATTGCGGCAGATTGATTTTGACAATTACCAGACGACTGACGATCACGGAATGCTGATTGTCGGGACAGCCAAAGATCAGTCGGGTAATGTTTATTATAAAGTAAAAAACTCATGGGGTGATTATAACGACTTTGGTGGCTTTTTCTACGCTTCGAAACCGTATGTCGCTTTTAAAACCATGTCGATCATGGTTCATAAGGACGCCATTCCAAAAGATATCCGAAAAAAACTAAACCTGTAAGCAAAGAAAACCTCGTCAACCGGCGAGGTTTTTTATTTTAAATAAATCTTTTCAGTTGCTGCCCTTTTGTATATTTGGCGCATGAAAAAATTCTTCCTGCTTGTTATATGCCTGCTTCCTCTGGTTAGCTTTTCCGAAGATTATAACTGGTGGAACGTCAAACACGGGTGGCAGCCCGGAATGCCCTGCTGGCGCTATTTTATGCACATCACTCCCGGTTATCTTGGGCCGAATGCCCTGCCGGTTCCGGATGTCAAAAAAGGGGTCGTTCCTGTTGGAAATAATCTCGAAATGGGATTGGATTTTCATTTCAGGGAAGGCGACCAGACCCAGAATATCTTTGGAAAATATTCGCGTTCGTTTGCCAACGATAAAATTGCCATTGAATTGTATGGTGTTGTAATTGAGCATTATTCCATGTCGGATTCAATCCGGGATGAACGGGTTGCCCGCGATTTCGATGGGAAAGGGATTGCTATTGGCGATCTGTATTTTGCCACACTCATCCAGTTGGTGAAAGGCCGGAAGTTCCCCGATACGATGGTTCGAATGGCTGGACGCACGGCTTCTGGGGGAAATCTCGAAGCTGCCCGCTATGCCGATAGTCCGGGGTATTTTTTCGATTTCAGTTTCTCAAAAGAGTATTATTGTGGCAATAGAAAGATGTCGTTTCTGCCCTTTGCTTCCTTTGGTTTTTATTCCTGGCAAACCAACGACGATTTAAACCTGCAAAACGATGCTTTGATGTACGGTTTGGGAGCTGATCTGAGGTGGTCAAAATGGTCGGTATCGAATTCCTTATCGGGGTATTCGGGGTATAAAATGGAACGAGACAAGCCTATGGTTTACACGTTCGACCTGAACCGGAAACTAAAGAACTATGCACTCCGGCTTCAGTATTTGCACGGATTGCGCGACTGGAATTACCGTACCGTCAAATTCTCGCTGATCCTGAACCTGAAAAAGTAAGCTGCTATTCCGGATTCTCCTGTTTGTTTTCTTTGAGCCCCAGGGTGTTGCGCACTCCGCTAAACACCGATTTCCACCAGTAATTCAAGACCGAGCGTTTTGGATCCCTGCGGAAGTTAATCTCGTCGGGAAGAAGTTCGTTTCCTCTCGGATTTTTTGACCGTAGCAACAGGCTGTTGGCCAGGAAACTGGCAAATTTTGCTTCTTTAACTCCTCCTTCTTTCTTTTCCAGAACGGAAATTTTCAGATCGTGATATCCAAAAAACAGTTTCCCTGTAGAGCTGATGTTGGTGGCCGAAAAGTCAAATTCGAACCGGTCGACCCTGCCCGAACGCAGTGAAACCGAAGCCAGAGGTTCAAGTACCGGATTCAGAATGTGCATGTTGAATGGGCTGGCGCTTCCTTTTACCGTGAACAGATTTTCAGGGTCATCCATCCGGTAGTTCATCTTGACGTCAATGCGGCTCGAATCCATTACGGTGGCCGAGGCTTCGAGCCTGAAATCAGGTATTTTGCCTGCCGGGGATTTCATGTTGGAAAATGGCATTAACCGGGCATGGATATTGGTAAAACTGATTTTCCCTTCCTGGTCATTTGATTCCGGGTGTTCCGAATAGGAAATGGTCGAATTTACCAGTTGAAGCGAGTCGATCAGGAACGGATACCTGGACGATTTAATCATATCCTGGAGCATTTTGCCGCGTCGTTGTTCGTCAAATGATTTGCGTTTGTCGCGGTAGATTTCCAGGTTTAACCCGTTGACCGACAAATACCTGCCTGTTATGCTTTCCTCGACGAACCATTTCCTGATGTTGGGATTCACAATGCAGATCGAGTCGATTTTGCCTTTAAGGTAATCAGTTTGAAAATCAACTTTTTGCTGAAATTTTTCCTTGCTGAAAATGGGTGCGATCTGAATGTTTTTAGCCGTAAAACGGTTGGTTTTCGATGAATAGGAAATCGGGCCAAAGAAGTATTGATAGAATTTGTCCTGCCGTTTCAGCCCGGGGATAAGAAACGAAAAATCAGTGGAGTGCATAAATCCACGCGACGGCTTGTTGTCGATCCTGACATCCGAAAGTCTGAAGGTTATCTTTTCCTGGATTTGTTTTTGCTTGTTCTTGAATACTGTGATCTCGGCGTCTTTTACGTTTAGTGATTTGGATGCAAAAACATCGGCAAAACTCTCGAAATGAGGGTAAAGATTGATTTCGAAAGGATTGATTTTCAGTGAATCGCGGGCGTTGTTGTACAGTTGGACCGACGGTTTCTCAACGTCAACCGATTCGAATAAATAATAATTGTCTTTATAAGCCTGATCCAGATCAAACCCGTTCAACGAAAGGGACGGGATGAAGAGCTCAAACTGATCAATCGTGTTGCTTCTGGTTTTAGGCTTTACCGACAGGTGATGAGCAAGGATCTTTCGGCTGACGGTCGAGAAGTTGAGATCTTCGATGCTGATTTGCTGGTTTTTATCTTTGGGTGTAAATTTAAACTGGAACATTTCGGCCGTGTATTCTCCTTTCTTAAACTCAGGGCTTCCCGAATTTAGGGTTTGCTGAATGAAGATATTCCGGGCCATCATTCGCAAATCAGACTGGACAAGCAGATAAGGCTGAGTCCCGATTTCTGAAAACACCTTCAATGAACCGTCTTTTAATTGGAACAGGTCGAATGCAATGGATTCAATCTCTTTGGGTAACGGGATGGCGATCTCCTTAATATCTTTATTAGCACTGGCTTTTCGTTTTTGGTAAAGTTTGATTTCAGGGGAATTTATTAACAGGTTGCCGGCATTAATTTTACGATCGAAGTATAAATCGTTTATGTCGATTCCCAGTATCCTGATTTCAGGAATTGCCAGTTGAATATTCCAGTTGACCGACGAAAAGTCTTTGCTGTCGGTTTCGGGATATAAATAGGCGTCGAGCGCGAAAACCTCTTTGTGCCGGGTGGAGAACCCAACTTCGCGGGCTTTTAACACATGCACATTGTCGGAAAGGCGGAAGATATGGTCGCGCACCGTAAAATCAACGAACTCGGAGAACAGGAGCCTTTTCTGACCGAATTGCTCTTTGTTGATCAGCGTGTTTTCGAGTCCCAGGCTAAAATGGTTATCGAGCGAAATGGTTTTTCCTTTTCGGCTGTGGTTGATCAACCGGACAGTCCCATCGGCAATATCCACTTTTTTCAGGCTTAAATTGTCCAGATAATCGGATAACATCTGGAACAGATCTTCGAATTCGGCTTTGGGTTTCAGTTGTTTGAGATAGGCAAAGTTTTCGAAATATATTTGGGGCGTCTTGATTCTCAGGGTGTCGATGGATAGCTTTTTATTGAAAAAAGCTTCATGAAAACCGGCATTGGATAACGTCAATTCCGGAATGGTAAATTCGTACAGTTCGGAGCGGTTGTACTTTTTTAATAAACTGTCCATGGAAGCTTTGGCAATAGGGAAGAGGTGCAGGTTTTGCAGGCTGGCACTTTTTTTACGCGTCGAGATGGCCAGATTTTCGATGGTCAGTTTATGCAACTGATCGACCAATTGCATTTGGTAGTTGCTGAATTTCAGTTCAATCTGGTTTGCAAAGAACAGCCGGTCGGTTCTTCGGGCGCTTTCTTCGTCCAATGCTAATCCAAAGAGTTGTAGTTTTATATTCGATTCGATATTGCCGGTTTGCAAAACTCCGGTTTTATTTACCAGGTGAATTTTCCCTTTCTGAACCGATACCTGATTGGAATATACTCCTTTGAGGTATCCCGAAATTAATTTGTAAACAAAACTCGCATTCTCATTTTCATTCTCTTTTTTCTGCGCGTTACTCATTCGTTGAGTAAGCTTTACTTCCGGATTAAAGAGATTAATGCGCTGGAATTCATAGCGTTTTTGGTGGAAAGCTTTGTGAAAGTTAAACGAATCGAGCCGGATGCTGTCGCAATTGGCCTCGATGGTGTTCTTTTGCATTAAAAGCTGGGTATTGGTTTGCAGCGGGTAAAGCTGGATGTCATTTACCAATACTGATTTGTTGCGGGTCGAAAGGTTGAGCGCCCCGGCCCGGACTCGATGGAGCTGGTCGCCCAGGGTCAGTTCGTACTCTGAGGCCGAAAGATCGATGTCTTTGGAATAGAATATCCGGCTGGTGTCTTTCAGCGAAAGAGAATCAAGCAAAAAGTCATTCAGGCTGAGGTTAATGTTTTTCAGCTCCTGCTGGCTGGCCTGATCGGTCTGAGTGTGGTAAAGCTGCAATTGTGCTTCTTTCAGTTTAAAGTTCCGGATGCTGACACTCGAAAATTCGTCGCTGATTAATTCATAAAGGTCGAACTCGCTGATTGATTCGAGATTGAATTTGGATTTGATAAGCCCTGGCCAGTATTTGATTTTAGCTCCGGTCAGGATCATCGAATCAATCGGAATTGCACTGCTCTGGTAAAACTCGTTGATGCGACTGCTTGTAATTTCAGCTTTGGGAACCAGGATCTGGTATTTTGCCCGTGTCGAAATGTCGCGGGGCAGCGGTTTTAGTTCGAGGTTCAAGGCTTCAATCCGCGAGTGTTTAAGCGAATAGGTAACTGTTTGTGCGGTCAAAACGTGAAGGCTGTCGGCAAGTTTATTCTGATAATTCTGCATTTTCAGGTAAATATCTTCGGCCTTGAAAACCTGTCCTGGATCGGGCAGGATCAGCGAATCGGTATAAAACTGTAGTATTCCTATGGTGACATTTTCAGCATTCGAAACTTTTCGGGTATCGCCCAGCAGGTTGTAAAAATCGAAACTGGCATTGGCAAGTTCAATCTTATCTATTTTTATCGATTCAAATGTCTTGGTAACCAGCGGTTTTAATTCCTGAAGCAGGGTGGTCAGGTTCGTGGAGGCATCATCTGTCCCGGTTTGCTTTCCGTGAATATTGAGATCGGGCTGGCTGATCAGGATTTCATTGATTTCCAGTCTTTTTTTGAATATTAACTGAGACAGACGAATTCCGTCGAAGCGGACTTTTGGCGAAGAAAACGAATATAAACGATGGCTGGGATTGGCCTGTGCAAGCGAACTCATGACCGAATCTGACGGATGGAATGAAAATTGGTTGATTTCGAAGCCCCAATGTATGAAACTGATATTCAAATCGTGGAACGAGAGTTCGTACTTCCCTTTTGACTTCTTCTGAATAAATTCCGAAAGATTTTTATCCAGATAACTTTGAGCTCCAAAGTATAATAAGGTTAATGAGATAATTATCATCAGCATCAATGCTGACAGAATAATTGCACTCATTTTTAATATATTCTTTTGAAGCAGGGCCATTATCTTCAGATTTGATTTC
>CAZAVU010000006.1:53996-72357 GCA_964488805.1 uncultured Odoribacter sp. | reverse complement strand
TAATAAAGTTTAATATTATGAAAAAAGTTGCGTTTACGGAAAAATATCGGGCAAAGAAATACTCATTTTTTTGCCCAAAAAATGAAGGCAACCGAAGACTTTGAAAATTGCAAAGTCTTCGGTTGCCTTTTGATGAGACTATATCTGAAAAATATTGAATATCAGATATTTATACTCCAAGGGCCTGAAAGGTTTTTTCGATGATATCAAGAGCTTCGTTCATCTGCTCTTCGTTGATAACCAGTGGCGGGGTAAAACGGATAATGTGTTCGTGCGTCGGTTTGGCCAGCAATCCGTTATTTTTCAGTGCTATACAAATATCCCAGGCAGAAATGCCATTTACTGGTTTGATGGCTACCGCATTGAGCAATCCTTTCCCGCGAACAATTTCAATAAGTTCAGAATCAATTGATTTAAGCCGTTTGCGGAATATTTTACCCATTTTTTCGGCATTCTCGGCAAGCTTTTCATCTCTGATCACATCGAGTGCAGCCATTGAAACCCTGGCAGCTATTGGATTTCCGCCATAGGTAGAGCCATGTTCTCCCGGCTTGATGGTTAGCATGATCTCGTCGTCGGCTAAAACGCACGAAACAGGTAACATTCCACCGGAAATGGCTTTCCCCAGCACCAGGATATCGGGCCTGACCTCTTCATGGTCGCAGGCCAGCATTTTGCCGGTGCGGCCCAATCCGGTCTGAACTTCATCGGCAACAAAAAGAACACGGTGTTTTTTGCACAAATCAAAGGCTTTACGCAGGTAACCATCTTCAGGCACGTAAACCCCGGCTTCGGCCTGAATGGGTTCAACCAGGAATCCTGCCACATTCGGATCTTCCAGGGCTTTTTCCAACGACTTCAGATCGTTGTAGGGAATATTTATAAAGCCTGGTGTGTAGGGACCGTAATCGTTGTAGGCATCCGGGTCTGACGACATGGAAATGATGGTAATGGTACGCCCGTGAAAATTGCCGTTGCACACCACGATTTTGGCTTCGCCTTTGGGAACTCCTTTTACTTTGTATGCCCATTTGCGTACCAGTTTTAACGCGGTTTCATCGGCTTCGGCGCCTGAGTTCATTGGCAGCATTTTGTCGTAACCAAACATTTTGGTCACATATTCTTCCCATTCGCCCAGGATGTTGTTGTAGAAAGCACGCGAGGTCAGGGCCAGCTTTTGTGCCTGATCAGTCATCGCCTTTACAATTTTTGGATGGCAATGACCTTGATTTACTGCTGAATAGGCAGACAGGAAGTCGAAATACTTTTTACCTTCGACATCCCAGACGAAAATACCTTCACCCCGGTCTAAAACTACCGGTATCGGGTGATAATTGTGAGCGCCATAACGGGCTTCACGATCCATGTAATCCTTAGCGCTTAATGAATTCATAAGGTTTGAAATTTAGTTATCAGGTTACAGATGTAAAGATATTTTTCCCGATTTCAAATGATTTTTGTCTGCTATTGAATATTCGGCGAGATCTGTATTTTCTTCTGTGTGCGATTGTAATTTGGATTGTAATCAGTTGTTTAAACTGAAAATCTGTTCGGCTGAACGGTTGCTGCTTATCTCCAGAACCGGATAATTGCCATCTCGCAAAGCAAAAAGAAGAATGCCAGGGCAATAAAATATTTCCAGAGTTGTTTGCCGTTATTTAAATCGTTGAGGGTTTCGCTAAATTTCTGGTCAGTTGATTCAATAAGCTGAAACTGTCTGAATTCTCTTGACTGGATGAGTTTTTTAAGCTCCTGTGCGGAATAAAAATCAGGAATTGATTCTTTTCGGGAGTAGTTGTAGGAAATCGACTGGATGGTTTGATCTTCGTCGCGGATTAAAAAATGTCCGGCCTCTTTGGGCATGTCATCCAGGATGAGTTGTTTTTTCCCTGATCCTGTTGTGCGTGCCGAAGTTCGGAATTCATCCCTGGTTTGCACATTGATGATTTTCACCTCTCCCGGATTCTGGTTTTGTTTCAGGATAACCGGTTCCTGATCGTCAATCGGATAAGCGTATTTCTGGGACTCTCCGCTATAAAGAGCCATGTTGTAAACGGTTGGAACAAAGATGATATGCCTGATAAAACTGAGGTTCTTTTTGTTGAGCGGAAAAGCAAACGTGTAAACGGTTCCATTTCCGACAGGGTGACATTGTAACGCGTTTTTGCCATTGCGGAATTTCAGGAGTGAGGTTTCCATCTGTTGCATTTGCTCTGAAAAAGTTAAATGGCCTTTAATGATGGGAAGGTCTGCGTCGTTTTCCTGCTTTTTAAATACATCCTGGTATAGTTGATGGTTGTAACTGATTTCCGAGATGTTCATCGATGCAGTGTCAAATGCGGCGATTGTCTTTCCGTTAAGTGAAGTCAGTAATGCGTTGTAATCATCGAAGTTGGTCAGTTGTTCAGGGAAAATAACCAATGAGCCGCCATCTTTAACGAATGATGTCAATTCGCTTGTCAGTCCTGAACTTATTTTTTGATTGTTAATCAGGAAGATACACTGATAGTTTTTTAGTTGAGAGATCTGGATATTATTCTCAGGATACTCGTCGTATCCAATCAGATCGTCGTTGGTAAACAACGCCTTCAAGTATCCCGATCCGTTATTTAATGGGTTGTATATTCCCAAAGTCTGAAGCTTTCCTCGAACCTGATAGCTCATGAAATAGGAGTTGTCGTAAATAATGGGGTAATCGTCGAGTTCAATTTTACAGAGTTGGATGCCTGCCGAGCTGTTTGTGTAATTCAGTTCAATGACTGGTTCTTCATGTCCGGTAATATTGATGGTTGATATGGCTTTTAGCGAATCGTTGATGGTTAAACGGACCGGAATATTTTGGTAGGCCTGATCCGATAAATTTCGAACCTGCACAAAAAGCTTTTCCTGCTGGCCTATTTTTCTGCCGGGGACTTCAAACCAACAGGAGTCGATTAATAAATTGTTCGTTTTGGCGGCATTGAATGGCAGCAGATAGGTATAAATTGACGAATCGGGCTTTATGGATTCAATGTCCATCCCGCTTTTTTGAAAGTCGGACAGTATATACAGTGTTTTTTCGGCTCGTTTTGCCGAACCTGATATCCTGCGTATGGATTGATCGTAAATATCTGATATTATGGGAGAAGACTTGCTTTCGTTTATTTCGGCAACTTGCTGAATAAACTGTTCTTTATTGATTAAAAACTGGTTTTGTGGCTGAAAATCGCTGGTCTGAATCAGAAATTGAGTGCCTGGACGGTAGGAGTTGGCAATTTCAATAGCTTTCTGTTTGGCTTGTTCGAGGAGTTGGCCTTTTTCTCCTTCGGCTTTCATGCTAAAGGTGTTGTCAATGTAAATAGCTACAATTTGCCGGGCCGTATTGCCTGTGCGGTTGCTCAGAGGTATATAGGGGCGGGCAAATGCAAAAACCAGCGAGGCAAAGGCCAGCATCCGTGTTAGTAAAATGAAAAGCTGTTTGAGCTGCGATTTTTTTATTGATTCTTTCTTAATCAGCTTTAAGAAATGAACATTGCTGAAATATAGGGTTTTATACCGTTTGAAGTTAAACAGGTGAATAATCAGGGGAATTGACAGCGCCAAGAGGGCAAAAAGAAAAAATGGATATAAAAAACTCATTTCCAGATTTGGTATTTGTACTTATTTGTGGATGCCTCATAAAACCAGATTCCGGCTGAAACAGCAAAACAAAAATAAGAAAACAAGGATTGATCTGATCAAAAGCCACGATTAGTTTATGAAAACAATGAATTTTATTTGGGAAGAAAAGATGTCCTTAATACAAGGAAAGGGAGAAGCCGGTCAGCTCCTCCCTTTCAAATAATTTTTAGTCGAGAATGTTTCTGAGAAACTAATCTTTTTATGCTTTTGGTGCGATTTTTATGATTTGACCAACCTTCAGGCTGCTTGCAACCCTGATGTTGTTTAGTTTCATAATCTCAGTGTTTGAAACTCCCGGAAATTTCTTGGCAATCGACCAGAAATTGTCTCCTTTACGAACGGTATAATAGACAAATTCGTTGTCTGCCAACTCATTGCTTTTTACTGAGCTGGTATCTTTTTTTCCTGGAGTAACAGCTTCTGCCACAGCTTTCACTTCTGGTTTATTCTCTTTTACGACAGTTTCAACTGGTTTTGGTTTTGCTGCGCTGGCCAGATTCTGCGGTATATCTGTGGTTGGCTTCCGGTTGAGTGACTTTTGCTTTTCGGCGCGGCTCATCTTGCATATCTGGCTGTAATATTCTCCCTGTCCTTCAAGAACATAGATGGTAAGCTTCTGACCGGCACTCAGATAGTTTTTATGCATTTTATTCCAGAATTTCAGGTCGGAAGTACGTACCCTGAACCAGGCGGAGATCATACCTAAATTATCGCCCGATTTTACGGTGTAAATAACCTTATCGCGTCCCTTGATGTCGTTTGGGCTTTTACTTGCAAAATTATTCTGAGGGTTGACAATCTGATTGTTGGGGAAGAATTCGTTTCGGCGATGGTCATGTATTGTCGATTCATTCTCAAGATATGAGGAAATTTCATCTTGTGGCAGAACTAAACAGTAAGGCTTATCTTTGCTTGCCGGGATAATATCGCGGCGATATTGTGGGTTGAGGCTCCGGATTTGTTCGACCGGCACACCAATCACTTCTGAAATCTGGTTAAAATGAAGGTAGTCATTAACCATTAATGTGTCTGTTATGATCGGGAAATCGGGTGTTTTTGGTAAAATGTTGTGACTCTGATAGAAATTCATCACATAGTTGGCCGCAATAAATGCTGGTACATAGCCGCGGGTTTCTTTTGGTAAGCGGTAATATATTTCCCAGTAGTCCTTCTTATCTCCGGTTCGTTTGATGGCTTTATTAACATTCCCCGGTCCACAATTGTATGCCGCAATTACCAGGTGCCAGTCTTTATAAATGTTGTATAAATCTTTCAGGTACCGGACCGCAGCTTCGGTTGCTTTTATCGGATCACGGCGTTCGTCAACAAAAGTACTGATTTCCAGTTTGTACATTTTCCCGGTCGAATACATGAATTGCCATAGCCCAACAGCGCTGGCTACCGAATTAGCTCCGGGGTTTAAAGCCGACTCGATGATTGGCAGGTATTTTAGCTCCATGGGCAGCCCGTATTTAGCCAAAGCCTCCTCGAAAATCGGAAAATAATAATTGGCCAGACCCAGCATCACGGCCACCTGCTTGGGTTTGCGCACAGTGTACATGGTGATGAAGTTCTTGACCGTATTGTTATATGAAAGACTAACCGCAGACTGCATCGATTGCAATCTTTGTACATATACCGAGTCGGGAAGGGTTTGCTTCAGGGTATCTGCTTCTGCAAGTTCCATACTATCAAGAAGAAAGGCATTCTGAACATACCAACTGTTAACCATACTGTCGAGCTTGTCTGAAAAATATTTATTCAGGTCTTCATCGGGAATCCTGTAATATTTTTCGTATCCTTTAAGCGTGTCGAGTGATGCAACATTAATGATACATGCTCTACGAAGGTTTTCCTTCCTAAGGCCGGCAGCAAATGAATTCAGGCCGGCAATTGTTAGTAAGATAACTGTCAGTCGTAATATCCTCATAGAAAACGTTTAAAAAGTAAATTTACAAAAAATCCCCACCATTTTGTTGTCCATACACATGACAGGGCCTGGTGACCAATTGATCGTTAGATCGTCGCTGATGTCGAAATTAAAAAAGTGGGCATCAACGCTTGCGTCAATAATATTTACTGCATAGAAAACAGCAGTACCGATTACACACAAATCCCGGTTCCTTCTCCAGTAATCTTTTTGATTTTTCAATGCTTCCGTGTAATTCGTGATTTTGCTGGGAAGGAGAAGATTGGGATTAACGTTCTTCAACTTCAGATGTGAATTTGTGAACGGGTCATCATCAATAATATCCGAATAAGCTTGTTTATATGTCGTATATTCATTGTTGTTAAAGTTAATAAAGTATCCCAAAGTAGCAAAACCTCCAAAAACAAGCGGGACTTTCCAGTACTTTCGGTTGTAAAGCTGGCCTAAACCGGGCAATACAGCCGAATAGATGGTCGCTTTCCGGGGCGAATGTTCTGCAATTGGGGCCTTAACCTGAACTGAATCAACGTCATTTTTCTGGCTATAGGCAGAAAATCCTGTTGATAAAAACAGGATCGCCAGAAAATAGATTCCATATAATTTTACAGGCACAATATTTTTTTCTCTAAGCATCTAATTTGTCAAGGATTCCTAAAATTCGTTCCAGATCTTTAGTTGAAGCGAAAGGTATGGTAATTTTTCCTTTCCCGGTTTGATCCATCCTGAAATCAATTTTGGACTGAAAATGTTTGGAAAGGTGATTGTACAAATCCTGATATTCGGATGGAAACTTGGGCGTTTTTACCTTTTCTTCGATCTGAAAACTGGTTTCATTTTCATTGTAATTTCTTACAATTTCTTCAACCCGGCGGACCGAGAATTCATTTTTAATGATTTCATCGTAGATCATCAACTGCATATCCGAGTCCTTGATATTTACAAGCGCCCGGGCATGTCCCATGGTTATGGCTTTTTCGACAATACCCTTTTGTATTTTAGCCGGAAGTTTTAGCAACCGAAGATAATTGGTTACCGTCGATCGTTTTTTTCCAACCCGGTCGCTCAGGTTTTCCTGGGTTAGTTGGCATTCATCGATCAGACGCTGGTAGCTGAGTGCAATTTCAATGGCATCAAGATCTTCCCTTTGTATATTTTCAATCAGGGCCATTTCAAGCATTCCTTCGTCATTGGCTGTGCGAACGTAGGCCGGAATTGTTTTTAATCCTGCAATTTTTGATGCCCTGAACCTTCGTTCTCCTGCGATGATCTGATATTCATCGCCATCAATCTTGCGTAAGGTAATGGGCTGAATGATCCCAATTTCGCTGATTGACTTTGCCAACTCATTTAATGCTTCTTCGTCAAACTTGGTCCGGGGCTGATATGGGTTTGCAACAATTTTTGAAATTTCGATTTCGCTGATGGATGATGCGATTTCGGTTGTTGTAATGGTGTCGGCTCCATCGATCAAAGCTCCCAAACCTCTTCCAAGTGCGTTCTTTTTTGCCATAATCAAAAGGTCTTATTCTATATTTTTTCTGATTTTTTAAGTTTTGTCAAGCCATTGTTTTGGAGCAATTCCCGGGCAAGGTTCATATAGCTTGCAGCTCCTTTCGAACTGGCATCGTACAATATGGCTGGCTGCCCGAAGCTTGGAGCTTCGCTCAGTTTAATGTTCCTTTGAATGACTGATTCAAAAACCATCTCCTGAAAATGTTTTTTGACTTCTTCCTGTACCTGATTAGATAAATTCAGCCGTGAATCGAACATCGTCAGCAAGAATCCTTCGATTTCGAGAGCCGGGTGCAGCTTGGTCTGGATGATTTTGATCGTATTCAAAAGTTTTCCCAGTCCTTCAAGTGCGAAATATTCACATTGGACCGGAATAATGACAGAGTCGGCTGCCGTGAGGGCATTTACAGTTATTAAACCGAGCGATGGCGAACAGTCAATCAGGATAAAATCGTATTCATTCCTGATTTTTTCAATGACATGCCGCATGACTTTTTCCCGGTTGGGCAGGTTGAGCATCTCAATTTCAGCTCCAACCAAATCAATATGAGAAGGGATTAAATCCAATCCCGGGATTTCAGTATTTAATATGATTTTACGGGGATCAAGTTCATCGACGATACATTCATAAATACTGGTCTTCACGTTTTTTACATCGAATCCAACGCCTGATGTGGCATTGGCCTGAGGATCAGCATCAATAATCAACACTTTATACTCTAAAACAGCTAAACTTGCAGCCAGATTAATCGCAGTCGTGGTCTTCCCAACTCCCCCCTTTTGGTTAGCAAGTGCAATTACTTTTCCCATACAAAAACTTCTTATTTTGGTAAGTTCCAAAGTTAATACTTTAAATAGAACCCGGTTGTAAATATTTCTTAATTAAACTAAATTATCTTGTATCTGATTGATATATAGATTTTTGTTGTTTGATTTTTTTGTGAGTCCCTGATTCAGTTTGATGTGCGATTTGATTTGTTCTGTCGATAACTTTCCCAAATGGCTTGACTTTTACAGGAATTTAGTGAATAACGTCAGGGTATAAGGTTTATTCTTTTCACTTCCATTTTTAGTTGTTTCAAATCGACAGGAACGACACCAACTTTTTCACAGACCAATCCTCCTGCCAGGTTTGAAAACTGGGCAATAACCGGAACAGGCATGCCCGCAGCTAAACAAAGGCTGGCGGTGGCAATCACGGTATCGCCTGCTCCCGAAACATCGGCAATGTCTCTTATTTCGGCAGGATAATACCTTTGTTCTTCGCCATTAATGATAAGCACGCCTAATTCTGACAGGGTTATAAACAGCAACTTAACTCGTTGTTCGAGTTTAAATTGTTCTGAAATCTTTTTTAAGTTTTCCAGGTCTGTTTTTTCGATTTGCAGTTTTAATCCATCCTTAAATTCCTTGAAATTTGGCTTAAATAAGTCAAGATGCCGGTAGTTGTGGAAATTTCGGCTTTTCGGATCGGCTGCAGTAAGTATATTCTTAGATTTTGCGAGCTCAACAATGTTTGTTATCAACCAAGGTGTAATGACACCTTTGTCGTAATCGACAAAAATGATAATGTCAATTTTTTCTCTTTCGATTATTTCTGCAATCTTTTGGAAGATCTTTTTTTCAGTGACAGGATCAACAAAAGTAGAAGTTTCATAATCGACCCTTGAAATTTGCTTCCCATCACAAATGATGCGTGTTTTTACAGTAGTTATTCTATCTGGATCAACAAAGATGCCTTCGTTTGTCAAATTGTGTGCTTCCATTAATGACGAAAAGACTTTTCCTTTTTCATCATTTCCGATTATCGACACAAGGATGGGGGTTGCTCCCAAAGCCTGGATGTTTAATGAAACATTACCGGCGCCGCCGAGCCTGTTTTCCTGTTTGGTTACAGTAACGATAGGAACAGGAGCCTCCGGCGATATGCGGTCGGCCTTACCCCACAGGTAATTATCGATCATAGCGTCGCCAATGATCATTACCTTCATTTCCGAAAATTTACAGAAAACCTGTTCAATGTTGTTTTGTTCCACGCGTCGTTTTTTTCAATGCGACAAAAATAGCAAAATTAACTGCTGAAAAATGTAGACGAAGTTCGTTGTATTGTTTTATAAAACACGAATGGGAACAATCCTTTTACGGAAAGTTCCCATCCACTTGAGGTCAACCCTAAAGTTTTCCTTAGTGCCAGACTACGGTTATTTCGGCTGGCTGATCCATCCGGTTTCTTCAACCATTTTTTTCAGCCTTGAGCTTTCCTGTAATGCTTGTTAGTGCATTACGTTCCAGCCGTTCATTCGACGCTCCTAAAAGATTGTCTTCCTGAACGAAGTCTCATCAAAGTCACTTTTTCCCCGGGTTTGAAGCCGATATTGAGTGAAAAACTACTTTTATTCTGTAGATTAATTTCGTTTCCAGTACGACAATTCTGAAACCGTAATTTCTTTTTGTCTCCTGCTTTTTTGAATCAACAAGTAATGAACGTTTGACGATCACGGATTTTTGTTGATGAACCAAACTGGAGGTTTAGGTTCGGACTTCAGCTTTTCCGGAATGCAGATTGGAGAATCTGGCTGATCGGGCTAGGGTACATCTAAGTACTTTCTTCCTTTTCCATTCGTTCAAAAGCAGCCTTTTATCGCTCGTCTGATATTATAAAGTTACTACATTCTGAGGCTAAAGTCAAGTAAATCTTTCCTTTTTCCTTAAACATTGTTCAAACATAGGATATGAACAATCGTTTATTTTGAGCAGAATGTAGTATTTTGTTGATATATAGTGTTTTGTTGTTTGTGCGTAGTGCGAAAAAAGAGGTTATTAACAATTTCGATAGTTGTTATTTGGGGCTGTATCTCAGCGATTGATACAGATGTCAAAAGTTTGGCTGGTTGTTTTTCAGGACAATCCTCAATCCCTCTTCAATCCTGAATTCAGCAGTTTCGATACCAAACTCTTTTAATGCAGCTCTGAACCCTTCATTCATCATACGGCCTGCTCTTAACGGAAATTCAATTAATGCAGGATAATTTGATTCATTTTCAGGGTGGTGAAAGAATTCATGGCATGATGACAGCTTTGTTGAAAGATAAATCCGACATGCCATTGGCCTTGACGAATACATGGTGCAGGCTCCGTCTTTGTTCAGCAAAGGACAAGGTGACTTGTATTTCAAAATTTCATCTTCAGACAAACCGGATGTTTGGGAATACTTTAATTCAGTGCGGTCAATTAATTCAGACAGATCTTTGTTGGAATTTTTTTTTTTGATCTGCTCGGCAAGGTAATGCAATTCGTAAGAGTTTGCATAAACAGCCTGATGACAGCACCACTGGCATCCTTTTGAACATGCTACGTTTATCCCTTGCCTTTGAGCCAAAGCAACTATTGAATCGTTTAGTCCACCAATGGCTGCATATAACGATTCGATGGCCGAAAACAACGTCTGGTTTGAAAAACCTTGCTGAATAGCAGACTGGACAAGTCGGTATCCATCAGAATAAAAAATCCGGTCGTTCTCAGTGAAATGTTTATTCTCGGCAACCATGAATTTGAAAATTTTTTGGCAAAAGTAATTTTTGTTTTCAGGAAAGCTTTATTTTGACCTTCCATATTTGAACGAAAAATTTGCACCGTGAAATTAGCTGTTTCCTTATTTTTCCTGTTTATTTCCTTTTTTGCATCAGCCAAATCTGTCGATTATCTCCCTCTTCCGGCCAATGATTTGGTTCGGCACACTTATTATTCGCTATCGTATAATGAAGATTTTGAACAGGCTAACTGGGTTTACTATGTATTAACCGATAGCATGGTCATGAATGGGGGCGAGGAGCGGAGTAACAAGTTCAAATTCGATAATTTGGTTCCAACCGGATCGGCAAAATCTTCGGATTATAACAAAAGCGGTTACGATCGGGGGCATTTGTGCCCGGCAGCCGATATGGGTTTTAATCCGGTTGCCATGCAGGAGAGCTTTCTGATGTCGAATATATCGCCTCAAAAACCTGATTTTAATCGCGGAATCTGGAAAGAGCTTGAAACTACTGTCCGGGATTGGGCCAAAAAGGAACACAAGTTAATTGTAGTGACCGGTCCTGTTTTCAAAAACGATAAGGGAACAATTGGCCCGGATGAAGTCCAGGTCCCCGGGTATTTTTTCAAGGTAATTTATGATGCCACCGATGAGCCAAAACTTATCGCTTTTGTTCTTCCGAATGAAAAAAGCGGTCGTCCGCTTACCGATTTTGTAGTTACAACCGATGACCTCGAAAAACTTACCGGATTTGATTTTTTCTCGCAGCTTCCTGACGAGCAGGAAACAAAACTTGAAAGTAAAGTAGAGCTGGCTGGCTGGTTCGATGGATATGCACCTTCAGAATCTCAACCACAACCTGTTGCTGCTCAGAATAAACCAGCTTCTTCTGATCTGAATTTTTACCTGATTCTGATATCCGTCATTTTCATTGTCGCCCTTGGGGTTTTCGTGAAGGCTCGGAAAAAGAAATAAGCAGGTGTCTTCTTTTGTAGAAGGAATTCCAGCGTTGCAATTAATCTTTTATCGCAAAAAAAGATGCAGTCGGGCAATTGATTTTGCAACATAAGATTGGAATAAAATCCTATAAATTCTTTTAGGTCAGCAATTTTGATCTTTTATTGGTGAATTAGTAAAAATGAATAAAATCAGTATATTGGGACTCCCAAAAAATAGCCTTATGAACGAACAAATTCAATTGATCGCTGCGCGAATAAAGGAACTGCGCGAGATTGCAGGGATTTCGGCTGAAAGCTTTGCACGTGAATTAAATATCGATACCGATGAGTTTTTGAGTTACGAAAGCGGAAATACCGATATCCCGGTTGGCTTTTTGTATAAGGTGGCTCACCGGTTTAATCTGGAGCTTTCCTCGCTTTTGAGAGGTGATGAGCCCAAGCTTCATGTTTATTCGGTTGTCCGCAAGGGCAAGGGGCTGAATGTTGATCGCCGCAAACAATATAAATATGAAAGCCTGGCTTTCAATTTTATTCACAAGAAAGCCGAACCTTTTATCGTAACGGTTGAACCCGGTGCTTCCACCCTGGAGTTTAATGCACATCCGGGTCAGGAGTTTAATTATGTGCTCGAAGGAACCCTGATGATTGTAGTTGACGGGCATGAAATTATTCTGAACGGAGGCGACTGTGTGTATTTCGATTCAGGATATAAACACGCCATGAAAGCCATGAACGATCAACGTGCCCGATTCCTTGCCGTTATCGTTTAATCAAAGGTTAGTCATTATACTTTCTGAAATCAATATTAAGACATCATGATACTCAATAAATATCTTTCACAAACTGAATTTAAATCATATCAGGATTTTGCTGAGAATTTTCACATCCAGGTTCCTGAAAACTTCAATTTTGCCTACGACGTAGTTGATGAAATAGCCCGTGAAACACCCGATAAAATAGCCATGGTTTGGTGTAATGATGCAGGCGAAGAAAAGGTGTTCACTTTTCAGGATATGAAAATTTACAGCGATAAGGCTGCAAATTTCTTCGTGTCGGCAGGTATCCGGAAAGGTGATCCGGTGATGTTAATCCTGAAACGCAGGTTCGAATTCTGGTTCTGTATTCTGGCACTTCATAAAATTGGTGCTATTACCATTCCGGCCACACATTTGCTTACTGAAAAGGACATTGTTTATCGCAACAATGCTGCCGATATAAAGATGATTGTCTGTGTTGCCGAACCTGAAGTCATCATGCACGTGGAAACTGCTGAGAAAAAATCGCCAACATTTAAAGTAAAGGCGCTGATTGACCATGATCGCGAAGGGTGGCTGAATTTTACTACCGAATTGAAAAGCAGTTCTGCTGAATTTGTCCGTCCTCCAGTGGCTGACCGTCCTCAGAATGACGATGTGATGTTGCTGTATTTTACTTCAGGAACTACCGGGATGCCTAAAATGGTGAACCACAATTATATTTATCCTCTGGGGCATATCCTGACAGCCAAATACTGGCAGAATGTTCAGGATAATGGTTTGCACCTGACCGTAGCTGACACTGGCTGGGCCAAATCGGCATGGGGAAAACTCTATGGACAGTGGTTATCAGGCAGCGCGGTAATGACTTTCGATTTTGATAAGTTTGTTCCTAAACATTTGCTTGAAGTGATTGAAAAATATCATGTTACAACATTTTGTGCGCCACCTACCATTTACCGGTTTCTCATCAAGGAAGATCTGAAGAAATTTGATCTAAGCGCATTGAAATATTGTGTGGTAGCAGGTGAACCGTTGAATCCAGAAGTCTACAAACAGTTTTTTGAAGCTACCGGTCTGAAACTAATGGAAGGTTATGGACAAACCGAGCTTACCGTGGCTATGGCTACATTCTCATGGATGGAACCCAAACCGGGATCAATGGGGAAACCTTCTCCTGGTTATCAGATCGACCTGGTTGACGAGGACGGAAACTCGTGCGAAATTGGTGACGAGGGACAAATTGTTATTTATACCGAACCGACTCCGCCGTCGGGCATGTTTGGTGGGTATTACCGCGATGAACAACTGACACGGAAGGTTTGGCACGATGGCGTTTATTACACCGGCGATATGGCGTGGCGCGACGAAGATGGCTATTTCTGGTTTGTCGGGCGGGCTGATGATGTTATCAAAAGCTCGGGTTACCGCATTGGCCCGTTTGAGGTCGAGAGTGCGCTGATCGAACATCCTGCTGTATTGGAATGTGCCATTACTGCTGTTCCTGATCCCGATCGCGGTCAGGTGGTGAAGGCTACCATCGTTCTGTCGAAGAACTACCAGCCAAGCGACGAGCTTGCCAAAGAACTTCAGGAGCATGTCAAAAGGGTGACAGCACCATATAAGTATCCACGAATTGTTGAGTTTGTAACCGAACTCCCGAAAACGATCAGCGGAAAAATTCGCCGGGTTCAGATTCGGGAAGAAGACCATAAAGAATAAGTAATCAGTCGCAGTTATGTGTTTTGTTGCGAGTTACAAGTTGCGGGTTGTTGCCCCGAAACTTGTAATTCGTAACAAGTAACGATTTTCTGCGACTGATCACTTTTAAGGTTATCTTTGCGGCTCACAAAAACATTGAACCGTGACTTTTCAGGAATTAAATATCAATACTCCACTGCTAAATGCCTTGAATGACCTGGGGTTCGGGAATCCGACACCAATTCAGGAGAAAATTTACCCGGTTGTGATGTCGGGACACGATGCAGTTGGAATTGCACAGACCGGTACTGGGAAAACTTTTGCCTATTTGCTCCCACTTTTGCGTCAGTTAAAATATTCGGAGCAAAAGCATCCCCGCATTTTGATTGTAGTTCCTACACGCGAACTGGTCCTTCAGGTGGCTGGCCAGGTTGAAAAACTTACCAAATACATGAATGTGAGGGTGGTTGGTGTTTATGGCGGAACCAATATCAATACCCAGAAACAGGTGGTTTACAACGGCATGGACATTCTTGTTGCAACTCCGGGCCGCTTGGTTGATTTGGTGATGACCGGTGTTTTACGCCTGAAATCCATTCAAAAGCTGGTGATTGATGAAGTTGACGAAATGCTGAATCTGGGTTTTCGCCCGCAACTGATGAGCTTTCTGGACAGTCTGCCGCAGCGACGTCAAAACCTTATGTTTTCGGCTACCCTTACAGAAGAAGTCAGCGAACTGATTGATAGTTATTTTTATGAACCGGTAACCATTGAAATTGAAAACCGGAAAACTCCGCTTGAACAGATTGCCCAGTATTTCTATGCGGTTCCAAACTTTTTTACGAAGGTGAACCTGCTGGAAAATTTGCTTTCAAATCAGGAGAAATATACCCGGGTGATGATTTTTGTGGAAAGCAAACAGGTTGCCGATCGTGTTTTCGAGCTTATCAATCCATCGTTTCCTGAACAAGTTGGCGTTATTCATTCCAATAAATCCCAAAATTACCGGATCAATGCCCTTGAGCGATTCAGAAATGGCGTGACCCGAATTCTGATTGCAACCGATGTGGCTTCGCGGGGATTGGATATTGCCGATATTTCGCACGTGATCAATTTTGATGTACCGGAGCAACCGGAGGACTATATTCACCGGATCGGGCGTACCGGTCGTGCTGAAAAAGCCGGGATTGCTCTTACTTTCGTGAATGAAGCCGAGAACAAAAAACTTTCCGGGATTGAAAGTTTCATGAACCGTTACCTGGAAGAACGTCCGCTTCCGGCAGATCTGAAAATTTCGAACATCTATACAGAAGAGGAGCGTCCCGTACTCTTCGATAAGGATTATCTGGGCCAATCATCGGTTATTGCCGAATCGAAAGGTGCTTTTCACGAGAAGAAGGACAAGAACAAGAAGGTTAACCTGGGAGGTCCCGGAAGGCGGAATCCACGAAAGGAGAAGCCGGTGAACCGTGGGGTTCTCAAAAAACGATCGTCCAAAAATAAATAGGGTTTATTTCTGATTGGTGTTGTTTTTCAGGAGCTTGACTATTTTTAGCGCATTTCGGTGGTTCGAAAAGGCATCCTCCAGAATTAATTTTCGTTTTTCGATTTCTTCCAAAGTAAAATCCTGTTCAAACAAATTGTTGATTGACCTGATCATATCCTGAGGATTATCAGCCAGTTGGCACAGGTGTTCCAACCCGGTTTTGTGAATCATCGGGGTATTGACGATGCAAAATCTTCCGGAGAAAAGGGAGGCCAGAAGTTTTAATTTTAATCCGGTATCCTGGAAAGTTGGTAACAAACAGATGTGGGCGTTTTGAATGAGCTCTTCCATCTGCACTTCATCGGGATTTGGAATCAGTTGAATATTTGAATGTTGAGCGATCATTCTGGATAATCGTTCCGGAGGGTTCTTCCCGGCGATGATAATTTGTTGCTTGATCCGGGGAAACACATTTTTGATCAGGTAATCAACAGCCTGAATGTTTTCGGAAACTGAAAGATTCCCATGAAATAAAGCATATTTTCCACGTCCTTCTTTGGATTTGATTTCGCTGAAAGGATGAAACGCCGGGATGAAATGTGCATTTCCGAATTTCCGGTCGAAATAGTAATTGTCGTTAGGCGAGATGCAAAGCAGGTGCGAAGCATTTTTCAGGATTTTTTCGTACGCGAACAGCTTGCAGGCCTCGATTTGGAAGAATATCTTCTTGAAAATATTCCGCTCGGCTTTGCACAAATTCCGGTAATATTCGTGTTCGACGTTGTGAGTACGCACCAACCGAAGGTGCTTTTTCAGCAGCGCATGGTCGAGATAGTTGCAGGTATGCAATCCTTCGAACAGTATCGGCGTTTTGTTTCTCGATAAATTACTTATTAGTCGCTGGTTAATCCTTGTTGCGACAATGTATGGTTTGACCGAGAACTGATACCGGAGCCCTTTTTTTCGGCGGTAATAATAAACTTTGGTGCAGTATTTTTCAAGCTCCTTTGCCTGAGGACGGTCGTATTCGAAGCAATGCAGATAAATGGAAACGCCGCATTCGGAGAGGGCTTTTACCTTATAAAAGATGTCGATAACGCCGCCGTAATCGGGAGGATAAGGAATATTAAAAGCTACCAGTTGAATTGCTGTTTCCACCTTCTGATTTTTCTTCTAAATATAAAAAATAAAAAACCACGAACAGGTTGTCCTTCCGTGGTTTTCTTAACTTTTAAAGTTTCCCTTGTTATTCAAACAGTTTCACTCCTCCGTAACGGCTTGTTATTGAAACTGATCCTCCGCCGGTCCCAACATTGCCCTCAAGAGTAAAGTGATGAGTGTCTCTTATTTTATTGCCCTTGAAACGATCAGTAGGGTAAGCCAGATCGCAATAATCGCAGTCGGCCTGGAGTTTGTAGTTTAATTCGTTCAGACCAATGTTGATGCCTCCATAGCTGTTAGTTATCAGTATCTTATCGAATTTTTCACCAACCTTACTAATCCGTACCGAGCCGTATCCGGTATCCAGCACCATGTTTCCGGTCAGTAACCCGATTTTGTAGTTGGTGTATTTGGAACCAGCTTTCAGATGATCAATTTCGTCGATGTTGATGCCGTCGTACTTCGAATCCAGAATCAAACCGGCAATTTCATGCAAGTTCACGGTTGAGTATTTTGATGCGAGTACAAGGTTTCCAACTTCATCGGCGTAAAGTTTTGAATATTTAATGTCCATTACCGCATTGTTAACCGATTCCAGATCGGCTTTCCCGTAATTCACGGCGATTGAGGCGGGGCTTCCTGCGGGCGTTTTCATTTTCCCGGCAGTCATCGATCCGTAGCTGACTTCAAAAGTTCCTTTGGCATCCAGCTCGTTAACGACCACATTCCCATATTTGTTCGATATGTTTAAGTCCTTGTCTTTGGGAATGTTAACCAGGTAGTCGATTTTGAAGGAGTTGTTTCCCCTGAAGTTTTCTTCGATTACAGTTTCGGCGCTTACCAGTCCTCCGGTTTTGTCGAATTTAATGTTGATCATATCCAGTAGTTCTTTGGCTCTGCCGGATGAAGAATTGTCGATGATGATAGTCACTTTTACAGTAACCGAATCGCCTCCCATGTCATTGATCTTCACTTCGCCGAATTTATTGGCAATTCTCAATGCGGTCACGCTGTTTCTGGTCCAGGCTTTTCGCACTTGCCGCGAATACTCTGCTTCGGAAGCGCTTGCGAGCATGGCCGAAAGCATCAGTATGACCATCGTAAGTTTAAATTTTGATTTCATTTCGAGCATATTTTAATTGTTTTACTTCTTTTAATTTGTTGATGACAAGCGAGATCACATTCATCCTCGCTTCATAATATTCGAGCATGGCGTTGATAACCCGTTCATCGTCAGGGTTGGCTTTCAGGTCTTCGAGCAGCTTTTGGTACATCTGGTCAAATTCCTGTTGTTCCTTTTGCATCATTTGCTGTTCGGTTTCCGAAACCAGACCTTCTTTTCGGAGTTTTTCCCATTGGCTCATTCCCAACTGAATGGCGTTGGTATAGTAGAATTCAACCTCGCGGTATTCCGGTGAAATTGAACCCAGCGTGAGAGTTTCTTTCTTTTCAGGGAAGAAATAGATACGGGCCTGATTGACTGCAAGAAGCGCAAATATTACGATGGCCGCAATCTTCAGCGTGTATTGCAGATAGACTTTCCTGCCTGGCTTTTTTGCCTGCTGCAACCGGACTTCAAATCGTTCAAAGTGGCCTTCTGCCGGTTCTTCATCCTGAAGAGTATGTCGGTTATTTAAGATTAATCTTTCCAGTTCGTCGTTCATG
>CAZAVU010000006.1:0-53896 GCA_964488805.1 uncultured Odoribacter sp. | reverse complement strand
CTAATTGTATTCAAACAGTTCTTCTTTGTGCAACATTTGCCGAAGTTTCAGCTTGGCCCGTAAATATTGCGACCGGGAGGAAACATTCGAAATTCCCAGGATTTGCGCAATTTCTTCGTGATCATACCCTTCAAGCAGATAGAGACTGAGAACAACCCGGTACCCGTCGGGAAGCTGCTGAATGGCTTTTTTCAGTTGTTCCATCTGGATTTCCGAAATGTCGAAAGCCGCAGGTTCTTCATCCGGTATTTTCTCATTCAGTTCAGTGAATTTCACCCTGCGTTTCTTGAGTTCATCCAGCGAACGATTGATCACAATTCTTTTCAGCCAGCCGCCAAAACTAACCTCACCCTTGTAAGTATCGATTTTGGTAAACGCTTTCAGAAAAGCTTCCTGCATCACATCTTCGGCTTCAATCGCATTGCCTACCATGTGTAGACTGATGTTGTACATGGGCTTGTAATACAGTTTATAAAGCTCGAACTGTGCTTTGGTATCGCCTTTCCGGCAGCGTTCAACAAGGTCGTGATGAATATTTTGGTACTGCGCTTCCAAGTATTTTTTTGTTTTCTTCTGGTTGAAAGACGAATGCTTTTGAACGAATGTTGCATCCGCTGGGAAAAAATCTTTTGAAAACGTAAAGTTCAGGAAAAGTGAAGAAGTTTAATCGGTGGCTTTATTCAGGTAATTCACTAAATCAATGAGTTCCTTTTCGTTTCGGAGGTTGATGTGACTAGTTTGGATGTGGTTGGTTACTTCATCGGGAACCGGCTGAATGATCCTGATCAGTTTTTGTTGCGAATCAATCCGGTAGGCAGTTCCTTCACGGAAACGCAGGTAATAATCAGGTGCCAAGGTTTTTAATTGTTTTAAATATCCGCTGATGATAACGTTCTGTTTGTCTTTCATGTCCTCCAGCACAATTTTGTGCATTTTCAGGAGTTGAAACTTACCTTCGGCCAGCAGTTGAAAATAGGAGCTTTTGATCTTCTTCTCAGCGGAGTAGAGGGCGTACACCAAAATCTGGTTGTCGCAAATTATCCGGCTGATGGCATGGGGATCGGCAATTTCTAGGGTAAACCCGTTTTGTTCGAATTCCACTGTATTTTTGAAAACATTATAGCGCACCGGAATATCATTGAGCTCGGTTCCGTCTGTTTTGACAATCAAGGCCGATTTGAACTGGGGACTGAGGTAAGGACTTCCAGAAATCAGGGTTTCATGTTGTCGGGATGGTCCAGAACCTGGTGAAACTGAGCTTTGTGGCGTCGAATTCTTTAAAACTGACATGCGGATGTTATCCAACGAATTTTGTTCTTTCGGAAATTGGGCATTAACCGGTAGTGACCAGATAATTATTGGTAGAAAAACGAAAAGCAGCCTCATAAAAGCTATTTTTGGTAAAAGTTTGATGTTGTTGAAACCTCTGATTTTTTTGATTGTTAAATGTACAAAAACAGATGTCAAATTATCATCAACATACTGAAAGAAATTTGGTCGTTACTGTTTTCCTGAACGGGATCATAATGCTGGGACAGTTTGCTGGGGGCATTATCTCTGGAAGTCTGGCCTTGATTTCGGATGCTTTGCACAACCTAAGTGACGTAATCTCGGTTATTCTGGCTTACTTGGCTCATCGTATCGGTCTTCGGCCACAGACCCGGAAATCAACCTTCGGGTTTAAACGGGCTGAGATTTTGGCAGCCTTCATCAATGCTATCTCGCTGATAGCTGTTTCAGTTTATTTGATGGTTGAAGCGGGGAAGCGGTTCCTTCATCCCCGTGATGTTGACTTTGTTTGGATGCTGGGATTAGGGTTTCTGGGCGTTCTGGCAAACGGACTTTCGGTGGTAATTCTCCATCACAACAAAGAAGAAAACCTGAACATCAGGGCGGCCTATCTGCACCTGATCGGCGATGCGCTGACCTCGGTTGCCGTAATTGCCGGCGCGGTTTGTATCTGGCTTTTTCGGGTTTACTGGATCGACCCGCTGGTGACGGTGCTGATCGGTATTTATATTTTCATCCATACATTTAAAATCCTGAAGGAAAGCGTCGGGATTTTGATGCAGTTTGCGCCTGCCGAGATTGATCAGCGGGAGGTGGTTCTGGTGCTTCAGGAGCTACAGGAAATCAGCAGCGTTCATCATGTTCATTTGTGGCAGTTGGCCGATCATCAGATCTATTTCGAGGCGCACCTGGTGTTATCCGAGGACCTTCCGGTTTCCGACTCTTATGCCATTACCCAAAAAGCAAAACGACTGCTGAACAGTCGCTTTGGGATCACTCATACCACTTTTCAGTACGAGTATATTTCTTGTGGAGATTGTTGCTGCTGACATCCATTTCTTTCTCTTTCGGATTTGTCAATGTTAAGAAATTGTTAACCGAACAATAAAATTGTGAATTATGATTTGTGATTAATTCGGTTACGTTATACATTTATATGTTGCTTATCGGTTCGTGATTTAGTGAGAGATAGCTTGGTTTTGAATAAGTTCAACTTGGTTCTCTAACAAAATTGAAATTTCCTGAGAGTTTTTCTGAAAAAACAATGTGATTTTTTTCTCTAAAGTCTTTCTAAACGGTTTGGAAAGTACTTCTCAATTAGCCCGGACGTTTCCAAACGATTTGGAAACGGCTTGGTCTTAGAGAAGCCGTTTCTGAACGATTTGGGCGGTCTTCTTTTTTCACCAGGGTATTTCCAAACGGTTGGGGAGGACTCCGGAATCTGACAGGATTAATCTAAACGGTTTGGGGACGGTTATGCCATCGCTGGAAGGTTCCCAAACGGTTTTGAAGGGCAAAGCAGGTGAAGGAGATGATCTCAAAACTGTAGAGACGGAGGTAATAGAGGGAAACTTCTACGGAGTTGAGGCGTTGGGATTCCGGTTTTCCTCCGGTTGAAACCGGAGGTTATGCAAAGGATATCCCGATGGGATAAGAAGAAAGAGAAAAGAAACTACACCGTAGGTGTATACTGTGCATAACCCCCGGATTTATCCGGGGGAAACAAGTGAAAGTAAAACCGCAACCCGGTTACGGGTTGACCAATAAATGATAGTGAAATGATGTTTAACCTTTAAAACTAATTCAAATGATTGCTTCGTTGAATTTTTCGTTATTCCCGAGCGACGAACTTTTTACGTTTGCCAAGGGATCGTTGACCATCGTGGAAACCAAAAAGGATCAGGCTACCGGCCTTGTACCTTTTTTCGACAAGGCTTCTCAAGTCCTTGTTCTTTACCAAAGCGCTCTGGAGCGCGAAAAGAAAAACCCGTTTACCCGCTTGCTGGCCGAGAAGGATAGCCTACGCGATGCGGCGTTCATGGCTTTTCGCACTTACATTGAAGCTGCCAGTTACCGGGCCACCCCGGGATGGGCTGCTGCTGCAACCAAAATACTCGAAATCGTTCGTAGGCACGGGTGGAGCGCTGCCGCCCTGGGCTACAAGGCCGAAACGGCTGTTATTACCAACATCGTTTCCGAATTACGGAATAAATGTGCTGACGAACTTGCCCTGCTTGGCGTGGCCGGATGGCTCGATGAACTCGATGCCGCACAGCAGGACTTTAACGGCGTTTTTCATGAAAGCGTAGTTGCAGCACCTAACGGCGAGCCTACAGTTTGGGAAGTGCGCCCGCAACTGACCGCCGCACTGAAATCGTTGTTCTCGATGATTTCGCTGTTGCAATCGGCTACGCCAACCGAAAGTTTGGCAAGTCTCGAAACAGCCCTGAACGAACTGATTGTGCGCTCGCTGGCAACCGTAAAGGCGGCTGACACCAGGGAGGAAAACCAGAAAAAGGAAGAAGCTCAAAAAACACAGGCCAATTAAAATGAATGAAAAGCCTCCGGTGGAGAAAGACCCCGGAGGCTTTAAAATGATTTATATAAAAAAATAAAAACCTGTTTTTGATAAAAATAGAATTCGCTGGTATTTATTTCAAAGGGGATATAAACTTTTAGTTGTGATTTAAAATCCTGCGAACGAAAATTATATGGGAAAATGAAATGTATGAACTAAGTAAATCATATTATGCTGAGTAGAAAAATTAAGCGATTGTTAATAATACCAATCATTATAATTCAGATTTCTGTCTATGGACAATCACTAACACCTGAGTTAGTAAGTTCTTCAGGTGATTCAAATGTGAATTCTTCGATTCAGTCAGATTGGTCAATCGGTGAACTATCAATAGAGGCTTATTCGAATAAAGGAGATAGGTTAACTCAGGGGTTTCATCAGGGTGATTTTAAAATTACAACTGTTACTGATGTTCTTGGGAATATGCTTATTTGTGAAGTGTTTCCAAATCCCGTGGCAAAGTCTCTGTCAATTAAAACTGAATTAGGCAATTTGAAGAAATTATACTTTATCATAAATGATATAAATGGGAAAATGATATTAAAATGCCCAATAACTGATGTCTTGCAAGATGTCAATGTTCATGGTTTCATTGCTGGAGTATATTTCTTAAATGTATTTTCTGATCAGAAAAAGATAAAGACATTCAAAATTATCAAGTCAGATTAATAAATAAAAAAACAAACTCTAATGAAAGCAATTTTCGCAACTTTTATTATTTTACTTGGCTCTATTATACTATATGGTCAAGCTCCCGGGATGTTTAAATATCAGGCTGTCGTTCGAAATGAGAAGGGTAAGATAATGGATTCTCAGAATATTTCTGTTCAAATCGATATTGTTAAAGATAGTCCATCTGGGGCGAGCGTATTTACTGAGACACAGAATGTTTTTTCAACTGAACAAGGCTTAATAAATCTGAATATAGGGAGTGTAAATACGACAGGATTGTCTTCTATTAATTGGGCTAGTCATGCTTTTTTTATTAGAATAACTATAAATGGGGTGTTTATGGGAGCATCTCAATTATTATCTGTTCCTTATGCATTATTCGCTCAAACTTCCGGATCATCACTTCCAGGACCACAGGGTGAAAAAGGAATCCAAGGTGAAAAGGGAGAGGTTGGGGCAGAAGGGAAATCTGCCTATCTGGTTTGGTTAAGCGCAGGTAATACCGGTTCGCAAACCGATTTTATTAATTCTCTAAAAGGTGCAAAGGGAGACCAAGGTGAAAAAGGAAATACAGGTCAAAATGGTATTGATGGAAAATCCGCTTACCAGATATGGCTTGATGCTGGAAATACTGGCACTCCATCTCAATTTATTGCTTTTTTAAAAGGGGATAAAGGTGATCCTGGGGCAACGGGATCAGAAGGGAGATCTGCCTATCAGGTTTGGTTAAGTGCAGGTAATACTGGTTCACAAACAGATTTTATTAATGCTCTGAAAGGAGCAAAAGGAGACCAGGGCGAAAAAGGAAATACAGGTCAAAATGGTATTGATGGGAAATCTGCTTACCAGATATGGCTTGATGCTGGAAATACTGGTACTCCATCTCAATTTATTGCTTTTTTAAAAGGTGATAAAGGAGATCCTGGGGCAACGGGATCAGAAGGGAAATCTGCCTATCAGGTTTGGTTAAGTGCAGGTAATACCGGTTCACAAACAGATTTTATTAATTCTTTAAAGGGTACAAAGGGTGATAATGGTTCAATTCCCGGGCACGAATGGAGTAATACCTCTCTACGTTTTGAAAACCCAGATAGAACTTGGGGAGCCTTGGTTAATTTAAAAGGTGATAAGGGTGATAAAGGAGAAACTGGGACTAATGGTAAATCATCATATCAGGTATGGCTTGAAGCGGGAAATACAGGAACTCAGGCAGAATTTATCGCGTCATTAAAAGGTTCCAAGGGAGACACCGGATTAAGTCCCGGACACGAATGGAATGGAACTTCTTTGCGATTCATGAATCCGGATGGTACATGGGGTAATTCGGTTAATTTGAAAGGAGCAACGGGAGAAAAAGGAAACACTGGGGCTACAGGCCCTCAGGGCCTACAAGGGAACGCACCCGAACATCAATGGACCAATACGTCATTACGCTTTAAGAATCCCGATGGGAGTTGGGGCGCTTATGTTGATTTAAAAGGAACACCAGGACCATCAGTTAAAACTTTTGCAGTATGTTCGGACGCTTTAATAAAAAATTATGAAATGTATGGATTTGGAGGGCATAGCACTTGGGACTGTGAAAGTGCTATTTGTCGTTGTGAAAATGGTGTTTTGTTGAGTGAAATGAATGGGAATTGTCAGGTTAGTTCTGAAACTGGAATTTGCAGTGCAAAAAGCGTTGCAGATTCTGATGGAAAACTGTGTTATGGAAGATGCTGTGTTTGTATGGCAAAATAGTAAATTATGAGAAAGATACATTTTACATTATTTGGGTTGATTTTAATTCTATTAAAATTAGACGCACAAACTATAAATGAATTTTTACCATATTATCAGGTTAAGCTACAATCGTATGAGTATCCTATCTATAGTCAGGCGGTTTTCTCAGGAATTAACAAATATGATGGAAAGCTGGAATACCATGTAAAGGTTGCAAAAGAAGAAAATTCCCTTGTTTGTATAATTGATATTAACAGTAAGCAGATTGTACAGGCTATCAAGTATTATATCTCTGAGATATCGTTAAAGGCATTGGAAAATATTGATGATTCTGGAAATGTTTCAAAGTTGGCACTTGATCAGATTTCGTTAATCAAATCTGTTTCAAAAAAATTAGACTATGCGCTTGAAAACCCCATACGAAAGCCAATAAGAACGATTGGTAAGATTGTACAAAATGATAGCCTTGTTTTTGTTTTAACAAATGAAGGTGAAACCATCTTACTTAGAGGGTCAAAAACAAAGTTGCTTAAAGATCATCAGGGTAAATCCATCGTCCTTTCTGGGATTGTAAATGAAGATAAAACCATTGAATTACTCGACTTTACTGATCAAAAACAAAATACACTCGAAGTATTCATCATGTCGATGTGTCCATTTGGACAACAAGCTGTTTCATCATCGCTGAGTTATCTCGATAAAAATTCTTTGACAACTAAGCCCAAATTAGAAATTCACTATATTTTTTATTCAACCAAAGATGGTTTTAAAACCATGCATGGTGAAGAAGAATTGAAAGAAGATCTGGTGCAAATTACAATTCGAGATAATTATTCTAAATTCTTTTTTCCCTATTTGAAACAGCGTTTTGAAAAGAAGAATCTATCATGGCAAGATATTGCAGCTTCAGTTGGGCTGAAAAGGAATGAGATTGAAGAGATTGAACGTGAAATTATCGAATCGCGAAACAGCATCATCGATAGAGAGTTCCAATATGTAGCCATTAAAAATCAAGTCTTTGATGGAAGCCCAACTTTTTTATGGGAAAGCCAGCAAATAAAGAATATTCTGAAGATTAGAGGATTTGAAGATTTTAATTTATCCGAAGGTAGGTGTGATAGTAAATAACGGATGCTAGTGCTGATTTGTAATCAGCACTTTTTAGCTCTGGATTTGTAATCCGGCAATGTAATTTTAATAAATTTGCAAAGAAGCAATACGATAAAGCATGAAAGAGGTAACCCTAAAAATTTCGGATAAAAGATATGATTTCTTCATGGAACTAATCAGTCAGCTTGGAATTGAAGTGGCTGAGAGTATTGATATTCCGGAAGAGCATAAGGCCATTGTTCGCGAACGCATAAGGACCTCCAAAGCTGAGGAAATGATTCCCTGGAAAGAAGCCCGAAAACAACTCACTTTTAAGGAAAAGTCATAAAATGAAACGAGCATGTAAATTACTTACATCCAAGCCCATGAGAATATTCGGCATGCGAGTTCCATACGACAACTAAAAAGCAAATTACTCACGTATGAATTTTGCCATTTCAATTGACCCGAGGGCCATTCAGGACATACAGGAGGCAATAAACTATTACGACAATCAGCAGATAGGTTTAGGAAGAAAGTTTGATAGGGAATTGAACAAATACTTCGTTGTTCTTGAAAAAAATCCATTTTTTCGGGTTCGCTATGATGCTGTTCGTTGTTTGCCACTGAAAAAATTTCCTTATATGGTGCATTTCTCGGTTTCGGAAGAGCGAAAGTTGGTGATCATTCATGCTGTATTTCACACTTCGCTTGATGTTCAGAAATGGACAGGAAGAAAGTAGAACCCTGTGCTGTTCATATAACTAATGAAGCCATTTCAACAATTATCGCTTTTTCTTTTACTGGTAATCTTTTTACCTACGGTTGCATGGGGCCAAAAGGGGAAAACAGGGTATTGTATCACGGTCGAATTGCGGAATTGCACATCGGTCGAAGCCGTTTCCCTTCAGAAATATGCCGGAAAATTCTTGGTGAAGATTAATTCTGACACCATTGGCACTGACGGGAAGATGGTTTTTTCCGGCAAAAAGGTTTTGGAATCTGGCATGTACACCTTGTCGCTTAACAAAACTGTTGTGTCCAACTTTTTCGTTAGCAATGAAAACAACCAGAATTTCACCATTACATTGGATGCTAAAAACCCTGCCCAAACTTTAACGTTCATCGGTTCGCCCGAGAACCAGGCTTTCGTTGATTATCTTCGGTTTTCAAATACCCAACAACAACAGGGAGAGCAAGCAGAATCGACAATCAAACAAAAAGGAGAGGAATTGCAAAAACAGTTTTCGGGCTCCATGCTGGCTTTGTTTATTAAGTCGCTCAGCCAACCCGAAATACCAATGCCCATAAAACCAGTTGCCGATAAACGGGAATATGAGTATTATAACATGACCAATCATTTTTTCGATAACATCGATTTTTCGGACAAACGTTTGCTAAATACGCCTATTCTGGAGCAAAAACTAGGTTCATATTTCAGACAAATGCTTCCACCTGTTGCCGATTCTGCAAAGGTTCGGGTAACCGAGGTTTTGGCAAAAGCCAGAGCAAATAATGATGTTTACAATTGGGCTGTTAAATATTTGTACCAGCTTTATCGGGAGTCGCCTATTCAGGATAATTCAAAGGTTTATAACTTTATTGGAGAACAGTTTATTCTTAAAGAACCCAAACGATGGAATGATGATGCTTTTGTTGAAAAAGTTAGGGAAAGAGTAGCCAAAGCTAAACTCAATCCGGTTGGAACATTTGCTACAAACCTAAAGTTGCATACACCGGAGGGTAAATTAAACGATCTGTACAGCATTGAAGCATCAAAAACAATTTTGCTTTTCTTCAATCCAGGATGTGAAGCCTGTCACGCGGTTACGGAAAAACTTTTTACTATTTACCAGCAATATAAAACTAAAGGCGTTCAGGTTTTTGCGGTTTACACTGATCGCAATAAAGATGAATGGCAAAACTACATTTCAGCCAAAGGTTTGGATTGGATTAATGCGTACGACCCAACCGGGAAAGAAGGAATTGAGCAGAAATACGACATCTATGCTATTCCGATGATTTACGTGTTGGATCAGGACAAAAAGGTTATTGCCAAAGATGTGCCAGTGGAGAAACTGGAGAAGTTTTTGCAGTGAAATCAGCTAATCTTTTCCCATTCAGCTTCAATCGCCCCGTAGGTTGCAGACGAAACTGGTACAAGCGGTAACCGCAGTTGGTTTTTGGCTTTTCCCATCAGTTCCATCAGGGCTTTTACCCCGGCAGGATTTCCTTCCCTGAAGATGAGTTTCAGCATTTCAGTCATCTGCAGATGCAGCTTGCTGGCAAGGGCCATGTTCCCGTCGAGCGAGGCATGGGTCAGTTGGCTGAGTTTTTCAGGCATGGCGTTGGCAATTACCGAAATTACGCCAATCGAGCCGGATGCAATAGAGGGTAAAGTCAGGCCATCGTCACCCGAGATCACTTTGAAATAGTCGGGAGCGTCATTCGCAATTTTGGCAAACTGGCCTAAGTCGCCACAGGCTTCCTTAATGCCAATTACTTTTTCGGAAAGATGGGCGATGCGAAGGGTCGTGTCGGCCTCCATATTTACACCGGTACGTCCGGGTACATTGTATAAAACAACAGGTATTGGGCTGGCTTCAACAACGGCTTTAAAATGCTGAAACAAGCCTTCCTGAGTTGGTTTGTTGTAATAGGGAGTGACAGAAAGAATGGCATCAATTCCTTCAAAATTAGTGTTTTGAATAGTTTTTACCAGACCGATGGTGTTGTTTCCACCCATTCCCAGCATAATCTTTAGCCGTCCGGCATTTTTTTCAATCACAAAACGTACGATTTCCTTTTTTTCATCTTCCGAAAGGGTAGGAGTTTCGCCGGTAGTTCCCAGCACGACCAAATAGTCAATTCCACCGTTAATCTGGTCTTCGATCATTCGTTCCAGAGCGGCGTAATCCACGCTTTTATCCTCATTAAACGGAGTAATCAATGCAACTCCTGCTCCTTTAAATGGATGTGTCATTCTATCGTAGTTTTATTAATCCTTTTTAAATAATATAAAATTTGACTGGCCAGTTCACCGGTTTCAGGAGCTTGTCCAAATTCGATGTTCCAGTCGAAATAATTGATCCCGTTTCCGGCATACCCGATTTTGAAAGCCGCTTCGGATAAAGCTGCCAGGTAAACCGTTGGAAAATATTTCTGGACTGTCAGGTCAATCAGAATGTCAAATTTCCGGTGGATAAAATCTTCTGCCAGGTCTGTCGGGGGAATCTCACTCCACCAGGAAGTTTGTTTCCGTGTAAAACCGCTTATTTCATCAGGAACGACTGCTTTTTTATCAGGGAAATAACACAAGCCCGAAACTTTAATCCCCACGTTTTTAAGCTCTCGTTCAATCAGTCCAAATGACTCGTTTTGACCGGCTTCCCAAAGAATCCCGATGGTTTTGGCCGAATCTAAATTGAAAACCTTTTTCTCTCTGTCGACCAAACTCAATTTTGAATTCAGTACCTGGTTGGCAATTTTTGATTTTAACCCCATAACGCTTGCAAAAATAACAATTCGTTTCTTTTTCGATGTTTAAAAATGTCAAAAGTTTTAGATTGACATTAAAAAGCTTAATAAAATGATAATCTATCACATTTGCCCGATCATTTTCAGAAAGTCGTCTTCCGAGATGATCGGGATTTGCAGCTTCTCAGCTTTTTCAAGTTTGCTTGGCCCGATGTTACTTCCGGCGAGTAGATAACTGGTGTTTTTTGAAATGGAACTAACATTTTTTCCGCCGTTTTGCTCGATCATTTTTTTCAGGTCGTCGCGCGAGTTTTTTTCGAAAGTTCCTGAAATGATGATTGATAACCCGTTTAGTTTATCCGAACGGTGTGCCAGACTGCTTTCGTCAAGCTGCATCTGCAGCCCAGTCTTCTTTAACCGTTCAACGATTTTGATATTTTCGGGATGGGAAAAATAAGCTCGCACGCTTTCTGCTATGCGGCCTCCGATTTCATCAATAGCCGTCAATTCTTCCAGGCTGGCCGATTCAATTTTTTCAATGCTAATCAACCGGTTTGCCAGGATTTTAGCCACAGTTTCTCCGACAAAACGGATTCCGAGAGCGAAAAGTACTTTCTCGAACGGGATTTGTCGCGACTCTTCCAGGCTTTTCAGGATTCGGTCGGCTGATTTATCGCCAAGTCGCTCCAGTCTGCTAATCTGCTCTTTTTTAAGTTCGTACAAATCGGCAATGCTTCTGACTAATCCTTCAGAGTATAGCAAATCAATGGTTTCCGATCCCAGCCCATCAATATTCATGGCTTTCCGGCTGATAAAATGCTCCATTTTCCCTTTGATTTGCGGCGGACAACCGTCTTCGTTCGGGCAATAATGGGCAGCTTCGCCTTCATTGCGGATTAATGTCGTTCCACATTCCGGACAAGTTTTTATAAACGCGACAGGTTGAGCCATTGGATGTCGCGAAGCCGGGTCGGCGCCAACAATTTTCGGGATGATTTCGCCGCCTTTTTCCACAAAAACGGTGTCGCCCAAGTGCAAATCGAGGCTTTTGATGATATCGGCATTGTGCAGCGAGGCCCGCTTTACGGTTGTTCCGGCCAAAAGAACCGGTTCGAGATTGGCAACAGGCGTAACTGCTCCTGTTCGTCCAACCTGGTACGAAACCGATAAAAGGGTTGTGGCAGCCTGTTCGGCTTTGTATTTATAGGCAATAGCCCAGCGCGGCGATTTGGCTGTAAACCCGAGATATTGTTGAAGGTTGATTGAATTGACTTTGATCACAATTCCATCGGTGGCTACTGGCAGATCAAAACGTTTGTCGTGCCATTTGCGGATAAAGGCGATAACCTCGTTGATGTTGGCGCACTTTTCGGTATCGGGCGAAATTTTGAATCCCCATTTGGCAGTTTCCTGAAGGTTTTCGAAATGCCCGTCGCTAGGCAGGTTTTCGCCCAGCAGGTAATAAAAATAGGCGTCGAGTTTTCGTTCGGCCACCACCGACGACTTTTGTGATTTCAGTGTTCCTGAAGCTGCATTCCGGGGATTGGCGAACAATGCTTCGCCCAGTTCTTCGCGTTCCTGGTTGATACGGTCGAATTCGGCAAAAGGCAACAGAATTTCGCCACGGATTTCAAATTCATCGGGATAATCAGTTCCTTTCAGCTTGAGCGGAATGCTTCGGATCGTGCGGACATTGGCCGTTACGTCGTCGCCAAGAGTGCCGTCGCCGCGGGTAATTGCTTTGTCGAGCATCCCGTTTTTATAGCGCAGGCTGATGGAAGTTCCGTCGTATTTTAGTTCACAAACGTATTCGAACGGTTGGTCAGTCATTTTTCGGATTTTCTGGTCGAAATCGCGCAGCTCTTCTTCCGAATAAGAGTTCGACAGCGACAGCATGGGATATTGATGCCTGACCTGTTCAAATTCTTTGTTCAGGTCGCTGCCCACGCGCTGGGTAGGCGAATTGGGATCGAAAAACTCGGGGTTTTCGGTTTCCAGTTTTTCAAGCTCTTTCAGGAGAATGTCGAATTCGTAATCGCTGATGGTTGGCTGTGAAAGCACATAGTATTTATGGCTGTGTTCTTCAAGCTGGTGGCGGAGTTCTTCAATCCGTTTCTGAATGTTTTCTTTGGTCATGGGACTAAAATTTGCCCTAAAATACAAAAAAGAAACGGCCTGCATCAGCAAACCGTTTATCTGTTCTTTAAATTGGAATACAGTAAAAAATCTGAATCCATTTGTAACATCTTAATGGACTTAGCTTTTCACTCCGGAACAATTTCTTCATTTTCATCTTGTTCTTCGGGGAGCTTCTCTTCAGACGATTTATTCTTCTCCCGTTTGTGTTCGTAAAAATAGCCCCCAAAGAGTCCTGCTCCGCCAAATAAAAACATTAAGCCCAATAGAGCAGCCCCACCGCTTCCTCCAAACATATTTATGGCGTCCATAATACTAAAAACAAACAAGCCTAAACCAACTCCGGCTGCTACCAGTCCCAATTTAAGGAGCGAAAAGCCTAATGATGATTTTTTCTTTGAATAGAACAGGCTGGGATCAAAACCTTTTTCGATCATAGCCAAACGCTCGCGGTTACGGTTGGTGTGGTAGATGTACCACATGCCGAAAACCAACGCAAAAAATGCTAAGGGAATAATAATGCCTTCCATAATATTCAGTTTTTAATGGTTTGAATTTTGATTCTTTTGCCGGTATGACGCTATCTTTTTATTTCGGTTACAAGTTGGCTCGTAATTTTTCCGTTCTCCCCGATCTGTATTTTCTGAATTCTTTTTCATCATCCTTGTAACCGAATTCTCTGGGATGCGTCTATTGGTATAGATGAACAAGTATGACGATCGGGATATCATTCAACAGGTCAAAAGCGGAAATGCGGCGGCATTTGCCCATTTGATCGCCAAATACCAAAACATGGTATTCTCGCTGGCGTTGAAATTGCTCAAAAATGCCGAAGATGCTGAAGAACTGGCTCAGGATACGTTTGTAAAGGCCTATCAAAAGCTCGACAGCTACGAAGCCAAGGCGAAATTTTCAACCTGGCTTTACAAAATTGCCTACAATGCCTGCATTTCGGAGCTTCGGAAACGTCATATTCATTTTTCATCGCTTGAGGAACAGCAAATTTCCGACGAAGACGAAGGCCGTATCCAATCGTACTTCCGGGAAAACAAAAAGGCTGATCAGGAATATTATCTGAATCTGGCTTTGGCGCAGTTGCCCGAAGACGATCAGGTACTGATTACCCTCTATTATTTTGACGATCAGTCGATGGAGGAAATTAGCTCGATCACGGGTTTGACCGAAAGCAATGTGAAAATAAGAATTCACCGTGCCCGCAAAAAAATGCACGGACTGTTACACGAAATGTTGAAAGAAGAAATATATTCGCTGTTATGAACAAGCTTGATCAACAATTCAGGGAAATGATGAAAGGGACGAAGATCGATTCCCCTTCATCCAACTTTTCTGAAGCTATCATGGAACGCATTCTTGCACAGGAAAAGGCTTCTATTCCTGTTCATAAAGCCTATCAACCGGTTATCAGTCACCGTGTACTCAGCATGATTGCCCTTTCAGTTACAGGCTTAATTATTTTTCTTGTTCTATATGCACCGGCTAACAATAGCTCGTTTTTGTCCATCTGGTTGTCGAAAGCTTTCATTTATCTTGACCAATTCAGGATTGAATTACCTGATCTCAATAAAGTAAATATCATTAATTTACTCCCGGAAGTCCCATCCATAGTTTACCTTGGGTTGGGAACCATCGCTGTCATCATGGCCGGAGATATGCTGTGGCAACGCCTGCGAATACTGCTCGACCGGCGTCAGGGTGTTACCAATGAGTAATCTATTGATTGCGAGATAAACCGGATCAAATTCACGTTTGCTTAACGATTTTACGGAGTAAAACAAGCATCCCGCTTCTTGTTCGCTGTCGTAATCGATTTTATCCCTCGATTGGACTGGCCTGGTAACCGGCTTTTTTCATGATTTCAACAATCTCGTCGGAGCTGAGTTCTTCCGTTTCTATGGTCATGATCCGCTGAGGACTTGACAGATCGACACTCCATTTGGTAATTCCTTTCTCCTGATTAAGAAATGGGGTAACGGTAGCGATGCATCCGCCACATTTGACGTTGGTTTGAAATTTTAAAGTTCTCATTTTTATGATTTTTAAGTTTCTGTAGTTCCTATCGTTTCTAAGTTTCTATGGTTAATTGTCTTGCGAACATCATCATAGTAACGACAACTATTTACCCTCCAGCTTCTTGAACCTCAGCCGCAAACTGTTGCTCACCACCGAAACCGAGCTCATGGACATGGCTGCACCGGCAATCATCGGGTTTAGCAAAAATCCAAAGAACGGGTAGAGCAGGCCGGCCGCTACAGGGATGCCTATGATGTTGTAAATGAATGCCCAGAACAGGTTTTGTTTGATGGTTCGCAAAGTTTGTTTTGACAGTTCGATGGCCGAAGAAATTGACTCCAGCCGCGATGAAACGATGGTCATTTTAGCAACGTCCATCGCGATGTCGGAGCCACTGCCCATGGCAATGCTCACGTCGGCCTGCGCCATGGCGTGCGAGTCGTTGATGCCGTCGCCAGCCATTGCCACCACTTTGCCCTGCTGCTGAAGCGCTTTGATGTATTCGGCTTTGTCTTCGGGCAACAATCCGGCTTTGAAGCTGCTGATTCCGGTCTGTTTGGCGACCGATTTGGCCGTTTGCTCGTTGTCGCCGGTAAGCATGATCACTTCAATCCCGCTGCATTTCAGCTTTTCAATCGCCGCTTTCGACGACGGTTTTATTTGATCTGCAATCGCCAGAATCGCCAGAATCCGAGCACTTCCGCCAAAGAAAACCACGGTTTTGGCCTGTTCTTGAAGATTTTTGGCTGTTACAATATCCTTTTCCGACAGCTTAATTCCTGAATCGATCATCAATTGCTCGTTACCAGCCACGAAAGTTTCGTTTTCAAAAACTGTTGAAACTCCGCGCCCGGTGATGCTTTCAAAATGATCGAGATTGACCGGTTGAATGCCTTCGTTTTTAAGCGAATTGGCAATTGCTGCGGCAAGTGGATGCTCCGATTGCATTTCCATGCTTAGCAAAACCGATTTTAGTTTTACTGAATCCTCTTTGTTCCAGATGGTATCCGTCACAGCAGGTTTTCCTTCGGTAATGGTTCCGGTTTTATCCAGAATAAGCGTGTCGATACGGTGAGTCAGTTCCAGTCCGTCGGCATCTTTGATCAGGATGCCCAGCTCGGCTCCACGGCCCATTCCGACCATGATCGCTGTTGGTGTGGCCAGTCCCAATGCACACGGACAGGCAATAATCAGCACCGAAACCATCGTCAGCAAAGCCTGTGGCAAGGCATTCTCGCCGCCCAAAATCATCCAGACAATGAAAGTGAGAACCGCTATGGAAATCACCACCGGCACGAAAACCGATGCAATTTTATCGACCAGCTTTTGCACCGGAGGCTTGCTGCCCTGTGCTTCCTGCACCATGCGGATGATGCGCGCCAGCAACGTCTCACTGCCTACTTTTTGAGCCTCCATCACGAAACTGCCTTTCTGGTTGATGGTTCCGGCAAAAACTGTTGAACCCGTAATTTTTTCCACAGCCAAAGGCTCTCCGGTAATCGAACTTTCATCCACAAACGAAGCACCTTCAAGCAGAATTCCGTCAACCGGAACACGTTCACCTGGTTTCACCCTCAGTTTGTTTCCAATTTTGACTGCTGAAATCGGCTGAACCGACTCAATGCCAAAGTTTTCGACCAAAGTAACCGTATCGGCCTGCAATCCCATCAGCTTTTTAATCGCTGACGATGTGTTGGCTTTAGCACGTTCTTCGAGGGTCCGGCCTACCAAAATGAAGAAAATGATCATAGCAGATGCTTCGAAATATACCGGAGGGTGGCTGTCGCCAAACATCAGTACATGAGGGAAAATGGTGTTGAAAAGGCTGAAGAAATAAGCGATTCCGGTGCTCAGAGCTACCAGTGTGTCCATGTTGGTTTTGCCGTGTTTCAATTGTTTCCATGCGGTGATGAAAAATCCGCGTCCGAACCAGAAAACCACCGGCGTTGCAAGAGCAAGCATGATCCAGTTGGCGTAGGGCAGATTCATCCCGAACATGCCAATCAGGAAAACCGGCGAGGCAAACAATCCGGCGAAAATGGTTTTTCGCTTCAGTATAACTGATTCATGCTGCTTGATTTCAGCCTGTTTGCTGACTTCGGTTTCATCGAAAATCAGGTCGTAGCCAACCGATTGAAGGGCTTCCCGAAATTTGGCAGGACTAGTTTCTGCAGATTGATATTCGACCCAAACGCTTGATGCTGCAAAATTTACGGTTGCCGCAATTACTCCGGGCTGACTGTTCAACATGCTTTCCACGCTGGCCGCGCAGGCAGCACAACTCATGCCGGTAACCGGAAAATTATTTTTGACTGTTGACATAGTCTGTTCTTTGTTGGGCCACAAAGTCGCAAAGTCACTAAAAGAAATTTACAGCTTCGTGTCTTGGTGTCTTTGTGGCAGATTTAAAAGTTTTCAAGACAAAAGTAACCAACCTTCAGGAGGAATGTTTTACACAATTTTGGGAATGATTTACAGGATTTACGGGTCAGACCTGATCGAGTGGCTTGCGTTTGTTGTTCCCAATCTGTTTGAAATGCCCGGGAGTGAGGCCGGTCACTTTTTTGAATTGTGCCGAAAGGTGTGCCACGCTGCTGTAGCCCAAATCATCTGCAATCTGGCTGAGTGTCAGTTCGTCGTACACCAGCAGTTCCTTCACCCGCTCAATCTTTTGACTGATAATGTATTTTTCAATGGTTGTGCCGGTTACGTCTGAAAACAGGTTGCTAAGGTAGTGGTAGTCTTTGCCGAGATTGGCCGCAATGAAATCCGAGTAATTCACCTTCAAATCGTCTTTTTGGTAATGAATCAGCTCAATGATCAGCGTTTTGATCCTTTCTATTAGCTGACTTTTCGAGTCGTCGATCAGCTCAAAGCCATAAATGGTCAGCTTTTCGCGCAAAACCGGCAACTTTTCAGGAGAAATAGGCTCGGTTGTTTCCACTTCGCCCAAAGCGACCTCAATGGGCGGGTAGTTCAATTCCTGAAATATCTGTCGCACAGCCATGATGCAGCGTGGGCAAACCATATTTTTGATGACGTATTTCATACAGATTGTTTCCCGTTTGAATATCCGGCTAAGGAACAAAAATAACGTTTAAGAATTTTATTGAAATAAACAGCTATACCTGAATTAAGGTTTCTGAAAACAAAAAGATCACTCCATTGAAATATTTCATTGGAGTGATCTTTTGAATCTGTGTATTCTGAGCTGCTAAAACTCTTTGGGGGTTTCCTTAAAGAATTGCTGCTGGCGTTTTTCCATTTCGATCATTTGCTGCTGCAACATTTCCAAGATCTCGTCCATCGATTTTGGATGTGATTTGGGAACCGTCTTATCAGGAGAATTGGATTGAAGGCTGTCCTTTTTGTTTATAAACGGGTTGAAAAAATCTTTGAAATCCTTATCATTGATCACGATTGTATCGCCTTGATGTTTAAGTATTTCGAAATGGTGGGTTTTTCCAAATCTCTGCATCAGCAGAGAGTCATTTTTACTGCAAAACGGGCTGGCAAACAATTGATCAAGATTGTCGAAGAATGAATCTCCAAGGAAAGCGCTGTCGTTGAAAAAGTTAAAAGAATCGCCAAACATATCGGGAAAATCTTTGGGAGCGAAAGATTTCATCAGCGTTGTATCGCCCGACCAACTGTAGCTGTATATTGAATCAAATTTGATCAGATTCCCTTTTTCATCGTACTCGCGGTTTACCTTGATGTCTTCTTTGGGTAAATTCGATTTCTGTTCAGGTTTTTGAGCTTTCGTGCTCATTCCCAAACAAACAATCAGCATTAAGATGAAGAAATAGTGTTTCATGTGTGTAAATTTTTGTTGGTCGTCTTAAAATCTGCGTATTAACATTTTTATTTTGTCGAATTATCCAACGCATGGAATAGCCATTTATACATTTTCGGCTGGTGCGGGCTGTTGCATACATGGCTATTTCATAAGATCTGATTTTACTTGAATTCAAAAATAATATCAAAACCGAAATTTTGTGTTTTAAAAAATCTTAAAACATACTAAAAATCTGCAACGGTAATTCATTTTCAAATTTTTTGAAAGGTTTAATAATTTGATAAATTCGATTATCTTTAGTCATTCTGGAGTTAGCGAAATGGAGAAACTAAATTATAAGATAAAAACCGATGATAACGGTCTGGTGACGGAACTCGAAATAGAAGGTCCGCTTGTTTTGGATAACGCATTAGATCTTAAAAATGAGTTTGTTGGGGTTGTTGGTCGCCTTGCAAAATCTGTGAAAATTTCAATTAAGAATATTACAGATATCGATGTTTCGTGTGTCCAATTGTTTCTGGCTTTGATCAGGTATTTGGACGAAAATCATGTGGTTTACCAGTTGGATTGGAACCTGGAAGGAGACCAAAAAGCTTTGCTCGAAAGTGTCGGTTTGGGTAATGAATTATTTTTGAACTAGATATGTCTAAACAAATTTTGATTGTCGATGATTCGGAAAGCATACGGGAGGTGCTTGCGTACAACCTTGTGAATGCCGGATTTGAAGTGTTGACTGCCTGCGACGGGATGGAAGCCCTGCAATATTTTGATGGACGGCCAATTGATTTGTTATTGACTGACTATCACATGCCTAATTTAAACGGGCTGGAGTTAATCGGAAAAATCAGGCAACTTGCTAGTTATAAGTTTCTGCCGATTCTGGTTCTCACCACTGAAAATCAAAAAGATATTATTTTGGAAGCCAGGAGCGCCGGAGCTACCGGATGGCTGACCAAACCTTTTAGTACGGACAAACTAATCCAGGTTTTAAGAAAGGTGATCCGATGATAAATTCTTTTGTTCAGAAGTTTAGGGAGGAGGTTAGTGAATTCTGCGAGAGGCTCGAATCGGGATTGCTTCTTCTGGAACAAGATCGCGATAATCAGCAGGTTATTGACGAGATATTCCGGATTATGCACACGATGAAAGGCAGTGGCGGCATGTTTGGCTTTGATCTGATCAGTGAAGTCACCCATGATTTGGAGTCGTTGTTTGATATCTTCAGGTCGAAAAAGAAAACGATTGATTCGGAAGCCATCACCTTTACCTTAAATTCGATTGACCGTATTCAGAAGCTTATGGTTCAGGAGCCAACGGATGAACATCGTTTACTGGCCGATAAGCTGAAATCGGAAACGCAGCAACAGATTACCCGCCTGACAACTGATAAAAACGATTTGGAACCTGAAAACCTTAATTCAGGGAGAATGGCAGGGGATAATCTGTCAATTGATTCATCTTCAGATCAAACTACTTATTTTATTTCGTTTGTACCCGATGAAAGCATTTTAAGAAACGGAACCAATCCGTTGTACCTGATTGACGAACTTAATGCTTTGGGCGAATGTAATATACAGGTTTCTCTTGACCGTCTTCCCGGATTACCCGAATTAGTCCCTGAACATTGTTACCTGTCGTGGTTTCTGTTTATTTCCACTTCCGAAAATATTGAAACACTGCGTGATGTTTTCATTTTTGTTGCCGATAATGCCCGGGTTGACATCGAAAAAGTCTCGGATGGAAATGTTGTTGCCAACGAAACGGTTATGGCAGCATTCCTGAATGCCCGGCAAAATCAGGAAAACTGGGATCCACGCGCTTATGCCATTCAGAAATCGGACAGGCCGGAGGATACTTCTCAGGAGGAAGAAAAAGACGAAAAAGTTTTGCTGAAATCGTCGCCGGAACCAATGAAAAATTCTGTTTTTGCGCAAACCACCGTCGATTCGATTCGGGTTGATTCGCGAAAAATAGATCATTACATGAATCTGGTGAGCGAACTGATTACAGCCCAGTCGCGGTTGGAAGTGATTTCTTCGCGCATCAAATCCTCTGATCTGGAGCTGATTGCCGAGATGTTTGGAAAACTTAGCCGTCAGCTTCGTGATAATGCCTTCGATATGAACCTGATTCCGCTTCAAAGTGTGGCAACGAGGTTTAGCCGTTTGGTGCATGATTTATCAAAATCACTCGACAAGGAGGTTGTTCTGGTTACCGAAGGTATGGAAACCGAACTGGATAAAAATATCATCGAAAAACTGATTGAACCATTGCTTCATATCATTAGGAATTCGCTGGATCATGGAATCGAAAAAACAGAGGAACGACTGGCCAAACAGAAAGAACCTGTTGGGACAATTTCGATAAAAGCGTTAACGGTAGGAAGCTATGTCCAGATTGAAATTGAAGATGACGGTGCAGGTCTGGATGCGGCTAAAATCAGGAGAAAGGCCATTGCCAAAGGGATTTTGTCTGATCAGGTGAATGTTCCCGATGCTGATATCTTCCAGTTCATTTTCGAGCCTGGGTTTTCAACTTCCGAGTTAGTGACCGATGTGTCGGGCAGGGGTGTTGGAATGGATGTGGTCCAGAAAAGAGTCCGTGAAATGCGGGGATCCATTAAACTGGCCACCGAAAAAGACCGGTTTACCAGGGTAACCATCAAACTGCCGCTTTCTTTGTCGATCATCGACGGATTGTTAACGGCAGTCGGAAGCAATTACTACGTTATTCCTTCGTCGGTCATTCGGAAGATAGGTATTGTGAAGCGTGAAATGCTAAAAAAGGAATTCAGGCAGGTTATTGAGATAGAAGGGAGCCAGTTCCCTTACCTCAATATGCACGAAGAATTTGTTGGCTGTGGCAGTGTTCCTGAGGAACAGTCGTTGGTTGTCGTATCGTTCGATAATCATGAGTTTGGGTTGGTCGTCGATGAAGTCGTCCATGAATATCAGGCGGTAATTAAACCCCTGGGAAGGCTTCTGAAAGGACAGGATGTTTTTTCGGGAGCGAGCATTCTGGGTACCGGCGAACTGGCTTTAGTGATTGATACTAATAAAATGATTCAAAAATATTCGTAGCACCATGGAGGCAGAAGTAATACATGGATTACACTCATATTTCACGTTCAGACTGGGACGCGAATTGTTTGGAATAAACATAGGTTATGTAACTAAAATATTGGGATTGACCGAGATAACCAGAGTTCCGAATTCCCCGAGGTATTTTAAGGGAATTATCAACCTTTTTGGCGACGTTTTACCGGTTTTTGATGGCCGGCTCAAGTTTGGTTTTCCTGAAACGGAAAATACCCGCAATACTTGCATTCTCATCTTGGTATTCAATCTGGACGGTCAGACAGTCAGTTCGGGAATCATTGTCGATTCAGTCGAAAAAGTTGTCGTGCTCGATCCCGAACAGATAAAACCTGCTCCATCGGTGGGCAAAGGTTTTAACAGCGAGTTTATTCATGGTATTGCAACCTTGAACGACGAATTTGTCATTATCCTGAACATCGAAAAGATATTCTCGGAAGAAGAAATAAGTTTGATTAATGCGGTTGAATAATAAAAATAACAAGTTATGAGATTTGTTGACTTAAAAATACGGACCAAGCTTTTTGCAGCATTTTCTGTTCTGATCTTTTTAGGGTTTCTGATTGCCTTTAGTTCAGTGGTATCCTTACTGTTTCTGAGGAAGGATATTAATTCTTTCTCTAAAGAATTCTTGCCACAGCTTGAGATTTCGACTAAGCTGAGTACCAGTACCCAAATGTTGGCTTTCTACATGGAGGGCTACTACATGACGGGTAAGGCTGACCATTTTACCAAGGCAAAAGCCGAACTCGACACGATGAAACAAATCCTGCAACGTGGTGAAATGCTGTTTGGAAAGTCATCAAACCTCCGGGAACTGGAGCAAAACCTGAGTGAGGCCAAGATTCAGGTTCCTCAGTATGAGCAAATTGTTATGATGTCGTTTAAAATAACCCAGGATGTTGCCATTCTTAAAAACCGGGTTGACCATAATAATGATGTTTTTGTGAATAGTTGCCGGCAAATGTTGCGTAACCAGAATCAAGTGCTGAGAAAGGAGATCATTAACCGTCAGTCAACTGATTTGCGTTTACGAAAGATTAATAGCGTAACTACAATAATTGATACGGCACAGGTTGTCAGAAGCGAGGTTTTTAAGGCATTGTCGATCCATGAAAATGCTTCGTTGAACGAGTCGTTGAAAATATTTGATGTAATCAATTCGCAAATTGCCTTTCTGAAATCGACTTTGCGTATCAAATCTGATGTTGATTTGCTGAACCAGTTGGAAAAAGCTTCACATGATTACCAGTCGGCTGTCGTTGAATTATCCGATAAGATCGGGAAACTGATGGATTTGCGAAATTCGGGAACCATAATTTCAGGCAACCTGGTTCAGAATTCCAATAACATGAGGAACTCATCGGTGAATTATACCTCAGAGGTTGCCAAAGGCTTCGAGAACACAATCCGGTCTTCCATCCTCTCTAAAGTACTTATTGTATTGCTGTCGCTTGGATTTGCCATTTTTGTTGCCTACTATATTTCCAGGTCGATAACCCAACCTTTACTGAAAGGAATAGGTTTTGCCCAGAAAATAGCCAAGGGCGATTTAACTGCCGAACTTGAAATTGATCAGAAAGATGAAATTGGAATTCTGGCCCATAACCTTCAAATGATGAGCCGGAGGATTCGTGAAATCATTACCTATGTTGCTTCAACCTCGGATAACCTTGCGGCAGCAAGTCTAGAACTTAGTTCAACCTCGCAACTGGTTTCTCAGGGAGCTTCCGAACAGGCATCTTCGGCTGAAGAAGTTTCATCAGCCATTGAAGAAATGGCGGCCAATATCCAGCAAAATAAGGAGAATGCCAGGCATACCGAACTGTTTGTAATCAAAGCCGAGAAAGACATTTACCAGGGAAGTGAAAAGGTTATTCAGACTGTTGATGCCATGCGCGAGATAGCCAATAAAATCTCGATTATTGGTGATATAGCCTTTCAAACCAATATTTTGGCCCTGAATGCTGCTGTTGAGGCTGCCCGCGCCGGAGAACAGGGACGGGGATTCGGGGTTGTGGCTGCCGAAGTAGGTAAACTGGCCGAACGCAGCAAGCTGGCAGCGGCCGAAATTGACCAGCTCACCCATTCGAGTGTGTTTAGCGCCGAGGAAGCCGGAAAACTAATGAAAGAAATTGTCCCTGATATTCAGAAAACATCTCACCTGATCCAGGAAATATCGGCAGCTAATGTAGAGCAAAGCACTGGCGCAAACCAGATCAACTCGGCAATTCAGCAGCTTAATATGGTGGTCCAGCAAAATGCAGCTACTTCCGAAGAACTGTCGACCAATGCTGTTGAACTGTCGGCTCAGGCTGAACAACTGAAAGAGATTATTTCTTTTTTCAAGGTCGATCAATCTGCAAATGTGTTGAAAGAGTATAAAAAATTCAGTACAGCGCAGGTTCAGGATGAAAATGAATTGCAGGAAATGAAGAAAGGGGTTGTAATCGATTTGGATGAGCCCGATGTTTCGGATGATGATTTTGAACGTTTTTAATTGAAAACGGGGTGAAAATGCAGGCTAAACATGATTAAGTCAGAGATCATTCAAATATCAGATGAGCTTTTTCTTCGGTTGGGGAAGATGATTACCGAAAGGTATGGGATCAAAATGTCCCTGGAGAAGAAAATCATGTTTCAATCGCGCTTGCAGAAACGGTTGCACGAATTGCATATTCAATCGTTCGATGAATACGCCGAAAGGTTGTTGCACCCCGATGGTGAACCCAAAGAGTTAGAACTGCTGGCCGATTACATCTCGACCAATAAAACAGAGTTCTTCAGGGAGAATGATCATTTTCTGTTTCTTGCCAATCAGTTTCTTCCTGAATTTCTTGGCGAAGTTAAGCCGCATCGGGCTCAATTGAAAATATGGAGTGCAGGGTGTTCGAGTGGAGAGGAGGCATATTCGATTGCCATTACACTCGAAGAATTTATGAGACAGAAAGGTGCGAGATTCGATTATTCGATTTTGGCAACCGATATTTCTCTCAGAATGCTGAGAACGGCTAAAGATGCGATTTATCCCCTTTCCCGGATTGACGAAATCTCGCTGGAACTGAGGAAAAAATACTTTCTGAGAAGTAAAGACACAAAGAATAAAAGAGTGCGCATAATCAAGGATTTGCGCGATAAGGTCAGGCCGGCGTACCACAACCTGGTTGATCCGGTTTTGGAGCTGGATGAGCTGTTTGATGTGGTATTTCTTCGGAATACCTTGATTTACTTCGATAAAGACACCCAGTTGAAGGTGTTGTCGGGAGTGATAAAAAATTTGAAACCGGGCGGCTATCTGTTTATTGGTCATTCCGAATCGCTGATCAATATGAGTTTGCCAATTCGGTTAATCATGCCAAGCATATACCGGAAAGCCGGTGTGGAATAATGTAATCAATTTGAAAATTTATACCCATGAATCTTTCAAAAGAAGAACTTGAAATTGAACTTGAAAAGAGACAAACACAGATTGATCATCTCAAACAAGAGAATGAAAAGCTGGCCGGCATCCTTTACTCGGTAAATGGGAAACTGTATAATTCAGAACGGCTGAAAGGTCATTTTATCAGCAATATTACCAATGAGATAATAAATCCGTTCTCCAGTGTACTTGCTTTGGCCGAAAATATAAGGCATTTGAAAGAAGGAGAGATGTCCAAGGCACATCGAATGGCCGGACTAATCTTTGAAGAGGCATTTCATCTCGATTTTCAGTTGAAAAATATTTATGCCGCCGCCCTGATTGAAGCCGGGAAGGAAGAACCTAAACCGGTAGTCGTTGTTATTAACGAACTGGGCGACCAGGTAAGCCAATATTTTAGTCATGACTTGAATAAAAAGAGTATCCGGCTGTCAGTCAGTTATTCTAATCTGGGAACTTTGGATTCCCTTATTTCAATGCGCACTGATCGGGAAAAAGTCAGCCTGATTTTGAAAAACCTGATCAGTAATTCGATCAAATACAGTGCTGAAGGTTCAGAAATCAATCTGGATTTTGCCTATGAGAAAGGTCAACTCGAAATTAAGGTTTCTGATCATGGAAAAGGAATTTCAAAGGAGGACCGGAACGTGGTTTTCGACCGGTTTAAGCAGCTTGATGAAAAGATAAATTCAATTAATACAGGTCATGGCCTGGGACTGTCAATCGTAAAGGCTTATGCCGAATTGCTTGGTGGTGAAGTTTGTCTGACCGATCATGCGGGGGGAGGAACCTGTGTGAGTGTTTGTATTCCAGAAAGTGCCGAATCTGAAAGCTGGAACGATCTGGATGATTTCTTACTTACCAATGAATCATTTTAAGGATGAACGAAGTCAGACAACCGGTCCATTTCTTGCATCCGTCAACCTTGTTTATCTGTAAAGATTCGCAATGGGTGACTACAATACTCGGATCGTGTGTGGCCGTTTGTTTTTTTGATAAAAAGAAGAATATCGGAGGAATTAATCATTTCATGCTGCCTTGCTGGAATGGCGATGGTTTGGAGTCGCCCAGATATGGTAACGTGGCAATTATGCAGCTATTCCAGAAAATGCTGGAAATGGGAGCCGAAAAAGAAAATATTGAGTGTAAGATTTTTGGCGGAGCCGAAATGCTTGGCGAGCCTAATTCGGTGTACAAAATCGGGCAGCGCAACATACAGCTTGCCTATAAAATGGTGACAGAATTGGGGATTACCGTTGTGAGTTCGAGTACCGGTGGAAAGCAAGGCCGTAAGATTCATTTTAATACAGGAACTGGCGATGTTTTGCAGAAATATTTGGTGAAATCAACTAAAAATGAAACAAAATGAGCAGGAAGATAAAAGTACTGGTGGTTGACGATTCTGTTTCTGTGCAAAATGTCCTGATGCAAATTTTATCTCAGGACCCCGAAATCGAGGTTATCGGTGTGGCTTCCGATCCTTATGAGGCTGTGTCTAAAATTGCAGAGGAACTACCCGATGTTATCACTCTCGATATTGAAATGCCCCGTATGGATGGCCTTACTTTTTTGGGTAAACTGATGAGGCAACACCCAATTCCTGTTGTGGTGATTTCGTCGGTTACCGGCGAAGGTTCTGATAAAGGGATAAGAGCTTTAAAGCTGGGCGCCCGCGAAATTATTACCAAACCCAGGTTGGCCAGCTCAATACAAATGGAAGAATACAGCATCAGGATTATTGATGCCATTAAGGCCTCTGCCCTGACTGACCGGTCGCGGGTGAAACCGCTAATTGCAAGCGGAACCGATAATATTCCACGGGCTGTATCAGCGCCAGGTGTTTCTATGCCAGGAATTCCGCCTCAATCGGTTTCCGATAAAGTCATTCTCATTGGCGCTTCCACTGGAGGGACAGAGGTCATCAGCACGATTTTGAAAAGCCTCAGAACTGATTTGCCCGGAATACTGATTGTACAGCACATGCCGGGAGAATTCACCAAATCCTTTGCAAGCAGGTTGAATAAAGAGAGCAACCTGAATGTAAAAGAAGCTGAACATGGCGATATTATTCAGCGGGGGTACGTTTATGTGGCCAATGGAAATTATCATTTGCATCTGGTAAAAGAGAACGGACAATATAAATGTGAACTTGAAATGGGGCCTCTGGTAAACCGGCACCGTCCGTCAGTGGACGTATTGTTCAAGTCGGCAAGCCGATTTCCGGGCAATCAGATAACAGCAATTTTGTTGACGGGCATGGGTGCTGACGGGGCAAAGGGAATGCTGGAATTGTACGAAGCCGGGGCAATGACTTTTGCGCAGGACGAGAAATCGGCTATAATTTTTGGGATGCCTAAAGAGGCGATCAAATTAAATGCCGCGAAAATGATAGGGAATCCTGATGATTTAATTAATTGGTTGAACTCAACATTTCATTACTAATGGATAGCATTCAAACTTCAAAAATTCTTATTGTCGACGATGTGCAGTTGAATCTCGATCTGATGAAAGAGATATTGTCGGCGAAGGGGTATATGATTGCCACTGCAATTAACGGTAAATCGGCGATTGCAAAGGCCAAGGCACACAAGTTCGATTTGATTTTACTCGATGTGATACTGCCTGATGTTGATGGTTTTGAAGTCTGTTCAAACCTGAAGTTGAACCCGCAAACCCGTGATATCCCGATTATTTTCCTGACTGCGAAAAAGGAAAAAGACAGCATCAGTAAAGGATTTCAGTTGGGGGCTGTTGATTACATTCCCAAACCGTTTAGCGAGGAAGAACTTTTGGCCAGGGTGAATTTTCATCTTACCCTTCGCAAAACGCAGGAAGAGCTGATTCGTTCAAAAGAAATGGCCGAGGCTGCATCAAGGGCTAAAGCAATATTCCTTGCCAATATTTCGCACGAAATCAGGACTCCGATGAATGGGATCATCGGCATGATCGATATCATGAAGCGGACTTCTTTAACGGCAGAACAATTGGAATACTTAGAAATAATTGAGATTTCGGGAGAAAACTTGTTGGTGATTATTAATGATGTACTTGATTTTTCCAAAATTGAGGCCGGTCAGATTACCTTTGAGCATATCCGTTTCAACTTGTCGGACGAGGTTGGCGAGGTGGTAAAACTTCTTCGCTACAAGGCCGTTCAGAAGAAGCTGGATTTTTCGTTCGAAATAGCACCTGATGTTCCTCAGTTGCTGATTGGCGATCCTCTGCGTTTAAAGCAGGTACTCATTAATCTATGCAACAATGCACTTAAATTTACTTCCGAAGGATACGTAAATATTCGGGTGAGCTTTGTCGAGATGAAAGAATCATGCGTTCGTTTGTATTTTGAAGTTCAGGATTCGGGCATCGGCATTTCTTCCGAGAATCAAAAGAAGCTATTCAGGTCGTTTTCGCAGGCCGATGCTTCAACAACGAGGAAGTTCGGTGGAACCGGCCTCGGACTTGCAATTTCCAAGAACCTGGTTCAATTGATGAATGGCGATATTGGCATTATCAGCGAAGAGGGGAAGGGGTCCATTTTCCATTTTGATTGCGAATTTGGCGTTTCTTCTCAGGAACTGTCAGCCAATGAATTCCAGAATTTGGAAGAATTAGTTCAGGTCGATAAAAAATTGAAAATTTTGCTGGCAGAAGATAATGTTATTAACCAAAAAGTTGCTATATTAAATCTGGAAAAACTTGGTCATTCTGTAGTCGTTGTTCCCGATGGTATTCAGGCTGTGGAAAAGTTTATAAGTGAGTCGCCGGATGTGATATTTATGGATGTTCAAATGCCCGAGATGGATGGTGTGGAAGCGACTGCAAAAATCAGGGAGTGGGAGCGGAGTCATAAAACCCTGTATCGGGTTCCGATTGTTGCCATGACAGCCAATACCCTGAAAAGCGATAAAGAGTTGTTTATTTCCTCGGGAATGGACGATTATTTGAGCAAGCCATTTAACTCTGCTGATTTGGTGAGGTTATTCAGCAGGATTTATAAGCAGATTGAACGGAAAAACATTTAACAGCTATAAAATGGAATTCACAGATGCAACTTATTCGTGGAAAGGGAAGTCGGTTTTAATCGTTGAGGATAACGAAACCAGCAACATTTATTTTGAGGCTGCTTTGAGGAAGACCAAGGCAAATCTGATTTGGGCCAAGAATGGATTGGAAGCTATTGAAATTGTAAAGAATAATAGCAATATCGATTTGATCCTGATGGATATAAATATGCCCAAAATGGACGGAATTGAAGCTACCCGGATTATTAAATCACTTCATCCGAATATCATTATTGTTGTACAAACAGCTTTTATTTTGTCGGGAGAAGAGGAAATGTGCATGGAAGCCGGTTGCGATGAATTTATAACCAAACCGATCAGGCTGAAATATTTGCTGGATACGATCAACCGCTATTTGGCTGAACCTAAGGTTATATAAGCTCCGTACCTGGTGTTATGGTCGGGTTCAACCAGCGAAAGGAAACCAGAAAATAATTTCCCATCCCTATATTTGGGCGGATTTAAAAGAGTCTGGGCTGACGCATAATTTCGGAATTCTCCAGGTGCGCCGTAAAAAAGTTCAAATTTACCAGATGTTGAGGCGTGAACTTTCTCTTCCAGCAGCAAGGTCAATATTCCCATATTCATTCTGCAATTAATTTCCAGGCAAGGATGTATTTTTACATTTCCCCGATCGCTGAATATCAGTGCATCCACGCCTAAATATCCCCGGTGATCAGTGCCATAAACCGATTGCATTAAGGTTTTTCTGATTCGTTCAGCCGTTGAGTCGATCAAATTTTCCATAATTGTTCCATTGCCTTCGGGCCAAATAGTTTTCAGATCCGGTTTTATGAGGGTTCCTTTGTATTGTCCGTTCGAATTGGTTTCAAATATCGAATGGCCCAGGTATTCAATCTCAGAGACATCTGAAACCTTGAACTGAAATGACAGGTCGAAGAGTTTTTCAAGCAATGGTTCAACGATCAGGTAGTTTTGTTGTTTTAGTACGCCGCTGATCCACTGCTTGTTTGATTCATTCAGATTGTTTTTCCGGATCATCTGGATGCCTCGCCCCGAGGAACTCACCGGAGCCTTAATCACGACAGGCCGCTGTTTCCTCAATATCGACTCAACTTCTTCAATTGTTGTTACTTTTGTTCCGGCCAATGACCGGTCTATAAACCAATCGTTGGGGGCCTGATCTAACAGTTGGAATAGGAAATCGAGTGATGTCGATCGTTCAAAAAGCAAATGGTGTTTTTCCCGCCAATGAAAAACCGGACTTTTTGAGAGTTCATCCGCACATTTTTCTTTCAATCCCTTTAGTTTGAAATGTGCGGCGGGACTCCATCCCCAGGGACAAAGCTCTGAAAATGAACCAGGAGGGAGCTTTCCCAATTCATGCAGACTGCAAAAAGCAGGCAAGTCAAATCCAAGTCTTTTCATTTCCTGAAGAAAGGCTGCTGAAGGCTGGTTTTCGGTCACTACATAGTCATTTCCAGAGGCGAAGATGAACGGTAATACCGACAAGTCGCGTTCCATTTCCTGAAGCAAAAGTGGCGGCATGTAGCTGAATGATCCGTTGGCAACAGCCAGCTCGCAGGTCGGATTAAAATAATATACCCTGGTTCTTCCCATGATTGATATTCAGAATAAGCGGGCAAAGATAAAGCGCAAATTGTGGTAATTTCAGGGGCAGCCTGAATTTTGTGGCCAAATAAAGGTGGTTGGTTGAATAAAATTGCTGATATTTAAGAACGGCTTATTTGTGACGATATTTCAGGGAGATGAAAATGAGGTAAGGCTGTTTCTGGTTTTTGCTATTGGATATGTTCCTGATGCGAGTGCAATCGATTGTTCATTTTTTGAAATTCAAAATCAAACCAGGTGGAAAAAGAATTATATGAAATTCCGGTTCAGGCTCGTTTGTGTTACGAAAAAAACAAAGGGCTGATTTTGCCTGAAAAGGTTCCGTATATCGGTATGGGGTCTTCGTATTTTGCGGCTTTGGTGCTCAGGTATTTGGGCGTTAAAATCTTCCCGGAATTAGCCGGTGAGTATTTTTATTACCTAAAAACGATCAAACAGTTTGATAATGCCGTTCTTATTTCCCAGTCGGGACGGACAGCGGATGTGTTAAACTGTAGTACCTGTTTTAGGGAATATGTTGCCATCGTGAACGATAGTACTTCACCTTTGACCAATCAATCGAACCTGAAACTTTTGGTGCAGATGTATGCGGGCGACGAAATACATTCTTCATCAAAGACATTTGTTAATACATTGATTATCCTGTATCTGGGGCATGGTTTTGATGTGAACGGGGCATTACAGGAGATGGAACGAAGATTTCCGGAACTGGAACTGGTTGGTCAGTCGATTGGTTCAGCCCTGGTGAAAAGTATCCGAAAGAGAAAGGTCAAGTGCATAAATATTGTGGGGAACGGTCCAAATGTGGGAACAGCCTATCATGCAGCCCTTGTTCTGAGCGAAACAACCAAGTTCCCCTTCATCGGGATGTCGTTGAGCCAGTATGAGCATGGCTACAAGGAAACTGCCGAGGATGCCGTTGTTATTGTGATTAATCCTGTGAAAGGTATTCTGTATGAGCGATCTCAAAGGCTAATGAACATTCTCAGGAATGCAGGAGCGAAAGTCTTTGAGATCAGTGAAACAGAACTCGATGAAATTTACAGTCCTTTCACTTCACTGGTCCCATTTCTGTTCATGGCTGGTCATTTAGCCAATAAACTGAAGGTAACCGAACCTTTTCAGGTAGGCAAGAAAATTACCGAGTAGAATACCGAATTATTTTATAGTTTTCGCAGTATTGGACGAAATACCACTAATTTTGATAAATTAGTTTTTTATCTTTACAAGCAATAGAGACTTTGCTGTATGAAAGTAAAATGTAGGGCTGGTTTGAAATTGCTGGGTCTGATTGTTTTGATGCTGAATCTGACCGAAAACTTTCAGTTATTAGGAGCTGAGCCAGATAATTACTATGTGTTTAATAAGAGTAAAATACGGCTCGAAGGAGCGCTTTCCCCTTTTGAAGCAACTATCGATATCAAAGAACTGGGACTTCAGAGGTATATCCTTGATGTATATCTTCATTCGACGTATGCTGCGGCACCTCCTTCCTTCAATGTTTCTGTAAAATTTCCAAAGGATAAGATAAACCAGATATGGAATTCAAAAACCTGGACCAATAAATCGTTTTTCACACTTCCTTCTTATGACCGTGCTGCGGCAGGTTTTTCCATTGTTTCAGGCTTGACCATCAACGATCAGAATCAGATCACGGTTACCTGCAAAGATGCTTACAAGGCTAAGTTTGTGAGCTCAAACATCAGGGAGGACAATGACTCCATTGTTTTTAACCTGGGTTTTTTTGAGGACAATCCACCCTTATCAAGCCTTCAGGATTATCAGGCTGAAGTTCTTTTTGATTTTCGCAATATTCATTTCTCGAAAGCCATTTACGATGCTTCTTCCTGGTACCAGGAAGAAGAGTTTAAGAATAGCCAGGCCCGTGTGGATACAACCAATGTGCCCGTGTTTTCGACCTGGTATCCCATGCACCGAAACATCCCCGTTGAAAACCTGGTCAGGGAAATGGATTCGTTGCGGTCTTTCAGTTTCAAATCTATTCTGATTGATGATGGTTGGCAGTCATTGGTAAAGATGAAAATTGATACGGCCTATTCTTATGAAGAAGGCAGCTATAAAACCATACAGCTTTTCAAACAAAAATGTCTTGAATTAGGTCTTCCTGTTTACTTGTGGTACTCAATCCCTTTTATGGGAGGGAACCCTTTGGTTATGAAAAAATTTGATGGCAAATATATTCGCTACCGGGCACCTCGGCAGATAACTGTGCTTGATCCCCGATATCCTGATGTGCGGAAATATTTAGTGAGTACCTATGCGCATTTTCTTTCCGAATGGCAGTTCAGTGGGTACTGGTTCGATTTTATGAAAGGATTTTATCCCAAGGAAGGCGCTGTTATTGAACAGGATAAAGGCCGAGACTTCGTTTCAATTGATCTGGCGGTTGATACGCTTTATGCCGATATGGAATCCCGGCTGAAAGCAATAAAACCCAATATTTTTATGGGGCAGAAGTTTCAGATCGTTGGTCCTAATCTGGTCAGCTATCAAAACTTTTTGACCGGTTTTGTGGGGGTTGAAAATACTCAGGTCGTACGTGAAAAGATGGTGAATAACCGTTTGCTGTACGGAAAATTTACCCCTTTTATGGAGGTTGTAGCTATTACCCCGCGCGAAAAAGCTGAAGATATCGCCCGAAAAATGCAATCGGTCCTGTTCGGGAATCCCTATCTCTCTTTTTTCCTGACAACATTGCCGCAGGATTCCAAACAGACCATCAAGTTTTGGCTTGATTACTGGAGAAAGAACTACAAGGTTATTTTTGAAGGTAATTTTGAACCGATGCAGGTTGCCCGCTATTATCCGGTTGTGAAAGTTGAAAACGACCAGAAGCTCATCTACATGTTGTATGAAGATTATACCATCAACCTGCCAATTGTGCTGAATACTCCTATGGAAGTGATCAATTCAAAAGTGACAGAAGAAGTGCACTTCCTGTTGAGTAAACCCGGAGTTCAGTATAATTACGAGATTTTTAACTGCAAGGGAATCAGTACCGGAAAAGGAGTGATTAAGGGAAAAAGCAAAAGCTCCATTGATATGTTGGTTCCTTCGGCAGGTTTTATCCGGATAACTCCTTTCGTCTGATACTAACTATTTTAACACTGGTTGGTAATGCCGTTTCAGCCATTTTGCCAGTCCGTCCAAGCCCGGGAAAAGCACTCTTTCGGTAATGTTGGCCTGATCGAGCTTGTCGCGCACTTCCATTTTTAACTCTTTGGGGATAATGATTCTGCGGTATAAATCAGGATGTCTGATCAGCCATTCGTCGAGTATGGTGGTTGGATCGGTCATGACTGAGAACAGACCAAACTGGTTAACAATGCGTTCGTCAAGCGAAGGTGGTTCGAAGAACAAAACTTGATTTTCAGGAAATAGCTGATCGAAATCTGAAAGGGATACGATTTTTTCGAGCATCTCGACAGTGAAGGCATTGCACTTTTCGTGTTTCAACCCGTCGCTGAAGGGGGCCGGAACCAGTTGGTTCACCTTCACAAAATCCACTTTCCAGATCACTCCGTCAATGTCGTACTTTTCGGTGTTGGCCGTTGCGAAGTGCATGGCAATGAATGGCGAATAGGTCCAGTCAATTAGTCGTGTGGGCAGTCCATGATGTTGGGCCAGCACCAACGACCTCCAGAATGTACTGGTCAGTTGCGGATCGTTGGTGATCGAGTATTTCCTGAAATTCCGGAGCAGATGATATTCTAATTCCGGTTTATTGCCGCAGTTACGGAGAAAACTGTTTTTCAGTTCATAATTCATGTCCGACAATCCCCGGAAAGCGTAGTCTGAACGATACCTGCTCAGTTCCGGTTTCCACGAATCATGATACACTTCTTCGCAAAGTTGTTCCCAGCTTTGAATGGTTATGTCGTTCTGCTGAATCATTTTTGTTCTTTGTTTATACTGGTAAATTTAACTGATTCAGTCTTTACTTTCCCATTCAAATCCTGAATTTATTGAGAGTTGTGCAGGACCGTTGGATTTTGGCGGCTATCCTTCTTTTTTTATCCCTCTTGGGCAGCCTGACCTGGGGACCTGATTGATCTGGACTTTTTTACTTTGTCCGGCTTCGGTTTTCTCGTCGGGCAGGGATTCTTTTGCCGAAGAACTTCCCGAATGTTCTGTCTGGGGTGGCTGTTGGTTGAAAAATGGCCTGATCTCAATCGTAGACGCTAGTTTCAGGCCCAACAGGAAAAACAGGCTCGCGCTGAAAAGGAAAAGTCTCATAAACTATAATTTGGATGAAATAAAGTTAGTAATTCATCCAAATTTATGTTCTTGTTTTAAAGCTCTTTTCACGAAAATTTTGTGAACTGCGCAAAAAGACGGTTGAACGATCGATATTCGTCAATGAAACGACATGCTTAATCGTGCCCCGGAAATACAATTCCGGCATCTTTTCTGACCCGGTCCATGATTTCCATCAAATCAGACGAGGTCGACAAGGGCATCATGTCACTCTCAATTCTGCCTTCATCAAGACATTTCATCACATGGGCTGCTTCCAGTTCATAACCAAGTCCTTCCCCGCTTTCGAAAGTAATCGTTCGTTCCTCTTCCCAGTTTTTCCAGTAGGTGAGGGTGGTGGGAGTGTGAAATCTGCGGTTTATGCGAACGAAACCATTTTCAAACCACAATTCGGTTTGAATGGAAGAATGTGAGGCAAAGCTTGAAACCAGCGAAGCCATTTCCCCTCCGGCATATCTGAACGACATCATGATGGTTTCTTCGGCTCCAGTTGGGCAGAACGAAGCCATCGTCTTTATTTCGGAAGGTTTGCCCAGTGTCATCAGCGACATGAAAATCGGGTATATGCCAATGTCAAGCAGCGAACCGCCTCCTAATTCAACGTTGTACAGTCTTTTCTCGGGATCAAATTCGGCGTTGAAAGCAAAATCGGAACGGACCATTTTTAAAGCCCCCAATTCTCCGGAATGAATGATTTCCATCGCTTTCTGAAAGCTGGGCTGAAATCGGGTCCAGAAAGCTTCCATCAGGAATGTGTTGTTTTTCCTTGCGGCATCAACCATGAGGCCAACTTCACGCGAGTTGAGCGCAAAGGCTTTTTCGCATAGAACAGCTTTCTTATGGTTTAGGCACAGCAGGGCGTGTTCGCAATGGTGCGAGTGTGGCGATGCAATGTAAACCACGTCAACAGCCGGGTCGTTTGCCATTTCCTCGTAGCTGCCGTATGCTTTTTCGAAGCCAAAATCAGAAGCGAAAGCCTGGGCGTTTTCAATGCTTCTGGAAGCGGTGGCATAAAGTCTGGCATTTGGTAATAAACAGAGGTCGGCGGCAAATTTTCGGGCTATTTTGCCACATCCAAGGATGGCCCAGTTGTATGTTTTGCTCATGATATTGGTTTTGTTTAGTTGTGCAAAATAAGTATCTTTTTTGAATTATATTTCATTTCAGACAGGAAAGAATCCGGGTGAAAAATGATTCGTGGATTCTTTTGTTAAGGAATCGGGTTCTGTCTGAATTTGTTATTTTTGCTAAAGTGTCTGTTTGTATAAAAGGAATAACTACATAATTCAGGATGTCAGAAATATATATCAGCAGCGAGCTTAAAAGCAGATGTCCCCGTCTGAGATTGGGGTGTATTGAATCGGATGTGGTAGTTAATGGTTCAGCCGACGGGTTATCGGGCGAAATTGAAGCGCGTATTAATCTTATCCGTCAATCGATGATCATCGAAAACATCAGCAAAATTCCGGCTATTGAGGCTTCGCGGAAAGCATACAAAGCTTGTGGAAAAGATCCGGCCCGCTACCGGTTGTCAGCCGAAGCGCTTTTGCGTAGGGTGGTTTCCGGCAAAGGTCTTTATTCGATTAATAATGTGGTTGATCAACTGAACCTGGTTTCCATAGCAAGTGGCTTTTCGATTGGGGGCTATGATGCCGGTCAGATCCAGGGCGATGTCCGTTTCGGGATAGGTGCTGCCAACGAACCGTATATCGGCATAGGAAGGGGTGAATTGAATATTGTAGGGTTACCCGTTTTTCGTGATTCTTTAGGCGCTTTTGGCACTCCAACCAGCGACTCGCAACGCACGGAAGTAACCCTGAATACCCGGCGCTTTTTGATGGTCCTGATTGATTTTGATGGCGACCGGCAACTTGAAACAGCCAAACAGATGGCCATCGGGCTTTTGGAAAAGTATGCCGGAGCAACACATATCAACGAATTTAACCTTGAATAAGATGTGGAGAGCAATCTGTAAACTGATCCTGAAAATGCTGGGATGGAAAACACTCAATGGGGTGGCCCCTTCAAAAAAGGCCATTATTATTGGAGTTCCGCACACCAGCGCCTGGGATTTTGTTATTGCCTATTTTTATTATACTTCGGTTGGAGGAAAGACCTATTTTGTTATTAAAAAAGAATTCTTTTTCTGGCCACTTGGACCAATTTTGAAAAGAATGGGTGGCATTCCGATCAATCGGTCAAAAGGAACTTCTGTGGTCAAACAGATTATTCATGAAATGAATTCGAGGGACGAGATGCACCTGTCGATTACTCCCGAAGGAACCCGTAAGCGGAATAAACGCTGGAAGGCAGGTTTCCATACCATTGCCAAAGCCACAGGAGCCACGGTATATCTGGGCTTATTTGATTTTGGCCGCAAAGAGATTGGCTGGGTGAAACCTTTTGATCTGACTGATGATGCGGAAGCCGATATTCGCCGCATGAAAGCATTTTACCGTGAATGGGGCCTGGTTGCCCGCCATCCTGACCAATTTACCGCTGAAGATTAATACTATGGTTCAGGAATTCTTACAAATAGCCGTATTCCAGTTCGATCTGGCTTGGGAAAACCCAATGGCTAATAGGACAAAGATTGATCAGTGGCTCAAAAAGATTGATCCCGATACGGATGTGGTTTTCCTTCCAGAAATGTTTACAACGGGTTTTTCGATGAACGTTTCGTCGCTTGGCGAAACCATGAGTGGCGAAACCATCGGGTGGATGAAAGAGCGCTGCCGGGAATATCAACTGGCTCTTTGCGGAAGTCTGATTATTCGGGAAAACGATCGGTATTTTAATCGGCTTGTTTTCGTTGAACCTTCGGGCGAAGTACATTTTTACAACAAGCGTCACCTGTTTACCATGGGAAATGAGGCAACTTTTTTTGAAAAAGGAGCCCAACGCTTGATTGTTCTTTACAAAGGATGGCGCATTTGTCCGCTGATCTGTTATGATTTGCGGTTCCCGGTTTGGAGCCGAAACCGGAATGAATACGATTTACTTGTTTATTTGGCCAACTGGCCCTCTTCGCGCCGCGAGGTGTGGAACATTCTTTTAAAGGCCCGTGCCATTGAAAATCAATGCTATGTGGCCGGAATAAATCGTATTGGCAGAGATGGCCTGGCGATCAATTACTCAGGCGAATCTCAGGTGTTTAGCCCGAAAGGAGACATCTTGGGGCAAACGCGGCTTAGTCAGGAAGGAATAATAGGCACGATCCTTTCATTTCATGAATTGGTTGACTTTCGGAGGAAGTTCCCGGTACTTGATGACGCTGATGATTTTGATATTCTGGATAAATAGTTGATATTCTCTTTCTTACTGTCATTTTTTGCGTTTGTAAGTCCTTCTTCGTTTGATCATTTTTCCATGTTTCCAGAATATTTGTCCATTCTATCCGGGGCAAATTTGGCTAACCTTGTGGCAATTTTGCTTTAAAATTTTAAAATCTGACAAACAAAGAAAAGACATGAAAAAACTATTTCTGGGATTAATTCTGGTCGCTTCGTTTTTTGGTGCCTCAGCACAAAAGTTCGAAAATCTTGCAAAAACTCCTCCTATGGGATGGAATAGCTGGAACAAATACGGGTGTGATGTAAGTGAAAAACTCATCATGGGAATGGCCGATGCTATGGTAAGTTCCGGGATGCAGGATGCCGGTTATGAATACATTGTGATTGACGACTGCTGGCAGGTTGGCCGTGACGAAAATGGTGAAATCATTGTGGATAAAGACCGTTTCCCACACGGGATGAAATATTTGGCTGACTACATCCATTCAAAAGGATTGAAATTCGGAATTTATTCCTGCGCCGGAACGAAAACCTGTCAGGGACGTCCGGGAGGCCGTGGGTACGAATTTCAGGATGCCCGCACTTATGCCCGTTGGGGAGTCGACTACCTGAAATACGACTGGTGCTATGCAACCACTCAGGATGCCAAATCGTCGTATGCTATTATGCGCGATGCCCTTTACACTGCTGGTCGCCCGATTGTTTTTAGCTTGTGCGAATGGGGAACTGCAAAACCTTGGGAATGGGCTAAGGAAGTTGGTCATTTGTGGCGTACAACCGGCGACATTGTTGACCGCTGGGATGCTATGATCAGCATTTTCGAAAAACAAAAAGATTTGGCTAAATATGCCGGTCCAGGCTACTGGAACGATCCCGATATGCTTGAAGTTGGCAATGGCGGTATGACTACCGAAGAATACAAAACACATTTTTCATTGTGGTGTATGTTGGCCGCTCCATTGATGGCTGGCAACGACCTGCAAAACATGTCGGCTGAAACTAAAGACATACTGACCAACAATGAAATTATCGCGCTCGATCAGGATCCTCAGGGCAAACAGGGATTTTGCTACCGCGATAATGGCGATTATCAGATCTGGATCAAAAAACTGGAAAACAATGGGAAAGCAGCTTGTTTGCTGAACCGTGGCGACGAAGAAAAAGACGTTCAGGTCGATTTTAATGTGCTTCTGAAAGCTAATGACGATTACTGGTCTACAGAGCCCTATAAGCTGGAAGACTATAAAGTCCGGGATCTTTGGGATCACAAGGATGTGAAACTGGATAAGAATACGATGTTCGTTAAGATGCCGCCCCACTCGGTTAAGGTATTCCGGTTTATAAAGAAGTAAAGTCCTTTTGCAGGGGAAGTTTTTTGGGAAAATACTACCTTAGCATGGCTAATCCAATATTTATCAAATACATCTAAATCATCATGGAACTTGCCGGATAAATCAGTTTTTAAGACTGATTCTCTTTGGCAAGTTTCATGTGAAATCTTAAAACAAATTATAAACATGAAGTCTAGCTTATTAATTCTTTTTCTGGCAATTAGCCTTGGCTTGTTTGCCAAAAACTATTCGGTAAATTCACCCGATGGAAAAATACAGGTAACTGTTTCGGTTGACGCACAAATTAAATGGTCGGCCAGTGTTGGCGGTCATTCCGTCTTCGCCAACAACACGATGAGTCTCGATTTGGGAACTTCCGTGCTAGGTGTTAACCCCAAAGTGATTTCAGCAAAAACAACATCGGTTAATGAAACCGTGCAGACTGTGGTTGCTGTGAAATCAAAAAACATTCAGAACAATTACAATCAATTGAAGCTTGTATTCAAACCAGATTATGCTGTCAGTTTCAGGGTATTCGACAATGGATTGGCCTATCGGTTCGAAACCAGCCAGAAAGGCGATGTTACAGTTAAAAATGAAGAAGTCGGACTGAATTTTTCAGGCGATTACCAGGTGCTTTTTCCTGAGGAAGAAACCCTTTTTTCGCACTACGAACGTCATTACCTCGATCAAAAACTGAGCGATCTGCAAGCAGGAAAATTCTGTTCGTTGCCAACGTTGGTCAAAGCTGATGACAATATCAAAATTGGTATTACTGAAGCCGATTTGTACGATTATCCGTGCTTATTTATGGAAGCAACCGGTAAGGCAGCTTTTAAAAGCAAATATCCGCATGTCATCCTGAAGTCGGATCCGAGTGGAGATCGCGGCATTACCAATGTTCAGGAGGCCGATTATATCGCTCAAACTTCAGGAACTCGTACTTATCCCTGGCGTGTTTTCATGGTAAGCACTGAAGATGCCCGTCTGGTCGAAAATCAGATGGTTTTCCTTCTTTCCAGGGAATGTAAACTGACCGATACCAGCTGGATTAAGCCTGGTCAGGTTGCGTGGGATTGGTGGAACGACAACAATATTTATGGCGTGGATTTTAAATCGGGGCTGGATACTCAAACCTATAAATATTACATCGACTTTGCATCGAAAAACAATATTCCGTATATCATTCTCGACGAAGGCTGGACCAAAAGTACGACCAACATCAAGGAGGCCAATTCAAGTCTTGACATTCAGGAACTGATCGCTTACGGTAAATCAAAAAATGTGGACATTATCCTGTGGTGCCTTTGGAATGTACTGGATAAAGATATGAATGCAATTCTTGACCTATATGCCAAATGGGGTGCAAAAGGGATCAAAGTTGATTTTATGGCCCGTTCCGAACAATTCATGGTAAACTTTTACGAACGTACAGCCAAAGCTTGTGCCGAACGGAAACTGCTGGTCGATTTTCACGGGGTATTTAAACCTTCAGGTATGCTAAGGGCATATCCGAATATTGTCAATCACGAAGGTGTGAAAGGGCTTGAAAATTGCAAATGGAGCAAGGAAATTACCCCGGAACACGATGTAACCTTGTGTTTCACACGTATGCTTGCCGGTCCGATGGATTATACTCCGGGATCGATGATTAACAAGACTGAAAAAGATTATTCAGTTAGTTTCTCATGTCCGATGACCCAGGGGACTCGTTGTCATCAGTTATCGATGTATGTTTGTTACGATGCCCCTCTTCAAATGCTTGCTGATAGTCCGTCGAACTATTATAAAGAAACTGAATGCACTTCGTTCATCAGCAAAATTCCTACCGTATGGGACGAAACTAAAGTGCTGGATGCAAAAGTTGGCGATTACATTCTGATGGCCCGCAAAAACGGCAAAAACTGGTATGTAGGAGCAATGACTGACTGGACCGAACGTTCACTCACCATCGACTTTTCGTTCTTAGGCGAAGGTACCTACGAAATAGAAATCATGCAGGATGGTATAAATGCAGATAAGAATGCTGTAGATTACAAACGAACTGTAAAACAGGTTACTAAAGCCGATAAACTCAACATCGAATTAGCCAAAGGAGGGGGATGGGCTGCAATTTGTAAAAAATTGTAGAAAAAAAGTCAGTTCTCTTAAGGGTGCTCCAAAGATTGGCTGTCTTTAAAGCAGTAAAAAATGGAACACAATATTTTGACCTGAACCAACTAAATAAACCACCTGAACCAATTAACGAGAAAGCCGTCCGATGAAAATCAGGCGGTTTTTCTTTTTTATAGCAACAACTAAAAAATTAGTTTGAAAACTAAAAATATAGTTATATCTTTGTATTGGATATCCAAACAACTGATTTTTGGCAAGCTAACTTCAAAATGTTTTTTTGTCAAAAGAGGTTAAATGAAGTTGTTCTTTTTTTTGTCTTCAATAACTAAGAAAATAGTTAAAAAACTATTAACTTAGTTTTTGGCTTGATATTTGATGTTTGAAACTGAATTAAAACTGTTTTCCCAATGAAAGAGTTAACCAGAGCAGAAGAACAGATTATGCAGGAGTTGTGGACCTTGGAAAAAGCTTTTGTAAAAGAAATTGTCGACAGGCTTCCCGACCCCAAACCTGCGTATAATACGGTTTCTACCATTATCCGGATATTGGAAAAGAAAGGATTTGTCGACCATTACGCGTATGGAAAGACTCATCAGTATTTTCCGGTTATCAGCAAAAAAGAATATACGAAATCGTACTTCCGGAACTTTTTAAATGGTTATTTCAGTAACTCGTTCCAGGAGATGGTTTCGTTTTTTGCCAAAGAAGACAAAATGAGTCTCTCAGAACTTGAAGAAATGATCAAGGAAGTAGGAAAAGATTTGGAATCGGAAAATACAGAACCCAATGGCTAGCTTTGTAAATTACCTTTTGGAATCGGGAATCAGCCTGAGCCTTTTCGCGCTGGGTTATTTCCTGTTTTTGCGGAGCGAAACTTTTTTCCGCGTGAACCGCTGGTTTTTATTGATCTCCATCGTTTTTTCGGCTGTTTTGCCCTTGCTGCGCATCCCGTTTTACGTTCCGCAGGCAACCATGCTTGGTGAGGTTACGGTAACTCCGTACATCAATCTATTGAATACGGTCACTGTTTACAGTTCTTCACTGTCGGTTGAGGCAGAAAGATTTGTATTAACCTACAGCATGTTTGGTTATTTATACCTGTTTGGTATCTTATTCTTTTTTGTAAAGTTTTTGGTACAGATATTTCAGGTTTCCCGGCTAATTGCGCTTAATCCGGTCATTCCTGAAGGAAAAATCAAACTGGTTATCCTGGAACGGGAGCTAAGTCCATTTTCTTTTCTGAATTACGTTTTTGTGAGTAAAAACCTTCGAAGCACCAATGGATGGGAAAAGATGTTTGAGCACGAAAAACAGCACGTCCGCCAAGGACATACTTTCGATGTGCTGGTTTTGGAAATAATTGCTGTATTTCAGTGGTTTAATCCTTTCTTTTGGATGTTTAGGCGGGCGCTACGCGAAAATCACGAATTTCAGGCCGACCGGGCTGTGATCTCGCAGGGAACTGCACCTTCGCGGTACAAGCAGATTCTACTAAACCAGTATGTTGGTGAACAGTTGATTTTGACCAACAACTTCAATTATTCATTAGTTAAAAATCGAATCAAGATGATATCAAAAATAAAATCAAGAAAAATTGCCAATGCAAAAGTCCTTGTCGGGATGGTTTTGGCTGCCATTTTAATTGCAGTATTTGCCTGCGAGCAAAAACAATCGGTTACCACCGAAATGACTTCGGCTGGAAAATCAATCACCCTGGTTGCTGAAGGACATCCGTTACAGGTAACGGGAGATTCTGTCGGAATTGAAAAACTCAAAAGTATTTTGTCTGCATCAGACGATTACGAAATGAAACCAGGCCCATCTGCCGGTCAGTTAGCTTTGGTAAAGAAATGCAATCATGTAACCGAAATGTCAGTTGTAGGTTATGGTGCTGCTGAGAAAAGCGGAACAGTTCAGGAAGAAGTTTACAATGAAGTTGAACAGATGCCGGTATTTTCGGGAGGAGAGATGGCTTTTAGGAAGTTTCTGGCCATGTCTGTAAAATATCCACCGGAGGCTGTAAAAAAAGGTATTCAGGGGAAAGTACTTGTGAGTTTTATAATCGGGAAAGATGGTTCGGTTTATAACTCAAAAATTGTTAAGAGTGTCGACCCGATGCTTGATGCCGAAGCCTTACGTGTGGTAAACAGTATGCCAAAATGGACCCCCGGGCAGCAGGGCGGAAAGGTTGTTGCCGTTCAATTTACGGTTCCGATTAATTTCGTACTTCAGTGATTATGGATTTCCATGACCGAAAAGTAGAAAAGGATAGTCGTCCCCCCCCAAAAAAATCACTAAACTCTTGATCCCTCTTTAAGAAGTCAAAGCCGGGATAGAAATAAAAAAGGATTATCAGCAATGATAATCCTTTGTCCAAATTTAGTTTAGTCCGATTGGAAAATAGATATTGGTTAAAAGAGAAAAGGTTCAATTAATTTTCTAAAGCGATGCTAATATAATAGATATTTGGCAACTCTTTTTAAGAATTTTTAAGAATTTATTAATGTTGAAAAAACAATAAAAAATCCTACCTTCTAAAACATTGGCTACCAATTATTTTTATTTGAGGATATGTTTTATAATATCAGTTTGGTCTTCGTATCCAACGAGGTTGCTTTGTTGAATCAATTTGAAAATTGGCAGTATTGAACTTGATTAAGGAATATAACCAGTTGGCGTTAATGTCAGAATCAGAGTTTCTGATATTATCCGAAAGATAGGGTGTCGTTTGTTTTCCGATCTTTTTCTACGGAACAGTGACAGTTAATCTCTTTTCATATAAGTTTAGCACATGCAAACGGAAGAATATCAGCCCTGCAATACATATAAGGGCATTAACTAAGAAAATAGCTGATAAGGAAATATGTTGAGCGATTAATCCTGACGTAATCATTCCTAATCCCATACCCAGGTCCAAGGCTGTATACAGCGTTGAGTTCGCCGCTCCTCGATGTTCTGAATCTGCAAGATTATTTACTATCGACAGAAATGTGGGAAATACGACTCCAATGCCAAATCCAATTACAATCGCCGACAAATAGAACCCTGCCGCATTTTTTACTGAAGCCAACATTGGATAGCCTAATATCAGCAACATCAGACAAATCGTTATAATCTTGCGAGGTCCATTTCTGTCGAATGCTTTTCCAACTGTAAGCCGGGATATGGCAATACCCAGGGAAAAGATCAAAAAGAAATAGGATGTATTCTGAATCCCGATTTCGCGGCCATACAAGGCAATGAACGAAAGCAGTCCTCCATACGTGCTCATGATTATCAGCAGGTTTATCGATGGAAGTATCGAATCTTTATCGAATAGATTATTCCAGCTAAATGAAATCTCTTTTTGATCAAGAAGTTGACGGGGAAGGTTTATGGCATAAGCGCAGCCCAGACTCGCAAGGCTTATAAAAAAAGCAGAAATAAACATGGTATTATATCCCCAATCATGGCACACAAACAATCCGATTACCGGCCCAACCGACATTCCCAGTGTAGTGGACAATGAAAAATAACCAATTCCTTCGCCTCTTTTTGCTGCCGGTATAATATCAACAGCAATGGTTGACCCCGTTATCGTGGTAAATCCCCAGGTAAGCCCCTGTGCAAAGCGAAGAAACATCATAGTTGAAACCGTTATGGCCACCCAGTATCCGGCAAAAAAAGTAGCATAACAAGCTAGTGCTAATATGAAAACCATTCGTCGGTTGTACTTATCAAGGGTAAAACCAGAAAACGGACGAATAAGTACCGATGCAATGGTATAAACGGCAACTACCACTCCAACCTGACTCTTTGTAGAATGCAATTCACTTACTAAATAAATGGGTAACGTTGAAATAACCGCATAATAAGTAATGTACATCAGGAAATTCGACATCACAAGTAGAATAAAATCCTTATTCCACATCTTCTCGTACATAGCTCAAAACATAAATAAGAAGCTCCAAAGGTATTCAATAATCCTGCGGAATATGTTAGTGTAACGTTAAGAAAGCCTTTCCTGACCGGAGCAATTCATCCTTGGATTCAGAGGGGAAAATACTTCGAAAAAATAGCGATGTATGCCAACTCCAGCACTAACCGGAAAGTATAAATAGCTATTCGCTTTGCGGATTTTGCAAGTCAATTCCGTAGGGTTGAAATGCGGATTATGTCCGTGACTTATTATTTGGAGTGTCTTACTATGTATTTGCTTTAATTGAATTGCTTAAAATAATTGGTCAACTTCCCTGTCAACTGATTAAAAATGGGTTTTGTAAACAGCACAAACATGTCTTGCGAAGCTGGAGCGGTCAGCACTTTGTTCGACACAATAGCTGCTAGTTTGTTATCCAGAACTTCTTTGTCGCCAACGAAAATACCGTATTGGTTTTCCCAGGTAAATTGTCCAGGGATTTTGTCTGTAAATACTATTTTTTGCGATTGAAACTCAACAGCTTTCAGTTCCAGAAGTCCTCCAGATGCCATCCGGTCGGTTACAATTTTGATTTTCCCTCTCTTTGGTACCATTCGTGTTTTAGTCACAGCAGTTCCGCTTGCATCTTTTACCTGATATTTTTCTTCAACCTCTTTCGATAGCTCCTTTTCTTCTTCAAAATGACTGGGACGGTCGATAAAAAAGTCGTAGAAACCCATTCTCAGTAACATGTCGGGATATTTCAATTTGCTTCTTTCGGCTTCTTCAGGAGAAAAAAAGTGTACAAAATCTTTTTCCTGAAATTTTTGATTCAGCATCTGGAATACGTTATCGTAAAAAAACTGGGCCGAATATTCGTATTTGCCATTTACCGGAATCTGTTCGACAACGACTTTCAACGTGGCCAGATTTTTCGAATCCATCATCTTTTGTTTGGTGTCCTTAAATCCGCGAACCAATCCGTCTGCATCCAGAAAATAGAAATAGGCTTGTTTGGCATCTTCGCGTGTGTTACGGCTTAGGGCATCCATACCGGCATCGTATAATTCCTGGGCCGCTTTATTCTGAACTTCGGTTAATTCTGATGTATAAATTTTGGGTGAAGATACCAGTTTGCGAGCCGCAGGGATACGGCGGATTTCATCTGAAATGTGGTTGACCGTTTGCATGATATCAAGAGCCTGTCGCCATTTCAGCGGATCATTACTGCTTAAAACACGATCAATCTGTTCCTGATAATAAGTTATCGCCAACGGATATCCGTCACGAACAACCTGCACCGCTTTCTGGTTATCGGGATCACTGCTCAACCGATTAACCGATTTCAGGATCGCGTCAGAATAATCTCCTCGTTGCAATGATTTTTCGCCTGTTGAGCAGGAATTCAGGAACAGACCTGCGACAAAGAAATAAAGTAGATATTTACACATAACTGATTTTTTGACTGATTTAATTAACAAAAGTAGGAAGGGATTGGAAATAAGCAAGACCTTAAATGAATATTACCACGCATAGGCCAGTTTTATCCCCTGAAAATTACTATTCCCGAATGGAATAACCGTAAGATTTGAATTTGAAGTACGGTGAGATACCAGGTTTCCAACTAACGTACCAATAGCTGCACCTGCCACTACATCGCTCAACCAGTGTTTGTTATCATAAATTCGCGATAGTCCGGCCAGGGTGGCTAAAGAATAGGCGGTAGCTGGAATCCATTTGCTATCTCTAAACTGAGTGGCAATAACCGAAGCAACCGCAAATGAAGCAGTGGTATGCCCTGATGGAAAACTGTCTCCTTTGAATGGACCTTTAAAGCTAAATGGGCCATTGCCTTCCCAGTTATTTGGACGCTGCCGGCCAATCAGAGTTTTGGGAATCCGTGTAACAATGCTGGCCAGTGTAAAGCTTTCCAAAGCCAGCAAGGCTGTACTTACATGTTTCTTGTTTTTTGTCAGCATCCCATAAGTGAAGATTCCCGACATCAGTAAAAAACTATGTTCTGCCCCAAAACCCTCCAGAACATGAGTCGAAAGAAAAGATGCGGTTTTATTCTTATGCGATTGAAAAAAATCTTTAACCGGCTGATCGGCAAACATTATTCCTCCTTCAATTGCTACGAATGCGCCAAGTTTCGCCCAATCCTTTTCCTGCCATCTCGCAGGTGAAGTTACAATGGCTTTCGAGTCTGTCCAGTATTTTTTTAGATAGGATTTGTTTAAACGAACCGTATCAATTTGTGCCGAAACAAGATTTGTGAAAATAACCAGAAGAAATAAAAGCGAGTACAAATACTTAAATCCTTGTTTCATAGCAAAACGGTTCCTGGTTTAATTCACATTATTTCTTCTTCTATCTGCAATTATTGTCTTTCCAAACGCTTGGCTTCGTCCCAGATTTCATCCATTTCGGCAAGCGTCATTTTTTTCAGATCCATCCCTTTTTGCAAAGTCTGGCTTTCAAGATAATTGAACCGCTGAATGAATTTCAGGTTGGTGCGCTCCAATGCTGTTTCTGGGTCAATGCCATACAGACGCGCTGCATTGACCATGGCGAAAAACAGGTCGCCAAATTCAGCTTCAATCTTATCCTGATCGACCTGTTCTATTTCGACGCTCAGTTCGTTGATTTCCTCTTTTACCTTCTCCCAAACCTGTTCGCGGTATTCCCAGTCGAAACCAACTCCACTGGCCTTTTCCTGAATACGGTTTGCTTTCACCAACGCGGGCATGGCTGTGGGAACACCTTCCAAGACCCTTTTATTTCCACCTTTTTCCTTCAATTTTAGTGATTCCCAGTTTTGTTCCACCTCGCGGGCATTGGCCACATCCACCTCGCCAAACACATGAGGATGCCGGTAAATCAATTTTTCATTGATCGAATTCAGCACGTCGGCCATGTCAAAAGCCCCTTTTTCCGAAGCAATTTTGGCGTAAAAAACGATATGCAGCATCAGGTCGCCCAGTTCCTTTTTGACACTGGTAAAGTCATTATTCAGGATAGCATCGGCCAGTTCATAAGTTTCTTCAATGGTCAGTTTTCGCAGCGATTCGAAGGTTTGCTCTTTATCCCACGGACACTTTTCACGCAGCTCGTCCATAATTTCAAGCAGGCGGGCAAAGGCTTCTAATTTTTTGTTCATCTTATCAAATATCAATGATGCCCAAAATTAAAATCTTTATTCCGAAAACAGGTCGTAATACGAAATATTTGGATACATATATGAAATAAAAAGCCATATCTCGCAGGAGATAACTTTTGAGAAAATCAGAAGAAACAGGTATCAGCCAGTCGTACAATCTATTTATGTGTCAATGTAATTTTGATTTTAGTGTAATATAACGACGTGATTCCTTCAAATCCAGACCAGGTTCCAATGACAGCCCATAATCTACCGTTATTGTCGGTCTTAACAACACTTGTTCCTGAAGATACTGATCGTGAGATCAATTGGTAAACATACTCTTCAGACTTAATTGACACATCTCCCAATTCCAGATCTAAATACGACTCAGGAATATTTTCAGCTTTAGATATAACAAACTGAATATTTGATCCTTTGCTCTTCTCCAGCGAATAACCATTTCTGGAAAATTTTGAAACCAGATGAACCGCGTTGCCCGGCGAACCTCCAATCCCAACACTTCCTTCAGGATATTTTGAGGCCAATTCAACCTGATTTTCAACAGCATAACTGGTATTCGGCATCAAACCAGACAATTGTTTCACCAGAAACATCTGCAGGGCATCGCTGTGGTTATTCCCCGACAGCATAAATGCTTTCCGGGTTTGGTCGAGTGGTCCCGGAAGATTTGCAAGCCCAGAAGTAAGTTCATAAAATACATCCTCTCCTTCGGGATACTCTGCAAAAATAGCATTCCAACCGTCATTTTTCAGAATGCCATCAGATTCGACTGATGTTCCAGAAGATACGGCAATCTTATTAAAATCAGTTTCAAATGTAAAAACTATCGGATCTTTTTCGTCCTTGTTACACGACACTAATGCTAAAAGTAGCATTATCAGGATAGAAGGGAAATTTTTCATCATTGCTTATTGATTTAAAATGGTGATAAAATTATGACTGCCTGATAGATGTTACGGATAAAAAATTGGTTGCTTCAAACAAAAAAAAGCTGTCCCTTTTGGAACAGCTTTCATGATATCGGTTGAGATTTTCTTATTTGATCATCTCGAAACTGCGTTTGACGAACTTATCGAGATCTTCACCTTTCAGCATTCCATTGGCCAGCAGAGCCAGATCAACCAGTTGTTTGGCCAGTTTATTTTCTTTCCCAAACGAGCTGAGCTTTTCTTTGCGTTCATCTTTCAATGCCGAAATTGCATTGTCAAGTTCTTCCGACTTTTCTTTAATTTCAGAAGGAATTTCCTCGTCTTTCTTGTCCTTTTTCGATTTGTCGAGTTCTTCCTTTTCCTTTGTTTTTGACTGAATCTGGCTGTTTAAAGCTTCCAGATCATCGCCCAAAAGAGCGTCGCGGTCTTCAAAAATCTTCTTAACCAACGGATGCGATGTATTCACTACCAGGTTCAGGTTTTCGGGAAGGTCGCCATAGAAGCTCATTCCTCCCTGCATCTGGCTCATATCTTTCATACGGCGCATAAACTCATTGCGGGTAATTACCATCGGAGTTCCGGCTTCTCCAAGATCCTTGAAATCGACCATGAATCCGTAATCCTTGGTTTCAGGACAAACGGCCTTAAAAATAGGGCTCAGTTCATTCTTTTCTTCCCAGCTTAATTCCTGATGAGCATGATCTTTCGTAATCAAATGCTCAACGACATCCGAGTCAACACGGACAAAGCGTTTGTTGGTATATTTCTGCTCCAGCTTGTTGATAAGTGGAGTCGTCAGTATGTTGTTCATCACCAGCACATCGTATCCTTTGTTTTTGGCAGCCTGAACAAATGTGTACTGATCTTCCAGGTTGCTGGTGTACAAATAAACCAGGTTGTTTTCCTTGTCAGTCTGTTCCGGTTTAATCAGGGCTTCGTATTCTTCCATGGTGAAATACTTCCCGTCAGTATTTTTAAACAGGTAGAACTTCTCTGCTTTTTCGTAGAATTTTTCTTCGGTCAGCATCCCATATTCGATAAACAGGCGCAAGTCATCCCATTTCGATTCAAAGTCTTCGCGTTTTTCGTTAAACAGTTGCGACAACCGGTCTCCCACTTTCTTGGTGATGTGGCTGCTGATTTTCTTTACATTCGAATCGCTTTGCAGGTACGAACGCGAAACGTTCAACGGAATATCAGGTGAATCGAGCACTCCGTGAAGAAGGGTCAGAAATTCAGGAACGATGCCCTCAACCGAATCCGTCACAAAAACCTGGTTGCTATACAATTGAATTTTGTTCTTCTGTATTTCGATGGTGTTTTTCAGCTTCGGGAAATACAAGATACCAGTCAGGTTGAAAGGATAATCCACGTTCAGGTGAATATTGAACAATGGATCTTCGGCCATGGGGTACAACTGACGATAAAAATTCGAATAATCTTCATCCTTCAGGTCAACCGGTTTTTTGGTCCACGCCGGTGCCACGTCGTTAATCTGGTTATCCTCGTCAGTATCCACTTCCTTGCCGTCTTTCCAGGTTGTTTTCTTTCCGAAAACCACCGGAACAGGAAGGAACTTGCAATATTTGTTCAGGATTTCCGAAATCCGGGATTTTTCGAGGAACTCTTCGGAATCAGAGTTGATGTGCATGACAATGTCGGTTCCAACTTCTGCTTTTTGGGTTTCTTCCAGAACATATTCAGGGCTTCCGTCGCATTCCCAGCGAATGGCAGGAGCGTCCTGACGGTATGATTTGGAGATAATATCCACCTGGTTGGATACCATGAAAGACGAGTAAAATCCGAGACCAAAATGGCCAATGATGGCGTTGGCATCGTTTTTATACTTTTCCAAAAATTCCTCGGCACCTGAAAAAGCGATCTGGTTGATGTATTTTTCAACTTCCTCGCCTGTCATCCCGATTCCCCGATCGGAAACAGTGATGGTTTTGGCATCCTTGTCTACGGTTACAACAACTTTTGCATTCGACACGTCGCCCGAATATTCGCCTTTGGAGGCCAGGGTGCGCAGCTTTTGTGTGGCATCAACTGCATTCGACACAATTTCCCGCAGGAAGATATCGTGATCGGAATACAGAAACTTTTTGATGATGGGGAATAGATTGTCACTGCTTACGCCAATTTTTCCTTTTTGCATCGCACTTATTTTTTTAGTTAAACATTCTTATTAGTGTGCATTTATTTTTCAAAGACTATACCATGAAGCAAAAATGACTTTTTGTCACCGAACCTGACTGTCATTCGATTTTTAAGGTGACAAAAACTGATTTTACTTTGCTTTTATCCGACGAAAAGACCTTTATTTTGCGAGACATTTCTGATTGAAAGATGACCATGACAAATCTTGAATCGTATTTCGCTCCATTTAGAAAAGAAACAGTTGGCATCGACCAGCATTTTGTCTCTCCCTATGGCGTAAAACCCATTATTTATGCCGACTGGATTGCCAGCGGACGGCTTTATCAACCTATTGAAAAACAAATTGCTGAAACTTTTGGCCCATTTGTCGGGAACACCCATTCCGAAACCAGCGAAACCGGAGCACTGATGACTCATGCCTACCATCAGGCCCAGCAGATCATCAAGGCCCATGTTAACGCCGGGCCAAACGACATCATCATCACCTCTGGATCAGGAATGACAGCGGTTATCAACAAATTTCAGCGAATGCTGGGATTAAAATATTGCGGAAAAGTAAACCATACCAGTTGCCTTGCCCAACGCGAACGTCCGGTAGTTTTCATCACCCACATGGAGCACCACTCAAACCACACCAGTTGGTACGAAACCAGTGCGGACGTGGTTATTATTGATCCTGACCAAAATCTTCAGGTATCGCCTGAAAACCTTCGAAAAAAACTGGAAGAATATAAAAACAGGCCATTTAAAATTGGTTCGTTCACGGCCTGCTCCAATGTTACCGGAATCAGAACCCCTTATCACGAGCTGGCAAAAATCATGCACGAGTACGGTGGGGTAGCTTTCATCGACTTCGCAGCATCAGCCCCATACGACTCAATCGATATGCACCCGGCTGATCCGATGCAAAAACTTGATGCAGTGATGTTTTCCCCGCACAAATTTCTGGGCGGCCCCGGATCTTCAGGAGTACTGGTTTTCGACCAATCCATGTACCACAATTCGGTTCCCGACCAACCGGGCGGAGGAACGGTGGATTGGACCAACCCGTGGGGTGAATACAAATATGTTGACAATATTGAGGTTCGCGAAGACGGCGGAACTCCAGGCTTTTTGCAAACCATCCGTGCGGCTCTTTGCATCAGGCTGAAAGAAAAAATGGGCGTTGAAAATATCCACCAGCGTGAAACCGAATTGTTGAAACTGGCGTTTGAAGGACTCGACAGTATTCCCGGAGTAAAAATAATGGATGGAGAACACCGGAACCGGCTGGGCGTTATTTCGTTCTATGTGGTTAAGATTCATTACAATCTGCTGGTCAAATTGCTGAACGATTTGTATGGCATCCAGGTACGCGGAGGATGCGCTTGTGCCGGGACCTACGGCCATTTTCTATTGGAGGTGAGCCACGAATTGTCGGACGAAATCACGCGCCGGATCAATCAGGGAGACCTGTCGCTAAAACCAGGCTGGGTGCGCTGGTCGTTACACCCGACAATGACCAATGCTGAAATCGATCTTTTTATCCAGGCCCTTCGCGATATTGTTGAGAACCACGAGAAGTATGCCGCCGATTATACTTATTTTCCCAAAGAGAATATTTTCAGGCACAAAAAAGAAAAAGACTTTAAGGAAACAATTGCTGAATGGTTCCGGATGTAAAATTGGGTCACTAACAACAAAGGGATAGGTTCCCTCAAATGCGTTGGAAATAATTGGTTCGCAAAATACTATTGGCAATTACCGATTAATGAATACTTTAAAA
>CAZAVU010000005.1:106031-108307 GCA_964488805.1 uncultured Odoribacter sp. | reverse complement strand
GTTATTCCTTGAACTTCGTTTCAAAGATTTTTTGATCATCGACCGTAATAATCCGGGCTGGGAAACGGCGGATGAGCGGGTAATCGTGCGTAGCTACCACAATTGTTTTTCCCTGTTCGTTGAGGTCTTTAAAAATCTGCATCAGGTCAATCGAAGTCTGGGGGTCGAGGTTTCCGGTGGGTTCGTCAGCCAGAATGATCTCCGGGTTATTCAGTAAAGCCCGGGCTATGGCCACCCGTTGTTGTTCTCCTCCCGAAAGCTGATGGGGCATCGATTGGGCCTTGTGAGTCATCGAAACTTTTCCGAGTACCGTTTTGACACGTTCTTCAATTTCCTGTTCGTCTTTCCAGTCGGTGGCTTTCAGCACAAATGCCAGGTTGTCGTAAACATTCCGGTCGTTCAGCAGCCTGAAATCCTGGAAAATAACGCCCAGTTTGCGGCGCAGAAAAGGTATCTCGCTGGTTTTAATTTCATTCAGGTTAAATCCGGCTACTTTGCCTTGTCCTTTTTCCAGCGGCCATTCGGCGTTCAGGGTTCTGATCAGGCTTGTTTTCCCGCTTCCAACTTTCCCGATGAAGTAAACAAATTCACCTTTCCTGATTTCCAGACTGATGCCCGACAATACAAGGTGATCGCGCTGAATGATGTCGGCATTAACGAGTTCGATGATGTTTTCTTCTGACATTGGAATACGAATTGGTCTGCCTGCAAAACTAATTTTTTTTATCCATCGAAATACTAATTAAACTGAAATATCAGTTTGTGTTTTGAATTCCGACTGAATTTCAGTCGGGAGCCGGATGGAATGATTATTTTTACCAGGCAACTTTTCAGGATAAAAATGGTCATTTATTAAACGTGGTACAATTTGTGTATCGCACCAAACCTGAAAAATATAGATTCCGAACTATTATATCGAGAAAAAGAATGAAGACAACCCGATTCGTATTTGTTCTCCTTTTGTTGGCTGTTGTTCCTTTATCACTAAAGGCTCAGCAAACGGTTTTTCACCAGTCTGCAAGTCACGATATTCAACAAGCCAAAGAGTTGTATTTGTCGCGAAATTATATTTCGGCGCTGGACCAGTTTGATCAGATAGCTTCAGCAGCCGGTGAGAATTCGGATGTCAGGGCCGAAGCTTTGTTTTACAAGGCTTTGTGCGGTCTGAAACTAGACAATGGCAATGCCGAGGAAGAAATGACCAGTTTCATGAAGCGTTATCCCGAAAGCTCATTCCGCAACCGGGCGTTGTTTGAGTTGGCCATCTGCCAGTTTGACAAAAAGAAATATTCGGCGGTACTGAAGACTTTTGAGGATCTGGATAAGACCGGGCTGAATGCCGATGAACTCACCTACTTTTATTACCTGAGGGGATATTCCAATTTCGAGCTTGAAAAGATGGATGCAGCGGTGACCGATTTTGCCGAGGTGAAAGAAGGAACTTCGATTTATGCTGCTCCGGCACAATACTACTACGGGCATATTCACTACCTGAAAGGCAATTACGAATCGGCGCTGAAAGAATTTCTGAGACTTCAGAAAAATCCGGTTTTCGAAAAAGTCATCCCGTTTTACATCAGTCAGATTTATTACAAGCAAGGGCGCTACCGCGAGGTTGTTGATTATACCACGCAATTTGTCAACAAAGTTTCGGCCGATCAGCAGCCCGAACTGGCGCGTATTTTAGGCAATTCGTATTTCCATTTGAGCGAGTTTAAAAATGCGATCCAGTATCTGGAATTCTATCTTTCGGATAAAAACAACAAGGGGCGCGAAGAAAACTACATGCTGGGCTACTGCTACTACCTGAACAGCCAGGAAACCAAGGCTATTCCATACCTCGAAACAGCTTCGAGAGGGAAAGACGAACTGGCTCAGAATGCTTATTACCATTTGGCCGACTGTTACGTGGTGACCAACGATAAAAACAAGGCCCGCCAGGCATTCAGTGCTGCGGCCGAATTCGAATTCGAACCAAAAATCAAGGAAGACGCCTTGTTCAACTACGCCAAAATCACTTACGAATTGTCGTATTCGCCTTTTAACGAAACCATCAAAGCTTTCGATAAATATATTGCTTCGTATCCTAATTCGGAACGGAATGACGTGGCTTATGATTACCTGGTAAAGGTTTACATGAGCACGAGCAATTACCGTGATGCCATGACTTCGATTGAAAACATCAAGGTCAAAAGTCAGTCGGTAAAAAAAGCCTATCAGCGGGTTGCCTATTACCGGGCATTGGAATGTTTCAACAACCTGGATTACAACGCGGC
>CAZAVU010000005.1:103242-105931 GCA_964488805.1 uncultured Odoribacter sp. | reverse complement strand
ATTGCCGATGCCAACAACCGTTTGGGCGATTGCAATTTTATGAACCGTAATTACAGCCAGGCCATTTCGAACTACAACAAATCGCTGTCGATGAACATTTATGATGCCGATTATGCCCAGTTCCAGAAGGCTTCTTGCCTGGGACTTCAGCGCGACAGTCAGGGAAAAATTGATGCTTTACAATCGCTGATCCAGACTTATCCAAAATCGTCGTATTTGGATGATGCGCTGTACGAACTGGGGCGGACTTATGAGCGGATCAATCAGTCGAAAACGGCCATCAGCTATTATAAAAACCTGATCAGTAATTACCCGCAGAGCAACTATTACGATAAAGCTCTGGTGCAACTGGGACTGGTTTCATACAACGAAAACGATTATAAAACTTCGATCGATTATTACAAAAAGGTGATCGATCGTTCGCCAAACAGCCCGGAAACACAGGCTGCTCTTTCGGGCATGAAGAATAGCTATGTTGAGATGAACGATGTGGATGGTTATTTCTCTTATGCCAATGGATTGGGAGCTGTGGCTCAGACTTCGGCCAATGAGCAGGATTCGCTTTCGTATATTGTTGCCGAAAAATTATACATGGCCCACGATGCAAAAGCCAGATCGCAGTTTGAACGATACCTCAGCCTGTACCCACAAGGAAGCTTTGTTCTGAATTCGAAGTTTTATCTGGCCGAAATACAATATGCCGAAGGAGAGTCGGCGCTGGCATTGGCTAATTACGAGTATGTGCTTGCTCAACCTGATAACTATTTTACCCAGGCTTCGCTGTTGAAAGCTGCGGAATTGCAATGTCTTGGAAATGAGTTTAAACAAGCTCTTTCGTATTACGAGCGGTTTGTCAAAACGTCCGATTCAGGAAACGATTTGCTTACAGCCCGCGCCGGAATGATGCGTTGCCAGTATCAACTGGGCGACTATCAGGCCTGCCTCGAGTCGGCCGGTAAAGTACTGAGTGATGCGAAAGTTTCTGATATTCAAAAGCGTGAGGCTAATTACATGCTGGCTTCCTCGTACTATAAACAGGGTAGTAAGGACAAGGCATTCCCGATTTTGCGCCAGCTTTCATCCGACACCAATTCGGCTGAGGGCGCAGAAGCGAAGTTCCTGGTGGCCGATATCCTGTTCGAAAAGCAAAAGCTGAAAGAGTCGGAAGATGAGATCATGGATTTCATTGATAAAAATTCGCCGCATCAGTTCTGGCTGGCGAAAAGTTTCATCCTGCTGGCTGATATTTACCTGAAGAACGGCGATGAGTTTCAGGCCAAACATACGCTGAAGAGTATCGAGGAGAATTATCCCGAACCGAACGACGGCATCATGGAAATTACCCGCCAGAAACTGCAACAGATCGAGGCTAACGAGGCCAGCCAGACAAAAAATCAGAATAAGCCGCTCGAAATCAATATTGGCGGGGACAAAAAATAATTATTCAGGGAATGAAGTTGTTCCGGCCAGAGAAAATGTCCGGGCATGAGATAAAATAGCAAAGTATGAAAAACCAACATTTTATAGCCGCAAGTTTAGTTGCTTTAGCTCTTTTGGGGGGAACAGGAAAAGCAATGGCGCAAAAAGACAGCACGAAACTGAAACAGGAAGTCGAGGTAACCAAAGCCTATCAGCCTGCGGTTCAGGAAGCGCTGAAAATAAACGATATTCCTCTGATTAAACCGGAGCAGACCGAAGCTCCAACCTTCGAATATTCAATTTTCAGCAAACCGGTGATGTCAACGTTCGAGCCCACGCCGGTAGCTGCGGCCAAAATGGTTGGCGATCCGCGGCCCGAGATGCAAAATGGCCTGCTGAAGCTGGGTTTTGGCAATTACCTGACTCCGTACGGAGAGCTTTTCTTCAATGCCCGGCCCGATAAAAAATCGACCTTTGGCATGCACTTCAGGCATCTTTCTTCTTCCGGAAAAATCAAATTACTGAATGACGACAAGGTCAAAGCGCCGGAATCGGAAAATGAGGCCGGGATTTTTGGTCAGCGATTTTTCAGGAAATCGACTTTGACAGGAAAACTGGCTTTCGACCGCAAAGCGTTCAGCTATTATGGCTATGCCGGAGGCCGGCTGACGGATGCAGAGAAAGAACAAATCATTCCTCTATGGGAAGACAAACAATATTTTTCGAAAGGAACGGCAAGCATGCATTTGAAAAGCCAGACCCTTTCTTCTTCGGATTTTAACTATGATTTTGGCCTCAATTACCACTATATGGCGAGTAAAACCGGGCAATCCGAAAATCAGGCTGTATTATCGGGCGATGTCAGCAAGAAAGTGGATAACGCTCTGGGGTTGTTGTCGGCTTCGCTCACTTATTTCAGGGCCGACAGTATTCTAAATAGCCATTCCAACGCCTATGGGCAAAAGCAGCAAACTTTACTGAAGGTCAACCCTTCGTTTATGTGGTCAGGCAAAACCGCCAGTCTTCAGGTGGGGTTGAATACAGCTATGTTTCTGGATAAGGATGCAGATGCCAAGTTCTTTGTGTGGCCCAAAGTAAAAGCCGAATGGTCGCCGGTTGAACGAATCCTGACACTGTTTGCCGGAGTTGACGGGCATTTGCAGCACAATACCTGGTCGGCTATTGCGGCAGAAAATCCGTATGTCGATCCGTATCATGATGTGGCAAATACCAACTACAAATACATTGTTTCAGGCGGATTGAAAGGCAA
>CAZAVU010000005.1:80355-103142 GCA_964488805.1 uncultured Odoribacter sp. | reverse complement strand
GATGAAACCATGGTATGATTAAATATTTTGATCGATGAGCGAAATTGAAGAAACCCAGAACTGGGGAACACAGAACGGCAATGGAGAATATGGCGCCGACAGTATTCAGGTACTCGAAGGTTTGGAAGCAGTTCGCAAACGTCCGGCCATGTATATTGGCGATGTGAATGAAAAAGGTTTGCACCACCTGGTTTATGAGGTCGTTGACAACTCTATTGATGAAGCTTTGGCTGGTTACTGCAAAAATATTGACGTTATCATTAACGAGGATAATTCGGTAACTGTTGTTGACGATGGGCGTGGTATTCCGACCGAAATTCATACCAAGGAAAACCGTTCAGCCCTGGAAGTGGTTATGACCGTTTTACATGCCGGAGGAAAGTTTGACAAGGATAGTTATAAAGTTTCCGGAGGTTTACACGGGGTGGGTGTCTCCTGCGTGAATGCACTTTCTACTCTTTTGGTCGTTCAGGTTCATCGCGATGGCAAAATCTGGCAGCAGGAATATTCGTGCGGAAAACCACAATACGATGTGAAAGTTGTTGGAGAAACAGATCGTACCGGAACCACTGTCACATTTAAACCCGATGCGTCCATTTTCCTGGTAACCGAATATAAATACGAAATCCTGTCGGCCCGCCTGCGCGAACTGGCTTTTCTGAATGCCGGGCTGAAGTTGAATATTACCGACCGAAGGGTGAAACTTCCTTCAGGAGAGTACAAACACGATTCGTTTTTCTCGAAAGAAGGTTTGAAGGAATTTGTGGAATACCTCGACAACATGCGTGAACGTCTTATTGACGAAACGATCCATATTTCTTCGGAAAAAGCTGGTGTGCCGGTTGAGATAGCCCTTCACTACAATACTTCGTTTACCGAGAATATTCACTCGTACGTCAATAACATCAATACTATTGAAGGAGGTACGCACCTCACCGGTTTCCGCCGTGGCCTTACCCGAACGCTGAAAACTTATGCTGAAACCAGCGGGATGTTAACGAAGATGAAGTTCGAAATCAATGGTGATGACTTTCGCGAAGGGTTGACTGCCGTAATCTCGGTGAAGGTAGCTGAACCTCAGTTCGAGGGACAGACCAAGACCAAGCTGGGGAACTCAGAAATCAGCCTGCCGGTTGATCAGGCGGTCAGTGAAATGCTTGCCAATTACCTGGAAGAAAATCCTCGTTCGGCCCGTGCCATTGTAAACAAGGTTATTCTTGCAGCTCAGGCCCGTCATGCTGCCCGTAAAGCAAGGGAACTGGTACAGCGTAAGAATGTGCTTTCAGGAGCTGGTTTGCCCGGAAAACTGGCCGATTGTTCAGAGAAAGATGCAGTGCAATGCGAGTTGTTCCTGGTTGAGGGGGATTCGGCAGGCGGTACAGCCAAACAGGGCCGCGACCGTCGCTTTCAGGCCATTCTGCCGTTGCGTGGTAAAATCCTGAATGTGGAAAAGGCAATGGCTCACCGGGTTTTAGACAACGAAGAAATCAGGAATATTTATACTGCGCTGGGTATCACCATTGGAACCGATGACGATTCGAAAGCGTTGAACCTCGAAAAACTAAGATATCACAAGGTTGTAATCATGACCGATGCCGACGTGGACGGTAGCCATATCGCCACGTTGATTATGACGTTCTTCTTCCGCTATATGCAGGAACTGATTCAGCGCGGACACGTTTATATTGCCACCCCGCCGTTGTATTTGGTAAAGAAAGGCAAACGCGAGGAATATTGCTGGACCGAACAACAGCGCCTGCGGTTGATTGGGGAATGGGGCGAAGGAAAAGAATCGGGCATTCATGTTCAGCGGTATAAAGGTCTTGGTGAAATGAACGCAGAGCAGTTGTGGTTAACAACCATGTGCCCCGATTCGAGGACACTGCGTCAGGTGACTATCGAAAATGCTGCTGAAGCCGACCATATCTTCAGTATGCTGATGGGCGACGAGGTTCCGCCGCGCCGACAGTTTATCGAAGATCATGCCGTTTACGCCAATATAGATGCCTAAAAGGCATTTGCCATTTTCATGTTTACGATTTACGATTTTGGGTGATTTTGCCGGAATTGTAAATCGTAAATTTTTTAATCGTAAATGTAATGTGATGAATATTTGTGTTTTTTCTTCTTCCAGCAATGCGATAGCTGATGTGTATGTAAATGAGGCTATTGAACTGGCCAGGTTGATTGGCAAGTCAAATTTTTGTCTGGTAAACGGAGGTTCCAATGTTGGGCTAATGGATGTGGTCACTCGCGAGGCTGGTGAAAACGGTGCAAAAACCATTGGCGTGATTCCTGAAAAATTGCGCGATTTTAACCTGGCATCGGCCCATGCACACGAAATTATCGTATTGGGAAATATGATGGAGCGAAAGGCCAAAATGCGCGAATTATCTGATGCGTTCATTGCTTTGGCGGGAGGATTTGGCACACTGGAGGAAATATTGGAAGTGATCACCCTTAAACAATTAAGCTACCATAACAAGCCGATTGTTTTTATTAACACCAATGGTTTCTATAACGATCTGTTTCGTCAGTTCGAAAAATCGTACGAAGAGAAATTTGCAAAAGAAAGTTACCGTAAATTGTACCATATAGCCCAGAATGCCAGCGAGGCAATGGAATATATTTTGAATTATCAACCAGAAGCGACTGTCAACAAGTGGTTTGAAGTTCCGAAAAGGTTTTGAGCAGAGTCTGGATCGGTTAAGTGACAGGGAGCTCAAAATAAAAAGTTGAACCTTTCCCCGGTTCTGATTTGACGTGAATAGATCCACCCAGTAATCCCACCAGGTTTTTTGAAATAGCCAAACCCAGTCCGGTTCCCCCATAAAAGCTATGGACATCGTGATGAGCCTGCATGAAACGCTCGAAAATGGTTTCTTGCTGATCCTGGGGAATACCGATCCCGGTATCGGCAACACTGAAGAGAAGCGTTTTGTCCATTTGTTCAACCTCTACGGAGATCGATCCTTTAGACGTAAACTTAATGGCATTGCCAATGAGGTTGTCCAGAATCTGTCGTAAGCGGGCTTCGTCGGTGTTGATGACCATATCATTTGAAAGCCTTTTACTAACTGTAAACTGAATGTTTTTATCCTTTCTTGTGGCGATAATTTCAGTGTAATGGCTGGAAATGTCATCCAAAAATACATTCAGCTTTATCGGATACTTTTTGATCGATAGCAGATTTGCTTCGATTTTAGAGATGTCGATGATGTCGTTTATCAGGTGAAGAAGGATGTCCCCGTTTTTTCGGATTAGTTTGACGAAAACAGCTTTGTCTTCCTCGTCTTGATCTTCGTCTTCCAGAAGTTCAGAGAATCCGAGAATGGCGTTCATCGGTGTTCTGATCTCGTGCGACATGTTGGCCAGAAAAGCCGACTTGAGCCGGTCTGATTCGGTCGCCTTCTGTTGTTCCTCAATGAGATTCTTTTTAATTTCTTCACGGAGCATAATCATTTCATTCGCTGCAATTCCGGCACGTTTAAACTCGTCGAAGTAGAATTCAGATGTGTTTAATTTATTGAAACTGTGAGGAGATGAGTAAAAGAACTTGAAAAAGCGGTTAAAGTCAGAATAATACTGTTTGTTGAAGTGATAGATGATAAATGCTTCCAGGGCAAGAAGTAACAGTAGAATCAACAGAATATATCGGATGCTTTTTTGCTGGTCTTTTTTTAGCGTTTTTTGCTGATTTTTAATGATTTGATCAATCTTGTCGAGATAAAACCCTGCCCCAATGAGCCAATTATATTCTTTAAACAGCTTAACGAATGAGCATTTTTCTGAAGGTGTGCTATTGTCGGAATTAGTCCATTGATAAGTAAAAAATCCTCCTTCAGGATTGGCAGAAGCAATGTCAAGTTCCTTCTTAAATGCCTGTGAGTTGATGGTATTTTCCGTGGAAAGCAGATTCATATTTCCGGAATAAACCTCGCCATGCATCACGATTGGTTTTCCATCTGTTTGGTTCATAAATACATATCCGCCATGTTCGAATCTGAAGGAACTGATCTTTTGAGCAATTTCGTTTCTGAATTCAGGGAAATAGTCGTCAAGGTATTGTTTCGATCCAAAATACCAGTTGAAATGTCCGAATTTTTTGACAAAGACTATCTTTTTATGAGGAGCAACTTTGGTTGACTGATTTGTGCCAATATGATAGCTTAGAAAACCTTCATTGTTGTTTTTTAGTAAGTTAAGTTCCTCTATAATGACGGAAGATCCAGTGGCATCTTTGAGGCTGCGCAAGTCCTTCCCCGAAAATTCAGGCTGCCGGGGGTAATAGACGCCGGTTCCATTCAACGTTGAAATGAAAACATCTTCATATTCCATCTTGAATTTGAGTGAGGATATAACGGTAGTAATCAGAAATTTGATTTCTTCCTCACTTTTTTTGCCGGCATATTGTTTATAAATGGTTTCCGCTGTATTTATTGCCTGAAATACATTCTGCTTGATTTTATTGCTAACATTTTGTTTAAACAATTCATTCTGAATCTCGATGTATTTTAGCTCATTTTCTACGATACCCTGAATGTAATCCTTTTGATTTTCAAGGTATTCCTGGCTTAGCTTTTTGTTTGTCGCATTGAAATGAATGGTCTGCTGAATGATCAGAGCACTGCCAATTAACAGCGTGGTGGCGACTGTAATAACAATCAGCGTACGACTGAGGTACGTTGAGACTTTTGAAGGAAATGTAATTTTTCTGAGGAAACCGCCCGCCATTCTTTTCGTTATGAAGCTATTCTTATAGGATACGATACTAGAGTGACAAATATAATAGAATGTTGCTTAATCAGGTACTGATGATTAGATGTCGGTGTTAAAGAACATTCTTTACGCCGGACCTGAAAGTTTGCATGTTGAAGAAGTGGCCACAAAAATGGCACTGTTTACAATTAATTAATGTCATTTTTTCATTTTAGACGAAGATAAATTGTCATAAAACATTGGATGGCATTTGCTTTGAATATCTGATACTGATAATGTTATTGTTAAAATCTGTTAAACAAATTAAACGAAATAAAAATGGCAAAACACAAGTGAATTCTATCCGTTATCTTTAAAATTCAAAAGTAAAAGTCAAAAATTTCTAACAACAAAAAGTAAAAAGGCTATGAATCATTTTAGAAAAGGATTATTTACCTTGTTGGTGGCATTGATTGGCGGTTTCTTTGCATTGTGGGCTTATACCCGCTATTTTGATGATCCGAAAGTTGTTTCCGTACAGCAGGATCAATCAATGAGATATGCCAGTATTCCAACATCATATTCGGGTGAGTTGCCCGATTTAACATTTGCAGCGGAGAACTCTGTACATTCGGTGGTTCACCTCAAAGTTACCCAAAAAGGTAATTACTACAGTTCAAACAATATTTTCGATTGGTTTTTTGGCAATGGAGGTGGACAACCACAACAGATGCCTATACGTCAAGGTGCTGGGTCTGGTGTCATTATTTCTTCCGATGGTTACATCGTTACCAATAACCATGTGATCGATGAAGCAGATGAAATTGAAGTGGTTTTGAACGACAAACGGGAATTCAAAGGGAAGCTCATTGGGACAGACCCATCTACCGATATTGCCTTGATCAAGATCACGGCATCTGATCTTCCTGTGCTTAAATTCAGCAATTCTGATAATCTTAAACTTGGCGAATGGGTATTAGCTGTTGGAAACCCATTTAATCTTACCTCAACTGTTACTGCCGGAATTGTCAGTGCAAAGAGCCGGGATATTGGGATCAATCCCGATCAGATGCGGATTGAATCATTCATTCAGACTGATGCTGCTGTGAATCCTGGAAATAGTGGTGGAGCGCTTGTCAATACCCGTGGAGAACTGGTAGGGATAAATACAGCCATCGCATCACAAACGGGTTCATATTCGGGATATTCATTTGCAATACCTTCGAATATTGTTCAAAAAGTGGTTTCCGATTTAAAAGAATACCGGGAAGTTCAGCGTGCGCTTCTTAATGTCAACATTGCTGATGTAAATGCAGAAATAGCTAAAAAGTATGATTTAGATAAAATTGAAGGTGTTTTTGTAGGGAAAGTTATTTCAGGAGGTGCTGCCGACGTCGCAGGTATCAAGGATAATGATGTAATTATCAGTATCGATGGGGTTGTGGTGAATTCTACGGCTGAACTTCAGGAGCAGATTGGTAAACACCGTCCCGGAGATAATGTTACAGTGGTAATAAAAAGAGATAATAAAAAGAAACCATTTAACGTAACGCTTCGTAACAAGCACGGAGATACGGAAATTGTGAAAGCTGATGATTCAGAATATATTTTTGGTGCGAAATTTGTTGAAATTTCAAACCGCGAAAAAGAAGAACTCGGAATTCGCAATGGAATAAAAATATCAGAAATAGGGAATGGTAAATTTAGAGATGCGGGTATAAAGAAGGGATTCATTATTACTCAAGTTAACAAGACCTCCGTTTCAGAAGTTAGCGATTTAAAACACATTATTAAAAATTCAAGTGGTGGAATATTAGTTGAAGGAATTTATCCAAATGGAGAAGTCGCTTATTATGTTTTTGGAAGCGATTCCAAATAGAAATAAGTGTGAGGGTTATATAATTGTAAACAATAAAGCCGTATCAAAAATCCATTTGAATTATTAAGCTCAAAAGTCTATATTTGCACGCTATTTTTTTGAAGGGTATATGAGACAATTAAAGATTACGAAATCGATCACCAACCGCGAAAGCGCCTCTTTGGACAAGTATTTACAGGAGATTGGGAAAGAGGAACTTATTACTGTTGAGGAAGAAGTTGAATTGGCGCAGCGCATAAAGAAAGGTGATCAGGCTGCATTGGAAAAATTAACGAGAGCAAATCTGCGTTTTGTGGTTTCGGTAGCTAAACAATACCAGAATCAGGGATTAAGTTTGCCTGACCTTATCAACGAAGGTAACCTTGGGTTGATAAAAGCTGCTGAAAAGTTTGATGAAACCAGAGGTTTCAAGTTTATTTCCTATGCCGTGTGGTGGATTCGTCAATCTATCCTTCAAGCATTGGCCGAACAGTCAAGAATCGTTCGCTTGCCATTGAACCAGGTTGGTTCGCTGAATAAGATAAACAAAGCATTTTCAAAGTTTGAACAGGAACATGAACGGAAGCCTTCACCCGAAGAACTTGCTGACTCCTTGGAGTTGCCAGCTGATAAAGTTGCTGATACACTTAGGGTTTCCGGCCGTCATATTTCGGTAGATGCTCCTTTTGTTGAAGGGGAAGATAACAGTTTGTTGGACGTTCTGATCAACAACGACTCTCCCAATGCAGACCGTTCTTTGATGATGGAATCGCTTGCCCGGGAAATTGAAAGAGCTTTAGCCACATTGACTGAACGTGAAAGCGACATCATCCGTATGTTCTTCGGAATAGGTTGCCAGGAAATGACCCTTGAAGAAATCGGGGAACGTTTTGGATTGACCCGTGAGCGTGTCCGCCAGATCAAAGAAAAAGCGATCCGCCGGTTGAGGCATACTTCAAGAAGTAAATTGCTTAAGACATATTTGGGATAACACCCACAAAAAAACCGCTCGGCGGTTTTTTTTGATTCATATAAAGATCAAGGAACCAAAAAAAACAAGAGGAGCCAACCAGCGGTTGGCTCCTCTTGTTTGATCAAGGTTATCATTTTATTTCCAGTTCTTAATTTTGATTATTTCGCTACCTGCCAGCAAAAATGCCCCTGTTCCATAAACTTCCCAACTTTCAGCAGAAAAATTCTTTTTTGGATCGGCACCGATTGGCTGACACCAACCTACATGTCCATCAGGTTGAATCAGGGAGTTCATCCCAATCCAGGCTTTTCTGATAACCGGGAGGTATTTGTCTTTAGCCAACAAACCATTGTTAATTCCCCAGGCCAAAGCATAAGTATAAAAGCCCGAACCACTGGCTTCGCCGCCAGGATAGGATGCAGGGTCAAGCAAACTGGCTCTCCAGAGTCCATCCTCTTGTTGAAGGCTGGCGATTTTATCAGCCATTTCCGTATATACTTTTTCATAGAATGGACGATCTTTGTAGTCTTTCGGAAGTTCGCTCAATATCAGGGCTAATCCACCCATTACCCATCCATTTCCTCTTGACCAGAATATTTTTTTACCATTGGCTTCATGTCGGTCTGAAGCATCGCCTTTAATCACATACCCTAAGTCGCGGGCAAACAGGTGCTCTTCTTTGTCGTACAGAAGGTTGTAGCATTCGTGGTAGAGCTCATTACTTTTGTCCATGTATTTTTTATCGCCGGTTGCCATCGAAAGTTTTACCAGAGCCGGAGGAGCCATGAACAAAGCATCGCACCACCACCAGGTAATTTGCTGTATCCCTTTCGTTTGGTATGGAGTTTCCAGGAATTTGTCCATCTGTTCGATGAACGGAGCAATCATTTTTTTGTCTTTTTTGAGACGATAGACATCAACATAAGTTTGGCAGATGGCATGGTCGTCGGCATGTTGCAGACGTGGTCCTGGGTTCCACTGATTTTTTTCGCCCATTTCAACCATGGCATTTAATAAACTTTTATCGCCTGTAGTTTTATAGGCTGCCGAGATGCCAGCATAAAAAGCTCCATTGGTCCAGTCATAAAGTTCGTGTTTGGGATTAGCCAGTTGCCATTGGGCAGCTTTGATCATAGCCGTTTTTATTTCCTTAGCCTTAAAACATTTATCCTGAGGATTTTTGGAGAATACGCTCATGCCAATCAGCATGAATGCCAGTAAAAACGAAAGTGTTTGTTTCATCATGAATTGATTTAGGTTTAGTTTTTGCAATCGATTGTACAAACATACATATTCTTTTTAATTATAGAAAAGTTACTGCATGAACTTTATGGATGAGCCGAAAATGTTATCCGCCAACTTCGGAATTCCGAATTTTTTAATATTAAAAAAACGTAAACTAAGGAGAACTGCAACTTAAAAACTTGTTTTAGTTTCAATTTATAAGTATAATTGCAGCACAAAATACAGACATGAACAATGCATTCAAACATTACGGCCATCATCATGGAACTCTATCAACAGGTAGGCAGTAATTGTTTTGATGTTATTTAAAATATTAACCCAAAAGAAGGCTTACCCAAAAGGTAGGCCTTCTTTGCTTTTAACCCGATAAAAATGGAAGGACTTTTAAAAATCGCTGTTCAAACCAAAGGACGTTTAAACGAAGATTCATTGAAATTAATCGATGAGGCCGGAATCAAACTTCCGTTGAGTACCCGAAAACTGATCTCGGCTGCAACCAATTTTCCACTCGAAGCTTTGTTTCTTCGCGATGACGATATTCCGCAGGCGGTTGCCGGAGGTGTCGCCGATGTTGGCATTGTGGGCGAAAATGAAATGCTCGAAAAAAAGGAAAACGTGGTAATTGCCAAACGCCTTGGATTCAGTAAATGTCGGCTTTCTCTGGCCATCCCGAAAGACGATGAATATTCGGGAGTCGAGTATTTCAACGGGAAAAAAATTGCCACTTCCTATCCTGAAATTCTGAAGGATTATTTCGAAAAAAGCAATATCAAAGCTGAAATTCATGTGATAAACGGTTCGGTTGAGATTGCGCCAGGCATTGGATTGGCCGATGCGATTTTTGATATTGTCAGTTCGGGAAGTACTTTGGTAAGCAACCGGCTGAAAGAGGTTGAAGTCGTTGTAAAATCAGAGGCTGTTTTGATTGCCAATCCGAATTTATCAGAGGCTAAAAAGGCAATTCTGGATGAGTTGATCTTCCGGATGGAATCGGTTCAGCGGGCAGAAAAGAAAAAATATATTTTGCTGAACGCGCCTAACGATAAACTTGCCGAAATCGAATCGTATTTGCCCGGCATGAAAAGCCCGACAGTTATGCCGCTTGCCGAAGAAGGCTGGAGCTCAATTCACTCGGTGATTGATGAAAAAGACTTCTGGGAGATTATCGGCAAACTGAAAGCCGTTGGTGCCCAGGGAATTCTGGTTATCCCGATTGAGAAAATGATTTTGTAACAACAATACAATCTTCAAAACAAGGATCATGCAAACTTTTGTGAATCCGGCTCCTGAAACATGGGCAAATCTCCTGAAACGCCCGCAATTCGATGCCCGCGAGCTTGACAAGCGGGTGGGCGATATTTTGGAAGATATCAGGAACTATGGCATTGAGGCGATTCGGAAATACACCGAAAAATTTGACGGGGTTGCTTTGGGTGACATTTCGGTGACTGTTCAGGAAATAGCCGAAGCCGCCAATTTGATTGATGACAATCTGAAAAATGCAATTCAGACTGCGGCTGTCAATATCCGGAAGTTCCACGAATCGCAGGTTCCGCAAACAAAAAAAATCACCACAACCAATGGGGTGACCTGTTGGCAAAAGGCTGTAGCCATCGAAAAGGTGGGTTTGTATATTCCGGGAGGTTCGGCACCGCTTTTTTCAACCGTGTTGATGCTGGGCATTCCGGCAAAAATAGCGGGCTGTAAAGAAATTGTCCTTTGTACGCCTCCCGATAAATCGGGTAAAATCAATCCGGCCATTTTATTTGCGGCCCAGGTGGTTGGCGTCACTAAGATATTTAAGCTTGGAGGCGTACAGGCCATCGGAGCTATGGCCTACGGAATCGATTGTGTGCCGAAAGTGAATAAAATATTTGGTCCGGGGAATCAATATGTAATGGCTGCCAAACAGTTGGTAAGCATTACCGATGTAGCTATCGATATGCCGGCCGGTCCTTCGGAAGTGGCGGTAATGGCTGATTCGACCGCAAATCCCGAATTTATTGCTTCCGATTTGCTCTCGCAGGCAGAGCACGGTCCCGATTCGCAGGTTGTGCTGGTTACCAACGATGCTTCTCTTGTTGAAAGAGTGGCCCGGGAACTGGAAAAGCAACTCAACATGTTGCCTCGCAAGGCTATTGCCGAAAAAGCCTTGGCAAACAGTCAGGCTGTTGTGCTGAACAATGAGAACGAAATGATTGCGCTTATTAACAATTATGCACCTGAACACCTGATTGTTTCGATGAAAAACTATCTTGAAGTCGCCGAAAAGATTACTAATGCAGGATCGGTTTTTCTGGGAAATTACACTCCGGAAAGTGCCGGTGATTATGCTTCGGGAACCAATCACACCTTGCCGACCAACGGTTGGGCGCGTTCGTTTAGCGGAGTTAATCTTGACAGCTTCCTGAAAAAGATTACCTTTCAGGAAATTACTTCGGAAGGATTGAAAAACCTTGGTCCGGTGATTGAAACGATGGCAGCAGCCGAGCTTCTGGATGCCCACAAAAATGCGGTGACGCTTCGTTTGAAAGAATTAAATGAAAATAAATAACCACATAGGCACATAGAACACATAGTTTTAAATTTTCTATTGTGTTCTATGTGTCTATGTGGTTCATAATTAAAATATATGAACTTAGACAAACTACTTCGAAACAACATAAAGGCCTTGAAACCTTATTCTTCGGCCCGGGGCGAATTTTCCGGCGAAGCCGAGGTTTACCTCGATGCCAACGAAAATCCGTATAATGCGCCTTACAACCGTTATCCCGATCCGCTTCAATGGGAATTGAAGACAAAAATTTCGGGAATCAAAAATATTGCACCGGAAAAAATTTTCCTTGGTAATGGCAGCGATGAACCTATCGATATCATCTTCCGCGCCTTTTGCGAACCTGGAGTCGATAACATGGTTTCCATCGATCCGACTTACGGCATGTACCAGGTGGCTGCCGATATTAACAATGTGGAAGTTCATAAGGTAAAACTGAATGCGGATTACCAGTTTCAGGCCGAGGATTTGCTGAATGCGGCCAATCTCTATACCAAAGTCATTTTTGTTTGCTCCCCGAACAATCCTACGGCCAACCTGCTCGACAAAACTGAAATCATTAAATTGCTCGCCGGGTTCGAAGGAATTGTTGTGGTTGACGAAGCCTACATTGATTTCGCGCCGGAAAGCAGTTTGCTTCATGAGCTGGATAACTATCCGAATCTGATTGTTTTGCAGACTTTTTCGAAAGCATGGGGAATGGCCGGAATCCGGTTGGGAATGGCTTTTGCACAACCCGAAATCATTAAGGTCTTCAACAAAATCAAGTACCCGTATAACATTAACATACTGACGCAGAAAAAAGCGCTTGAATTGTTGACCAAAGCTCCGGAAAAAGAAGAATGGGTAAAAACTATTCTGGAAGAGCGCGATAAAATGGTCCGTAAGTTATTTAAATTGCCTTTTGTTCAGGTGGTTTACCCATCGGATGCCAATTTTATCCTGGTAAAGATGCACGATGCACGCGGCATTTACGAGTATCTGACCGAAAAGAAGATCATTGTTCGCGACCGTTCAAAAATTACGTTGTGCGACGATTGTCTCCGCATCACCATTGGTTCGCCGAAGGAAAACAAAAAACTGCGAAAAGCATTGAAAAAACTGGTTTAAAGAAATAAGAAACACTGAATAAGAAACGAAAAACGCCGAAGTATGGCTCGTTCGATATTTCTTATTTTTTGTCCGATATTCGATATTAAACTGTGACAAAATGGAAGAAAGACGATTCGATCTTGAAGATCGCCTAATTGATTTTGCGTTACGGATTGACGAAATTGTTGAATCTTTGCCAAATACAAAACTTGGTAATCACATCGGGAATCAATTGATTCGTTGTGGAACTGCTCCTGCTCTTAATTATGGAGAAGCACAATCAGCCGAATCAACTGCTGATTTCATCCATAAATTAAAAATTATTCTAAAGGAATTGCGGGAAAGTCGAATTTGTCTGAAAATAATACAGAAAAGGCCACTCGTAAAACCTGAAAGAATGACTGACATCATTCAAGAGAACAATGAATTGATTGCAATATTTTTGAAAAGTATTGAAACTGCAAAAAAGAAAAAAATAAGAAACACTGAATAAGAAACGAAAAACGCCGAAGTATGGCTCGTTCGATATTTCTTATTTTTTGTTCGATATTCGATATTTAATTGATTATGAAAAAGGCACTATTTATCGACCGCGACGGAACCCTGATTGTGGAGCCTGCCGATGAGCAGATCGATTCGCTGGAAAAGCTGGAATTTATCCCGAAGGTTTTCCGCAACATGCACTTTATCGCCAAAAACCTGTCGTACGAACTGGTCATGGTCAGTAATCAGGATGGATTGGGAACAGCCAGTTACCCGGAAGACACCTTTTGGCCGGCGCACAACAAAATGCTGAAAGCTTTTGAAAATGAGGGTGTTGTTTTCGACGATTTCCTGATTGACCGCAGCTTCTCGCACGACAATGCTCCAACCCGAAAACCGCGCACCGGCATGATGGGCAAGTACATGGATGGTAGTTATGATCTGGCTAACAGCTTCGTGATTGGCGACCGGCTGACGGACATCGAACTGGCCAAAAATCTTGGTGCAAAAGGAATCCTGTTGAATGACGGTTCTCTTGAAAGCCAGCTTCAGGAAAAAGGATTGTCGGAATATTGTGCTCTGATTACCAACGATTGGGACGAGATTTATGCCAAGGTAGCAGCTCCTGAACGTACGGCTACGGTTGTTCGCAATACCAAAGAAACCAAAATCAGGATTGAACTGAACCTCGATGGTACAGGCAAAGGAAATATCAGCACCGGACTTGGATTTTTCGATCACATGCTCGACCAGATTGCCCGCCATTCAGGAGTGAATTTGACCATTCAGGTTGATGGCGATTTGGAAGTAGATGAGCACCATACCATTGAAGATACCGGTTTGGCTCTGGGAGAAGCGTTTAAACTGGCACTTGGCAACAAACGCGGTGTTGAGCGCTATGGTTACTGTCTTCCAATGGACGATTGTCTGGCTCAGGTGGCTATCGATTTTGGAGGCCGTCCGTGGATTGTTTGGAATGCCGACTTCAAGCGCGAAAAAGTAGGAGATATGCCTACCGAGATGTTCTTTCATTTCTTCAAGTCATTTTCCGATACCGCTTTAGCTAATTTGAATATTCAGGCTGAAGGAGAAAATGAGCACCACAAAATTGAAGGTATTTTTAAAGCCTTGGCCCGGGCCATCAGGATGGCAATCCGGAAAGATGTGTTTAACTTTGAACTTCCATCAACCAAAGGAACCCTATAGAATGAAAAGTATTAAACCCCTAAGAGAGAAAAAAAATACAGCCATATTGTTGATTCATTGCCCCGACCGGCAGGGAATTTTGGCTACTGTTACCGAGTTTCTGAACAAGAACAACGGAAACATTATTTATCTTGATCAGTATGTCGACCGGGTAGAGAAAGTTTTTTACATGAGGGTCGAATGGGAACTGGATGGTTTTGCCATTCCTGAAGATAAAATCGATGAGTATTTCCACACGCTGATTGCCGATAAACTGGATATGGAATATGCGCTGCATTTTTCCAGGCATGTCCCGCGCATGGCCATTTTTGTTTCAAAGATGTCGCATTGCCTGTTCGATATTCTGGCACGATATACGGCAGGAGAGTGGGATGTTGAAATTCCGTTGATTATCAGTAATCACATGGATCTGGAACCGGTTGCGCGCCGTTTCGACATCGAGTTTCAATACATTCCGGTAAATGGCGGGAATAAGGCAGAGCAGGAAGCCAAAGAAATCGAATTGCTGACAAAACATCAGATTGATTTTATGGTACTTGCCCGTTACATGCAGGTTCTTTCGCCTGAGTTTGTTGACCTTTACCCGAATCGGATTATCAACATCCACCATTCGTTTTTGCCTGCTTTTGCCGGGGCGAAACCGTATCACGCAGCATATGAACGTGGCGTGAAAATCATCGGGGCAACCAGTCACTATGTAACCAGCGAACTCGACGGGGGACCAATCATCGAGCAGGACGTGACCCGTTGCAACCATACTGATACGGTTGAACGACTGGTTCGCAAAGGTCGCGATTTGGAAAAGATTGTGCTTTCACATGCCGTATTTAAGCATCTTCTTCGGAAAGTGTTAGTTTACAAAAATAAAACAGTGGTGTTTAATTAGATTCAGAATGGGTGTTTGAAACGAATTAATTTTCATTGTATATGAGATATTTAGTTTGTGCCATATTGTTTCTTGCGGTCACTGTTAAGGCTCAGATTCCTGCTAAAGAAATACCGGCAGATTACGGTTACATCGTCAAAATAGGCCAGCAAATTCCTGATTTCGCTATGACTACCATAGATGGGATAACGGTTCGGACGTCAGATTTGAAAGGCAAAGTGGTGATGCTCCAGTTTACGGCCAGTTGGTGCTCTGTGTGTCGCAAAGAAATGCCGCACATCGAAGCTGATATCTGGAAGAAATACAAGGACAACAAAGATTTTGCCCTTTATGGAATTGATTTGGATGAGCCGGTTGAGAAGGTAAAAGACTTTGCAAAGCTAATTCCGGTAACTTATCCGTTGGCGCTCGACCCGAAAGGTGGCATTTTTTATCAGTTTGCAGAAAAAGGAGCTGGTGTAACACGCAATGTTATTGTTGACAAAGCAGGCAAAATTGTTTACATGACAAGACTTTACAAAGAAGAAGAGTTTCAGGAAATGAAGAAAGTGATTTCGGACCTTCTGAAGTGAAAAATGTAGCGCGTAGCAGAATCGAACTGCCATCTCCGGATTGAGAAACCGGTTTCCTAACCGTTAGAAGAACGCGCCGGATTTGAAAAACAATGAGACAAAAATACTGTAAAATACCTTTCGTTGTCATCGAATAAAATAGAAAAATTAACAATGTCGGATATGAATATTGTCATCATAAAATATAATGCCGGAAACATCGAATCGGTCAACAATGCCTTGCTTCGGCTTGGCGTAACGGCCGAAATTACCGGGGACCATGAAAAAATTCGATCTGCCGACAAAGTGATTTTTCCGGGAGTGGGCGAGGCCAGCACCACCATGGCTTTTCTGAAAAAGGAAGGACTTGATGTATTGATTCCGGAGTTAAAGCAGCCGGTGTTGGGAATTTGTCTCGGTTTGCAATTAATGTGCAGCCACTCGGAAGAAGGTGACACGCCTTGTTTGGGCATTTTCGAAGAAAAGGTAAAGCGGTTTATTCCGGAACCCGGGATGGAGTTTGTAACCAAAGTGCCGCACATGGGCTGGAACAGCATCAGCCAACTGAAGAGTGGCATTTTTGATGCCTCGCTTGATAACCAGTACGTCTATTTTGTGCATTCGTACTACGCAGCCGTTGGCGAGCATACTGCCGCGGTCTGCGAGTATATCAATCCGTTTAGCGCGGCATTGCACAAAGACAATTTTTACGCAACCCAGTTTCACCCCGAAAAAAGCGGGACAGTGGGAGCGAGGATTTTGGAAAACTTTTTAAAAATATAAAGCCCCTCCTAACCTCCCCGAAGGGGAGGGATGTTGGTGCGAAAATAAGAATAATCATATTATTACAGAAAATCTGTTCCCCCTCTTTCGGAGGGGGTTAGGGGAGGCTACCTATGATCACAATAATACCTGCAATAGATCTTATCGACGCCAAATGCGTCCGCCTTTCGCAAGGCGATTACAACCAGAAAACGGTGTACAACGAGAATCCGCTGGAAGTGGCCAAAATGTTCGAAGATGCCGGAATTACCCGTTTGCATCTGGTCGATCTGGATGGCGCAAAAGCCAAACACATTGTCAACTATAAGGTTTTGGAAACCATTGCGACCAAAACCAGTCTGGTTATCGATTTTGGCGGTGGACTGAAATCGGATGAAGATTTGCGCATTGCATTTGAACGCGGCGCTCAAATGGTTACCGGCGGAAGCATTGCCGTGAAAGACCGTGAAACTTTCCTGCATTGGATTGAAACCTATGGCTCGGAGAAAATCATTTTGGGAGCCGATGCCAAAGACAAAAAGATTGCCGTAAGTGGCTGGCAGGAAGTTTCTGAATTGCCAATACTGGATTTCATCGGGAGCTATACTGACAAAGGCATTCAGAAAGTGATCTCTACCGACATTGCCCGAGATGGTATGCTAACCGGTCCCAGTATCGATTTGTACAAAGAAATTATGGAGCGATTTCCTGGTTTGGAACTCATTGCCAGCGGCGGAATTGCTTCGATGAAAGACATCCACGAACTCAACGAAATGGGTATTCCCGGAGTGATTACCGGAAAGGCGATTTATGAAGGACGGATTAAGTTGGAGGAGATTAGTAAATTTATCAGTTGAGGTAGAAGTTGAACAGGCAGAAGGCAGAAGAGAAAAACACACAAAACTCAAGAATATGCAAACGTATAGGGATTTGATCGTTTGGCAAAAGGCAATGAATCTTGTGCTTAAGCTTTACACTGAAACGAAAATTTGGCCGAAAGAAGAAGTTTATGGGTTGACTTCTCAAATCAGAAGAAGTGCAGTTTCTGTTCCAAGTAATATCGCCGAAGGGTACGGAAGAAACTCCACCGGAGACTATTCCCGGTTCTTACAAATTGCTTCTGGCTCACTTTATGAATTTCAGACACAGTTGGAAATAAGTCTCCAACTCGGTTATTTAAAGAAAGAAAAATTTGAAGAGATCAATTCATTGAGTATCGAAATTGAAAAGATGCTTTCAAGCTTGATTTCGAAGGTGAAAAATAGTCAGAAGTAAAATTAGTCAGAAGGCAGAAGATGAAAGAAGGAATTCCAACATATTCCAATCAAGACGAGAAGAAAAGATTCTTTTCTTTGAAAATCATAAACTCAGATAACGATTTTTATGAGTTTATGTCGTCGTCTTTCATTAAATTTCATTCAGGGCAAGGAGTATGGCGTGGACTTCCAGAAAGCCGATACAAACTTTACAATTCTCTTCAGCGAAAGAATCTCATTACGAAAGAATTAAATTCGGCGGAAGATGTTTATAATTATATTATCAGCTCTACTGAGGAATTGTCATCTTGGAATAAGAGGTTGGTCCCTAAATACTTTTTAAACTATGGGATTAAAAATGTTCATGTTTACGCTAAATTAAGTATTTTACAGCATAATGGTTGTGAAACGCCATTGATAGACTGGACAAGAAACCCATATAAGGCATTGTTCTTTGCAACAGTACAAAAGCTGGGATCTACTTCAGAAATCATTAAGTTTTTGAAAAAACGATTCCATTTTCCTTTGAATGGAAAGTTTAAAACGGACAGGATTGATAATTACTTCTCAATATATTTTTTAAATAAAGAGCATCCTTATTATAAACTGAACTCAAAAACAATATATGAGGTGCCGATTTTAGATAAGACTTTTGACAATGATAACTTTTGGCAATATGTTAATACTGGCGAATATTTACACGGTGAGATTCTAACCTCTCCGATCCAAAGAATTGATGACTTACCAGATGATTCGATAAACCATTATACTAAGTCTAATTATAATATTACAGCACAAAGTGGATTGTTTGTTTTGAATGTTGATCCTTTTAAACCGTTAGAAGAAGCAATACTGGATAGAATACACTCTCCAATTATAAACAGAAATGAAGATGATCCTATTGATGAATGGGAAAAAAGAAATCGAGATAATTTGATTTGTTTTGATATTCATAAAAAATTCATTCCACGGATTCTGGATGCATTAAATTCAATAGAAGTAAATATTACAGAAGAAACTATGTACCCAGATTTTAGAAAATTGAAAGATGAAATTACATTTGAGAAAATCGCTAAAAACTTCAGGTAAATTTGGGAAAATTATGCAGTCAATTTTTTTACTTCTGCCTTCTGCCTGTATCCTTTTGAACGGTGTAGTTACTTCTGCCTTCTGCCTGTCAAACTGATAAACTAAGGATATGTTAGCAAAACGAATCATACCATGCCTGGATATTAAAGACGGTCAGACCGTGAAGGGCATCAACTTTGTGAATATTAAAAGCGTGGGTGACCCGGTTGAACTGGGCGCACTTTACGCAGAACAAGGCGCCGACGAATTGGTTTTCCTCGACATTACGGCCACGCACGAAGGCCGCAAAACCTTTGTAGAACTGGTCAAGCGCATTGCCCGCGAAATCAATATCCCGTTTACCGTTGGGGGTGGAATCAGCGAACTGAAGGATGCCGACGCTTTGCTGAGTGCCGGTGCCGACAAAATCAGTATCAATTCATCAGCAGTTCGCAACCCGAAGCTGATTGACGATTTGGCGCTGAATTTTGGAAGTCAGTTTGTGGTTCTGGCCATCGATGCGCGGGGAGAAAACGATCATTGGACCGTGACTGTCAACGGTGGTCGCATTCCGACGGATAAAGAGCTTTTCTCGTGGGCCAAGGAAGGCGAAAACCGCGGTGCAGGCGAAATCCTGTTTACCTCGATGAACCACGACGGAACCAAGGCTGGCTTTGCCAACAAGGAACTGGCGAAAATGTCGGAGATGCTGCACATTCCAATCATTGCTTCAGGTGGCGCCGGAAACATGGATCATTTTGTGGATGTGTTCACTGAAGGGAAGGCCGATGCCGGGCTTGCGGCCAGCATTTTCCATTATAAGGAAATAGCCATTCCCGATTTGAAGAGTTATTTGAAAAGTAAAGGAATTGTGATAAGATAAAACATTGTGCATCTTTGTGTCGGATTTTTAACCCAATGCAACACAAAGAATTCACGAAGCAACACAAAGAATAAAATGGAAAATACACAACTTGATTACAGCAAACTCAACGGATTAGTTCCGGCGATCATTCAGGACAATACCACCAATGTGGTGCTGATGTTGGGATTTATGAACGAAGAAGCCCTTCAGAAAACGGAGGAAACGGGTAAAGTAACCTTTTTCAGCCGCACCAAAAACCGGCTGTGGACCAAAGGTGAAGAATCGGGAAACTTCCTAAACGTTGTTTCAATTGTCTCAGACTGCGATAACGACACGCTGCTGATCAAAGTAAATCCGGTTGGGCCGGTTTGCCACACGGGCGATGATACTTGCTGGGGCGAAGAAAATCAGGAAAGCGACTTGGTATTTCTGGAATATCTGCAGGATTTTATTGATCAGCGCAAACAGGAAATGCCTGAAGGTTCGTACACAACTTCATTATTTCGTAGCGGGACACGCAAAATTGCCCAGAAAGTGGGCGAGGAGGCCGTTGAAACCATCATTGGAGCGATGGCTAACGACGACGAAAATTTCATTTATGAAGGGGCAGACCTGTTGTATCACCTCATCGTTTTGTTGTCGCATAAGGGATATCGCATTGAAGATCTGGCGAGAGAATTGAAGAAACGGCATAAATAAATTATAGCCTAATGAAAGCTTATTTTCTTTTTGCTTTGCTTTTCATCTCCTTAGTTGTAAATGCCCAGGCTGATTTCAAGCCTGTTCCGTTTTTGGATTGGAAGGATAAAAGATTTCCGATAGAGGATTGGGTTACTATCAATGGAGATACACTAAAACAAAGCTTTTTTGAAGGTAAGATTTGTTTTTTTAATTTTTTTGAACCAGGATGTCCGCCCTGTATGCAGGAGATTCCTTATTTAAATCGGTTATTGAAACATTATGCGGATTCGATAGATGTTTCTGTAATCGGTTTTTTTGTTGGAACAAAACATGATTATTTGGATTATTTCAAATCGGAGAAAAATTTGCAGAAAGTAAGTTCAAATCCAGCATTACAATTGTCTTTAATCCCAATTCCTAAATATACCATTGTTGCAATTGATCCAAATCTTTGTAAGTATAAATACAATGTTTGTGGGTTCCCTTCGAATTTAATTCTTGATAAAAACGGTATTGTACGATATATCATGCCTGGGTTTCATGTTATTCCATCTATGAAGGAGAAATATTATTTCGAATATATTTCAGAAATAGATAAACTGCGATAGCAAAAGCCCATGAATTAAAGAAAAGGCGTCCAATATTGGTTCTAAAGATTTTAAAATTCAGGAGTCGTGGATGTAATTAAAAAATAGAGACCGCACATAGGAAAAACGGAGGATTCTGATCAAAGAGTTCTCCGTTTTTTTTGTTTCAATGTGGCTTAATTGTTAAAAGATCAAGATTTACAAAAACTTAAACTTCCGCTCGGCGTAAAAGCAATCCTGAAAGAATTATTTAGGCTATCTTTGCACCTCATTTTTGGAACCTATGCAAAAGATAAGAAACATTGCTATTATTGCCCACGTTGACCATGGTAAAACCACGTTGGTTGACAAGATGATTTACTATTGTAACATCATGAAAGAACACGAGAAGAAACAAGAGTTGATTCTCGATAACAACGATTTGGAACGTGAAAGAGGAATTACGATTCTGGCAAAAAACGTGTCAGTCACATATAATGATATAAAGATCAATATCATTGATACTCCCGGGCACGCCGATTTTGGAGGGGAAGTTGAACGGGTTTTGAACATGGCCGATGGCGTTTTGCTTTTGGTCGATGCTTTTGAGGGAACCATGCCTCAAACCCGCTTCGTGTTGTCGAAAGCGCTTTCACTGGGGCTGAAACCCATTGTGGTTGTGAATAAGGTAGACAAGCCGAATTGCCGTCCCGAAGAAGTTCATGAACAGGTTTTCGACCTGATGTTCAGTTTAAATGCTACAGAAGAACAGTTGAATTTTCCGACCATCTACGGATCGGCCAAGCAAGGTTGGATGTCGGATGATTGGAAAGTGCCTACCGATAATATCGAGGCTTTGCTGAAAGCTATCGTGAAATATATTCCAGGTCCGGTGGACAATCCGGGAACTCCTCAGGTATTGATCACCTCGCTTGATTATTCATCGTATGTTGGCCGTATTGCCATTGGCCGTATTCATCGTGGCGAACTGCGCGAGGGCATGAATGTTACACTGGTGAAACGCGATGGTTCTGTGAAAAGAACGAGGGTAAAAGAACTGCATACATTTACCGGATTGGGTCGCCAAAAGGTTGAACAGATGGTTTCCGGAGATATTTGTGCCATGGTGGGGATTGAAGGGTTTGACATCGGAGATACCGTTTGCGACTACGATAATCCGGAACCGCTCGATCCGATTGCTGTTGATGAACCAACCATGAGCATGACCTTCATGATCAACAATTCGCCGTTCTATGGAAAAGAAGGAAAATTTGTGACCTCCCGCCATTTAAAGGACCGCCTGGAAAAAGAACTGGAAAAGAACCTTGCATTACGCGTAATGCCTACTGAATCGTCTGATTCGTATGTTGTTTATGGCCGCGGGGTACTGCATTTGTCGGTTCTGATTGAGACCATGCGCCGCGAAGGATATGAACTTCAGGTTGGTCAGCCACAGGTTTTGTATAAAGAAATTGGTGGCGAAAGGTGTGAACCTATCGAAGAAATGCACGTGGATGTTCCGGATGAATATTCAGGGAAAGTGGTTGAAATGGTTTCGTCGCGAAAAGGCGAGATGCAAAATATGGAACGGAAAGGCGACCGTATTCACCTCGAATTTTTAATTCCGTCGCGCGGAATTATCGGGCTTCGTACCAACATGCTTACGGCAACTGCCGGCGAAGCTGTAATGAACCATCGCTTTGTTGAATATCAGCCATATAAAGGACCAATTGAAATCAGGACCAACGGGTCGCTGGTCGCTTTGGAAACCGGCGCTGCGTTTGCCTATTCAATCTGGAAACTTCAGGATCGTGGTTCGTTTTTTATTGATCCGGGTCAGGAAGTGTATGAAGGACAAGTGATTGGTGAAAATTCCAGGGCTGACGATCTTACCATTAACGTTTGTAAGTCAAAGAAACTGACCAATGTCCGTGCTTCAGGGTCTGACGAAAAAGCCAGGTTAATTACTCCAGTCAAATTCAGCCTCGAAGAAGCTTTGGAATACATTAAAAGTGACGAATTGGTTGAGGTTACTCCCTTATC